>DATAYG010000100.1:0-25379 GCA_036272695.1 Rhizomicrobium sp. | reverse complement strand
AAGCCGAGGCGCTTGGCGAGGGAGCCGGCCGCAACGTTGCGCACCACCACTTCGAGCGGAATGATCTCCACTTCCTTTACCAGCTGCTCGCGCATGTTGAGGCGCCGGACGAAATGCGTTGGCACGCCGATGGCTGCGAGCTGCGACATGAGATATTCGGAAATGCGGTTGTTGAGCACGCCCTTGCCTTCAATCGTCGCCCGCTTGGTGGCGTCGAAGGCCGTGGTGTCATCCTTGAAATACTGGACCAACGTGCCGGGCTCGGGCCCTTCGTAGAGAATCTTGGCCTTGCCTTCGTAGATCATGCGGCGGCGTTTCATGGAAATTGTCCTTTGCCTTTGGCCGCTCGAACAGCCCGGCGGGCCTGGGCCCCTGAACCCCGCAACTTAGCGGAACGTGTGGACCTGCGGCAACGCCGCCCCACGCCGGTCGCCTGCGGCCGGTCGCGCAAGGCACGAGCTTGCTCTAAAGTGGAGATTGGCGGGGGAGCCGGCAACGGGATATTTCAATCAATTCAAGAGGTTGCGTGATGACGAGTGGGTTCGAGGACCGCGAAAAGAACTATGAGGCCAAGTGGGCGCATGACGAAGACCTGCGCTTCCGGACGGTTTCGCGCCGCAACAAGCTCCTCGGGCTGTGGGCGGCTGACCAGCTCGGCCTCACTGGCGCGGCCGCCGAGTCCTACGTCAATGAACTCCTCGCGCTCGAGGTCCGAGGCGCCCGGGATCTGGATATTGTCCACAAGCTGCACGAAGACTTTGTCGGCCAGAAAATTGCAGTCTCCGAGCATGCCATCAGCCGCAAGATGGACGAGCTTCTTGCCGAGGCCGCCGAGCAGGTGATGCGCGAAACGAAAAGCTGATCACTCCATGTTCCGGTGGTTGGGGCTGATTCTTCTGCTGCTGGCGGGGCTGTGGCCACAGGCTGGCGCGGCCGAGGATGTGGGCTGGCCCTATTATGGCGGTGACGAAGGCGGCCAGCGCTTTTCCGCTGCAGCGCAAATCACACCTGCCAATGTCGACCGGCTGAGAGTCGCCTGGACCTTCTCTACGGGAGATCTCACCACCAAGGGCACGGCCATGAACCGTGCCTCCTTCGAAGTGACACCGATCCTCGATGACGGGCGGATTTTCCTTTGTTCGCCCTTTGACGAGGTCAGCGCGCTTGACCCAACAACGGGGCGGCAGCTCTGGCGCTTCGATCCGAACATCGATCCACGCTTGCACTATCCCAACAGCTTCATCTGCCGGGGCGTGGCCTTCTGGCACGATCCGAAGGGCAAGGGCGGTTTTTGCGCTTCGCGCATCTTTATCGCCACCAACGACCGCCGCCTGATCGCGCTCGATGCGGTCTCCGGAAAGCCCTGCACCGGGTTCGGCAACCGCGGCATGGTTTCGATCTATCCCCAGCCCTCCATGATTTATCCGAGCGAGGTGCAGATCACCTCCGCACCGGTGGTGACGCATGGCGTCGTCATCGTCGGCTCTTCGATCGACGACAATCAGCGCGTGAATGCACCGCGCGGGACGGTGCATGCCTATGATGCCGGGACCGGCAAGCCGCGCTGGACTTTCGATCCCGTGCCGCGTGATCCGCTCGCACCGAATGCCGCGAGTTGGTCGAGTGCCGGTGCCGCGCAAACCGGAGCTGCCAATGTCTGGGGGCCGATGTCCGTGGACGAAAGCGAGGGACTCGTTTTCCTGCCTACCACCAGCCCCAGTCCGGACTTCTACGGCGGCGAACGGCCAGGTGATAATCGATATGCCAATTCCATCGTCGCATTGCACGCGCTGACGGGGCGCGTGGCCTGGGCAGTCCAGGTCACGCATCACGATCTCTGGGACTACGACGTTGCCGCCCAGCCGACACTCGGGCTTGTCACTTACAAGGACCGTACCGAACCTGCAGTACTCGAACCTACCAAACAGGGGCTGCTCTTCACGCTTAACCGTGCGAATGGCGAACCCATTATTCCGGTGGAAGAGCGGCGCGTGCCGCAGGGCGCAGCCCCGGGCGAGGAACTATCTCCGACCCAGCCTTTCCCGATCGCGCCGAAATCCCTTGCGCCGCACTGGATCAAGCCCGAAGATGCCTGGGGCCTGACTTGGTACGACCGCGGACAATGCCGCAACAAGATCGCGGCGGCGCGGGCGCAGGGACTCTACACACCACCTTCGCTGCGCGGCACGATCCTCTATCCCTTCACCGGGGGCGGCACGAACTGGGGCGGGCTTGCGTTCGATTCGCGCCACGACATCGCCTATGTGAACACATCGAGCATGATGCATCTCGTCACGCTCATTCCGAAGGCGCAACTCGACGCAGAAGAGCGCGCATTTCCCGACACGGAGATTTCGCCACAAACGGGCACGCCATTTGGTTTGAAACGAGAGCTGATTACTTCACCATTTGGACTTCCATGCAACCCGCCGCCGTGGGGGGTCCTGCACGCCATCGATATGCATGACGGGCACATCTTCTGGGAGGTACCGCTCGGCACAACCGAGGATTTGTTGCCGTTTTCCCAATATTTCGTCGGTAAAACGGGCACCCCGAATCTGGGCGGACCGATCGTGACTGCCGGCGGTCTCGTTTTCATCGGCGCCGCAATGGACAATTATCTGCGCGCCTTCGATGCCCGGACTGGTAAGGAATTGTGGCGGGGGCGATTGCCGGCCGGCGGACAGGCGACACCGATGACCTATATCTGGAAAGGCCGCCAATACGTCGTCATCGCCGCCGGCGGCCACGCCAAACTAGATACCAAGCGCGGCGACAGCGTGGTGGCTTTCGCGCTGCCGTAATAACACCGCTGCCACTTTCAAAGCAAACAAAAGGGCCGCGATCCAGAATGACCGCGAGATCTCTGCAAGCCAGTGCGCGGGGATGGAGTTCCAGCTCCATCCCCGCGATTCGGACGCGCTAACGCAGAGGATTGAAATCAACGTTGCTGCGCAGGGCTTGCCTGGGCCCTGCTACAACGACGCTGCCCGCAACGGTTCCGTGTGGCACTTCTGCCTGAAGGAACGTGTCCGAGATCACCTTGAACCTGGCCGCCGTGCCGTTGAATGAAACACTCGTCGTATCTGCAAGGCCCTGGCCAAGAACGCCGACCCACGTGCCGGGCTTCGCCGCGGGCAGCTGCAGGCGCACGAACGGCTTCTGCCGGTTCGAGAGGCTGAAGAACGTGCCGCCGCACTCCGCACAGTCCGGCCCCTTCATGGTCACGCCGTAGAATTTCCCGTTGGTGTGAAGGAGCAGACCAGAATTTTCCTGGCAGCCATTGGCCACCGGATCACAGGAGATCGGTACGCCGAAACCATTGTAGAGGTCGGCATAGGTTCCGGACGGTGTTATCTCGTAGAGACTTTCCGGGCCATAGCCACCGGATTCGAAATCCGGCGCCGCATCGTACAGATTGCCGTCATTTCCGATCGTAAACGGAAAATCGGGAAAGGCGGCGCTGTCGGCAGTCTTGCTGAAGCTGTGGAGTGTGGTGTAGCTGCCGTCGGAGGCCAACTCATAAATCGTGCCCTGATCGTCGGCGCCCCCCAGGCTCGTCTGACCGTAGAAATTTCCGTTAAGCTCGACTACGCCGGTGTACGATCCGTAGCCTTCCGGAAAATCATAGAGGATGGTAACGGCACCTGACGGCGTCACCTGATAGATGGTGCCGGAACTTGTTCCACCGCTGACGCCGCCCTGATCCGTTGTTCCATAGAAATTTCCGTCACTGCCGAGCGTAAGCGGGATCGGGTTGCGCTCCTCGGTGCCGCCTATCGAGGGATAGGCGCCGTCATTCTGTTCCGAACCCTGGAAGACATGAAGCGTCGTGTAGTCTCCCTGGGGTGTAACCTTGAACACGGTCCCGTAAAGATTGGTGTCGTCGCCGTGTGTCGTCCCGTAGAAATTTCCGTCCGGACCGAGGGTCAACGGGCTGGGATATTCGTACCCGCCATTGCCGAAGGCCGGCCATGTGTAAATCACGGTGAGCCCATTTTGCTTTTTCTTGGGGTTGAACCGGAAAATGACGCCGCTGGCATTGTCGTTGTAGCCCCACTCCACGCATGTGCCGTAGAGCATGCCGTCGGTTCCCAGCGTCATTCCATTATAGCAGCTGTCACCCGAGCCCTCGCCGGAATTCCAGACGATCTTCTCGCCGCCCTTCGGACCGATCTCGTAAATCTGGGGCTGGTTGAAATTGACCTCTCCATAGACTTTCCCGTTCGCGCCCTGCACGAGCGCGCCGCCGGGAGCAGTTTGGGAGGCATCGTTGACGCCGAAATCGTAGACATAATTGACTTCGGCGCTGGCTTTCGGGCTGCTGGCGTGGGCAGACGCCGCCAGAAGGGTGATTGCCGCCGCGCTCAGCAGAGCTGCGACACGCACGGTTTTCGGTGATTCAATCAGTACTGACATTGATGCCTCCATTTGCGGGCTGTGACCACAGGCGCTATGCTCGGCAAACGGGGTGCGGGAAGTCGTGACGGAATTCCGAAAACTTCCGAAATCTTCGCGAAACGGAGTGTTTTCAGGGACTTACGAACGTGACGGCGGCTGTCCCCCCTCCTCGGACCGGATCAACAGGCGCAACCTCTGCGCCCCTGATCTGGCGTTTCGCGAATGCCGCCTTCGACGAAGCCGCCCTGCAATTGAAGCTCGACGGCGCCGCGGTCGAGATCGAGCGCCGGCCGCTTGAGCTTCTCGCTCTCCTGCTGCGCCATGCCGGCGAGGTCGTCACCAAGGACGAAATTCTGGACACGCTCTGGCCGGATCGCGTGGTCACGGAGGCATCGCTGACGAAATGCATGGCACGGCTCCGGCAGGTCTTGCGCGACGACGAACAGAAACTGATCCGCACGGTTCACGGGTACGGCTACCGGCTCGTCGCCGGCGTAACTATCGAGGAGGCGAATCGGGGCGCACGGGTGCTGCCGGCTTCATTCGATTTCGATACCGACGACCCGGTTCCGCACCGGCCCAATTGGAAGCTTGTCGAACGCCTGGGCACGGGTGGTTTTGGCGATGCATGGCTTGCTGAACACACCAAGACGCATGAACGCCGGGTGTTCAAGTTTGGCCATGATGGAATCCGGCTGGCTGCGCTCCGTCGCGAAATCGCGCTGTTTCGTCTGCTCAAGGACGGTTTGGGTCCGCGCGACGACATTGCCCGCATCATCGATTGGAATCTCGAGGAGACGCCGTGTTTCATAGAGATCGAGTGGAGCAGCGAAGGCAATCTTGCCGATTGGACGGGACCGCAGGGCGGACCCGGCGCAATCCCGCTCGGCGAACGGCTCGATCTTGTTGCGCAGGTAGCCGATGCGCTTGCGGCCGCCCATTCCATGGGCGTGCTGCACAAGGACCTGAAACCCGCAAATATTCTCATTCATCGCGACGAGTCTGGGCGCCCGCGCATCCGGCTCTCGGATTTCGGCAGCGGCCGGGCGCTCGATTTGTCGCGCTTGGGCGCGCTCGGCATCACGCCGTTTCAAACCGAGCCGGCTGGATACGGGCAACAGGAGACGAGTTCGGGGACGCCGCTCTATCGCGCCCCCGAACTGGTGGCCGGCGGCGCCGCGACCGTCCAGGCAGACATCTATTCGCTGGGCGTTATTTTATATCAGCTGGTCACAGGCGACCTGAAACGACCGCTGGCTCCCGGCTGGGAACATGAAATCACCGATGAGCTGCTGCGTGAAGACATCGCTGCCGCGGCGGCTGGCGATCCCGCGCGGCGCCTTGGCGATGCCGCGGAACTGGCACGACGCCTGCGTACGCTCGATGCCCGCCGCGGCGAGCTTGCGCGAGAACGCGCGACGCGGGCAGAGGCCGAACGCACGCGGCGTGCGCTTGAACTGGCGCGGGCACGGCGCATTCCGTTGCTGGCTTTGTTTTGTGTTCTGATCGTTGGTCTGGGCGTCAGCAGTTGGCTTTATCTGCGCGCCGAAGCGGCGAGCCGCGCTGCGCGCGCGGAAGCCGCGCGTGCGCAATCCGTGACGCGCTTTCTGACCGACGATCTGTTGTCCGCCGCCAATCCGTTTCTTGCCGCCGATCCGAATATAACAGTCAAGGACATGCTCGCGCCCGCTGTCGCGAATCTTGCCCATCGTTTCAAGCCGGATTCGCTGGACCGGGCCGCCATAGAAGTCGCGATCGGGCGTGCCTATGACGGGCTCTCGGTACCCGGACGCGCGCTGCCGCTGCTGAATTCAGCGCTTGCTACGCGCCGGCACGCGCTTGGGGACGCCGCGCCCGAAACGCAGGCCGCGCGCCTCGCTATCGCGCAGATGCAGGCGCGAAACCTCAATTACAAAGCTTCCAGGGCGGTGGCGCAGCAAGTTCTCGATATCGGCCGCGCGGCCGGCAATCTCGATGCAGAGTCGGAACTGCGCGCGCGCTACGACGTGGCCTATGCCGATTGCCAGGCAATGGGCTCTTCCGAGCAGTGCATCGCACCGCTGAAGCCGCTTCTGGCGGAGGCCCAGCGCCGACTCGGACCGTCCAGCGATCTGAGCCTCGAAATAGAAAGCGTGCTGGCCTTCTCGCTGGGCGATGCGCAGCATTTTGCAGAAGCGGTTCCGATGGCGCGTCAGGCCCTGGCGCTGACGGAAGCGGGCTATGGCCCCAATCACCTGTCGACGCTCGACCGCAAGTTCAAACTCGCCGAAGTGTTGAGCGAATCGGGCAAGCCGGACGAAGCAATCGCGCTGCAAAAACAGGTGCGCGCATCCTTGTTAGCAGTTTCTGGAAAGGAAAATGAAGCAACAGCGCGCGCAGCAAACCAGCTCGCAAAGGCCTATGTTGACGCAGGACATTATGCGGATGCATTGCCTCTCTTCCAGCTCGCGCTCAACTATCATGTAAAAACGCGCGGCGAGCATTTCAGCATGTCGCGCGAGGGTTACAACAATGTCGCCAATACTTTGGCCTTCCTGGGCCGCGAACCCGAAGCCATCGCGCTCGGCCTGAAGACGCTCGCACTGGAGCGCGCCGATCTCGGCCCCGATCACCCCGATACGATCTGGTTCGAAAACAATCTCGCGAATTTCTACGAGCGCGATCACGATCTTGCCACGGCCGAAGCCACCTATCGCGACGTTCTTGCGCGCGCGCGGCGCGTGTTTACGAAGGGCGAATGGGATATCGGCCACTTCGCCTGGCATCTCGGCGTCGTTCTTGCCGCGGAAGGAAAGACGGCGGAAGCCCGTTCGGTGCTAGGCGAAAGCGTGAAAATCCTCACCACGGCACTGGGAAAGGATAGCCCCCGCGCGAAGCGCGCGCGAGCCGCACTCGACTCACTGAACATGCCCACCAGATAGCTTTCCGTCGCAACCGACGGATTGAATGCGGTCGGTGTCTCGACGGCGGGTTCGTAGCGGCGCGGCGCATTCGGACTAGCGCGTGCGCCGATCGTCCGGCACGGAGCGCAATTGGTGTTCGAGGACTGTCAGAGCGGGGGCGCAGGCGCGCCAAGCCTGACGGTCGTCGCCTGCGAACAGTTCGAGTACAGCTATCGCTGTCTCCAGGCAATTGCAGCACAGATTGCGTACTCCTTTGCAATCCGCACACCCGCAGACAGCGCAACGCTGTCTGCGGCGCCGCCCTCTTTGGTCCAGAAGCGCGATCGGCGGATTACCCTGCATGACAGCCGGGCCTTCCGTTGTAAGGGCGAAAATGGCGCTGAGAACACCGAGCGCGACTACAACGCTTCCGTTTCGGCGCCTGCACTGCCGAGAGCGGCGCGGCATCGCAAACGCCGGTTACCGTATCGAACGAATCACCCATGGCGCGCCCCCCACAGCGGCACCGGCAGATGCTTGTGCTACGACCCCATTATCACAAATCGAAAGGCCCTTGACAATTCACTATCCGAATACGCGCGCAAAAATTGTGTCCACATGTTTCAGGTGATGGGCGAGGTCGAAAAGCTCTTCGAGCCGGCGCGGACCAAGAGAGCGCGCGACATCGGGATCGGCTTTCAGCAGGTCGAGGAAATTTCCTTCGCCGCGCCACGCCTTCATCGCGTTGCGCTGCACAAGGCGATAGGCCTCTTCCCGGCTTACGCCCTCATGGGTCAGCGCAAGAAGTACGCGCTGGCTGTGCACGAGCCCCCGCGTGCGCTCGAGATTTTCCTTCATACGCTCGGGATAGACGACCAGTTTCTCCACGACATCCGTCGCTCGGGCGAGTGCGAAATCGAGCGTGATCGTCGCATCCGGCGCGATGAAGCGCTCGACGGAAGAATGGGAAATATCGCGTTCATGCCAGAGCGCCACGTCTTCCAGCGCCGGCATTGCATAGGCGCGCACCATGCGTGCGAGTCCGGTAAGGTTCTCCGAAAGTACCGGATTGCGCTTGTGCGGCATTGCCGAAGAACCCTTTTGGCCCTCCGAGAAGAATTCCTCGGCTTCAAGCACTTCCGTTCGCTGAAGATGCCGGATTTCGGTGGCGAGCCGCTCGACGGAGCTCGCAACGACCGCAAGCGCCGCGAAATACGCCGCGTGGCGGTCGCGCGGAATGACCTGGCTCGAAACCGGCTCGACCTTAAGCCCCAGCGCGTGCGCGACATGTGCCTCCACTTGCGGCGCGACATTGGCAAAAGTCCCGACGGCGCCCGATATGGCGCAGACTGAAATTTCCTCACGCGCAGCGAGGAGGCGCACGCGGGCGCGGACAAACTCCGCGTGGTATCCGGCGAGCTTGAGCCCAAACGTTGTGGGCTCCGCATGAACGCCATGGCTGCGGCCGACCGTCACGGCATCCTTGTATTCAAAAGCACGGCGCTTCAACGCCGCAAGCAATCGATCAACGTCCTCAATCAGTATGTCGCTCGCGCGCTGCAGCTGGATAGAGAGACAGGTATCAAGCACGTCGGACGAAGTCATTCCCTGATGGAGAAAGCGCGCTTCGGGGCCGACTATTTCTCCGACATGCGTCAGGAACGCAATCACATCATGTTTGACTTCCCGTTCGATCTGATCGATGCGCGCCGTCTCGAATTGCGCGGCGTTTCCTCTTTCACGGATGATGCGGGCAGCCTCTCGGGGAATTTCGCCCGCATTCGCCATGGCATCGGCGGCATGCGCCTCGATTTCAAACCAGATACGATAACGCGATTCGGGCGACCACAGCGCCGTCATCGCCGGCCTCGCGTAACGCGGAATCATGTCAAGGAGGTCTCAATGTAATTATCAGCTGTTATGGCCCGCAAAAGCGGACTACTCAGGTTGGATTCGCACTTCACAAGGAAACAAGAAAGAATATTAGAGATCGTCCCGGGAGATTTCCAGACGGCTACCGGGCGGCCGCTTTTGCGCGCCATGAACGTCTTCTAGAGCAATTTTGCCGCTGCCATCCTAATCCCTTCGGATCAATCCCGGCTCCTCGCCCGGGATATCGAGCGGCCAGCCTTGGAGCCGCGCGGCCATGTTGACGATTCCCGCAGCACCCCAATGCCAGGAAGGTTCGCGGCAGAGACGCCAGTTTCCCGACTCGATATGCTCGCACCAAAAGGCTGTCCCGTGGTCGTCGAAGGCCACTGAAGCGATCCAGCGCTGGGCATCTGCAGCGCCGTTGCCATAGGAGGGCGCGCCTGTCGCCACGTAGAGATCATGAAGAAATACAGCGATGCCAGGTGCGCCATTGTCGAGGCTGGTATGGACCCGACTCCGCCCTTCGTCCTCGGGCCAATATGTCTTCTGGTCTTTGCCACGGCCCGCGCATGGCGACAGCAACCAGTCGCCGGCTGCGCGCGCGAGTTCGAGATCCTTGATGGCGGCCGTCGGCGAATGAGCCATCAACAGCTTGTAGGCCTGCAACGCCACCCAGCCGATGCCCGCATTGCCCTCTTCCACGCCTGTTGCAAAGAGTTTATGGCCTTGGCCTCTCTGGATCGGCCATTTCAGCCCCGGGCACGAACTTTCTTTCACACCCTGCGCGCGGACCCAGTTGAGTAGCAGATCGCCGTCGTGGCGATACTGATTGCGGCCGGTGGTCAGATAAAGCTGATAAAACAGAAAAGCGTCGCCTGCCGAGCCCGAGAGATAGCCGGTATCGAAGACCTTTGATCCCGGGACCTCGGGAATACTCGCCGCTTCTTCGCCATGCGCGAGCTTCACATGAACCATCTGGCTCTCGAGCCAAGAAGCGCCAGCTTGCGCATAGCTCTCATAGCGCGCGCTTCGCTCCGGATCCATTGTCGCGCGGCGCGCGGCGAAAGCATTGAACGCCCATGCAATGCCTGCCACGCCCTCGCCCATGCCCGTGTAAATCTTGTCCGTGGTGGGGTCCTGCCAGTGCCAGACGCAGACAGGAGGACAGGTCTGCCCTTTGGGCGCTTCGGCTTTCGAAGCTTCCCAATCCATTGCCGATAACGCCGTGGAGGCAAAGCTCGCCTTCCCCGTCCGCTCGTAGAGGCGCCACAAAAAATCGGCGATGCCCGGCGCGCCATCGTCGAAGGATGTAAATCCGTAGTCGGCCGGGCCCGACGGGTTGTAATAATCCGGCCAGCGGCCGCTATCGGTGGGCACCTGGGCGGCGACGAGGAATTCGCCAGCTGCGCTCGCTGCATTGAGATAGCTGGCGTTTCCCGTTGCGTCATAGGCGGCGAGGAATCCCATGCCGACGCTCGCGGCGCCGACATCGCGGTCGGTCTGATAATTCGGCGCCTGGATCACACTCTTCCAGGCCGAACCTGTGCGATGTCCATCGATCCAGGTGACTGGCTTTTCTTGCGCAAGAAGGGAATGGGCCGCCTGATCGACGAGCGACGGACCGCCGGCCAAGGCAGGCCCCGCACCAAAAATTAGCGCAAATGCCGCGAATCCGACGCGTCCCAGCCTGATTAAACTGATGCGGTTCAAGTGCAACCCCGCTTTGCTCCCGCATTGCGGGACACGGGCGCGCGCCGCCGCACAGCTGCGAGGCGGTCATTATGCCATATGGCCGTCCACAGTGGAAATCGAAATTCTCCCTGCCCGTTTCCTATCTCCCCTCGATTGGACTTGGCTGACCACAAGACCCAATACCGGCACGACTCCGAAGCTGGCGAGCCAGCTGCACGCGAGCTTCGATCGGGACCGGCCGTCCCGCAACGGCGCGGCTGCGCCAATCCCGCGGGGAACCGGAGCGACGCTTTCTTCATATTGTATCGAAGCGGGACAGTGCTGCCGATAACAGTGGCGCAACCGATGCAATGATTGCTGCCAAGCATGCAAAGTAAGGAGTCTTCCGTGAACACCCGCGAACAGACGCAACAATCGGGCTGGGTTGCCGTGTCCCAATCGACTTCAAGCAGGCAATCATCAGCGCCTGCGCAGTGGGTAAACCGGATGGCTGCGCTGCTGGTCCTCTCCAGCGCAATCACATCCAGCGCTTGTCTGGCGGTCAATGTCACGACCCACCATTACGACACCTACCGCACAGGCTGGAACCAGGCCGAAAGCGTCCTCACACCCTACACAATTGCAAAGGGATCTTTCGGAGTCACGGGAAAGGCCAAGGCCGATGCGCAGATCGATGCCCAGCCACTGGTCGTGCAAGGCCTGTCGATAAAGGACAAGGGCGTCCACGACGTGGTCTTCATCGCAACCGAGAACGACTCGATCTATGCACTCGATGCCAGTTCCGGCGAGCAGCTCGTGCGCGTGAATCTCGGTCCGTCTGTGCCCGCGTCTGAAAGTCCCAGGCACGGCGAGGAGGGTATTCAATCGACGCCCGTCATCGACGCCACTACCAACACCATGTATGTGATCACCTACACCCTGGAAAATCAGGCGCCGACGTACCGCCTTCATGCGTTGGACCTGGCCACGCTCACCGATAAAATGCCCTCGGTCGTCGTCGCTGCCCAGAGCGTACTCGACGACGGAACCGCGTTGTCGTTCGACGCCAACGTCCAGCGTCAACGCCCGGCCCTGCTGGAGTCGGGCGGTAACATCTACGCCGCGTTTGGAAGTTTCGGCGACGCCCAGGATCAGATCGCCCGCGGCTGGCTATTGGGCTGGTCCGCGGCCAATTTGACGCCGCTCGCGGCCAACACATTGACCAACCACCGTTCAAGCGCGGTCACTTGCAACAGACATTTGAACCGTCCGTGCTATCTGAGTTCGATCTGGATGTCGGGTTCCGGAGTGGCGGCCGATGACGCAGGATATGTCTACGTCCTGACAGGCAATTCCGAAAGCGGGAGTTGGTCCGCTACGGACAATCTGGAGGAAAGTGCGCTCAAGATGTCCGCCGACCTGAGCAGGGTCCTCGACTACTTCACGCCCTGGGATGTGGACAAGCTCGACAGCGCGAACAGGGATTTCGCATCCGGCGGAATTACACTGCTGCCGGACTACGCTCTCCCCGATACGTATCTCGCGGTCGCCGCAGGCAAGACCGGCATCATGTATGTGATCGATCGCGCCGACATGGGCCAGCATGTCGATCAGCCGCCAGACCGCGTGCCGGCCTCATATCAGATCGGGAAGTGCTGGTGCGCGCAGTCTTATTTTGTCGGACCGGACCACGTGGCGCGCGTGGTGACCAGCGGGGGCGCCAAAGTCGAAATCTGGAAGTTCGGTCCGCTCTCCAAGGGTATAAGCCTGTCGCGGGAAAGCGTTTCGCCCGCGCTCGAGTCGGGGCAGGATCCCGGTTTTTTCACCTCGATTTCATCCGACGGCATGGCGGCGAATACGGCGATCGTGTGGGCGGTGGCGAGGCCACAGACAAGCCACGGCTGGCAGTATCTTTACGCCTTCGACGCCTCGAATGCCAAACAGATTCTCGACATGAAAGCCGGCATCTGGCCGGCGACTAATCATAACGCGAATGTCGTTCCGGTCGTGGCGAACGGCCACGTCTATGTCGCCGGCGGCTCGCACCTGGTGATTTTCGGGCTGAACGCCGACCGGCGGAAAGACCTCGTCTTCACCGGCTCGGATCCCGCTGTCGAGCCGCCGATGCCGGGCCACGAAATCTACGGCACGGTCATGAAAATCCGCGGATCGTCGATCGCGCTACGAACCCGAAAAGGCGTGGTTGTCGCCGTCGACGGTTTGGGTGCCATGCAAGAACACAACAGCGTACCCCTGTTCATCGGTCAGGCCATTGGTGTCGACGGTTCATACGTCCACTCCGGCGCCGTGCGGGCCTCGTCCATCTTTGGCGCCAAGGACTCCCCGGCGCTTTGGCCGGACGACAGGTAATATCTGCACGAAAATAACAAAGTTCCTCCCCCGCGGGTAGCGCGGGGGAGGAAAGATGAACCCGCCTCAGAGCGATCAAATAACGGAATTCGTGACAATTGCCGCTTCACAGCAGCCCCAGCGCCTTGAAACTGGCGGTGCCGTTGCGGCCGATGACAATGTGATCGTGGACCGCGATGCGGAGCGCGCGGGCGGCTTCGACGACTTCGCGGGTCATTTCGATGTCGGCGCGGCTGGGGGTGGGATCGCCGCTCGGGTGATTGTGTACGAGGATCAGAGCGGAGGCCGAGAGTTCAAGCGCCAGCTTTACGATCTCGCGCGGATAGACCGGCGCATGATCGACCGTGCCGCGGTTCATCACCTTGTCCTGGATAAGGACGTTCTTGCGGTCGAGAAACAGAACACGGAATTGCTCTTCGGTGGCGCGCGCCATCGCGGCGGCGCAATAATCGAGCAGGGCGTTCCATGAGCTGAGCGCCGTCTTGCCGATCACCCGAGTCTTCGCCAGCCGCACCGCCGCCGCTTCGACGATCTTGAGCTGCGCGACTCCTTTCCCAGTTAGCCATTTGAATTGTTTAAGCCGTTCGGGCGGAGCGGCGATCGCATCGGCGAAGCTGCCGAACCGGTCGATCAGCTGTTTGGCGAGCGGCTTCACATCGCGCCGCGGAATGGCGGCGAACAGGACAAGCTCCATCAACTCGTAATCTGCAAGTGACTCCGCGCCGCGCTCGAGCAGCCGTTCGCGCAGCCGGTCGCGGTGGCCGAAATAATGCGGTGTGGCTTCGCAGTCCGAAAGCCCGTCGGGCATGGCGTTCCCCTGGCGCCATTTTCGAAGAGTGAAACTACGCGCGCAATGAACCGATCGTAACGGGCTGTCGCGAAAGAGAGCAGTCGCGCGGGTTAGCGACAGGAGAAAACAACCGTCAGGCGTCAGATATTATAGGGCGGGCTGTGCAGACCCTTCGGCGAAAGCGTGAAGATCTCGACGCCGTTTTCCGTCACGCCGGCGCTGTGCTCGAACTGCGCCGAAAGCGACCGGTCGCGCGTCACCGCCGTCCAGCCGTCGTTCAGGACTTTCACGCCGAAGCCGCCGAGGTTGATCATCGGCTCGACGGTGAAGAACATGCCGGGCTTCAGCCCGAGCCCGTGCCCGGGCTTGCCGTAATGCACGATGTTGGGCAGGGCATGAAATATCCGTCCGACGCCATGGCCGCAGAAATCGCGCACCACCGCGCAACGCTCCAGCCCCTCGGCGTAGGATTGAATGGCATGGCCGATATCGCCCGTGGTCGCGCCGGGCTTTACAGCGGCGATGCCGCGCATCATCGATTCGTAGGTGATCTCGACCAGCCGCTGCGCCTTCCGCTTTACGTTGCCCACGAGATACATGCGGCTCGTATCCCCATGCCAGCCATCGACAATCACAGTCACGTCGATATTGACGATATCGCCGTCGCGGAGCGGTTTGTCGGCCGGAATTCCGTGGCATACCACGTGATTGATCGAGGTGCAGAGCGTGTGCCGGTAGCCGCGATAGCCGAGGCAGGCCGGCATTGCGTGATGATCGAGAACGTACTCGAAGGCGAGCCTGTCGAGCTTTGCTGTCGTCACACCGGGAGCGACTGCCGGGATCAGAAGGTCGAGCACCTCGGCCGCGAGGCGCCCCGCGCGGCGCATGCCGGCGAAGGCGTCGGGCCCATGAAGCGGAACCACATTGCCGGCAGGTCTTTTGCTTGCAATGGGCTGCGCGATATCGGACTGGCTACTGGACATCGCTTCAATCTAAGGATTTTCGACGGTAAGCCAAGCCGGCCCCTACTGCTGTCCGGGACTGATTCGCATGACAAACGCGTACGCCCCAGCGCTCACGGCAGCGGTTCTCCTGATCGGGGACGAGGTGCTGTCCGGACGAACCCAGGATTCGAACCTCGCTTATATCGCCCGGTTCATCGCAGCCTACGGGATCGATGTCTGCGAGGCGCGGGTGGTCCGCGACCGGGAGGAGGAAATCGCGGAGGCGCTGAACGCCCTGCGCGGGCGCTACACCTATGTGTTCACGACGGGCGGGATCGGCCCGACGCATGACGACATCACGGCGGACGCCGTGGGCCGCGCCTTCGGGGTGACCGTCGACCATCGTCCCGAGGCGCTCGCTTTGCTGGCGCCCCGCTACAAGCCCGGCGAATTCAACGAGATGCGGCGCCGGATGGCCCGCGTTCCGGAGGGCGCCTCGCTGATCCGCAACAGCGTCTCGACCGCGCCGGGCTTCCAGATAGCCAATGTGTTCGTTCTGGCGGGCGTGCCCGTGATCATGCGGGCCATGCTGGAGGACGTCGGTCCGCGGCTCCCCCGGGGCCGCATCGTCATCTCGCAGACCATTCTGGCCCAGGCCGGCGAAGGTCGGATCGCGGGGCCATTGGCGCAAATCCAGCGCGACAACCCGGGCGTTTCCATCGGCTCCTACCCGGCCTTCGCCGAAGGTGCCCCCCATGTGCAACTGGTCGTCCGGGGCCGGGACGGCGAAGCCGTCGAGCAGGCGGCAGCGGCGATCGAGGCGATACTGCACCGGGACGGCATCGCTGCGACTCGAATGCCCGGCTAGACACTAATCATTTGCTAAGTATCTGTCATTAAACGGATTTTTCGTGACAGAAGCTGTGACAAGCTCTATCTCGTGGTCCGAGACTGGAGCGAACAGGAAAATTCCTGCCGAATTGTGGTCAAGTTTGTACGGCATTGTCCGACAAGTAAGCGTAGTGGAGTAGAAATGACCAAGTGGCGCGTTCTCGGGATTCTGGCGGCCGGCGCAATCTTTACCGGCGCGGGTGTGGCCGCAGCAGGCAATTTCGCCTCGAGCGCACAATCGGACTTCTACGCGCCCGGCGATCACCAGTTCTATATGTGGTGCCCCGCTGCCGGAAATTACATGACTATGGAAACCGGCAAGGACGCCGAGGATGCGCAATTGCGCCTCTATGATGCGTCGAAAGCTGCCGGCCACAATGCCTGCTGGCCCGTCTGGCAGGGCCGCGTCCGGGCCTGAGGCCGCTTTACTTTCCGATTCCGAGTGATCGCGCCTCGGCATCGAGGGCCGCGAGAGCTCTGGGCTGGCGCGTCATCGCCGCTTTCGCGCCGGCAAGCGCTGCGAGTGCCCGCTCCTTCTTTCCGAGCACCATGTAAGACCGCACGAGGCGCTCCCATCCCTCGAGATCGTCGGGATCGGCCTTCAGGCGGGCGGCAAGCCCCTCCACCATTGCACCGATATCGGGCGCCGCACCGCTCTGGCTTTGGAGCATGTCCATGCGGTGGATCAGATCCGCGCGCCAAGGCGCATCGGGCGGCGAGTCGGCGAGGAGACTCTGCCACATCGCGAACGCCCGCCCGGGCTGATGGCGGTCGGCATAGGCCTGGCCGAGATAGAACCGCGCCGCCTGGTCCTTAGGGTTTCCGACAAGGGCGGCCGCGAACGCAGCTTCGGCTTCCGGCGTGACAGTGCCTTCTGACAGCGTCAGCGCCTCGCCATAGGCCGAGAGCAGTTCCGGCTTCGCCGCGGGCGGCGCGATTTCGCTTGCGTGACGGAAAGCGATCGCGGCCTGGGCGGGATCGTTCAGTGACAGATATCCCCGGCCGAGCAGCGTCCAGCCGACAAGATCGCCCGGCCGCTCCCGCATGCGGCGCGACAGCGCCGTGATCAGGCCGGGGACGTCGCGCGCATCCGGCGACGCAATTGTGCGTTGCGCGAGCTCCGGCCGGCCGAGGATAAGATAAGAACCGCCGCCGATGCCGAGCACGAACAGGGCGATGGAGCCGGCGAGCAGGACGTGCGCGAGCGGCGCCACTTTCCGCACCCGCCAGACGGGCCACGCCGCAAAACCGGCGGCCGCGACTGCAAGCCCCGCGAAGATGCAGGCCACCACCAGCAATGCATGTGCCGAAAAGAAATTGGGAAGCGACACCACACCCCTGACTACACGCTCCCATCGCCCGATGCGACCGGCTCGAGGCGCGGCCGCTTGTCATGGCCGCGCCGCCCGCTAGCGTGTTCGTCCTGAGAGGACTCCATGATGCCTTTTGCCGGCAGCCGGCTCGACCGGGCGAGCCATCGCCGCACCGATAGCAGCTGGATCAGTGCGCGGCTCGCGGATCCGAGCACGCTCATGCTGCCGCTGTGGAATTTGCAGCCGCTCCTGCTCGGCAGCGGCGATGCCGTCCGCGCCGCGTTCTTCGCTCCAGGTGTTTGCGAACAACTGGCCGCGCCCGACGCGGCCAGTGTCTTTCTCGGAGTGGATTCAGACCGTGCCGTCTTTGCGCTCGATATTTCCGCGGCAGCCGCGGCGGACCGCCAGGGCCCCCTCGCAGGCCGCGGGCAATTCCGCGATCTGCGCGCCGCGGCGCCGCTTCTGCCCCACGACGAGATCGCCATTCTTGGCCAGGCCAAGGCATTGATCGACTGGCACCAGCGGCATGGGTTCTGCCCGCGCTGCGGCGCACGCACCCGGACGATGGATTCGGGCTACCGGCGCCTCTGTCCCAATTGCGGCGCCGAGCATTTCCCGCGCACCGACCCCGTGGTGATCATGCTCGCCCATGATGGTGACGATTGCCTCGTCGGCCACGGACAACAATTCCAGCCGCAGATGTATTCGGCGCTCGCGGGCTATGTGGAGCCCGGGGAGACCATCGAGGAAGCCGTGCGCCGCGAGATTCTGGAAGAGACGGCCATCCGCACCGGCCGTGTTACTTATTACGCCACCCAGCCCTGGCCGTTTCCGTCCTCGCTGATGATCGGCTGTTTGGTGGAGGCGCTGAGCCGCGAGATCGTGCTCGACACGGTCGAAATGGCCGACGCCCGCTGGCTCGACCGCAACACGGCGCGCGCGCTGCTTTCGGGAGCGACGATCGGCGGCATCCGCATCCCGCCCCCGCTCGCGATCGCCCATCACCTGATCCGGGCGTGGGTGAACAATTAAGTCATGCTGCCTAGAACAAGCGACAACAACCGAACGAAACCGCGGCCGATTGTTTCGCCCGAAACAGCAAGTAATCACAGCATATCTTTTATGCGCGATTGCGCAGATGAACTGTGGAGCACGCAGCCGCGCTCTTCCTATAATAATCCCGTCACCGCCGGGGCAACCGCCCCGGCCATGACGGACGTGGATGTGCTGCTCCGACAGGAGAGACATGATACAGAAACAAACCGCTGCAATGGTTCGCCGCGATCTGCCTTCGCCGATCGAAGCGTCAGCGACACGCGGGGCATGCGCTTCATCGCCGTTTACATGATGAACAAGAGAGAAACTCGGAAGCTATTAGTCGGGGTTGCGACTCCTGTCACAGGAACCTCGGCATGACTTTTGCCGCGCCATGCGCGTTTCACCGGAGACTCATTGTCACCATAAAAGCGGCCGCCACGAATTAGCGGTGCTGGCCTTCCGGAGCCTGCCCGTACACCTTCACAAGCATGGCAAAGTCAACGTCCACGACGAATGCGCCTTCAATCGCTTCCAGATATGCCCTTTGCCCGTCCGTCGTAATCTGGACGCGGTTGCGAAGGCGGCTCGCCAGATCGTCCGCAAAGGCAATCGCGGTTAGGGTCTGTCCTAGAGGGCGGCCCCTTTCGTTGGTGATCACACCAGAATTTCAAAATGCGTCACTGCCAGCCATTGCTCTCGGTTGCAATGGGTGCGGATTGACGCAACACTGCTGGACACTTTTCTTATCATCGGAAAATATGATGGCGCCGGAGGCATTCCCCTTTCTACCGGGGGGTGAACGTTGCCGGTGTCACGGTATTCTCGGTATTCTTATTCACATCGGAGGGAGGATTCCGAGCTGTCTGGCCCGGCGGCGCCGTCGTTTTCCGCGCAGAGCCAATGCGAGCTCATCGCCGCGGCCCGGTGAACCCGTTTTGAATGCGGTGCACTTGCAGTTCCCCCGCCGGACCGACGCGTCCGGCGGCGGACCGGACGTTTACGGCACCGCTGTGAAAACGGTGCCATTGTAATTCGCGCCGCCACTATTCGTCGTGCCGTACATCGCGTTCTTGATGGTATTCAGGCCACCCTCGGGGTGGAGGCCGTCGTTACCGCCCTGGAAGGCGTAGACCACGGTTTCGGCACCGGTTTTCGGTGCGACCGAGAAGACCGTGCCGCAACCGTAACCGCTGCAGGCCGTCGTGCTGCCGCCGGAATAGGTAACGCCGTAGAGCGTGCCGCCGGCATTAATCAGGCTGCCCTCCGGCCCGGACCCGTCGGCGCCGCCCTTGAATGAATACAGCGTCTTGTATTTGCCCTTCGTACTCAACGAGAATACAGTGCCGTCATAGTTGGGGCTGCCGGATTGGGTCATGCCATAGAGCGTCTTGCCGATAGCGACGAGGGAAGCCTCGGGATAGGCTCCGTCGGCGCCGTCCTTGAATGTATATAGCGTTTTCTTGACGCCGGCCGTGGTCAGCGAAAACACGGTGCCGTAATAACCGCCGCCGGTGTAGGTGGTGCCATACAGAGTCTTGCCGATCTTGATCAGGCCGCCCATGGGATTGGCGCCGTCGCTGCCGCCCTTGAAGGCATACAGCACCTTTTCGGTGCAGTCCGCGGTAATGCTGAATACTGTGCCGTAATTGTTCGCGCCGCCGCCATAGAAGGTGGTTCCGTACATGGTGCCCTTGTCGTTCAGCAGCCCGGCGGTCGGATTGGCACCGTCGTTGCCGCCCTGGAACTTGTACAGCATGGATTCGGCGCCCGTCGTCGTCACGCCATACACGGTGCCGCAGCCGCTGTTGCAGGCAGTCGATCCGCCGTACTGGGTTGTGCCATAAAGCGCGCCGCCGACATTGACGACGGGCGCGACAGGGGTCGCGCCGTCATTGGGGCCGTTCGCGAACGAATAGACGAGTTTTTCCGACCCGGTGTTGGAAACCTGGAAAACCGCGCCCGCGCTGTGGGCGCCCCCGCCGGCGGTCCCATAGAGCGTGCTGCCCCCACCGGTCATGCTGGCGGCCGGGTTGCCCGCGTCGCCGCCCGTCCCGAAGGAATAGAGCACGGTGTGCGTCCCGGCATGGGCGCTTGGTACAAGAAAGCTGGCTGCACAGCTGCCCGCCAACGCGGCATCACGCATCAATTTACGAATCAAGGACATCGCTGTCATCCTCCCAGACGATCCCCGGCCGAAATAGGCCGCGCAATATCCCTAAACCACCGGAATTAAGGTTCCGTTGTATCAGACCGGCATTTCCCCGCCGAAACCAAGAATGGCGGTCCATGAGCTACATTTGCTTTTGCGTGGACAGGACGGCCTATAACAAACAATAATGTTTGTTCACCGCCCCGATCTTCTTGTATCGAAACGGTTTTCCGGGTCGCCGCGGCAACGAACCGAAAATTTATTTCATATGCCCCTGTTCATAATAAGGGTTTCTCAATACAGTGATCTGCGGAGCAACGGTATGGGCGGTGCAGCGCCGTCCGTGAATACGCATCGTCCGGTCTGGAAATGGGTAACCGTATGACAGGCGCGATTTGCAACCTGTTCTCCGCCATCGAGGCGGACATCAGCGCACTCGATATTTCCTGCATCGTCAACGCCGCGAACGAGTCGCTCATCATGGGTGGCGGGGTGGATGGCGCGATCCGGCGCAAGGCCAGTCCGGAAATGGAAAAGGAATTGCGCCGTATCAGGCGCTGCCCCACCGGGGGAGCCGTGTTGACGGACGGCCATCGTTTGCCGGCGAAGTATGTCATCCATACTGTGGCGCCGGTCTGGGAAACGCGCGCGGGCTCGCGCGAAGAAAATCTGCGGCTTCTCGCCGGCTGCTACGCGAATTCGCTTGCGCTCGCGCGCGGGAACGGCATTGCCGAAATCGCCTTTCCCTGCATGGGCACCGGCATCTATGGCTGGCCCGCCGATCTTGCGGCGGGGATCGCGTTCGAGACGGTCACGAATTTCCTCGATGAGCAGAACGGTTTTTCCCGCATCGTATTCTGCTGCTTCTGCGCCGCACACAAAGATCGCTACGCAGAGCTGATCGCGGCTGTCCGGTGAACCCGCTTGAAGTCGAGACTTTGACTCGGAATTTTGAAGCGGGCAAAAGGTTCACGGAGGCGCTGAGAAATTTTTTAGCACAAAGAGCTCTAACGTATTGCAGCGCGCCTGAGGCGCTCGATTCGTCGTTCGTGCTCTTTGTGGTGAATTCTTCTCCTCCGCGCCTCCGAGTGAACCAATTTGCATCCACGTCGGATTCCTGAATGGGATTAGGTATGCCTACCCGTCCGGCATGTACGAACGGAAGGGATGCGCCGGGTAGGTGCCGAGCAGGGTGAATTTGCTGGCGAAGAACTGGAGTTCTTCCAGCGCCAGCTGCACGCGGCGCTCCGCCGGGTGGCCCTCGATATCGGCATAGAATTGCGTCGCATTGAACGAGCCGCCGAGCTGATAACTTTCGAGCTTCGTCATGTTGACGCCGTTGGTGGCGAAGCCGCCCAGCGCCTTGTAGAGTGCGGCGGGAATGTTCCTCACGCGGAAGATGAACGTGGTCATCACTGGCGCTTCGTCCACGGCCAGCTGCGCGGGCTCGCGCGACATGACGAGAAAGCGCGTGACGTTGTGCGATTCGTCCTCGATACCGGCCTTCAGAATATCGAGGCCGTAAAGCTCGCCCGCAAGCGACGATGCTATGGCGGCAACGCTCAAATCGCCGAGTTCCGCCACATGGCGCGCGGAGCCGGCCGTGTCGTACCAGTTCCGCGCCGTCCATTTCATGTCGCGGATGATCCTGCGGCATTGCCCGAGCGCGGGCGCCTGACTGAGGACCGTCCTTATTCCATCGAACATCGCGCCGCGTGGGCCCAGAAGCTGGTGGCGCACGCGATGGAAGTGTTCGCCCACGATGAACAGACCCGCATCCGGCAGGAGATGATGGATGTCGGCGATGCGGCCGTGCAGCGAGTTCTCGACCGGAATGATGGTGCGGTCCACCTCTCCGTCGCGCACCGCCTGAACCGCATCCTCGAAAGTGGGCTTGGGAACCGCGCGCGCCTTTCGCATCGCTTCGTGCGCGGCAAGATGCGCATAGGCCCCCGGCTCGCCCTGGAACGCGACCGTGATTGTTTTGATGTCCTGCAACTTCTTAGCCAGAAGATCGGTGCGTTTTGGGCAGTGTTTAACCGCAGAGGCGCAGAGGCGCAAAACATATGTTCAGCGCGGATATACGGAGACCATGGAGAAGGAAAATATGTCGCGCCAAGCGCGCGGGCACACATCCCTGTTTCCGCGGTGAAACTTTACTCCTCTGCGTCTTTGCGCCTCGGCGGTTCGATACATTCGACATCTGCAACGCATGCCATGAAAATATAACCCAGACATCAACAATTTTTCTCGCGCACCCTCGCCGCCGCGCGGGCTTTCTCCAGATCTTCTGGCGTATCCACAGACAGTGGTGCTTCATCGACGCGGGCCACGACGATGCTCATTCCCGCCTCCAGCGCGCGGAGCTGTTCGAGCTTTTCGCGCATCTCGAGCGGCGATGGCGGCAATGTCACGAAACGGCCAAGCGCCTCGCGGCGGAAGGCGTAGATGCCGATGTGATGATAATACGGCCCATCGCCGAATGGCGCCCGCGCGCGCGAGAACCAGAGTGCGCGGCCATATGGCATGTCTTCTCTCCAGGCGACGACCGGCTTTACGATATTCGGGTTGTCGAAATCCGCCGCGTCGGCGATCGGCGCGGCAAGCGTGGCAATATCGGCGCCGCTTGTTTCGAGTGTTTCTTTCACGATGCGCAGTTGGACCGGATCGAGCAGCGGCAGATCGCCCTGCAGATTGACGACCATCTCGTGCGCGCCCACGGGATCGAGAAGCTCGAGCGCGGCAAAGATGCGATCCGTGCCCGAAGCCAGAGCGGGATTGGTCTGCACCGCCCTTCCGCCGTGTTGTTCGACAACGCCGACGATTTCCGCGTCGCCCGCCGCGACGGCCACCGGTCCTGTTGCGGCCGTGACCGCTCTTTGCCAGACACGGACGATCATCGGCTTGCCGGCGATATCGGCGAGCGGTTTGCCGGGAAGCCTTGTTGCGGCCATGCGCGCAGGGATGATGACGATGCAATTCATGCGAATTTCTCTCATATTCTTCGATACTTATGCGACGCTTCGCCGCAATGACGCAAAGGGACTGGCGGGTAATGTCCCGCCGGTTCTCGCGGGGGTGCGGCGCAACACCAGATGCACCGTCATTGCCCGCCTCTTTTGCACTGACACGCGGAGCCGGACTTCATGGATTCCTTCGAATGGAACAAGATTGCCGGCGCGGTTCTCGGCACGTTGCTCTTCATAGTTGCTGTCAAGATCGCAAGCGATTTCATTTTCCTTGTGCCGCCGCCGGCGAAGCCCGGTTATGTGGTGCAGGGCGTTCCCGCGGCGAGCGAAAGCAACGCGCCCGCCCAGCCCGCCGAGGAGCCGCTCCCCGATTTCGGAACCGCGCTCCCGAAGGCCGATGTCGCGAAGGGCAAGGATATCTCCACGCGCTGCGAACAATGCCACGATCTGAGCAAGGGCGGACCCGACAAGATCGGTCCGAACCTTTGGGGCATCGTCAATCGTCCGCGCGCCTCGCGCTCGAGCTTCAGCTATTCGAGCGCTATGTCGTCCAGCCATGCGCCCTGGACCTATGAAAATCTGTTTCGTTATCTGAAATCGCCGCAGGCCGTCGTGCCCGGCACGAAGATGACGTTTGCGGGCCTGCCGAGCGCGCAGGACCGCATCGACCTTCTCGCTTACCTGCGCACGCTGGCCGACTCGCCCGCACCTATTCCCCCGCCCGCCCCAACCGCGCCCCCCAAAGCCCCGGCCGGCAAAGCCGCACCGGCGGCTCCTCCCGGAAAGGCTGCTCCGCCCTCGCCCACCAAACCCGGTTAAAGTCGAACCCGTTCATTCGAATTGCGCGCGGCCGCCGCAGCAAAAAAATATACGCGGAGGATGCGGAGCGAATATTCATTCACCACCAAGAGCACAAAGACCGCGAAGGAATGAGTGGCGTGACTTCGTCATGCAATAATTCTTTGTGCACTTTGTGCTCTTGATGGTTAAACAACTCCGCGTTCGCGTGCCCATTTCGTTTGGCGACATCACGCGGCGGGCGGCGGATAGCGTGACGACAGCAATGCATAAATCGCGCGGGCGCCATTGGCTTCGGCGCCGCGGCGGCGGCCGGGGCGCGGACGGTCGATCCAGGCGGGAATGTCCAGATGAACCCATGATCGCGCCCGGCTCACGAAGCGGTTGAGAAACAAGGCCGCGGTAATCGCGCCGGCGAGGTTGTAATCGGAAATGTTGTTCAGATCGGCGATCGGACTGTTGATCGCGCTCTCATAGCCGCGCCAGAGCGGCAAGCGCCAGACCGGATCGTGCACTTCCCCGGCAACGCGCGACAGGTCGGCGGCAAGTGTTTCATCATCGGTGAAGAAGGGCGGCAGTTCCATGCCGGTCGCCGCGCGCGCAGCACCGGTGAGCGTCGCGAAATCGATCAACAACGCGGGCGCTTCGTCATCCGCTTCGGCGAGTGCATCGGCCAGAACCAGCCGGCCCTCGGCATCCGTGTTGCCGATTTCGACCGTGAGACCCCTGCGGCTCATGAGTACGTCGCCCGGGCGATAGGCGGCCCCCGACACCGCATTCTCGACTGCGGGAATCAGTACACGCAGGCGCACAGGAAGTCCGGCAGCCATCACCATCTGCGCAAGGCCAAGGACGACGGCGGCACCCCCCATGTCCTTCTTCATGGTGAGCATGCCGGCCGAATTCTTGAGATCGAGCCCGCCAGAATCGAAACAGACACCTTTGCCGACCAATGTCACTTTCGGCGCCGATTCCTCTCCCCACCGCAAATCGAGCAGACGCGGCGCGCGCTCGGATGCACGGCCGACCGCGTGGACCAGAGGATAATTCTGCTCGATCAGTTCATCGCCCAAGATCGCGCGAAAGCCTGCTCCGAACCTGTGGGCCAATGCTTGCGCCGCTTCCGACAGCTCCGCGGGGCCCATGTCGTTCGCCGGCGTATTGACGAGATCGCGGGCGAGAAACACGCCTTCGGCAATCCGTTGCGCATCCGCCGGGTCGACATCGGCAGGCACAAGAAGCTGCGGAAAGCGGCGGCTGCGCTTTCGGTAGCGGTCGAATTCGTAGGTCC
>DATAYG010000099.1:0-25519 GCA_036272695.1 Rhizomicrobium sp. | reverse complement strand
AATTGGATCGCCCGCATGAAGCGGGCGATGACGATATAGTTACGTGACGGAGGAATGACGGACGTTTCTCCATTCCGGCTGGTTGCTGTCGAACTCGACGAGCGCACGGTCGTGCGGCGCACGCGCGAGATCGAGCAGGAGCGCGAGATTGCGATCTACGATCTCCTCGAAGCCAACAGCTTTGCGCCGCGTGGCTCGGACGGCGGTCCCTACCGGCTTCTTCTCGCCGCCGAAGAGAATCGTCTTGTCTTCAACATCGCGCTGGAAGACAACGCGCCGCACGGGCGCGTCGCGCTTTCGCTCACCCCGTTTCGCCGGATCATCAAGGACTATTTCCTGATCTGCGAGAGTTATTTCAAAGCAATCCGCAATGCACCGCCCTATCAGATCGAGGCCCTCGACATGGGCCGCCGCGGACTCCATGACGAAGGCTCGATGCTTTTATGCGAGCGGCTGAAGGGCAAGATCGATGTGGATTTCGATACGGCGCGCCGGCTGTTCACGCTGCTCTGCGTGCTGCATCTGAAGGGGTAGGGAGATGCGCGGCCCCAATGGCGAGGAATTGCCCGGGGCTGTGCTGTTCGCCTGCACGCTGAATGCCGTGCGCAGTCCCATGGCGGCCGCGCTGATGCATCATCTTT
Source organism: Rhizomicrobium sp. (assembly GCA_036272695.1). Taxonomy (GTDB): domain Bacteria; phylum Pseudomonadota; class Alphaproteobacteria; order Micropepsales; family Micropepsaceae; genus Rhizomicrobium. The sequence goes on along the minus strand of DATAYG010000099.1, from coordinate 24,878 downwards.
ATGGCCGCTTCGTCTTCATCGATTCGGTGGGCGTGCGTTCGGGCGAGCCCGATCCCTTCGCCGCCGAAGCGATGGACGAAATCGGCATCGCCATTGGGGGACATAAACCCAAACGATTCGAGGATCTCGAGGATGCCTCGTTCGACCTGATCGTGACGCTGTCGCCGGAAGCGCATCACAAGGCCATGGAACTGACGCGTATCATGGCGGTCGATGTCGAATACTGGCCGACCTTCGATGCGACCGCGGTCGAGGGATCGCGTGCGCAACGGCTCGACGCCTATCGCTCCGTCCGCGATGAACTGCAGCATCATATCGAGCAGCGTTTCGCCGCGCCCCGCGGCGTGGACGATTGAGCCGGCTTGCTTGCTTTTCGGCGGCTTCAGTGCAATCTCCGCGCCGCGCGAAACACCCCAAGGGACGAATGGCGAAAGAAGAGCTTCTCGAATTTCCCGGCACCGTCAGCGAGCTTTTGCCCAACGCGACCTTTCGCGTGAAGCTCGAAAACGGACATGAGATCATCGCCCACACCGCCGGAAAGATGCGCAAAAACCGCATCCGCGTGCTGACCGGTGACAAAGTGCTGGTCGAGATGACGCCATATGATCTCACCAAGGGGCGCATCACCTATCGCTTCAAATAGGCCGCTGCTCGTCCTGGCGAGCGCAAGCCCGAGACGTCTGGCGCTGCTGGCCCAGGCCGGCATCGTTCCCGACGCCGTCTGCCCCGCCGACATCGACGAGACGCCGGTCAAAGGCGAACTGCCGCGGGCGCATGCGCTTCGACTCGCCCGGCTCAAGGCCCAACGGGCCGCGGAGGATTGGAAAGGGCCGGGCGCCGTAATTCTGGCTGCGGACACGGTGGTCGCCCGCGGGCGGCGGATCCTGCCCAAGGCACTCGCGGCCGAAGAGGTGCGTGCCTGCCTCGCGCTCCTTTCCGGCCGCAGGCATCTGGTCTTCACGGCCATTGCCGCACTGCGCAGCGACCAGGCATGCGCAAACCGGGACCGCACGGTCACCACGCGCGTCAGCTTCAAACGGCTGACGGATGAAGAAATCGGCATGTATGTCGAAAGCCGCGAAGGCGAGGGCAAAGCAGGCGGTTATGCCGTCCAGGGCCGGGCGGAAACCTTCGTCCGCCAGCTGAACGGCTCCTGGTCCAACGTGGTGGGGTTGCCGCTTCTTGAGACGCTGAACCTGCTTCAGAGCTGCGGATACTGGTAATGAACCACCTCACCCTTGCGGGCGGCAATGAATCACCTCCCCCTCGCGGGGAGGCCGAAAAACGCGTTCACGCGGCGCAGTATCGACACTGCTCCGGCGGGAGCGTTTTTCGGGTGGGGGCCGCTCTTGCCGCCACCCTGGCCCCCACCCGAAATTCGCTTCGCTGCGCTTCGCAAATTTCGACCTCCCCGCAAGGGGAGATAAAATGTAGGGCGATATCCGACACGATCCTAACAGCTATCTGCGTGACACGATGAGGCGACTTTGTTCCACTTCATGCTAATGTCACATCGACGCTATCGATCGTTTAACGATGAAAAAGGAAATCCTGATCAATGCAGGTGTGGGCGAATTGCGCGTGGCGATCATGGAGGATGGCCGCCTGCAGGAGCTGCTCTTCGAGTGCAGCATCGGAACGGATGACGGCACCACGCGCCGCCGCGGCTCCGGACAAAGCCTGATTGGCAATATCATTCTCGGCCGCGTACAGCGGGTTCTTCCGGGCATGCAGGCGGCTTTCGTGGATATCGGCCTCGACCGCGCGGGCTTTCTGGGCGCGCGCGAGGCGCGATGCCTTGCGGATTTGCATGAGCTGGAACTCCTCCCCGCAAGCGCCGAAGCCCATTCGCACACATCTGCTTCGGAAGGGTTTGGGGGCGAGGAACGGACGCGGCGGATCGGCGATTGCGTGCACGAAGGCGAAGACATCGTCGTGCAGGTGGTCAAGGACCCGATCGGCGAAAAGGGCGCCCGTCTTTCCGCCAGTATTTCCCTGCCGGGGCGTCTGCTCGTGCTGATCCCCAATCAGAAAGGCATCGCGCTGTCGCGGCGCATCGAGGACGAGGCGGAGCGCGAACGGCTCAAGGGTCTTTGCCAGGAGATGGTCGCGGAAGGAAACGGCCGTCTCGCGACCGGCGCGGGCTACATTGTGCGGAGCGCCGCCGTCGGCGCCGAACTCCCCGAATTGCGCGACGATGCGGAACGGATGGCCGAAGCCTGGGCGATGGTGACCGGGCGGCGGCGCAAGACGATGCGTGCGCCTGCGGTGCTGCATCAGGAACTCGAGCCGATCGAACGCGTGATGCGTGATGAAGTCGATGCCGAAACCAGGCGCGTGATCATCGATGATCCGCAGGCTCTCGCTGCTGCGCGCGCCTACTGCCGCCGCACCATGCCTGGAACCGCCGACCGGCTCGAATTGTTTGAGGGGCCTGGCCTCATCTTCGGTCTCTATGACATCGAGGACGAGATCGAACGGCTGGCCGCCACGCGCGTACCGCTGGCCTCGGGCGGCTGGATCACCATCGAATGCACCGAGGCGCTGACGGCGATCGACGTCAATTCCGGCAGCTACACCGAAGCCGGCGGACTCGAGGAAACAAGTCTGTGCGTCAATCTCGAAGCCGCGGAGGAGATCGGACGCCAGCTCCGGCTGCGCGGCATCGGCGGCCTTATCGTGATCGATTTCATCCATGTGAGCGAGAAGCCCAACGCCCAAAAGCTGATGTCGGCGCTCGAGGAGAGCCTCGCCGGCGACCGGACGCCTACGCAGCTCCTGCCGATGTCGGAATTCGGCCTCGTCGAAGTGACGCGCAAACGTGTGCGCGACCCGCTGATGCGGATGATGACGGAAGCCTGCCGGCCCTGCCGCGGGCGCGGCCGGATCCGTTCGTCCGAAAGCGTGGTGTTCGAGATTTTACGCCGCATCGAGCGCGAGGCGCAGCACGCGCCGGGACGGCCGATGACGGTGCGCGCCTCGCCCGAGGTCGTCCACTGGTACCAGTCGCACGAACCGGAGCTGCGGGAGGCGATCGCGCGCCGGAAGTTGCCGCGGTTCACCTTCGAAGCGCGGCCGGAATTCGCGCGGGAAGGCTTCGATGTCGCGAGCAACTGAGCCGAACGCGCAGCGCTGCCCGATCTGCCGCCAGCCGCAGGATGCGAAATTCCGGCCGTTCTGCTCGAAGCGCTGTGCCGATCTCGACCTGGCGAAATGGCTGGGCGGCGGCTACGCGATACCGGTGGTCGAGGACGAACACGACCGGACGCAGCCCGAAGTTGGCGAGGACGGGGAGGTGGGCTGAGGCGCGGGATTGGGCTTCGCGCTGGACATCGCAGGACCCCTCCTCTAAAAAACCGGCCCTGCCGGACATTGCCCAGGTAGCTCAGTCGGTAGAGCAGCGGACTGAAAATCCGCGTGTCGGTGGTTCGATTCCGCCCCTGGGCACCATTGGCCAAAGTAAACCAGCAACTTCGCGGCAGTATGATTTTGGTTGGACCAAGGCGGCCTTGGGACAACTGGGGGGCGCCCAGGTTCGGTAGATGACAAGTGGCATCACGCCCATCATCAGGCGCGTTTCTAATTCTATATTCCAATAATCTCCGCGGCCCTCTGCCCGACACGCAGATTGACCCGCAAAATGTCCTCGTGCTGCGGCCGTTATCGCCGGCTTGGTCTTGCGTGAACCGACTATTGCCCGATTCGCTACGCGCGCGAACTGGGATAGGATTACCGTCAACCGTCGAGGGAAGTTGTGATGCCGCTGATCCGCCTGTTGTTGCGGCTGTTTCGCCTATCGATGCGCTTCCGCCGCGGGGGCAATCGCGGGTTTGGCCGGCGCGGCCGGATGTTCTAATCACGGGCGGGGGCCTGGAGCACGTGCAAAGCGAGAGATGAGCGGATGACCGTGCCCAGAGGAATTGTGCTCGCAGTCGCCGTAATTCTCGCCGGCTTGGTTGTGCTCGGCCTTGCAAGCAGTTTTCTGGTCGACTGGCTGTGGTTGTCCTCGCTCGGCTTTGCCGCAGTCTTCTGGACCGCGGTCGCGGCAAAATGCGCGCTTTTCGCTGCGGTCTTCGTGGCGTCGGCGGCGATCCTGTGGGCGAACGGGGCGCTCGCGATCCGCTTTGCCGGACCTCGGGCCTATCTGCGCCCGGTGCCCATGCCGTGGGATTCGCTGGGCAGCAATCAGTTGCCCGCAGTGATCGATCGGCTTCTGCGCCGTCTGCCCTGGCGTCTCCTCGTTGCCGCCGCCGCGCTTATCGTGGCAATCCCCGTCGCCCTCGCCTGGAGCGGCAACTGGACGCTCGCGCTCAGCTATGTCTTCCAGGTGCCCTACGGACAGACCGATCCGCTCTTCGGGCAGGATTTCGGCTTCTATCTGTTTTCGCTCCCGTTGCTCGTGGCGGTGAAAGACTGGCTGCTGCTTGTGCTGGTCCTGGGAGCGATTTTCGCGGGCCTCGTTTACCGGGGTTTCGGTGCGATCTCGCTTAATCCGCCCCGTCGCCTGGTTTCGGCCGCGGCCGCGATGCACGGTTCCATCCTGCTCGGCTGTTTCTTCGTGGTCGAGGCGTGGTCGTCCTGGCTCGCGCGTTATCAACTTCTCTACAACGACAACGGCGTGGTGGTGGGCGCGGGTTACACCGACGTGCATGTCCGGCTGCCGATTCTCACGGCCCTTGTCGCGCTTTCCTGTGTCGCCGCGCTTGCCTCGCTTGCCAATGTGCGGCTGCGTTCGATCCGGATTGCGCTCGTGTCCGTCGGCGTGGTTCTCGGTACGTCCCTGGTGATCCTGCCGCTCGCCGCATCGCTCTTCGAGCGCGTCTATGTGAAGCCAAACGAGCTGCAGCTCGAACTGCCTTATATCGCGCGCAATATTGCGCTGACGCGGGAGGCTTATGATCTCCGCAACATCGTGGTCAAACCGTTCACCGCCGACCAGACGCTGACGTATCAGTCGCTCGCGGACAATCGCGCGACGATCGACAACATCCGGCTGTGGGACCAGGAACCGCTGCTCGACACCTACGCGCAGCTCCAGGAAATCCGCACCTATTACAAATTCTACAATGCGGATATCGACCGTTACACGCTGGGCGGCAATTATCAGCAGGTGATGCTGTCGGCGCGCGAACTGGATTCCTCGCTGCTGTCGCCCAATGCGCAGACCTGGGTGAACCTCCATTTGCTGTTCACGCACGGCAATGGCGTGGTGATGTCGCCGGTGACGCGCATCTCGCCCGAAGGCCTGCCGGTCTTCCTGCTGCAGGATATCCCGCCGATCGCGACGGGTGGGCCTCCAGTCAAGGAGCCGCGGATTTATTTCGGCGAGGGCGACACGCCCTATGTCATCGTCAGGAGCAGCACGCCGGAGTTCGATTATCCAAGAGGTAGCGAAAACGTCTACCGCACCTATGACGGCGCGGACGGCGTTCCCATCGGCAGCCTCGCGCGCGGCGCGCTGTTCTCCTGGTACTTCGGCGATCTGAACATCCTGCTCAGCCAGTATCTCACCGCCGACAGCCGGATCATGCTCCGCCGCAACATCCAGGAGCGCGTCAGCGCGATCGCGCCGTTCCTGAGTCTCGACCACGATCCTTATATCGTCGCGAGCGGCGGCCGGCTCTACTGGATCCAGGATGCCTACACCACAAGCAGCTGGTTTCCCTATGCGAGGCGCGCCGGCGGCGATACCACCAACTACATCCGCAATTCCGTCAAGATCGTCATCGATGCCTACAATGGCAGCGTCACATTCTACGTGAGCGATCCCGCGGATCCCGTCATCGAGACCTACAGGCGTATCTTTCCTGCGCTGTTCCGGCCATTTGCCGCGATGCCGGCCGATCTCGTGGCGCACACCCGCTATCCGGAGGACATGTTCCTGATCCAGGCGGAGCTTTATCGCGCCTATCACATGACCGCCCCCGAAGTGTTCTACAACCGCGAAGATTTGTGGCAGTTTCCCCGCCAGCCCAACGGCATCGACGACGACACCGGCGACAGCACGATGGCGCCCTATTATATCAACATCCGCCTGCCCGGCGAGACGCGCACCGAATTCGTTCTCATGCTGCCCATGGTGCCGAGCCAGCGCGAGAACATGATCGCCTGGCTCGCCGCGCGCTGCGACCAGCCCGGCTATGGCAAGCTGATCGTTTATGAGTTTCCGAAGGAAAAACTCGTTTACGGGCCCTACCAGATCGAGGCGCTGATCAACCAGAACACCGAGGTGTCACAGCAGATCACGCTCTGGAACCAGAGCGGCTCGCGCGTCATTCGCGGCAATCTGCTCGTGGTTCCGATCGAGAATTCGATTCTCTACGTCACGCCGCTTTACCTGCGCGCGCAGTCCGGCCAGCTGCCGGAACTGAAGCGCGTGATTGCCGTCTATGGCGACCGGGTGGTGATGGAACAAACCCTCGCCGAAGCGCTGAGCGCGCTGTTCAAGGCGCCGCCGCCCGCGCCGGCAACGCCTGCATCATCGGCTGCCTCGCCAAACCCGCTGCAATCTGGCGTGCCCCCCGACCGCGCGCGCGACGCACTCGCCCACTACAACGGCGCCATCACCAAACTGAAAGCGGGAGACTGGAGCGGCTTCGGCACCGAACTGAACGCGCTCGGCACATCGCTGGAACAGATGAATCGCGGCGCGCCCGCGCACCCGTGAATGTATCGCGGGACTTGGCGGATATGACGCCATTGACTTATAAACAAAATGTTTATATACGCGCGCTGATCCGCGCGTTTGCAGATGCTGCAACGGAAAAGCTGTTCGCGTCGGGAACGTCGCGCCTCAAATGGGCGATGATGCGTCTCGTTCAGTTCGATTCCGCCACGCGGCTGGACGACCTCAGGTTGCCCGCTTCCAACCGGCTGGAGGCGATGCGGGGCGATCGCGCTGGCAGCTACAGCATTCGCGTCAACGACCGGCGGCGCGTGTGTTTCCGGTTTGAGAATGGCGACGCGTGGGATGTCGAGATCGTAGATTATCATTGAGGAGTGAAATTAATGAGCAAGAAAGCAGTTACGGCCATCCACCCCGGAGAATTTCTGGCGGAGATTCTCGATCAAAGTGGTCTTTCGCAGGCGCAGTTCGCGCGGATGATCGGCGTTTCGCCCATGCGCGTGTCCCATGCGCTTAAGGGTACGCGGCCCGTCACCGCGGAACTGGCGCTTCTCTTCGGTCGCGCTTTCGGCCAGTCGCCGCAATACTGGCTGAACCTGCAATCGGCGTACGATCTGCGGAGGGCTCAAAGCAAATTAGGCACCCGTCTGAAGCGCGTCGAGGCGCTGGTGGCCTGACAGGAAATGCATAACCCGTCACTGCAATTACAAAGAAATCATTGAGGGCATCAGTAAATGGGATCATCTGGACTTGAGGAAATTACGTACCCAGACGAAACACTTCACGAAATTATTACAAACGCCGTGCTCCACCGCGACTATAGCGTTGCGTCGGATGTTCATGTGCGCATTTACGACAATCGAATAGAAGTTGAGAGTCCGGGGTGATTGCCCGGGCACGCGACTCACCAGAAGCCTCTGTCTCCGACTCGTTCCCCGACCTTGTCATGGCCCGCATTCGCGGGCCATGACACCGCAAGGGTGAATATTCAGGGCCGCCAATATAAGATACTACTTTATCAGGGTCCTGATATCTTTTAGAAGCAGGAAGAGATGCAAAGGAGCTGTCGGCGAAGCCTGGAAATTGAAATGTTCGTAGAACACCCGCGCGCCGTCGTCTTTGGCGTGCACGGCAATGGCCCTGATGCCGGCGATATCGGCGGCATTCGCGGTGCGCAGCAGGGCGTCCTTGAGCAGTCCGCTGCCTAAACCGCATTCCTGTCTGTCGGCACGAACACCCAGCCGCGGCAACACCATGAGCGGGACAGGATGGCGCGCCATCCCTTTCCTCAGACGGTCTGGCGCGCGGTCGCATTCGACTTCGCCGACGACCAGCGTGTGATACCCGACCACGCAGCGTTCTTCCGCGGCCACATAGGTCTGCGACGCATTCGACAATTGGGCCTGGAGCGCGTGTCGGATGAGGAAACGGTTGAGCGGCTCTTTCCCGCAGTCGAAACCTTCAACGATGTGATCGCTGCGAAGCTTTTCGACGATCGGTGCCGTCATCTGGATTTTTCGAAGACACTTGGTTCGCTCAGGAGACGCTTCAGGCGCGGCATCGGCGTCGGCGGCGCATCCAACGCGGCCAAAAACGCTTTCCATTGTTTCTCATCGAGTAGGAATTTTCGCCGGTCCGCCAAGGTTTCCTCGGCCCGCGCCAGTGCGCTTTCGAGCACGAACTCGCTCACCGAGCACTGTGAGGCTGCTGCGGCCGCATTGAGGGTACGCTTGGCCGCGGGCGAGGTCGAGCTTCTCGGAACGGGTTGCAGTTCTTGCCATGGCAGTTCTCCCTGCAGCAGATTCTGGAGAGTTTGCCAGACAATGTCATGACAAGAAATGGCAATGTTGCCCGGTCGATAGGTTGCGGATATTTGCCGGGGCCGCCGCAAGCCGGAAAGTAGCAGCGCGGCGAATTTCGGCTAATCTGGTTCAGGTTTTTTGGAAGGGCGCAATAATGGGAACAGCGACAAGGATTCTCCTGGCGCTGATGCTGGGCTGCGTCGCCGGCGCGGCGTCTGCCGGCACCGTGACGGTCGGCGCGCCGGCGCCCGATTTTTCGGCAACGACCCTCGACGGAAAATCTGTCGCCCTGGCCGACTTCAGGGGGCAGGTTCTGGTGATCAATTTGTGGGCGACCTGGTGCGCGCCGTGCAAGGCGGAGCTGCCGCTGCTCGAGGGCTATTACCGGATTCAGGGGAAATATGGGCTTCGCGTCGTCGCCGTTTCGACGGAATACTCGCTGCCGCCCGAAAAGCTCAAGCCGCTTGCCGCCCATCTGGCACTGCCGATGCTGCGGGACTTTCACGGGCCGTACCTCCCCATCGGGGGAGCCGTGCCCACCAACTACGTCATCGACCGGGCGGGCGTCGTTCGCTACGCAGAGCCCGGTGCGTTCACCCTGGACAAACTGAACGAGCTGCTCGTGCCGCTGCTGCAGCAGCCGCCTCCTGCCGGCGCGGATCCCGGTACCGGAACCCAAGCGGCCGGTCCCAGGCAGCCAAATTAAGACCGATACGGTTGACATGAGTACCGATATGGTCTATAACGTTCAGGTTCTTCTCGCGGGTCTGGTCGCGGCCAAGTTCGTTCGCGCGGAAGGGCTTTGGAGCGCGCGACGAAAGCGGTGGCACCGGCGAGTGAAACAAATCGCAACCAACTTCCCTGTTGCAGGGAAAAAAGCAGGGAACAGTGAAAACAGTGACAGAGATGTTTGTGTCCAGGGACGCGGGCGTCCCGCCCGCCCTTGGATCGCGAGGAAAAATTGGCGGAGGGTTTTTGTGGACACGAGCAGGCGGGCGAGACGCCCGCGGTCCCAAGTACAATTCTCAGGGAAATTTTCCGGGACCAGCAAACACAATTGTTGTTGGAGCGATACACTTCAAATTCCCTGATGCAGGGAAAAAGGCAGGGAAGGAACAACGATTGCCGGCGTCGACATCCGCCTTTGGGCATGGTCCGGCGGCTGCACCGGAGCAGCTCACCCGGGTTCGCTCAATACAACAGGGCCTGCGGGCCCGCTGATCCAGCGCGTGACGCCGCGCCAGGTCACGGTTTGTCCGCCCTCGATTGGCAGCAAAGGAACGAGTCCGGGATCGAGCACCCGCAATTGTCCGTCGACGCTTACAAGCAACACATCTTCAGGATCGGCTTCCAACACGGAGCGCCGAAACAGGACAACATCGGCCGGGGCACCGGGCTCCAGCGACGGCGGGGGCATTCCCAACCGCCGTGCAGCGGGGTCTCCCACGGCATCCAGCAGCCTTCGATCCGATATGTGCCCGCGCGCAACGCGCAGCTCATCCAGAATCGTACCGGCGCCGGTGAGAAGCGAATCGCTGCCGAGCAGCACATCCACGCCTTCCGCGAGCAGGGCCGGGGGCGCGCTCCTGCCGAAGAGAAATTGATTGGAGGTCGGGCACCAGACGATCGCGCAACCACACGCACGCAGGCTGGCGATGCCGCCTCCATCGGCTCCGACCGCGTGCACAGCGAGCAGATTGTTGTTCAACAGGCCGCGTGCATCGAGCGCCGGAATTTCCGCGCCAGAAGTATCGTCCACGCCTTCCGCAACATGCATTGCATACGTCGCGTCCACCGGCGGCCTGAACAGCGGATTAAGCGTGATGGAATCGGCATTCGCGATCCTCACCACCTTGATAGGAAAGAAATCCGCGAAATCCGGCTCCCAGGAATCGTGGTGGACGACGTGAGTGACACCGGCGAGCAGGTTCTTCCATGCTCCGGCAAGCAGAGCGTGACGCCGCGACATGAGGCGGCCCCGCGCGATCGTGGCTGCGTATCGCGACTGAATATCCCGTGCCCATTCCCTGGCATTCGCGTAGGGCGGCATGCCCAGACGGCCATAATGGTTGAGGTGCAGATGATCGTGGGCGTTGATCAGCCCCGGACGCACTTCGCCCGACGAGCGGATGAGCCGGTCAAATGTTCCGCCGGGTTCGACAATTCTTCCGTTTTCGATCGCTACGCTGGCATTGGCCGCTTCGATCAGCAGGCGCATCAACGGGTCCGTTCAAACAGAAACGCAGCCACGACCCGCAGTCCGCGATCTCGTTCAAAAGCAGGTTCGCGCCCCGCATGCTCGTAAAAACTTTTCACGCTCGCGCCTATCAGGCCGTCCTGTTGTGCGCGCTGAGACAGTCCCGCCTCCAGCGCCATGCTTTTGTGGCGGTCGCTGTCATGAATGTGGTGTTCCACCGCCCATTCCCGTCCCGATCGGTCACGAAAGCTGCGGCTGTGTCCCCGTGTTGCGGCGTCGGCGTGAAAGTCGGAAACAAATATATATCCTCCGATCCGGCAGACACGTGCCAGCTCATAATAAGCCGGTTGCGGATGCTGAAGATGACCGAGCACCAGCCGGCACCAGACAAGATCAAAGGCCTGCGCGGGAAACGGCAACTCACGCAGATCGGCAACCGCCACCGCGCGTTCTCTTCCGTTCGACAACATCTCGAAGCTGAGATCGATGCCAAGGGCAAGCACGGCGCTGCTTGTAGTCAGTCTTCGCCCGGTTCCACATCCGGCATCGAGCAACCGCTTCCCCACGGGTGGCGGCGAAAGCTTCGCCGCCAATTCTTCATCGAGATGGCTGATCGCCGTTTCTTCGGAGTAGGTAGGAGCCCAGAGGCGATAGGCGGCCCGCGGCTCCATCACGATCATGAACGGGCGCCCTCCGGCCGCAAATGGCCGTAAGCCTGACTGTCCTCGGGCGCCCGGCGAGCCCAGCCGCGCACGCGGCGCAACAGCCTCGGATCATCATAATTGCCGTGGCGCCATCGCGCTTCGGCGAGCCAGCGTCCGGCGATTTTTCCCCAGCCCCGCGTGTGCCGGTCGTTGACGGACGGAAAACGCGACTTCAGCACCAGCTCGAAATCCTCGACTCGTGCCTTGAGACGCCGGTGAAGCCAGGGCAGTTCGGGATTCTGGTGGGTCATCCAGTTAAGCCATCTGGGTGTTGCCCACTCTTCAAGCGTCTCCGGCGTCCCGGCCAAAGGATCAATATTGCCATAGGTATCCAGCCTTTGCGGCGTCGGCGTGTAGAAATAGGCGATGAGCTCCATGGCCGGATTCACTGTTTTGAGCTGGCGTATGAATGCAAGCGTGTTGTCGATTTCCTTTTCCGGTTCGTCAGGATCGCCGAATACAAAAGAGAATTCCGGAATGATTCCGTGCTCGCGCGTCCTGGCCGCCGCCTCGAGAATCTGTTCTGTGGTGATGCCCTTCTTCATCTTCCGCAGCACTTCGTTGCTTCCCGACTCTGCTCCGAAGAAGATCATGGTGAGACCGGCCTGTTTCAGCCGCCGCCATGTTTCTTCAGAAAAGCGCAGAACCGCATCAACCCGAGCCTCGCACCACCACCGCAGATCCAGCGGGCGGAGGCAGTCGGCGACTTCGTGCGCATGCGGGTCATTGAGGAAAAAATTATTGTCGTAGAAGTGCACCGAATCCATGCCGTGCTCACGCACGAGGAAACGCAGATGCTCCGCGGTACGCGCCGGATTTTGCACCTTCTCGCGCCGGCCATAGACCGAGATGACGCCGCAGAAGTTGCAGGCGTAGGGACAGCCTATGGACGCCTGATAAACACCCGACCGCCGGCCGAGAAAGGTAGGTCGCAGATAATCCTGCACCGGAATTCTGTCATAACGCGGAGCGGGCAGATCGTCCGGCCCCACCCACCGGCGCTCGCCGCCCATGTGATGGCTGCCATCGGGATTGCGGAAGAAAAGACCCGCTACGCTTTTGGGATCACGCAAACCGTGGAGCACCTCCAACAGCTCGCGAAAGGTGTGCTCGCCCTGGCCGCGAATGAGCCAATCGACATAGGGCGCATTGAGCACGGGCTCGGGATAGAGGCTGCCGAAGTTTCCGCCCCAGATAATGGGGATATCCGGATGCCTTTTCTTGATCTCTTTGGTGACAGCGACAGCATTGACGAACTGAGGTCCGGGCATGACTGAGAAGGCAACGCATTTCACCCTGCCTGCCGTGCCCGATCGCGCCGCAATGCAGGCGGATATGTGCGAAACCACGTCGATCCCCGGCATGTTTCCGTCGACAATCGTCCACTCCTCACCCTCGGGGATGAGCGCTCCGATCGCCATCACCGAAAGCGGAAAGCGGCGATTGTCCGGCCGCGTGGCGCGTGGATTGACAAGTATGATCATGGTACGCGCGCGCTCCAGACATCGAAACGGGAGGGGCGGCGTCTCCCCCTGAGCCAGGCAAACAGCGGCCGCATTTCATACCACAGCGGGTAGCGCACACGATGGCGCGACCAGGACAGCGAGCCGCGCGCTGCTTTGAGCCTTTGGCGGGTGAGAAATTCGATGAAGTTCTGCGATACCAGTACATCCGCGCTCGGGCCGAAGCGGTCAGCGGCTTGTGCTTTTTTCTCGGCGACCATGCGCTGCCCTGCGCGCTCGCACGGGTAAAACGGAGAGTCGAGAACGGCAAGCATGCCGCCTGGCCGGGTAACGCGGACGGTTTCCGCGAGCGCCCTGCCGAGTTCTGTGGCGTAGTGAAGCGATGCATTGAATATGGCCAGATCAAAACTTCGATCTGCGAAGGGCAACGATTCGAACGACGCCCTCACGCAATGAAATCGGCCAGCGGAATCCGTGGCCAGATCCGCTGCCGCACCAAGCCCGTCAATGTCGTCGTCCCTGAGATCGAGTGCGATGGCGTGATGACCCGAGCAGGCGAGACGATAACAAAGCCAGCCATTCCCTGCGCCAAGATCCAGAATGTCGAGAGCACCGCGCCCCGCCAGCGGTCCGACGATCCGGTTCACGAAGGCCTCGAAGGTTTTTGCGCGCACGGCCCATTGGCGCGCCAGCGGTCCTGCGCGCAGATAGGGTAGCGAACGCAAATCTTCGCCACGCAGCGCGCGCCCTTCTGCGGCCCGATGGCGGGCATATTCATTGAAGAACTGCGCAGCCGGTGCACTCATGAGATCTGCGCGTCCGTGCGTTCGAAGTGATAGAGAACGTGATCGCCCAGGGCCACCAGTGGACGGCATGCCAATCGATCGAGGCATTCGAGCGCGGCCAGAAAACGGGGGTGCCGGGAAATCCAGGGTTCAGCCGCGCTTGGCGGCACGAATATCCCGATCCCGAGTCGTTGCACGAGTCTGAACCACGGCTGCATGGCAGACTGCAGTTCGCGGGCGCGGTGATAGCGCACGACAAAATCCTTTCCTCCGATGCGGACCGGTACGTCACCACGGCCCAGACGCCGGAACGATTGATCTGCACGGCCCCGCAGCCATTCGACGAGCATTTCTGCAGGTGAGAAAGTCCCGAACAATACCAGCATGGCCGCGCTTCCCGGCTTGAGCAAATACGCCAGTCCGCGACCGACCGGAGCCAGATCGGCAACGCAGTTGAGCGGCGCGAAATTGGAGAACGCTCCATCGAACGGGCGTCCGCCTGTAGCTCGGTGGCGTTCTGCAAATTGCTCGATGTCTTCGGCAGGCATTACTTCGGCACGGCTTCCAAAGCGCGCAAGCTTGTTTGCCGACAACTCGACCATGGCGGGCGCCGCGTCCGTAAGGAAGACGTCGAAGCCGCGTTCGGCCAGCCATGATGCATCCTCGCCGGTACCACCTCCGATCTCGAATATCCGCCCGCCAACCGGAAAAGCCGCTGCGAGCGCGCGCCGGACGGCCTGCCGTTGGGCAGCGACGCTTAGCCATTCGCCGAATCGGCGGTCGAAGCCGGGCGCAGCAGCATCGAATGCAATCGCTGCCGGACGCATCGGCGCACCTCAGCTTGCGAGCTTCACCGGATCGGACGTTCGATGGCCGGCCCGATCGTGAGCCAGATGCGTCCAGCGAAGATCGTCAGACTCGCGCGTGCGGACTTCGTCATGGAGCAGATCACGCACCATGCGATAGAAGCCCGTATCGTATGTTCCTTCAAACAGCATGGCGAGATCGTCGGAATCTTCCCAGTTCCTGCGCTCTCCAAGCTCCGCCTTCACGAGTTCGTAGAATCTCGTCCCCGGCAGAGGGTAGGCGACCGACACGCCGATGTCGTCCGGCTCTTCGTCGCGGATGAGATTCCGGGTCCGGCAGAGATCTTCCCAGGTCTCGCCCGGATAGCCGAGCTGAATGAACCAGCAGGCCCGTATCCCACGCGCCTTGAGCGCGCGCGTGGCCGCGCGCGCTTCGTTCACGCGCGAACCTTTCTCCATCGCGTCCAGGATTTTTTGCGAGCCCGACTCCACGCCGAGCCATACTTCAAACGCGCCGGCTTCGGCCAGCGCGTCTACGGCCTGGGGTTTCATGAGATTGACGCGCGATTGCATTGTGAACGGTATGCGCACATCGAGGCGCGCCGCCTCGGACGCAAAGTCCCGCAGCCACTCCGTCGTCAGACCGAAAATGTCGTCGGCAAACCAGATGCGATCGGGCGCGACGCTGTCCTTCAACAGGCGCATCTCCGCGGCGACTGATGCGGGTGAGCGCTGGGCGTAGCCACGTCCAAACGTCGGTTTTGCGCACCAGTTGCAGGCGTACGGGCAGCCCCGGGAGGTTGCGACATTCCACGAAAAATAGTTGTGCCTTGTCAGCCACGCGTGTCGGTATCCCGCAATGTCAAGATGGCTCCAGGCGGGCAGCGGAAGACTGTCGAGTGTCCGCAGAGGCGCGCGCGCCGCCGTTTTCCTGAAGCGGCCGTCATGGCCCGAGAGCGCGATGCCCGGAATGCAATCGAGCGGCGCCGCCATATCGCGGCGCCAGAGACCGGCGATTTCGGCGAGCGCAGTTTCGCCCTCGCCCATAAGCACGGCATCTGCGCCGGCCTCGAGATAGATATCCGGGCGGTCGCTGGAATCCGGTCCGTTGACAAGAACGCGGCAGCCGCGTTGTACCGCCGTGCGCACCATGGCAAGGGCATCCTCGCGCCGGCGGACGGTGCACATCTTGGTGAGAAAGTTGAAATTATCTTCCATGATCGCTACCAACCATGGCTGGCGGCGATCTAGCACGTCCTCGAACTCGCGCAAATCATCTGCAAATGTCGCATCGAAATGATCGACAGCATGACCGTTCTGTTCGAGCAAGGCCGTTGATATCAGTGTGGAAAGCGGCGAGTACGGAGTCATCCGTGCCAGTTGCTTGGCATCGTGTCTTAGAAAGTAGGAATGCGTTGTAAGAATCACGAAACTGCTCGACTGCTGGCACGACCCGCGTGTAGAATAGGATAACAGAAGGGTACCCCATGCCAAGCAGTTTCTTCGGCACTGCAACAGTGCTCGGTGTCGGAGTAATAATTGAATCCGATTTTGCGGGAGCCCTGGAGGCCGCCCTCGAGATTTTTCCGAATTGCGGTGATCGCGGGATGGACGCGCCCGCACCACGGGTTTACCTTGTCATCACTGCAGATCACGACACGCGCGCCTCGACGAGGGAAAACCGAGTCTGTGGGAGGCAATTGCATGTCGCGGAGGATGGTCTCAGGGTCCTGGCCGATGGCGAACGCGGCTGTGCGAATTGCTCCTTCAGCGTTGACGTAATCGGCGGCGATTTATTCCGCGAAGCGGTCAGGACGGCGGCGCTTTTCCTGGCGACACAACAGGGCCGAATCCCAGTCCATGCCTCCGCGGTCATGATCGGCGATTGCGCCTTTGTGCTGGCCGGACAAAGCGGATCGGGAAAAAGCACCCTTGCACTTGCCGCAGACCGGTCCGGGTTGCCGGTGCTTGCCGAAGATACGGTATTCGTTCAACTCGATCCGGCATTCCGGATCTGGGGACTGGCCGATTACATCCATGTATTCGAGAGGGATGCACCGCCAGGCAAGGAAACGCGAACCCGCTTGCGGTCGGGCCGCCTCAAGCGTGCGCTTCCGATCGGAGAGGCGCGGCATTCGGCGGACAAGGCGGCGTTGTGCGTACTTTCACGCGGCAACGGGGCCATTCTCGATCCGCTCACGTCCGAGGAGGCAGTGCGCACCCTGCTCCGGAAGCCCGAACCCGGTTACGATCTGTTCGCCGCTCGCATGGGGGAAGCGATACGCGCAATTGCTTCCGGCGGTTGTTGGCGACTGACCCTGTCGCACGATCCTGGTGCGGCGATTGCCTTGCTGATCGACGCTTTCGGGACGGGGGCGGGACAGCGATTTGGCTGATCATTGCAATGTCTGATTGCATCGCGTGGGCGTTGACCGAAATTACGCCCGAACAGGTGGAACAGCGGCGGGCCAACGCGCGCCGCAACGGATATGCGACGTGGCTCTGGCCGGAGGTCGATGTCGCACACTGGCGCACTGCTCTTGAAGAGATCGTATCTGTCACGCGCAGGGTGCTGGCCGGAGAATCCGTACCAGAGCTGGTCGTTGATGATGCCTGCGCAATGGGCATTGCCGCCTACAGCTCGGGAATGGGCCCGTTGCTTGGATTCTGGGTTGAAAACGGAACCGTGCGAGCGCCGCGCGAAACCGGCGATCTGTTGCGTCTCCACCTTTCCCACAACAGGCGCCGAATGACGCGCCTCTCGTTTGATTTGAAAGATACGATCGAGCTGCTGAACCGCGGTAACATTATTCCGGTGGTTCTCAAGGGAATGGATACCTCACTCCGTTATTTCCCGGAACCGGGTGTCCGGCCGATGTCAGACATCGACGTGTTCGTTCCCGTCGAATCGATTCCGCAGGCGGAGCAAATTTTTTCCCGCTTGGGATACCGGCGCGTGCCGCGCGCGCGCGCACCCTACGCATGCGATTGGGTCAGTCCGCGTGTCAGTCAGTTGCCCCGAACTCTGACGATGGTCCATGAGGCCGATCCCTGGTCGATCGACGTCCTGGGGTCGCTGGACAAGCGCCTGCCGACGGGCGCCCGGATCAGGTTCGACGCGCTGCTCTCCCGCACCAGTCTCGCCGACTGGCCAGCCGCCGGACGCGCGCAGGTCATGTCGCAACCGCTCCTTGCCCTCTATCTCGCGGTACATTTTTGCCAGACGCTGTTGAACGCTACGGTCCTGCGTGCGCTGGAACTCGTGCTGGTCATTCGCCGCGACAGCGCTCTTGGGACCCTCGACTGGAACGACTTCCTCCGTGATGCAAATATTCTGGGAGGCCTCCGGTTTGTCTATCCGGCACTCGTCTTCGTGGAGCGATTGGCGCCTGGTACAGTACCGGCCAGCGTCATGGAAGCCGCGACGCGTGACGCATCGGAGAACCTGCAGAACATCGTGATGAACCTTACGCTCGCCACAGCACAGCCTCTCGACAGGCATTCGATCCGCGAGCGGTTCATGTGGGCATCGAACTGGCGCGAATGTGTGTTCCAGATTGCGAGCGAATTGTCCGTCGATGGCCGTGGGACGCCTCTGAAAGCGGCGGCTTACAGCATTGGAACAAAACTATGGGCGTTACGCCGTCGGCGTTATTCGACCTGACCCGGTGCGCAGCAACCGGTTTCGCGCGCCGCGCGCGACCGCGAAAATCCAGTCGCCGGTAAATCCGCCTTTGATCAAGGCGTTCCAGAACAAGCTCAGGGAAATCTCGTAGTCACCCATTGAGAACCGGTCGGCGCCAGCGGCAGCAAGACACCGGGCCCAGCCGCGCTGGGCGAGTGCGCGCAGGTCCGCGTCCCTTTCGTGCTGAAGAAAGAGCTCGTAGACGACCGCCGAATGTTCGTTCGGTACGGCAATGTCGCACGTCATCCTGCCTGTGTGTTCGCGAACCAGCACAAGCGTTTCCGGTATGGCAATGACTTCCGAATGGCGCGCCAGCCGCAGGACGATCTCCGCGTCGTCGCGAAACGGATTTCTTGGGTCTTCACAAAACCCGCCAATCGCATCGAACAGCGGGCGCCGGACAACCAGAGTGTCACAAGGAATGCCGGTTTTTTCCATGAGGAGCGCGCGAATAATGTGACCGGATATCGCAGGCGCCTTTCCCGCACGCAACGGGATTCGCACACCGGCTTCCGAGACAAGCGCATATTCTGTATAACTCCACCCGATGCCGGAACGCGACAGCGCGGAAATCTGTCGCTCGAGTTTTGCCGGGCACCAGAGATCGTCCGAGTCGAGAAAGGCTATGAACTCTCCTTTTCCGGCCTGCGCGCCCAGGTTTCGCAGCCGTCCGATATGCCCGATGTGTGCGCATTGTATTATCTTCAGCCGGGGAATGGCCAAGCTTTCCAGGCGGCGGATCGTGTCGTCCGTCGAACCGTCATCGACGACGATCAGCTCCCAGTTTCTGTAGCTCTGATCAACTACCGAAGCCACCGCTTCCGCCACCATCCGGGATCTGTTCCAGGTCGGGATTACCACGGTCGCGAGCGCGCCATCGGTCACTGCCATTCCTCGAAAACCTCGACCCGGGGGCGGTGCGGATGTATATTACAAACCGAGGGGAGTACCCTGGGCAGTACCATGCATAAAGGCAAGGCTTATCACGATTTTATGCGCGGCTCTGCGCGGGACCTCAAGGCCCGCGAGCGTTTCCAGGATCTGGTAGGTAAATTTACACCGTACAGGGGGACGATACTGGACTTCGGTGCGGGCACGGGCATCGACGCGAAAGCCTATGCCGGGAGAAAATTCAAGGTCCTTGTTTACGAGCCGTGTGAAGAGAATTTGGCGTATTTGGTAGAGCATTGTCGAGGCGAACTGGAGAAAGGAGATATTATCGTCACGGATCTCTCGGCGAGCGAGACGGCTCACGTGATCGCGGCCGATTTCGCCGTCCTGAACCTCGTCGCCGACCACAGGACGTTGTTTGCGACGTTTTATCGTTTGCTCGCGCCAAAGGGATACGTCGTCGTCAATCTGCTCAATCCCTTCTTTCTCGGCGATGCGCGATATGCATGGTGGCGCGCGAATTTTGGCGCACTTCTGCGGAGCGGAGGCTACGCCGTTGAAGGGGATGACGGTGCCATATATCGCATGACGCCGGCCGCCATTTCACTCTCGGCTCAGGCCGGGTTTCGACGGACAGCATTATATCCCGGCCGACTGGGGCTGGCGGGCAGCCAATACATGTTTATGGTATTCCGGAAAAAGGACTGAAATGTCGCTGAAATCCGTTGCCAGACGAGTCGTTGGTCCGCTTCCGCAATGGACAGCTGTCGCCATTGTTCCTCCGCAACGGTCGGTCACGGTAACGCTCGAATGGTTGGGGCGTTCGGTCGACGTAACAGAAAATAACGCGATCGCCTCGCTGAAACCTTTGACGCTGGCTATCGGGTTGGGTGAAGGAATAGGCCGTATTGAAACTGGAACCCTGGTCTTGCGGACCAACGCCTCGGGGCGAAGCGTCGGTTTCGTGGACATTAGACTGTGCGCCATGAGGTCGATCGGAGAAACGATCATCGGTCTCTTCGAGGTCGATGGAGCCAGCCAACGCTGCCTGTCCTGGCCGAGGCGGCACTGGAATGCCTGGCTCCAGGCAAGGGCGATGCGACGTGACAAGAATCCTCATAACTTCCAGATGGCGCCAGCGGCCGTGCAACAGCTGATGACGCTCTACATCTGTCCCCGACCGGTGGTTCTCGTTTCGGTATCCGAGACGACGCACGGCAACGTTTTCCCCATGGATCTGATTGGCCCGCTGGGACCGGCATGCTTCACGCTCGCCTTGCGGAACAGCAGCATTTCGGTGCCCACCATGGCGGCGGCGCGACGGGTTGCGATT
The DNA here is from genome assembly GCA_036272695.1 of Rhizomicrobium sp. GTDB lineage: Bacteria > Pseudomonadota > Alphaproteobacteria > Micropepsales > Micropepsaceae > Rhizomicrobium. The sequence goes on along the minus strand of DATAYG010000099.1, from coordinate 4,587 downwards.
TCGGGAATCGGCGCGGAACACAAGAACGCAGTCTATAGGCTCGGCGAACATCACAAGAAGGAATTTGCCGACTGGAGTTCGCTGGGCTTCCCGACGCAATTGACACCCGTGTTCGGTATCCCGGCGATCGCGTCGGCGCTGCGGATTCGCGAACTTGCGATCGAACACAGCGAACCGATCGGCTCTCACATGTTCTTCGTTTGCCGAACCGTATCCGATCGCCACATGTCCGTTGGACCCCAGCTTCACCACACGGCCGGATTTCATCAGGAGTTTCGCCGGCTCCACGGCGATCCATTCCTCGCGGCCTGATCTGTCCCTATCGCGCCGCCGTCCGCGCCGCGCGATTTCCTGACCGGAGTTTTGCATCGGCGATTGCCATATAGAGGCTCTGAATTCTGCGGGTTGTGATGTCCGCATTCTCTGCGACAGCGCGGTTTTGCGCTTCGGAAGCAAGTTGAAGGCGCAGATCCTCGTTCGACCACAGCTCGGCGGCCACGGCGCCGAGGGCGAGACCGTCCCCGATATTTACCACGCGTGCGGCCCGCGGCGCCCAATCCGCAAGCAGGCCCACCTTCGTTCCTATGGTCGGAACGCCGGAAGCCGCCGCCTCAAGCGCAACTATCGGACCGGCCTCGTGTCTGGATGAAACAATCAGGAGATGTGCTTCTCGCATCCGTTCTCTCAACGCGGATTGAGGCAGGAAGCCGTGAAATCGCACATGCCCCTGCAGTCCAAGTTGGTGTGCGCGGCGCGCAATTGCGCCGTGAAGCGTGTCCTCGCCGATGATGTCCAGAAGAAAATCCATTCCTTGCACGAGAAGAAAGTGCATCGCCGTCAACAGCATCGCCTGGTCCTTTACCGGACTGATATCTGCCACGTGCAAGAGACGCATCGACGCGCCGTCCACGCGCCGTCGCGGCGCCAGAACGGGCCAATGATCGAGAGCAACACCAAAGGGAATGCGTTCCGCATGGATGCCCAGTGCGCGCGATTGCTGAGCCATCGCGTCGCTCGGGGCGACAATTCTATCGGCCGAGGCAACGGCCAATCGCAGCGCGAGGCGGCCGGTGAGCGTTGTGCGGGCGCCGTAGCCGATCTCCGGCAGCCGGGCGATATCGCCCCCCGGCAGATGAAGCAGTACTGGCACGCCCAGAGTTCGCCGGGCGAACGCCGCCAGGGCGCCCTGCGGAACGGCCCATAGCGCGTGGACTACATCGAAGGGAGAATGGCGGTGCTCGCTGCGAAGGTCGTTGAGCATTCGAGCGCCGCGTATCAGCGGACTGGCGCCACCCGCATTGTGAACTTTTGCGCCCAGCAGCGGCCATTGTCCGCGTTTCGGTTCCTGGCGAAGCGCGAAGACGTGAACTTCGTCACCGCTCTTGACCAGCCGCTCGATAAACCAGAGAAGACAAGGTATGACGCGTATGACGCCGCTTCGATCGACGCCACCGGGCGTGATGATTGCTATCTTCATCGCGGTTCGATCGAAACCGTTGTATGGCGGGCGATGATTGCTTCATAGGCGGCAACCAGTTTGCTTCCCAGGACCGGAAACGAAAGTTCCTCCTGAAAATGCTTGATCGCACGCGCGCGAAGACTTTTCTTCGGCATATTGGAAAGGCTTTCGAGAGCGGCAGAGAAAGCCTCGGCGTTTCCCGTCTCGCAAAGTATGCCCACTTTGCCCCTGCCGGTTAGCGCACGAAATGCTGGAATGTCGGTCACAATCGGTGTCGCACCGCAGGCAATCGCTTCTAGAACAACATATGCGCAGCCTTCCTGGCGGCTCCCAAGCACAAAAAAATCGGCGGCGCGACAGAACTGCTCGACTTTTGGGTGCTCCACGGGGCCCTGCAGGTGCACATGCCCAGCCAGCATCGGGTCGCGACCAAGCCGCGCTTCAATAGGGCCGAGAAGTTGCGCATCCCGATAACAACACCAGAGATGGGCATTGGGAAGGTGCCGGAGCGCGCGCGCGAATCCATCCAGAACAGTCAACGGATCCTTGTTCGCGTTGAGATGACCCACCCACAAAACGGCAGGATCCCCAAAAACTCCGGTAGCGCGGCGTGCGTCTGCAATGTCTCCGTCATGAAACAGCGTAGAGCTTTCGGGAATTTCGAAAACCGGCAGCGACTGTCTGAAATACGCCCTGGCAAAAAACGCTTGTGCCTGTTCGCTGGAGGTAAATGCCGCGGCTGATATTTTTGCGAGTCCCCATCGTTTCAGAGCGCGCATTCGTCCGTCTGGATTGTCCGCGTGGTGCTGCACCAATACCGGCGCGCCTTGTGCGCAAAGCGCACGTGTGTGAAACGGAAACCCGAAGCCGTTCATATGTACCACATCCGGCCGTAGCGCTCTCACCAGATGCGCCAGTCGCGGGATCGCGTAAGCCGTCACCGCACTGCCGCCTGACCAACGCTCGGCTACAAAACGGTAGGTCACGCCCTCCCGCTCGCAAACGGCGTCACGATGCGACGATAGTACGACCGTGACTTCGGCGCCTGCTTTCCTTACCGCCTCGGCAATTGAGCCCAAAGTGGGCCAGCCGTCGAGAAGATCGGCAGCCGGCCTGCGCAATCGATCGGACACGCAACTCACCTGGATTACGTGCATTTCGATCGGCCCCGGTCGAGACCGCCGGTTCGATCAAGCCCAACCTACTCGGCCGCGCCAACTGCTATCCAACCGGCTGGTTTACCGTTAGCATAATTGGTCCAATTTGGCTGCCATTCCGTTGCGGAACCGGGGACGTTATGCCCAGACCCCGCCGGGCTCCCGCCCTGACCGGCAATCCTTCCGATCGTATCGAGAATCAATCCATCCAGTTCGGGTTCGTGAATCGCGCCGACGAGTGTGAGCGCGGCCAAGCCGTGCAACGAAGCCCAGAGATTCCAGGCAAGCCGCTCGAAACCACCTTCGCACCGCCCGCAGCGTATGAACAAACCGACCTGCTCGGCGATTGCCCGGAACATTCGGCGTTCGGCACCGATGAGGTCCGTGGCGCGCACAATCTGTGGTTGCGGGTGATCAAACATGTTCCGGTAGCGGATTGAATCCTCTAGCGCAAAGTCAACATAGCCACGGCAGAACGCCATCATCCGTTCCAAGGGCAGGCCTGACAGGTCGAGAAAAGTCTCCAGCCGGCCGGCCAGGCTGTTGATGGCCTGGATCCGCAGCGCCGCGAATATCTCGTTCTTGCCGTTGAAGTAACGGTATGTGGTCATTGCGCTGACGCCGAGGCGCGCCGCCAACTCGCGCATGTTGAAACCGTCATGACCCCGCTCCGCGAGAAGCTCGGTCGCGACGGTGCAGACGCGGTCTCGGAATTCCCTGAGATCGGTCTCGGAAAGAACGCGCCGCATCCATGCCTCCTGCTGTGCTGGCCACCGGGGTACCGGGACCTGTCGCCGGACACTCGGGCAACGCCTCACGTCCCTGGACACGCCCCGCGGGCCTCATCTGCCGAGTCGAAGACGAACCGGGGGGAAAAATATTCCATGCGTATTGTCCGCCCGCCGTGACGGCGCGCCCTCGAGGATTGCACGCGACCGCGAGGGGCCACACGCGCCGCGCGAAATACGGCCGGCCTTCAGGCTCCGGCAGAATCCGCCAAGCTGCCGGAGACGGTCGAGGCCGTTTCGGCGTTTCCTAGAACGTGTACTGAACGAGCACGCCGATCACCTGCGCCGTGAAGTTCTCCGGCACGACGCCCAGGTAGACGTTGTTGTTGATGACCCCGGGGTACAGATCGGTATAGTGGAAGTCATTCAGATGCTGGAAATTGACGCGATAGAGCAGGCGGTAAGCCAGCGACGCGTCGGCCTGCCAGCGGAGATTTGCCTCGAAGGAATGAGAATCGAAGGTGATGTCCGGGAAGGACGTGCCGGCCTGCGCGGCGGTCTGTATAAAGAAAAATGCAAGCGGGCTCGCGTAGGAATAACCGACGGCGCTGTCTCCCCTCGTGTAGGTGTAATTGATGTCGAGCGAAACCTTGTCCCACGCCTCGTGTGCGGTTAGCCCGGCACCGTAATCATTGTCGTTCAGCGTTTCGCCCCAGGCGGCGGCGAACGGATAATCCGGACCGCCGGCCACGCCGCTTCCCGGGATGCCCTGGGGATTGATGTTGGAAATGCTTCTGTGCTGGTCCTGCCACGTCAGGAATCCGGTGAGCGTGGTCGTCGTCGACATCTGATAGTTAACATCGCCGTTGATATCGAAGGATGTCGCGTCGTGGAGTCCGTATTGGGCGCTGTAGGAATCGATCTTCCAATCGCTCGTGAGCTGAAGATCGGTCTTGGGCGAGGCGATATAATTCGATTGGGCGTGCAGGATCTGCTCCACGCGGTTTGCCACGTCGAATTTGCGCAGATTATCCATCGTGAACGGGATATCGCCCTGCGGTGACGCCGGTATGTAACCCGGCAGCGACGTCGAGTAATAGGCGGTGTAAGGATTTTCGCTTCACCAAGTTATTCTAGAGGCGTGCCGGCGGCGAGGTTTCGAGCCAACCATTGCCGCTCGAAGCAGCCAAATCGACTTCATAATTAAACTCGCCGCTGCGGGACTGGGGATCGCCTTCCTGCC
>DATAYG010000098.1:0-4029 GCA_036272695.1 Rhizomicrobium sp. | reverse complement strand
CCGCCACATCGGTGAGCGCGCCTTTGCCGTCGATCGGGTTGCCGAGCGCATCGACCACGCGTCCGAGCAGGCCCTTGCCGACCGGCACGTCCACAATGGCGCCGGTGCGCTTGACCGTGTCGCCTTCCTTGATGTGCTCGTCGGTGCCGAAGATCACGACGCCGACGTTGTCATTCTCGAGGTTCAGCGCCATGCCCTTGATGGCGCCGGGGAACTCGACCATCTCGCCGGCCTGCACATTGTCCAGTCCGTAGACGCGGGCGATGCCGTCGCCGACGCTAAAGACCTGTCCCACTTCGGAGACTTCGGCTTCGGCGCCGAAGTTCTGGATCTCGCGCTTCAGGATGGCAGAAATTTCGGCGGGCTGGATATCCATGTTCTCGTCCCTTCGGTCCTCGAACAGAAATCAGAAATCGGAAGTCAGAATCAGAATTACTGATTCGCTGACGTGGGTTCCTGCTTCTGTTCCTTTCTGGTTCTGAATTCTGGTTTCTGAATGTCGGCGGCGTTAGCCGCCCCTCATTGCCATGCGCATGCCGTTGAGTTTCGTGCGGATGGAAGAGTCGATCATGCGCGAGCCGACCTTCACGATCAGTCCGCCGAGCAGCGACGGATCGACCTTCGCATCAAGGCGGATTTCGCGCGACAGTTTCGATTTCAGGATCGCCTTCAGCTCCGCCACCTGATCGTCCGACAGGGCGCGGGCACTCGTCACCTGCGCCTCAACTTCGCCCTTCTGCTTTGACACGAGATTGTTGAAGGCGCGGATGATGTCGGCAAGCGCGAAGAGGCGGCGCTTCGAAGCCAGCAGCAGAATGAAACGACGCGTGAGCGGCGCAGCTTCCATCCGGTGCAGGACGCCGTTCATGCCGGCAGCCTGCTCTTCCCGCGAAAACACCGGCGCGCGTACCAGCCTCATCAGGTCCGGACTGTCGTTCATCATCTTCCTGAACGCCGCGAAATCCTGCGCCACGGCGTCCACGGCCTTTTCTTCCTGCGCGAGTTCAAAAACAGCCAGCGCATAGCGCCCGGCCAAGCCCGCCTCGTGAGAAAATTCTGCAGCCACTCGCGCCTCGTTTTCGCCGGTGTGGCCGGTCCCTGCAGGAGACCGCGCCACTCTGCCGGCGAGTGCTTAACCTTTTGATTGAGCGAAGAATTTCACTCGCGTGAGCGAAGCTTAATGCCCGCGCGCGTGGCGTTTAGCATGGGGGCGGAGAGGGCGCAATAATATAACATTTGTCGCGGTGTCGCGGCCGAGACCCCCCGAATTCCGTTGCCGACAAGACCGGCGTGGGAGCAAATCGCGACCGGGGTTCTGCTTGGAGTCCGGAGTGCCCTTGGAAGGACCTGTCCCGGGCGTGCCGGACGCGCAGATTCGGTGGATCGAGGCGTTGCCCGATCCGCCGGATTCGGCACGTCGTGGTCCGAAGCTATGGCGGGCGCCGGGTATGCTGCAGTTCGAAGTTCCCGGCGTCGCCCGCTATCTGATTTGCGGTGGCGTCACTGTGGATGTCGCACCGTTCCCCGGAGCCGATCCGGGAGCGATCTCCCTTTTTGCCCATCAGGAAGCCCGTGCGGCCCTCATCCATCAGCGAGGCGAGCTTCCGCTGCATGCGTGCACCTTGCTCGCGCCGAGCGGAACGGCCATCGCGATTTGCGGGCATTCCGCAATCGGCAAATCCACCTTGGCCGCCGAAATGTGCCGCCGCGGCTGGTTGCTGGTCGCCGACGGAATCACACGTGTGAGAATGAGCGCGGTCGGACCCATTGCGTGGCCGTCGGACAGTTCGGTCAAGCTTTGGAAGGATTCCTGCGAGAATCTCGGCATCGAGCCTGCGGGCTTGCAGCGCGTGCGCCAGGGAGCGGATCGATTTGCCTTCGCGTGCGCTTCTGCCAAGTCGCCGGTGCCTCTCCCGTGGATCGCGAAGTTCAGTGTTTCTCCGGTCGCCGGTTTTGAACCGGTAAATCAGCCAGCCGGGACGCGGCGCGCGGTGTTCGCGGAATATGTCTACAAGCCGCGGTTCGGTAGCGCCGCAACCGAAGGCGCGCAAACGCTGGCCCATCTCGTCCAGCAGTCGCGCGCTTATCTGCTTCGGGGTGCGCGAAGTCGTCCCATCACCGAAATCGCCGAATATCTCGAACTGGCCCTGCAATGAGCCGCAACCTCGTTCTGATCGCCAGCTATCCGAAGTCAGGTAACACATGGGTGAGGCTGGTTCTGGAAAAGCTGCTCTATGGCGGCCGTGATACATTTTCCATCAACGATCTGAGCCATGGTTTTCAGGGATACCCCCGCAGGCTGATGTTCGATTCCATTGCGCCTGCGGATGCCGCCGATCTGTTGCCGGAAGAGTTGGATGAGTTTCTGCCGCTCGTCTACCGCCAGCTCAATGACGAAATGCTCCAGCGGACTCTGACGAAGGTCCACGATTGCGCGCGACGGTCGGCGCGCAGCGGCGATTGGATTTTGCCGCCGGACTGCGTGCAGTCCGTGATTTATCTGGTACGGCACCCGTTCGATGTCGCGGTGTCCTACGCGCGGTTTTCGGACATCACGGTGCAGGCAGCGGTGGAAGTGATGTCGACGGCACGGGACGCGTGGCCCGCACAAACCGATCGTCTTTCGACCGCTTTGCAACCTCACATCGGAAGTTGGAGCGGAAATGTGCGGTCGTGGACGGAAGCCTCGCCGTACAATGTGGTCGCGATCCGCTACGAAGACCTGCACGCAAATCCACAAACGATCTTTCCGCAGTTGATTGCGGCGGCCGGATTTGCATTTGCCGCAGCCGATGTCGCAGCGGCCATCGAGGAAACGAGTTTTGACAGGCTGCAAGCTGAGGAGCGTGAGCACGGATTCAGGGAGCGGCCACCGGGAGCCCGCGCATTTTTCCGTGCCGGCCGGCCGCAAGCCTGGCGGGAGGAGGGAGACTTGAATGACGTGCTCCGAGAAGCTTTGGTGCGGGATCACAGAGAGGTGATGCAGAAGTTTGGCTATCGGGCGGATGGCGGTATCGACCCGCTATGACATTCAATGCGGAATAATACCTGCTGCTTTTTCGTCTGAGTCATCTGGGGTATGCTCCCGTTTAATACTGGAGAGGGAAAGCCATGAAATCGATCATCGCGAGCGCCTGTTTGCTGGTTGCAGTGGGGGCGGTTCCGGCAGCTGCGGCCTTGTCCATCGGCACCCAGGCGCCGGATTTCACGACCCAAGCGGCGCTTGGCGGCAAGGAGTTCACATTCTCGCTGGCCGACGCACTGAAGAAGGGTCCGGTGGTGCTCTACTTCTTCCCCGCCGCTTTCACGACCGGCTGCACGCAAGAAGCGCACGACTTCGCCGAAGCCAGCGACAAGTTTGCCGCCCTGGGCGCGACCGTGATTGGAGTGACCGCTGGCAACGCCAATCGCGTGACCGAATTCTCCTCGGTGGAGTGCCGCAACAAGTTCGCGGTCGCCGCCGATCCGGACGAGAAGGTCGTCAAGGCCTACGATGCGGCCCTGAAGCAGAAGCCGGAATGGTCAGACCGCACTTCTTACGTCATTGCTCCGGACGGAAAGATCCTCTTGGCGTACACCGACCTGGATCCCAGTCAGCATGTCGCGCTCACCCTGGCCGCGGTCAAGAAGTGGCGTGAGGCGCATAAATAGGCCTGATCAGCAACGAACATCAGATACGGCCGATCGGGCGCCGCGTCAGGTTCTTGCCGATAATGGCGATCAGCAGGATCACGAAGGCCGCGAGCTTCAGCAAATAAATCCAGCTCTGATATTCGTCGGGAATGTTCGCGAGGGTCGCGATGGCCTGGTTCGCGGCAAGCAGCAGAAATGCCATGCTGAAGGCAGCGAACAGGTAATCCTTCGTCCGGCGCCAGAATCGCAAAAAGAAGAGACCGGCAAGGACGAAGCCTGCGGTCGCCAGCCCGGAAAGGAAACTTGGCAGTACGGGATTCATCAGTCGATCTCCCATATGAAACCATAGAGAAGCGTGGCCACTGCGGCGAGGCCGGCGATCGTCCGGTAAATGCT
>DATAYG010000097.1:0-14076 GCA_036272695.1 Rhizomicrobium sp. | reverse complement strand
CAACCCACATCCTTGTAGGATTGCGCCCGACCCAAATTGACCTGCCAGAGCGTGGCATAGCTCCGCGCGTCGAATGCATAAACCGAGTCGTGCTCGGTGGCGACGACAAGCACGTCGTGAATGGTCCCGTCGGGCATGGTGAAGTTGGACACCAGAAGCGGCTGTCCAAGCACGAGGCCGTCAACGGGAATTGTGGCAAGCTGACCAAAGTTACCTGACCCGACAGACGACGGCGTCAGATCTGTTTCGGTCTGATTCCAGCCTGTCCTATTGAGATCGTAATGGTAGGTGAGCACATCCATCGGGGCACCGCCGTAAGGCCGCTTCAGGCCTGCCGCGGCATTCTTGAGCAAACCGCGGTCGCGAAGGGGCGCCGGGGCAGCGGCCAGAGCGTCGTGATTCGCCAAAATCCTTTCCGGTGCGCCATTGCGCTCCAGGCTGTCCGGGGGCAGCGGCCGATGCAGTGTCGCCGCGGTGGCGAACCCCACCGGCAAAGCAAAACAAAGCGCCAGCACGGGGTACACGAATCTGCCGGACATCTTGATCTCCTTCGACTGCTGCCAAAGCAGGTAAATCACCAGTACCATCATACAGCAGGCGCCCCGCGTGCGGAATTAGGCGGGAGCTGCGGTTGGCGCCGGCAGGGCCCAGGGCGCGGGGAACGTCCCGAATGCGCCGGGCATTACGGGCCGTTCGACCTCGCAGTTCCAATCGGGGTTGGCGGCCGGTTTCCAGAAGGGAACCTGGAAAGAAAACGCGAAGATCAATGGGCGCCTCCCCGATCTGGTCGCCAATCCCGCGCCGAAATAGCTAGTCGATGCTACCGGCGCGGGAATAATGCGCGCCGGCAAACCGTCTTTCGGCGGCGAGTCCAACATGATGCCGCCGAGAGGAAGGTCGATTGTGACAAAATCGTTTCACGTTATTGCAATCAAGGGGATTCTGACCCTGTCCGTCGCGATGATCTGTGCGCCACCGTCGGCACTGTGCGGTACGGGCGCGAAGCATCCCATCGGGCTCGGCAATGTGCTGACTTCGAAGGACGGAAGCCAGATCTACGGCTTTGATATCGACCAGAACGGCAGCGATGGCGTGCTGGCCACGGCGAGCACGGTGGAAACCTTCAACCAGGACTCGGGCAAGATTACAAAGTCCATCGCCGCAAAGAATCTTGCGCGAAATTCTTACGGCGCGGACGGAATTTTCAGCGGCGATGTGGGCCTGATCACGCATTACATCACACCGAAGGGCCAGATCTATGCACGCCGCGCCTATCAGGTGTTGAACCCCGTCACCGGCAACAAGCTCAATGGCAAATGGACGCCGCCGCTGAAGGACGTCGACATCAAGCTTGTGGCGGAGAACCAGACGACTTCCACAAGCGTGGTGTATGTGATCGAACTGCAGAAACAGGACCAACCCGACCTGATTGTCTCCAACATCGGCGCCAACACCTTCAGCAAGACCATCCGCCTCGATCCTAACTATTTCGGCTTGGGCAACGGCCCTCAACTCGGTCAGTACACGGCGGCCAACGCGGCTGTAATGGCCGAATCTCCCGACGGAGGCGCAGTTGGGGGCGACGCACCGATTAACTTTCTGTTCGACCTGGCGACCGGCAAGAGCAAGCAGTTCAACGGCTATAACAACGGACCGTTCCATGCCGGCGATGTGAACGGGCTCGCCACCGATCCGAACACCGGCGTTACAGCGACCACGACCGAACTGAACGCGCAGGTTGAGTTCTACGACATGGCGAAACAGGTTGGGATCACAGCCGCCCAGCTGCCATGCACGAGCGACACGGACCAGACATTCAGCGGCTCGGGCATCGCCATCGATCCGGTCAACCAGTTCTTCCTGGTCAGCGAGTTGTCGGAGGCATGCAACAATGGAGAGAGCGGCGCAATCGTGGTCTATGACGAAGGCGGAAATTACGTGGAAACCATCTCCGGATTTCCGTACACCAATGAAACGGTCCTCGCATCGCCCGCTGTTATCAACCCGAGCAAACGCATGGGCTGGGTGTTCGGCGGCCCTGGAGGCGTGTCGCAACTTCAGCAGTTCTACTACTGAACGGTACGGATGGAGCAAATTGCGGGCAGCGCGAGGACCGGCTAGATTCACTCTGATACCTTCCGAAGAACAGCACATGTGTCACAATTCCTGATTGTCGACTCCACCCGGTTGGATTGCCGTTGTCGCCCATCCAGGCTCGTCATCTCGAATGCTGCTGCCAGGCGATTGTTTCTCCATAAACACGCACTCGACACCCGGTCCGCCCACAGGCTCCGGGCAGATGAGGTGCTCGCTCTCGTCCGACGCATCGGTTTTGTTCAGCTCGACTCGGTCAATGTGGTGGAACGCGCGCATCACATGATCCTTTTTTCGCGCGCATCGGGCTACGCGCGCGCGATTCTCGCCATGCTGCATCACGAGCACCGGTCCCTGTTCGAACAATTCACGCATGACGCGTCGCTGCTACCAATCGAATTCTACCCGCATTGGCATCATCGCTTCCGGGCCGCACGCGGCCGCCTGTCCGATCCGGAGCGTCTAACCAGGATTGGTGCCGATGCTGAAAAAGTCATTGCGCGCGTGCGGCGGCGGATCCGCAAGGAAGGTGCGGTTTCGGCGCGCGACTTTGACGACAAGGCGGTGGGTCCATGGTGGGGCTGGAGTGCTTCCAAGACGGCACTCGAATTTCTGTGGCGCGCGGGCGAACTCGCCGTCCCGCGGCGCGACGGATTCGAGAAATTCTATGACCTCGCGGAGCGCGTTATTCCGGCCGAGCTTCGCGCGGCGCGGCCGACGCGCCGCCAGACGGTCGACTGGGCCTGTCGCGAAGCGCTTCTCCGGCTCGGCTTCGCTACGCCCAGCGAACTCGCAAATTTCTTCGATCTGATCGAGCTCGCCGAGGCGCGCGACTGGGCGAAATTGGCGCTGCGGAAGAAACAGCTGGTCGAGGTCGCGGTCACGAATGCCGATGGCAGTACGCGGCCCGCGCTGGCACTCCCCTCCGTCGAAGCAGAGATCGCCGCGCTTGTGCCATCACAAACGCTGGCTCGCTTCCTCTCCCCGTTCGATCCTGCAATCCGCGACCGCAAGCGTGCCCTGCGGTTGTTCGGCTTCGATTATACGATCGAGGTTTTCGTGCCGGAGAAGAAGCGCCGGTACGGCTACTACGTGCTGCCGATCCTCGAAGGCGACGGCTTCATCGGCCGCGCCGACCTGAAGGCCCATCGCGCCGAACAGCGCATCGAAGTAAAGGGCCTGTGGCCGGAACCTGGCATCGCGCTCGACCGCCACCGCAAGGACGCCATCGACGCCGCGATTGCCGAACTCTGTCGCTTTACGACAAGCGCTGGCGCGGAGGAAGGTCAATAATGACATCGACGGATTTGCACGTCAGGATTCGCGATTATTGCGAGACCGACCTCGATGCCACCGCGGATGCTTGGTTAAGAAGCTGGCAATCGACCGGCGTGGACGTGCCAGTAACGTTGGACGAGTTGCGCGACCGCTTGGCTGATGGGTTGGCACGCCCCTGGACCATTCACGTTGCAATCACCACGCTCGAGGGCGTTCCGCTGCCAAAGGCGCCATCGCCAACCGGTTGGGTGATTTCGCGGATGTGGAGGAACTCGAGAAGAGCCCCGCCACGAAGGACGCCGATCTCGTCGAAGCGATCCTTTCCGTCAAGAACGAGCTTCATAATAACTATCAGGACTTTCAGGCCTTTCTCGATCACGGCGGGCGCATCGGGCTGCAGCACGATCCGCTGCTCTACGGCGCCTATACACTCAACCCGTTCCTCGTCAGCGTCGAACTCGTGCCCATGCTCGTCGTCAATCAGGGTGAAGTGGCGGTAGTGAAGGCCTATGTTGGCCTTGCAACGGAAGATACGTCCGGCGCCGAATTCAAGTTCGGCTCGTGCGGCCCGGCCATCGCGGCATCTGGCAGGAGCCACTGCGCACCGGGAAATACGCGATCAATCCGCGCTGCTACAGCGTGGAAATCGTGCCGACCTTCATCCTCACGCTGAACTGGCCCGATGCGACATCTTCAGCGCACAATCTCGACAAGGACCTGAAGCAGATCGTCGCCAAATCGAAGGAAGGCTTCGTCTTCAACATCGATCTGCAGGTGCAGATTCACGTGCCGGACACCGAGGCGCCGAAGGTCATTTCCATCGTCGGTACCATGTTCAATCTGGTGAACGAAGTGCTGCAGGCCGCGGTGGGCAATCATTTCCGCGACAAGCTCCAGAGCATGCCGGCGATCGATTTCATCGAAAAGCGCCAGGACGTGCAGGAACAGGCGCAGCAGCATATCGCGGCCAAACTTCAGGAATACCGGGTGGAGACGCGCGGCATGTACATCCAGGACGTGATATTCCCGACCCAGCTCGTCGACGTGCTGACAACGCGCGAAATCGCCAAGCAGCAGGAGCAGACCTACCAGGGGCAAAAGAGCGCCCAGGACAAGCGCATCGAGCTCGAAGCCTCCAAGGGCCGCGCCGACATGCAGACCGATCTGGCAAAATCTGCGGTGGGAATCGAAATCGCCAGGAACAACGCCACCGCGGTCCAGGAAACGGCGAATGGCGAAAGCTACCGGCTCGAAAAAGTTGGCCGCGCCAGTGCCGTACAGACCGAAGCTCAGGGACTTGCGGTCGCGGCCGGCCTTGAAGCGCAACTTAACGCCATCGGCAAGGACCAGACGGCGGTCGTGAATGTGTTCAAGGCGCTTGCCGAGGGCGAACAAAGCTTCATGCCTGAGAACCTCGCCATCACGGTCGGCGATGACGCGGGCCTCAACGGGATGAGCGGCCTTGTTCCGCTGTTAATGCGCTATCTCCAGACCCGCAGGCCCGAGCCGCCCACGCCTCCTGCGCAGACAAATGGAGGCGGAAAGGTATAAGTTGGACGCGGCACCGATCAGGTACCAATATTTGCCGCGAGAAACTTCTCCACCTCCTGGAGCAGGCGCAGCCGCGTCTGGCTGACGGACAGGTAATGATCGTCGCCTTCGATGCGGATGAAGTCGTATTTCTTCCCGGCGTTCTGGAGCGCCGCCGCCATTTTCTCGCTTTGTTCGATAGGAACCGTGACGTCCTGTTCGGAGTGCAGAAGAAGTACGGGCGATTTCACGCTGTCCGCGTGCAGAGCCGGCGATGTTGCATCAAGCTGCGCGGAGTCGGTGAATATGTCGCCCATGCGCGTGGAGGTAAAGCTGCCATGCGTGAAGTCCTCCTGAAACTGCCGCTTGTCGTAGCCGAGCTGACCGGGAAGGTTCGAGACTCCCGCATAGCTGATCACACAGGCGTAGAGATCGGGCGTCAGCGTCGCGCCCGCGAGCGCCGCGTAGCCGCCATAGCTCGCCCCGAAGATGCAGACGCGTTTGGGATCGGCGATGCCGTCGGCAATCACCTTCTTCACGCCATCGGAGATGTCGTCCTGCATTTTGAGTCCCCATTGATGCAGGCCTGCCTTGGTGAACGGAAATCCATAGCCGGCCGAGCCGCGGAAGTTCGGCTGCAGCACGGCGTAGCCGCGATTGGCGAGGAACTCCCGCAGAAAATCGAACTTCATGTCATCACGCGCATCGGGGCCGCCATGCGGCATCACCACCATGGGAAGGTTTTTTGCCTGGCGACCCGGCGGAAGGGTGAGATAGGCGGGGATATGCATCCCGTCCCGCGCCGCGTAGCCATAGGACTTCACTTCGCCCAGTTCGCTGTCGTTCAGATCCGGGTAGCTTGCTGCGATCGCCGTCGCGTGATGCGTCGTGCGATCGAACAGGTAATAACTTGGAGGCATGCGCGGCCCCACCACTTCTAGTATCGCCTTGTCGCCGGCAAGGTCGGTCGAGACCGCGCGGACGGAGAGTCCTGGAAATGCCTGCTCCAACCCCTTCTGCAGCGCTTCGCGCGCGGAACCGAAATAATGATATTCGGGCATGTCCTTATCGACGACATACCCGATCACCTTTCCTGTCCATTCATCCTGCAGCGTATCGCGAACGTCGTATGTCGGGTCCTGGAACAGTGTCGTTTCCACGCCGGTGGCGATGTCGATGCGATCCACCGACATCGTTCCTTCTGCATGAGTTGCGAGGCGGATGACCGCGCGGCCATCCTCGGAAACACCCGCGACGCCGTCGGGCTGGTCGATCGTAACATCGTAGGTCCCCAACGCGTGCCAGGAGTCCTTGTCTGGCACCTTCAGCGTGTTGTGCCACAAAGGTTTGTACAGGGAACATAACACTTCAACGGTCTGCTCGGGCGCGCAACCATGCTGAAAGCTGTTGGAGTCGGGCACCGCGTCGACTCGGGCCAGGGCCTTTCCGTGGCCGTCAAGGAACCAGCCCTCTGTCTCTTCGTGTGCAGCGCCAAGATACTTCTTGATGTACGGTTCCGGACGCCCGCCAGTGCGGACGTTCATGCGGTAGACCGAGTTTTCGTACTTGGCGTAGATTACATCCGGATCGTCGAGATTGACATCAACGATCTGGGCCGCCGCGGTCAGGCGCACGATCTTTCCGTCCTTGAGCGAAATGGCGCCGGCGTCGCCCATTGGACGCAGAATGTCGCGGTTGTATCTGTCGAAGACGCCGAGCTTGAAATTCTTCTTGTCGTAGATGATCAGAACATCGTTCTTCACCCAGCGCGCATAGGCGATGATCCAGTCATCCGCGGTCACTACCAGCGGCGGGTCCTGCGGCGCATCGACCTTGTAGATTTCAAGACTGGGGCGGCCGTTTACGCCGCGGATCAAGGCGAAATGTGTGCCATCCGGAGAAATCTCCGGGGCTTTGACCGGCAGCACGGCAAATGCCTCGGCTGGCGGTCTCGTCTGCGCCTGCGCTCCACACAATGCGCCGCAAACTATTGCTACGGCCACGCCGAGCGGCGTGGTTTGTTTCTTTCCAATCATGATCGCTCACCTGCTCTCGATGTTCCCCAGGACGGCAGGTCGTACCAGTCCCCTTGGTAGGAGGAACCTAGCACGGGGGCGGCCGCGCCGAAAGCAATCGGAAGATTAAGATTTTCAACTACGCCGGGTGAGCACCGGGCGCTGAAATGACGGATTTGAGCCAGGCGATGGCTTGGGGATCGTCCCACTCGGCGGGGCCGATGGCGCGGGCGCTTTCGAGGCCCGAGGGAGCGACGAGCGCGCTGAGCGGCAGGCCGAAGGCGCCGAATGCCGCGAGGAAGGCATGATTGGAATCAAGATAGACGCCGAGATCGCCTGCGCCATGTGCTTTCAGAAACGCGGCTGTGTTCTTTGCTGATTCCTGTCCTTCGCTGACTGCAATGATCGTCAGGCCGGGCAGGGCGCGATGAAGATGCGCCAAAGCGGGCAATTCCTTCACGCAGGGCGCGCACCAGGTTGCCCAGAGATTGAGCAGCACGTAATGGCCGTGAAATGCCGCCAGCGAGAGCCGCCCGCCCTTCGCGTCGGTGAACGCCACGGCGGGAATGGTTTTCGGCTTTGCGTCGGGCACAAGTTTCGCGAGCGAAGCTGGAGGGTTCCCGCCTGCATGGACAGGTCTTGCACGTATCACATATAGAGCGGCGGCGGCGATGGCGGCAGCCGCAACAACGGCGAGGATCGCAGGCAGGTGACGGCGCAAGACGGAGTTCCGTTGTGAGTGCGAACGAGATGTGGGGCGGCCGTTTCGCGGACGGCCCTGCCGCGCTGATGGAGGAAATAAACGCCTCCATCGATTTCGACAAGCGGCTTGCACGCGAGGACATTGCCGGCTCTCGCGCCCATGCTGAGATGCTGGCGGCGCAGGGCATCATTTCGCACGACGATGCCGCGGCGATTCTCCAGGGCCTCGACCAGATCGCGGCCGAAATCGCCGAGGGACAATTCGTCTTCAAGCGCAAGCTTGAGGACATCCACCTCAATATCGAAGCACGTCTTGCCGAGATCATTGGCGGCGCGGCCGGCCGGCTGCACACTGCCCGGTCGCGTAACGACCAGGTGGCGACGGATCTGCGGCTGTGGACCCGCGCGGCCTGCGATCGCGTGGACGCCACGCTTTCTTCACTGCAATTGGCCCTGCTCGCCCAGGCCGAGGCACATGCCGAAACGATCATGCCGGGCTTCACGCATATGCAGCCCGCGCAGCCCGTTACCTTCGGCCATCACTGCCTTGCCTATGTCGAGATGTTCGGGCGCGACCGGGGACGATTCGGGGATGTGCGAAGGCGGCTGAACTAATGCCCGCTCGGCGCCGCCGCGCTGGCAGGCACGTCCTTTCCGATCGACCGCCAATACACGGCGCAGGCACTCGGTTTCGACCAGCCGATGCGCAATTCGCTTGACGCTGTAGCGGCGCGCGATTTCGCGCTCGAGTTTCTTTCCTCGGCGGTCATTGCAGCGACCCATCTGTCGCGGCTCGCCGAGGAGATCGTGCTGTGGGTTTCGCCCGCATTCCATTTCCTGAAACTGAGCGACGGCTTCTCCACCGGCTCGTCGATCATGCCGCAGAAACGCAATCCCGACGCGGCCGAGCTTGTCCGCGGTAAAGCGGGACGCGTGCTCGGCCATTTCGTGGCGTTCGCAACGGTGCTGAAAGGCCTCGCCCTCGCCTATGCGAAGGACCTGCAGGAAGACAAGGAAGCACTGTTCGGCGCAGCCGATGTGCTGGAGTTGTGCCTGGCCGCCATGACCGGCATGGTGACCGGCTGGAGCGTGAACAGGGACGCGATGCGCATGCGCGCGCAGGCCGGCTTTCCGACCGCGACCGATTTCGCGGACTGGCTCGCACGCGCGAAAGGCATGCCGTTCCGCACCGCGCACCGCGTTACGGGACAGATCGTCAGGCGCGCGGAAGAGCTGAACCTCGCGCTCGAACGAGTGCCGCTCAGGGAAATGCAGAAAATCGAGCCTGCGATCACGGCCGACGTATTCGAAGTGCTCACGGTTGCCGCCTCGGTAAATTCGCGCCAGAGTTACGGGGGCACGGCGCCCATGCGTGTGCGCGAGCAGATCGAATACTGGCGGGAAAAACTGGCGTGATCGGCCTGTCGTGGTTCACGCGGAGATGTGGAGGCGCGGAAGAATTGATTGAACCGCAGAGACGCAAAGGCGCAGAAGCAAATTTGCGCGCGAATGCGCGCGATCCTTTCTCTGCGTCTTTGCGTCTCTGCGGTTCTTCTCCGCGACTCCGCGACTCCGCGTGCAAAACAAGCGGTGCCGCAACTGTGCTGAAGCTGCTCGTCGCATTTGCATTGACGATGCCGGTTGCGGCGTGCGGGACGAAGACGGAATTGCTGATGCCGAATGGCAAGCCGACGCCGCGCGACCAGCGCGATCCCTCGCAGCCGCCGAGCCCCATTTCGCGATGAATCACTTCGCCTATCGCGAGGGCCGGCTTCGCGCCGAAGACGTAGATCTCGCACAGCTCGCCGATGAAGTCGGCACGCCCGTTTATGTCTATTCGACTGCGACGCTCGAACGCCATTACCGGCTATTTGCCGAAGCGTTTCCTGCGGACGCACTGATTGCCTATTCGGTGAAAGCGAATGGCAACTTGGCCGTACTGAAGACCCTTGCGCAATTTGGTGCCGGTGCCGATGTCGTCTCGGGGGGCGAACTCGAGAAAGCGCTGCTCGCGGGAATTCCACCGCACAAGATCGTTTTCTCCGGTGTGGGCAAGACACGCCCAGATATGGCACTCGCACTCCATGCCGGAATTCATCAGTTCAATGTCGAGAGCGAGCCCGAACTCGAAGCGCTGAACGAAGTCGCAAAATCTCTCGACAGGACTGCGCCCATCACGATCCGCGTCAATCCCGACATCGATGCCCGCACAGCCGCCAAAATTACCACCGGCACTTCCGAAGTGAAATTCGGCGTTCCCTGGAAACGGGCACGCGACGCATACAAACTCGCCGCGTCGCTGCCGTCGCTCAAGATCGTCGGTGTCGATGTTCACATCGGGAGCCAGATCACTTCGCTTCAGCCTTTCGAAGACGCATTCGAGCGCATCGCCGAACTGATCGACCAGCTGCGCGCCGACGGTCATGAAATCCTGCGCGCCGATTTCGGCGGTGGGCTGGGCGTTCCCTACGACCCGCTCCAACCTGCGCCGCCCGATCTGATTGCCTATGCGGCGGTGATTGCGGGAGTTGCGAACCGGCTCTGCGTTTCGGTCATCCTGGAGCCCGGCCGGCTGATCGCCGCCAATGCGGGTATCCTGCTTTCGCGCGTGATTTACGTCAAACGCGGCGAAGCGCGGACATTCCTCATTATCGATGCCGGCATGAACGATCTCATCCGGCCCGCGCTTTATGACGCACATCACGAAATCGTGCCCGTGCAGCTTCACGCCGGAGACGATTCCGTCGAAACCTATGATATTGTCGGGCCGGTTTGCGAAACGACCGATCTTTTCGCGCGCGACCGGAAAATGCCCCGCCTGAAAAGCGGCGATCTGGTAGCGATCCTGACGGCAGGCGCCTATGGCGCGGTGATGGCTTCCGCCTACAATGCCCGGCCGCCTGCTCCCGAAGTACTGGTCCGCGGGAGCGATTGGAGCGTGGTGCGGCCGCGACTACGATATGACGAACTTGCACGACTCGATCGCCTCCCGCCCTGGCTGGAAGGCTGAGCGCCACGAACGCTACATTGCACTGGCGGGGCTCGTGCTCGCCTGGGAGCGCATTTGGCCTGCGCTCTGGCCGGCCACCGGCATCGCCGGTCTATACGTCGCGGCGGCCTTTCTCGGACTGGCGGATATCCTGCCGGGCGCGCTGCGTTCGCTTGTTTTCGCCGCAGTGCTGGCTGCGACCGGCTATGCGTTTTATCGCGAATTCCGCAATTGCCGCATGCCGACCTGGGAGGAAGCGGCGCGCCGCGTCGAACGTGACAGCGCGCTGCCGCACCGGCCGATCACCGAGCGCGACGACCGGCTCGCGGTCGGTGCGGGAAATGCTTTTGCGGAGTCGCTTTGGCGCGCGCATATCGTGCAGCTTCTGCGGCGCCTAGGCCGGCTGAAGCTCGCGCCGCCGTCGCCGGGTCTGGCCGCAAAAGATCCCTACGCGCTCCGCTACGTCGTGCTGCTTGCGGTCTGTGCCGCGTTGCTGTTTGCCGGTTCAGACTGGCAGAGACGCCTCGCCCTCGCCTTTTCGCTGGACGAAGGTGCCGCCGCGCCGGTTGCCGCACTCGATGCCTGGATAACGCCGCCCGCCTATACGGGCTGGGCACCCCTTTATCTCCGGCCGGCTTCGAATGCAGCAGTTGCGGTACCGGCAGGTTCGCAGCTGGTGCTGCGCGTGCATGGCGGCCGTATCACGCCGCATCTGCAATTCTATCCGGAGCCCGCGACCGCTGCTCCCGATTTCGCGGGCCAATCCGGGGCCTGGGGTACGAGCGTAAAGCTCACTGCCGACGCGCGGGTGATTGTCAGTGATGCAGGCCAGCGGCTGGGCGGCTGGCGGATATCGACAATTGCGGACCAGCCTCCGGTCATCGCTTTTGCAGCGGCGCCAGGCCGCACCGAACGCGATGCGCTCAAGATCGCCTACACGGCGGGCGACGATTACGGCGTTGTCAGCGCACGGGCGATCATCCGTCCGGCCGCCCGGAACAATCACGCAAGCCTGGCTGTCGATCTGCCGCTGCCCGCCGCATCCGCCAAGACGGTTTCGGAAACGCTTTATCGCGACCTGACCGCGCATCCCTTCGCGGGACTTGATGTCCAAATTACATTGGAGGCGCGCGACGCGTTGGGCCAGATCGGCCGCAGCAAGCCGATGTATATGCGTCTGCCCGAGCGCATCTTCACCAATCCGCTTGCGCGCGCGCTCATCGAGCAGCGTCAGGCGCTTGCGCTGAACGGATTGCGGGCACGCGGCCATGTGGCCGACATTCTCGATGCGCTCACCATCGCCCCCCAGCGCTTCTACGTGAATCAGGCCAACATCTATCTCGGGCTGCGTACTACTTATTGGATGCTGCGCCATGCGCGCGACGGGCGGGACACCGCGCGTGTGCAAGACATTCTGTGGCAGATTGCGGCCGCGCTCGAACAGGGCGGATTGCTCGATGCCGCGGCGCAGCTCCGCGCCATTCAGCAGCTATTGAGCCAGGCGCTGGCGCAGGGCGCACCCCAAAGCGTGATCGATTCGCTGCTGCAGCGCTATCAGCAGGCGCTGCAGAATTATCTTCGCGCGCTGGCGCAGAACAGTGAACGCCCGAGCGGACCGTTGCCGAAGAATGCGAAAGTGATCACACCCAAAGATATCGAGGCGATGCTGAAAGCGATCCAGCAGCTGGCCCAGACCGGTGCGCGCGAGAAGGCGCAGGAGCTTCTCGCCATGCTGCAGAACCTGCTCGAGAACATGCACCCGGGCGGCGCAGGATCGGGCCAGGCCGACAAGGCGCTGAGCAGTGCGATCCAGGGACTCGGCGACGTCATCGGCCGGCAGCGCCAGCTGCTCGACAAATCGCTTCGGCAGGGCGAAGGCGCCGGCGATCCTAAGGACGGCGGTGGTAACGGTTTGGCCAACCAGCAAGGCAAGTTGCGCGAGGACCTCGATCGCATTCTCAGGGGACTGGGCGGGCACAAATTGCCCGGAGGCGACAAGCTTGGTCAGGCAGGCCAGGCGATGGGAGATGCCCATGACGCGCTTGGCAGGCAGGATTTCGGCAGCGCAAGCGATGCCCAGAAGAATGCCCTCGAAGCCCTGAAGCAGGCCGCGGGTCAGCTGGCGCAGGAGATGATGAAACAGGCCGGACAGGGGCAGAACGGTCCGGGACAGGAGGGCCAGGATCCGCTGGGCCGGTCTACAGGGGCAAACGGCGGAATGGGCGGCGATACCAAACTGCCCCCCGCCTCGGAGCTGCAGCGCGCCCGCCAGATTCTCGAGGAGCTTCGCCGCCGCGCCGCCCAGCCTGGGCGGTCCAGGCAGGAGCTCGATTATATCGATCGGCTCCTGCGCGAATTCTGAGATGACTCGAATTACGGCGGGACCTCAGGCGGATGCACTTTGCCGTCTGATATAACTTTTGTTAAAGAGCTTCCTGAGTACCAGATCAAATTACAATGCTGCTCGGGAACCAAGCCGGTCCCGCCAGCGTTCCCGCGTTCGAATTTTGGAATTAACATTCCCATGTTCCAGAAACCGCTTGCGGAGACGCCTGCAGAGCGCGCCGGGCACTATCGCGCACTTGCCATGACAGCCGAGGACAATGCGGCTGCGACCGACCTCCCGGCGCTGCGTGCCGCATATCTGCGTTCGGCTGACCGCTGGCACAAGCTTGCCGCGCTGATGGAAATGGGCACGGGCTATACGCCGAAGAAAATTGCCCCGCGTGCGAGAAGGACGGTAACCCGCACCGCAAAGCCGGTGCACACGGCATGCGCCGCGAAGCAGACGGCGCCCGCTTAAGTCCCTGCCACGACAATTGTAATTACTATGTTAACCATTTCCGCAAACCAAACCGGCAGAAAGTGCGGGATTCTGCGGGACAGATGGGTTAATGCCCATCCGCTTTGAAACAACTCTGTCCACGACCCAGTTGGTGGCTCCCCATCGCGATCCTCATTGGAATCGCGTTCTGGGCATGGCTGATCTACCACCTGTTTTGACGTATCGGCATGCACGATCGCATTTCGCAGCGCCAATCAAATTTATCAGGAGCAACCGGCGGATTTGGTAACTGACCTGCTCCGAAACCCGGAAGCATCGTGGCTATGATCGAGGCGTCCAGAGGTTGTTATACCAGTGATCCTGGTCTCCCACTCCTTTCCCGGTTTTCTCATGGCCCGCAAATGCGGGTCATCCAGGTGAAATCCGGCACTCGCGTCGAAAACCTTGCAAGAATTCCAGTCATCATTCAGATATCACCTGGGTGGCCCGCGGTCGCGGGCCATGACACGCCAGGGGTGAAGCATCAGTGTCTTTGGTGTCATTCTCCTTTGCCTCGTCCGCTTGTTTTTTGAACCTTCCCTGCGTTTTTCCCTTCTGTAACGGGCCTTTGGAAGTCAATCCCTTTTGCCTTTGTCCGTTCGCCGGGGTCCCGCTTCTGTCCGTGGTCGGCAGATGCCGCCTAC
>DATAYG010000096.1:0-4536 GCA_036272695.1 Rhizomicrobium sp. | reverse complement strand
TGCACTCGGCCGCGACACTTGCGGGAATAAATTTCCGTCGCACGGTGCGATGAAAGGGCATGGCACGTTTACCGCGCATCTGCGTCCCCGGCTGTCCGCATCATGTCATGGCGCGCGGCAACCGCCGCGAGCCGATCTTTTCTGAAGACGGCGACCAGGACATCTGTTGCGACATGCTCGCCGAACAAACGCGCAAGGCGGAGGTCGAGGTCCGGGCGTATTGTCTGATGCCCAATCACGTGCATCTGATCCTCTACCCCCGCGACACCAAAGGCCTCTCGCGCGCACTCGGCGCCGCACACAAGCGGTGGGGGAATTTCATCAACAGCCGCGGCCGCTGGCGCGGCCCTCTCTTCGACGGACGCTTCGCATCGGTCGCCATGGACGAAAGCCATCTGTTGGCCGCCGTTCGCTACGTCGCCCTCAACCCGGTGCGTGCGCGCCTGGTTGGCCGCGCGGAGGACTGGAAGTGGTCCAGCGTCCGCGCCCATCTCGAAGGCAGGGACGACGGATTGGCGGCCGTAGCCCCTGTGCTCGACCGCGTGAAAGACTTTGCTGCGTTCGTTGCCGATCGGGCGAACGACGCCGGCTTCGCGGCGCTCAGGGCCGCGGAACAAACCGGCAGGCCGGTCGGCACGGCAGATTTCATCGACGGACTGGAGCGCGCTCTCAAGCGGCGCATCTCGCGGCGCGCCCCCGGCCGCAAACCAGCGGTCAAACCTGAAGATCAGCAGATGTTATTATAACAACTTTGGTGAACGTTGGTCCTGTCACCGAATTAGAACCAGTCCAAATTCCGGTCTGGCCTGGCCGCCCTCTGGGGACGGTCGGGTACCAAGCGCCATCCGCTTGTCCTCCCTCCCGCATTGGGCTTATGATGGAAACCTCGCTGCGCATCGCGGCATCTGTGGGGAGACCAACCATGCACATTTTCGCCAAGACACACCCCGGGCTCGGATGCCGGACCAGCCGTCGCTCGTGGGGCACTGTGCACATAGGGTTGACTTCCGCCGCGACGGCAGCCGTTCTTCTGGCGGGGGGACTGGCGCAACCGACGTTGGCGGCAGGAAACGATGAAACGCGGGTTGCCTGGGGTTACTACTACCCAAACGGGAACGGGGGTTGTGAAAATGGTTGCTTCTCCAACAAAGGAGTAGCTGGCATCAGTCACATCGGGACAGGCTTGTACGAAATCGAAGCATCAAACTTCTACGTTCCCGGCCCGAGCGATTTGCAGATAAGTTCCCAGGGCTTTGCGGGTCCAGCCAATTGCGTGACGTCCGGGTGGAGCTTCAGCGACGACTATTATCTCGAAGCGTACGTCAATTGTTACGACCTGAGCGGCAATCCTGCGGACGCCAGTTTTTCCTTCCTCTATCAATCGCGTGACGAACCCTTCGGTTCGGCGGACAAGGGGATCGCCTTCCTGTTGGCGGACCAGCCGACCGAAGCGAGCTACACGCCCAATCTCGACTACCAGTACAATTCCACCAGCGCCACGAACACCATGGTCCGCAACGGAGCGGGTTCCTACACGGCCTCCATCCCTGGCCTGACAAAAAAGGGCGGCAATGTGCAGGTGACGGCCTATGGCAACGGACCGGCCCGCTGCGCGACTTCGGGCTGGAGCGCGAGCCAGACTGGCACCAGTGTGAATATTTTCTGCTTCGACAGCACGGGTGCGGCGGCCGACGAGAAGTTCACGCTCGCATATACAATTGGTGAGCCGCTGGGACTTTTTTCCGGCAGGCGTCTTGGCGATTCGGGCGCATATGCGTGGGCGAACAAGGCACAACGGCGGGAGAAATATGCCCCACCGCGCGCGTACAATTACGATGGTTTCAAGACAGGGAGTCTGTCCGTAAAGAGGGCGCAGACCGGTGTGTACTCGGTATCGATTCCCGGAAACCTGAACGGGCCGTACGCGCCCGCCGAGCTTGTGACGGCCGATGGCGCATCGAATGACTTTTGCTCGACCGGAGATATTTCCGAATTCTGGAATCCGTTTTGGGTATATTGTTACGATCAGAACGGCAATCCGGCCGATTCGAAATTCAGCGTCCTGCTTCAGACGGAACAAATAACGAAGTAAGCTGACGCCGGTCGGCGCGGAATACGGTGACAGTTACTCTTGCCCTCACGCAGCAGCGCGCGGCCGCAGGATTCGCTGTCCCTTTCGTCCCACTCCCGCGGTACCCGCCAGCATCAGCTTGCGGAACTTTTCGGCCTGTTTGGTGCGTTCGGAAAAGAGTTCGAGCTTGGAAAGCTTGGTGACGCCGTCGACGAGATCGCCGATCTCCTTGCCGAATTCGCGGACCACATCGTCATAGGTGACGTCGGTGTCCTCGATCGTGTCGTGGAGCAGCGCGGTAATGATCGTCGGGATGTCGAGCTTCAGCTCGGTCAGGATCGCGGCGACTTCGAGCGGGTGAGAGAAATAGGGATCGCCCGACGCGCGCAGCTGCTTGCCATGCGCCGACATCGCGTAAGATTGGGGTCAAAGATTGGGGTCAGAGTTGCAATCCGCGGCGGCGGTGTTATGGTGAGACCGGGTCTTCTAATTCGGTGCCTGGACCAGCGTTCACGGTGCAGCGGGGTCGAGGCGCGGCCTGCATTGGTCCTTCTGTCGCAAAGCGCCGCTATGGCATGAGCCGGTACGTACATGCACTCGGCCGCGACACTTGTGGGAATAAATTTCCGTCGCACGGTGCGATGAAAGGGCATGGCACGTTTACCGCGCATCTGCGTCCCCGGCTGTCCGCATCATATCACGGCGCGCGGCAACCGCCGGGAGCCGATCTTTTCTGAAGACGGCGACCAGGACATCTGTTGGGACATGCTCGCCGAACAAACGCGCAAGGCGGCGGTCGAGGTCTGGGCGTATTGTCTGATGCCCAATCACGTGCATCTGATCCTCTACCCCCGCGACACCAAAGGCCCCTCGCGCGCACTCGGCGCCGCACACAAGCGGTGGGCGAATTTCATCAACAGCCGCGGCCGCTGGCGCGGCCATCTCTTCGACGGACGCTCAGCAGATGTTATTATAACAAACTTGGTGAACGTTGGTCCCGTCACCGAATTACGCGACTTTATCCCACAGTCAACGGTTGGTTTTCGCATTCGACGCCATGTTTGAGCGCCACCCTCTGGATTCCTTGACCCAAGATGCGGCAAGGTATATGGTGCCTCGTCTTTTAGACGGTTGTCCCAGGGGGTCCGGCAATGTCGCGTATTTCCGTTCTTGTTTTGGGCGCCACACTTACATGCGCCTCCATTGTGGCGACGAGTTCGTCGGACGCAGGCACGCTAAAGCAAACTCGCGTTGCATGGGGTTATGACGCCGTTCCAACAAAGAATCTTGATTGCACCAGTTCCTGCTTTGGCAATGTCGAGATTTATCATCTGGGCGTGGGTACATACGATGTGAACATTGCTCGTATCTACCTTGCGGAACCGAGCAACCTCGAGGTCAGCTCCGCGGAGAATGCCACGCTGGCCTACTGCACGATTGCGGGATGGAACCGCGGCGTCGGGAAGACCATCGATGCTTACGTGGATTGCTACGATATCAACGGCAATCCGGCGGATACCTATTTCACTTTCCTCTATCAGTCGCGCACCCTGCCTCTCGGCTCGGCCGAGAAAGGCATCGCGTTCCTTTGGGCCGACCAGCCGACAGAGGCCAGCTATACCCCCAATCCCGATTATCAGTACAATTCCACGAACGCCACTAACACCATGGTGCGCAACGGCACGGGTTCCTATACCGCCTCCATTCCCGGATTGACGAAGAAAGGCGGCAATGTGCAGGTGACGGCCTATGGCAGCGGACCGGCACGCTGCAAGGTTTCGGACTGGGGCGCCAATGGCGCGGGTACAAGTGTAAGTGTAATTTGCTTCGACGTTACGGGCGCCGCAACCGACGAGATGTTCACTCTGGCCTATAACATCGGCGAACCGCTCGGCCTGCATGGACGCAAGATATATCATGGTGATTATGGTGATGCGGGCGCTTATGCATGGGCGGACAAGGCCGACGATAGCAATATTTATATTCCGCTGAAGGCATATAACTATAATGGTTTCAAAACTGGGCCGCTGACCGCTCAGAAAAATTCGACTGGCGTGTACACACTGAGCGTTCCTGACGTGACTTTCTTTGGCGGCGGTGCGACGATGCTGGTAACGGCGTATGGCGCCTCGAATACCTTCTGTACGGCGGGCGATGGCCTTGAAGGCTGGAATCCGTTTCAGGTCTTCTGCTACGATCAGAGTGGTAAGCCGGCCGATTCAAAATTCAGCGTAATGCTTCAGACCCTTGAGACAAAATAGTCACGAGTCAGGAATACTGGAATACGGAACACGGTGACAGTTACTTGTGCCCTCACGCAGCAACACGCGGATGTCTTCCGACATCGCCAGCATCAGCTTGCGGAAATTTTCGGCCTGTTTGGTGCGCTCGGAGAAGAGTTCGAGCTTGGAAAGCTTGGTGACGCCGTCGACGAGATCGCCGATCTCCTTGCCGAACTCGCGGAC
>DATAYG010000095.1:0-80360 GCA_036272695.1 Rhizomicrobium sp. | reverse complement strand
GTTGCACAACAGCCTCTTCCTCGTGGCGCATTTCCACAATGTGATTATCGGTGGCGTACTGTTTGGCGCCTTTGCCGGATATAATTACTGGTTCCCTAAAGCGTTCGGTTTCCGGCTCGACGAAACCTGGGGCAAGCGCGCGTTCTGGCTCTGGTTTGTCGGCTTCTATATCGCCTTCATGCCGCTTTATGTGCTGGGACTGCTCGGCATGACGCGGCGCCTGCAGCATTTCGATCGGCCGGAATGGTATCCCTGGGTGCTTGTGGCGGGCGTCGGTGCCGGCCTGATTACGCTCGGCATCTGTGCGCAGATCATACAGCTCGCGGTCTCAATTCGGCACCGCGCCGTGCTCCGCGACACGACGGGCGATCCCTGCGACGGGCGGACCCTCGAATGGGCGACGGCATCGCCGCCGCCGGCGTTCAACTTCGCCGTGCTGCCGAATGTCAAGGGCGAAGAGCCCTATTGGGGCATGAAGGAAAGAGCGCGTGAACTGGCCCGCCTGCTGACTGCCGAGCCGAACTACGTATCGATCTCGGTGCCGCGCAACACGGCGACCGGCGTCGTTACGGCGTTCTTTGCCGTGTTTCTGGGCTTCGCCATGATCTGGCGAATCTATTGGCTCGCGGGAATTGGCTTTGTCGGCATCTACGCCGCGTTCGTGGCGTTTGCGTGGCGCGATCGCAGCGAGGAGGAAATTCCGGCGGAGGAGGTAGCGCGCCTCGATCGCGAGAACCGCAGGTTAAGGTCTGCCGCGCTGGCGGAAGGATACCAGCCGTGAGCGTGTCGGATTATTCACCACCTGCATCCTACATTGAGACAGTCAGCCTGATCCCGGGAACGGCATCGGACGCGCCAGGGCGCGGCGAGGGCGGACCAACGTCGAAAGACATCGTGGTCTCATTCGGATTCTGGATATTCCTTCTCTCCGACATCGTGATGTTTTCCGCGTTCTTCGCGGCATTCCAGGTCGCAGCCGGCAATTCAATGCAAGCCGTGCCCCGTTTCGACCTCTCAAATCTCGCGGTGGAAACCTGGTGTTTGCTTGTCTCGAGCTTTCTCTGCGGCGTCGCGATGCTCAATGCGCGGCGGCGCAGCATGTTCTGGACCGAAGCAGCGCTTTCTCTCACCGGGGGGTTCGGTGCTGCCTTCCTGTATCTGGAGCTGCAAGAATTCTCTGAGCTGCTTGCAAAGCACCAGGGTCCGGCGGACGGTGCGTATTATTCGGCATTCTTCGCGCTGGTCGGTTGCCACGGCCTTCACATCACGGCCGGCTTGCTTTGGCTCGGGACAATGATGGCGCAGATATTTGCCAAGGGTTTTCGGCAGGATATGCGTCGAAGGCTCGCCTGCTTCAGCCTGTTCTGGCACACTCTGGATATCATCTGGGTGGCGATCTTCTCGCTGGTTTATCTCATGAGGTTTGCACCATGAGCGAAAGCTCCGGGTTACACCGCGCGCTGCCGGATCGCGACGCCGGACCTGGCCTGAATTTTGAGGGTTCTGAAAGCTTTGCCAGGGGTGTCCAGACTTATTTGATTGGACTGGCATTGGCGGTGGGCTTGACGGCCGCATCCTTCTGGACAGTGCACACCGGCTGGATCTACGGGCCCGGGGTTCCTGTCGCCCTCGTGACGCTCGCTGTCGCCCAGATGGGCATCCATATCGTGTTCTTTCTGCACATCACGAGCGGCCCCGACAATACGAACAACGTGCTTGCGCTCGCGTTCGGCGTACTGATCGTCTGTCTCCTGATCTTCGGATCACTGTGGATTATGGCAAACCTCAACCACAACATGATGCCGATGAAGCAAATGTTGGACATGCAACGTTAGGGCCAGGGTCTGCCCGCGCGGAATTGGCGATGACGTCGCGATACGCGAACGAGAGGCACAAACGGCCAATTCAGGCACCGCCGCTCCAATACCGACTTGCAAAAACATGGATTGGTCCCAGTCAGGACGAATGCGTGGAGAGCTTTCATGGTCACCGGATATGCCGTTCCTCGCACCCCGCTGGGTTTGTCATCCATCGATCCGCCACCGCCCTGGCACTATTCGAGCGATGTCGTCGGCGTCGAATACTGGGCGGACCCCAAAGCCGTGGCGGACATACTTCCCGAAGGACTTGCGCCCGACCCGGGAGCAAATGGCCGGGCCACAATCATGTTCCTCGATTGGCAGTTCACCGGCGAGAACGATGAATACCTCGATCCCGCCCGATATCAGTACCGGGAGGCGTTCATACTCGTCGATGCGCTCTGGGAAAAGCAACCCGTTACGTTCTGTCCCTTCATCTTCGTCGACAATGATGCAGCGTTCGCGCGCGGGTGGATCCAGGGCTATCCCAAGCGGATAGGGAGCATCTTTCAGACACGCAGCTATGAAGCACCGAGCCCGGCGGCGGCTCCCGTGCGTGCCGGGGGAAAATTTGGCGCCAGTGTGTCCGCGTGCGGCCAAAGGCTGGCTGACATCCGCGTCACCTTGCAGGAGAAAGTCGAAGACCCCACGACCCTGTTCAATCGGCCGACCACAATGCTTCGATACTTTCCAACGCTTGTGGCCGGCCGCCACGACAAACCGGCAGTAAACGAATTGACGCTGTCACTGACGGATAACCTTGCACTGGTGAATTTATGGATTGGCGATGGCGAGATTTACATGCCCGATGCGAGGGGCGAGGATTTTCGCTCTCTCAGGCCTGAGCGCGTCGGCCGCGGATTTCGCTATGGGCTTGCCTACTCGGTCACTGATCTTAAGATACTCAAGGATTTCCGATGATGCGTAGTTCGCTGCTCGGCATCCAGATGGGCCTGGAGGAAAAGCATGGCAAAGACATCTGCGGATCTCGTCGCTGAGACGCTTATCGGCGCAGGGGTAAAGCGAATCTACGGGGTGGTCGGCGATTCGCTCAACGGTTTATCCGATTCTTTGCGCCGCCACAGGACTATTGACTGGGTACACGTCCGGCATGAGGAGGGCGCGGCGTTCGCCGCCGGAGCCGAAGCTCATCTGACCGGCAAACTGGCTGTGTGCGCCGGAAGCTGCGGCCCGGGCAACCTTCACCTGATCAATGGATTGTTTGATTGTCAGCGCAATGGCGTTCCCGTTCTCGCGATTGCCGCGCATATTCCGAGTCCACAGATCGGCACCGACTACTTCCAGGCAACGCATCCCGAGTTGATATTCCGGGAATGCAGTCATTATGTCGAACTCGTTTCGAACCCCGAGCATCTGCCGTACATTCTCAATCGCGCGATCCGCGTCGCTGTCGGCCGGCGAGGCGTGGCAGTGATAGTGCTGCCCGGAGACATCGCGCTTAGGCCGGCGACGGCCTCCGTTGCACCCTGGCTCGTCCCGCAGGCGTCTGTCGTTGCTCCCCAGAAGTCGGAGATTGAAAGACTGGCGTCGCTCCTCAACGCGGGGGATAACGTGACACTCTTCTGCGGTGCAGGCTGTGCCGACGCGCATGACGAGGTGATCGAGCTCGCCCGCCGGCTGAAAGCGCCGATCGTTCATGCGCTCCGGGGGAAGGAATATATCGAATACGATAACCCTTACGATGTCGGCATGACCGGCCTGCTGGGCTTCGCGTCGGGCTTCGCAGCGATGAAAGCCTGCGACACGCTACTTATTCTGGGGTCCGATTTTCCATATCGTCAGTTTTTTCCGCCTCACGCCCGCATCGCCCAAATTGACATTCGCGTCGAGGCTTTGGGAAATCGCTGTCCGCTCGAACTCGGGTTGGTGGGCGATATTCACGCGACTCTTGCGCTGCTCAATCCGCTTGTCGAAGAAAAAACCGATGACGTGCATCTCACCAGTGCGCTGGCTCACTACGCGCAAACCCGGCGAGGCCTTGACGCGCTGGCGAGGCCGGCGCCGGGTGGAGAGCGCATACATCCGCAACAGGTGACAAGAGCTGTCAGTGACCTTGCCGCAGACGACGCGGTCGTCACTTGCGACGTCGGAACACCGACGGCGTGGACGGCGCGTTACTTCAAGGTGAACGGGCATCGCCGGATTGTCGGTTCGTTCAGCCACGGTTCCATGGCGAACGCCATGCTTCAGGCTATCGGCGCGCAATGCGCCTATCCCGGCCGGCAAATTATCTCCATGTCCGGCGATGGCGGTTTCACCATGATGATGGGCGAATTCGTGACGCTGCTCCAGATGAAGCTTCCAATAAAGATCGTGGTGCTGAACAACGGCACGCTGGGCTTCGTCGAGCTGGAAATGAAAGCAAGTGGCTTCCTCGATACAGGTTGTGATCTGACGAATCCGAACTTTGCGGCGATGGCCGAAGCAATGGGCATCAAGGGTTTCCGCGTCGAACGACCGGACGACCTGGAAGGGGCGATCCGCGCTGCGTTTCTTCATCCCGGTCCTGCACTTGTAGACGTAGTCACCGCGCGGCAGGAACTGGTAATGCCGCCCTCCATCAATATGGAAGAGGCGAAGAGCTTCGGATTGTTCATGGCGAAGGCGGTGCTGGATGGCCGCCTTGGGGAACTTATCGACCTCGCCGATGTCAGTCTTCGGCGCTAGCGGTCTTTCGTGGACCGGCGCTTGTAGGCGATTTTTGCGGGCGCGAGCAGCATCACCTCCGTACCGCCCGCTTCATGGCCCGTGACCCGAAGGTGGCCGCCGATGCGGTCTGCGCGCTCGCGCATGCCAACGAGACCAAAATGCCCGGAACCACCGCCGGCCGCCACTGTCGACTTGGCGATGCCCGTGCCGTCGTCCCGCAAGGACAGTCCAAATGCCCGTCGGCCATAAACCAGATGCGCCTCGATACTTTTCGCGTTCGCATGTTTCAACACGTTTCGAACGGCCTCCTCAAATATTCTCAATACTTCTTCGCCAACCAGGGCGTTGAGCGCACGCGGTTCCCCTTCGACGGTAAGAAGAAACCGCGGCGCATCGCCGCCAATGATGTTTGATGCAGTTTCCGTGAGCGATTGCGCGAAATCACCTGTGGCAGTGCTGATCCGCAATTCCTGGACACGGGTGCGCCCGTCGGCGAGAACGGCGTCGGCGCGATCGAGCGCGTCCTCAATATCTTTGCGCAATGTATCGCCCGGAGGAATTCGATAAGCGATCGACTGCAGCCGCATCATCAAGCCATGACACCCTTGCAGCAAAGTGTCGTGGATTTCGCGCGCGATGCGTTCCCGCTCCGCACTGCGCACTTCGAAGCGGCTCCGAAGCCGCGCGGTTTCCTGCCTTATGCGCAGCGTGTAGGCGAGCCATGCCAGGCCGGCGAGAACTAGCCCGGCCAATATCTTGAACCAGATGGATTCCAGGAAAGTAGGCGCGACCGCAAAAGCGACGGCGGCATCGGTCGTGTTCCAGATGCCTGCGCCGCTAGCTGCCGTGACATGGAATTTGTAGGTGCCGGGAGGAAGGTTTGTATAAAAGGCCTCGCGCCTGCTGCCCGCGTCGATCCAGTCGCGATCGAAACCATCGAGGCGATAACGGAAGTGCACGCGTTTGGGCAGGGAAAGGTCGAGCCCCGAATATTCTATGGCCACGTTCGAGACGTCAGGCGCAAGTGCGACTTGTGTGGGATCCTCATGACGGGCGCCCCCTGCCAGGAGCGCGCGGATCACAACGGGCGGTGGCGTCGGATTGTACGACACTCGGCGCGGGTCGATCCAAACCACGCCTCCCACTGTCCCCATCCAGATACGACCATCGCCTCCGCGTGCGGCGTTCACCCGGTCGCCCAGGCGGCTGACAAGATCCGGAAGACCGTCCGCCAGGTCCAGAATGGCGGGACGAAGCTGTTGAGCCGGATCGGAAAACGAGCGCGCCAGTTCGGCCGTGCCAACCTCGATAATGCCGGCTTTGCCAGCCATCCACATCTCTCCCGCATGCGTTTCGACCATGCCCGAAATATCGCGCAACCAGGGGAAGCGCTGTGACGAGAGGGTTTGCACCCGCTCGCCACGTAACCTCGCCAATCCAAAGGCTCCGCCCACGTAAAACCCGCTGGGGCTTTGGTAGAGCGTGCTCACCGGCTCGCGCGTCCGGAATAACACTTGTCCCGAGCGCCCGACCCGGTCTGCACGCACAAGCTCTCCTGACGAAAGACATAATATCAAATGGCCGCTGGAATCGGCAGCAAGCCATTGCGGCACGGCACTTAAGTTTTTCGCCTCGAGACGTGTCCATGCACCGGACACCCAGCGAAACAACCCCGCTTCCTGGCCATTCGCCCAGAGCGTGTTGCGGTCATCGACGACGCAGTTCTGGATGCCTGCTTCCCCGGCCGATGGATATGGATGCGCGATCAATGCGCCACCCCGAAGCTCGATGAAACGTCCGTCCAGGAAGATCCAGATCGTGCCAGGAGGTCCTTCGCAGATCGCGCGTGCTTCGGGCACGTGCTCGACCACCGGTTCGGGGCGACCGTCCGGTTTGATACGATAGATGCCGTCACCTGTTCCGGCATAGACGGCGCCGTCAGAGGCGCCAAAGACAACCATTCCGAACCTCGCAAGCTTCTGCAGGCCGGGTTCGGTTACGATGGGCGCGGCGCGAAACATATCGAGGCCTCGCGAAGTGCCAACCCAGATGTCGTTCTCGCGATCCTTGATGACGGTATTTGTAAGATTGGATGTGAGACCATCCGCGGCAAACAATTGCTCGACTGGCGGAGTCTCGGATTGCCCAACCGGAGTTGCTGCGCCTCGTACGCGAAATACACCGGCAGCGTTGGCGCCCCAAAGGTTGCCGTCTCGATCGAACAAGGTCCGGAAGTTCCTAATCGCACGCGGTGTCGGAAACACGGGTCCTCTGGTCGCCCGGTCGGCGGGAAACACCGCGCGGCTTCCGCCGTTGTCGGAGACCCATATCGTGCCCCGCGGGTCTTCACTGACTGCTGCGCTGCCTGACACGGCGGCGATGGGTTCGAAATGTCGTGAACCGCGGCGGAGGGCCAGAACCTCATGGATGGTGGTGACCCAGAGTGAGCCATCGCTCGTCACACGCGCGTCGATGATCTGGTTCGGGAGATCCCAATCGATCTGCTCCCATCGGCCGCCGGCGTAGCGCAGCAGCGGTCCATCGCTGCGTCCAAGCACGGCCCAAATGACGCCGTCGGACGTCTGTAACAGCCTCAGCACATAGGCGTTCGAAAGCGGTGTCGAAGCGTCCTGCAGCGCCCCATTGCGATATATGGCCAGGTGCCCGTCGGTATAACCGACCCAGATCGTCCCATCGTACGCGCACAAGAGCGCCACGACCCTGCGGCCTTCAGCATCGGCATTGGGTGAGAAAATTTTCTCGAAGGTGACGCCATCAAATCGATAGAGTCCATCTCCACCGCCAATCCACAGAAAGCCCTCGCGATCCTGCGCCAGAGCAGTGATTCTTGAAGGTGCTCCGTCTTCTGCCAGCCATCTTGTGTGTTTGAGCTGAGACAGCGACAGCTGGGGGGCGAGCGCAAAAGCCCGAGTGCCGGCCAACAGCATGACGAAAAAAATCGCTTTGCGAACCAGCCGCAATTTCGCCCCGGGCTGGGCGTGTAACGTCATACCTTGGAATTTATCCCTGCGAGCCAGCTGATTGCCAGCGATTTGGGCATTCGGCTGGAGCCTCTTAACACCGCTTAACAATATCTAGCACGAACTGGACGCGATCTTCGACCATCCTGACGCCCGACAGTTCCAGCCATGGGCCGTTCAATGGGATGTTCAGCAACCAGCGAAAAACTCGCGATCGTTTGCGATGAGTCCAATCTCCTGCCGAATTTGGCCAAACTCCTGGAAACCGTGCGCAAGGAATTCGATGTGGATCGGGAGGTCGCGAAAGCGCTTCTGAGCCGTGCGGCTTCTCTCCTCAGGGTGGAGATCGACCGCCAGATGGTCGATCTCGTGTCGGAGAACGAGAGAGGGCTGGCGGCGTGGCAGATACGCCGGCTGAATGACTTCATTGAAGCAAGGTTGGATCAACCCATTCGCCTCAAGGACCTCAGCACCATATCGAAGCTGAGCACGGCGTATTTCTGCAGAGCATTCAAGCGCACGTTTCACGAAACAGCCCATTCCCACATCGTGCGCCGACGGCTGGAATATGCGGAAAGCCTCATGCTGACGAGTGACCTCACTCTGAGCGACATCGCATTACGCTGCGGGTTCACCGATCAGGCACATCTCTGCAAACTGTTTCGGCGGCAATATGCCCAGAGTCCGGCCGTCTGGCGACGCGAACGTACGGAGACCACGCGGCGCCGGGCTAAACGCGAACGTCCACAGGATTTCGTCGCCGAGCTGCACTGATGACGAGCGCGCGCGAGAAGATCACCTATTGTCTCGCCAATGTGGCCGCAGTCCTGTCCGCGCTTTACATCGCATTCTGGTTGGATTTGGACCGCCCCTACTGGGCGATGTTCACGGTTTTCATTGTCTCGAAGCCGCTATCGGGCGCGGTTCGCGCCAAGGGCATCTATCGCTTTGCCGGAACGGTGGTCGGCGCGTCGATGTCGATCTTTCTTCTGCCGCCTCTGGTCCAGAGCCCCGTGTTGCTGACTCTGGCCGCAAGCATCTGGATCGGCGTTTGTCTGTATCTTGCGCTGCAGGATCGCACGCCGCGCAGCTACGCGTTCCTTCTCGCCGGTTATTCCGTGGGGATCATAGGTCTGTCAACGGTCAATTCTCCGACAAATATTTTCGATGTGGCCGTTTCGCGCGTCGAAGAAATAACGATCGGCATCGTCTGCGCGACGATAGCGCACTCCATATTCTTCCCGCGCGATCTCGGGCGCGTGTTGCGAGCCAAGGCGGAAGACGCCATCAGGCTAACGGCAGAAGTCGCACGAAGAGCCATGGCGCCCAATCCTTTTCCGCCTTCGATGACGGAGATCGCGACACTCACGACCACTCTCACCGACATTGGCACCGTTTACTCCCAGATCGGCTTCGAAACATCCAATGTTTCGCGCCGGCGCTGGGTCATGGCGGCTCTGCTCGACCGGTTGGCTGGTGCCATGTCCCGGGCGTCGCTGGTTTTCCGGACATTGGAGGCTTTAAATCGCGAAGGCCGTGTTGAGGAGCGGGTCCGCTCGAAACTGGATGAAATATCCGCCGCGCTCGCTCCGCTTTCGCGCGGCCAACCTTCGGTGCCGCATGACATCGCCGAGGCAAAAGCGGCCGGTCTTGAGAATGATGAGTATCAGTCTGAGGGAGCCTCGGCTCTTGAATTGCTCGCGCTGCATCATGCGACAATTCTCACGGCTTCGCTTGCGGAGTCCTGCAGGCTTGCGATCGCCCTGACGGAACCGTCATCGACGAAATATGCAGCAAGACCGGATGCGGCAGACCCGCGCTTCCCGCTCTACTGCGATCAGCCGCTTGCACTTTTGTCAGGCGCTTCCGCCTGCGCGGCGACGCTGGTGGCTTGCTTGCTCTGGATCGAAACCTCATGGCCGGAGGGATTTGTCGCTGCGCAGTTTGCGGCGATCGGCTGCTCGCTGTTTGCGACACTGGACACGCCGACGAAACCGATTTTCGAAGCCGTCGCCGGAATATTTGTCGCGTTGCCGGTGGCGGCTTTGTACGAATTCGCGATCCTTCCAGGGCTCGACGGGTTTCCATCGCTCGCGCTCGTTCTGACGCCTTTGCTGCTTTTCTTCAGTTATCTGCAAACCTTCGAGCGACTTGAAGGCGCAGGAATGGTGCTGGCGATAGCTTTCGCCGGAGCGCTGGCGCTCCAGGAGTCGTTTGCTTCCGATTTTGCGAGCTTCGTGAATTCCAATCTCGCCGAGGTCGCGGGTCTCCTGATCGGAGCAGCAATGCTGCTCGTGTTTCGTACCATCGATCCGGCCTGGAATGCGCGCCGCCTCCTCCGGTCAGGCTGGGCCGTTGTCCGCGAGCTTGCCCGCAGCGACACGCCAATCGCGTGGTTGGTGCCAATGTTCGACCGGTCAGGGCAGGCGGCTATCCGGCTTGCCGGATGTGGGCCGGATGCCCAGAAAGCAGATGTGCTTCTGGGTCTCCGCGTCGGACTGAACGTGGTTGAGCTTCGTCGCTGTGGCGCAACCCTTGGCGGTACTGCTCGCGGGCGCATCGACGACACACTGCAGCAGCTAGGCAATCTCAAGTCCCGTTCGGGCTCAGACAGCGAAGATTCACGACGAAAGCTTTCGGGACTGCTCGCTCGTCTCTCGGCGGTTCTTCGCCATCTGCCGCCTTCCCGGGAAAGGATGGTGGGAATGGCTGCCATCATTGGGCTTCGTCTCGATCTCGATCCGCGCCTTGACGGCAGCGAGGCCGTGTCATGACCGGCGAAATCAACGCGTTTGGAGTTTTTGTTCCCATCGCGCTCGTTACGGCGTTGGCGGCATTTGCCGCATCGATCATTCTTCGGCGCATTTTGCGCGCGATCAATGCCTATGGATTCATCTGGCACGCCGGGCTGTTCGACGTTGCAACCTTTGTCGTCCTCTGGTGGCTGATCGCCTCTGCAGCCGGAACACCAACGGTGTGAAGGGCTTGATCCATGAAGTCATTGATCAAGAAAATCATCGGGCTTTCGATCACGCTTCTGGTCGTAGCGCTGGCGTTCTTCGGCGGAGAGCGTCTTTGGAAAATTTACAATCTCGATCCCTGGACACGGGACGGCCGCGTGCGCGCCGATGTCGTACTGGTTTCGCCGGACGTCAACGGGCTTGTAACAAGCGTCGACGTCAGGGACGGCCAGAAGGTGCGGACGGGGGACACGCTGTTCGTCATCGACAGGGCGCGATATGAACTTGCGCTTGAGCAGGCCAATGCCACGATTGCCGCCGAGGAGGCAGAACTTGCACAGGCGGAAAGAGACGTCCGGCGCAATCGGGAGCTTGGAAATCTCGTAACCACGGAACAGTTCGAGCAATCAAATACAAAGGTTCAGGATTTGCGCGCCCAGATCGACGGCGCCAGGGTCGCGCGCGATACAGCGAAGCTCAATCTCGATCGCACCATCATCAAGGCGACTGTCAACGGAATCGTGACCAATCTCGATCTCCAGCCCGGCGACTATGCGACAGTTGGAAGACAGGTGCTGGCCCTCGTCGATTCCGACTCGATCCATGTGGACGGTTATTTCGAGGAAACAAAGCTCCCGGCGATACGCGTCGGAGACAGAGCGATCGTGCAGCTCATGGGTGTGGAAACCGACCTTCACGGTGTTGTCGAAGACGTTGCCGCCGGTATTGAAGATCGCGAGCGCAATGCAAGCAGCAATTCGCTCGCCAACGTCAATCCGACATTCAGCTGGGTCCGCCTCGCACAAAGAGTCCCGGTGCGTATCCGGCTGATCAACGTTCCGGCCGATATTCGTCTGATTGCCGGCCGCACCGCGACCGTTTCGATCGTGGTCCCGAAGGGTCGGAGGCAGGAAGGGGCCAAACAGTGAAGAGACTCACGGGCAATGGCGTGGTCAGTTTGCTTTTCGCTCTCGGTCTTCTCGGCGGCTGCACCGTCGGTCCCGATTATAAACTGCCGCTGTCGGCTCTGTTCAATGGCAAGAGCGAAAACGGAAGCTTTGTTTCCGGCCGCGGCGAGGCGGCGCTTTCGCAGGCGCCGGTGCCCGACAATTGGTGGAAACTCTACAACGATCCGCGCCTCGATGCGCTCATCGGGCAGGCCATCGCGGCGAATACCGACTTGCGAGTAGCGGCCGCCAATCTCGAGCGAAGCCGCGCGCTGCTGGAAGAAGCAAAGACGTTGCGCGAGCCGGGTGTCGTTCTCAATGGTGGCATCGAGTACGGCCAGCAGGCGGGCGAACAATATCTCCAGCCGGTAACGCCACCGCTTGCATGGGACTACGAAACCGGTCTCACAGTCGCTTACGACCTCGATCTTTTTGGTGGAATAAAGCGCGGCATCGAAGCTGCATCGGACGAAGACGAAGCGGCCAAAGCTGCGCACGATCTCGTGCTCGTAAATGTGGTTGCGGGGACAGCAAACGCTTACGGCCTCGCCTGCGGGACCGGGCTCGAACTCAACGCGGCGGAGAAGTCCCTCGATCTTCAGCGCCAGAGCTTGGGCCTGACAAAGCGACTGACGGCGGATGGTCGTGCGACTGATCTCGATGTCACGCGCCAGCGTCAACTGGTCGACGAACTCGAGGAAGTCATTCCGACGCTGAAAGCCGGGCAACGCAATGCGCTGTTTCAGCTCGCGGCTCTGACTGGCAGGGCGCCGGCGCAATACGATACCGACCTCGATTCCTGCTACACGCCGCCCCGTTTGCTCACGGCGCTTCCCGTCGAGGATGGCGCAGCGCTGTTGAAACGGCGCCCCGACCTGCGCGAAGCCGAGCGTCTCCTGGCTGCAGCAACAGCGGAAATAGGCGTCGCGACCGCCGAGCTTTATCCCGACGTCGAGATCGGCCTGACGGGCGGCTCGATCGGCGTCACCCAGGACGCCTTCACCTCGCCGACAAATTTCTGGAATCTCGGTGCTGCCGTGAACTGGCAAGCCAACCAGGACGCAGCGCGCGCAAAAATAGCAGCCGCAAGCGCCGGCGCTAAGCAGGCGTTGGCGAGCTTCGACGGCGCGGTTCTGCAGGCGGTTCGCGAGACCGAATCGGCCCTCAACAACTATGCGCACGATCTGCGCAAGGAGCGGAGTTCCGTCGCCGCGCGTGATGCCGCCAAACGCGCGGTAGATGAAGTCCTTCGTCTCCAGCGTGATGGCAGGGCGGATCAACTGGCCGTGCTTGACGCCGAGCGAACGCTCGCAAGCGCCGAGTTATCACTCGCACAACTTCGAACCGGCATTTCCACAGACCAGATCGCCATCTTCCTCGCGCTTGGCGGCGGATGGCAGGAGCCGGCAACAGAAGACGCATCGTCAGGAAGATAATCATCTACATCGTAAACGGGCTGGCACACTCTGTATTTGAGGCGGAGCAGTGCGTGCTCCGTTGCGCGCGGATTTCTCATTGTTGCTATGAAAAAGCGTGATCGCGCGTCATCTTTGTGCCAAGACGGCTAATTTCGACCAATAAGACGGTCCCCTTCTGTGAGAAGACTGCGTGCCGGTTTGCAGTAGGAAGCACCGGGCGAACGCGCTGCCATCAACGGAAATCCGTCGGCAGCTTCCCGTCGAAGAATAAGGAGCGGCCAAGTGGCAACGGAGAGCGACCAGGCGACCAAGCCGGAACTTCGACAGCCGAAACCACTTCCGGCGCCGAACAGCGATTTTTATCAGCTGGCAGATATCCTGACTCCCGAGGAAAAGGCGGTCGTCGCCAAAGTCCGCGCGTATATGGAGAGCAAAGTCCAGCCGATCATCAACAAATATTGGTCCGACGATGCATTTCCCTTTGAGCTCCTGGAATCTTTCAAGGGATTGGGGCTCGGCGGCCTGGGTTTTCGAGGCTATGGCTGCGCGGGAGGCAGCCAGAAGCTGTTCGGTCTCGTGGCCATGGAGATGGCGCGGACGGATGCCTCCATCTGCACGTTTTTCGGCGTCCACAGCGGCTTGGCGATGGGTTCCATCTATCTCGATGGATCGGAGGAACAGAAACAGAAATGGCTTCCGCCGATGGCGCGCTGGGAGAAGATCGGCTGCTTTGGTCTGACAGAACCTCTGGTCGGTTCGGGAACGGGTGGTGGGCTTCTGACAACTGCCAAACGCGAAGCGGATAGTTGGATTCTCAATGGCCAGAAGCGATGGATCGGAAACGCGCCCTGGTGCGACATCTCAATCATCTGGGCGCGCGACGTTACCGACAATCAGGTCAAGGGCTTCATTGTCGAGAACAAGACGACGCCGGGGTTCAGCGTCGAGAAGATTGAACACAAAATTGCGCTCAAGGTCGTGCAGAACGGCCAGATCACGCTCAAGGACGTCCATGTGCCGGAAGCGAACCGGCTCCAGGGCGGCAATTCGTTCCGCGACACGGCGCGGGTGCTGCGAATGACGCGATACATGGTCGGCTGGGCGTCGACCGGCGTGCAGATGGGCGCCTTCGAGTGGACGCTGAAGTACGCGCAGCAACGGCTGCAATTCGGCAAGCCAATCGCTTCGTTCCAGTTGGTGCAGGATCTGCTCGCCAAGATGCTGGCCAACGTGACCGCCTGCCAGTGCCTGATGGTTCGGCTGGCGGAGTTGGACGACCAAGGAAAGCTGACCGACCAACAGGCGGCACTCGCAAAAGCGTTCTGTACGGCCAAATCGCGCGAGACTGTTTCATGGGGCCGCGAACTGCTCGGCGGAAACGGCATCGTTGCCGACTACAACGTGGCACGCTTCTTCGCAGACGCCGAGGCGCTCTATTCCTACGAAGGCACGTATCAGATGCAGAACCTGATTGTAGGCAAGGCGATCACTGGAATCGGGGCCTTCGTCTAGAGAAATTTTTGTAGCGTTTGCCTTTACAGGACAGGGAGCCGTTATGGAATCTCTCACTTTGGACGGTGCGCGGCAAACCGGACCGGCGCAGGAACAACATACAACCGAAATCATGACAGCGATGGTGGGCACCGTTTTGTGCGCTCAGCTCAATCGTCCGGCCAAGAAGAACGCGATGACATTCGCCATGTATTCGGCGATCGCGGGTCTCCTCGATGATGCTGCAAAGGATGAAGGAATCCGGGTCGTGCTTCTGCATGGCGCCGGCGACTCGTTCTCGGCGGGCAATGACCTGGACGATTTTCTCCATGCCTCATTTCCAATGGACGAAAAAAGCCCGCAGGCACGTTTCATCGCGGCACTGATCAATTTCGACAAGCCCGTGGTGGCCGCGGTGCATGGTGCCGCCGTTGGATCCGGTACGACCATGCTCATGCACTGCGACTTCGTTTATGCGGCCGAGAATACGATCTTCCGAATGCCGTTCATCGACCTGGCTTTGGTGCCGGAACTGGGAACCAGCTACTCGGTTCCCGCGCGGATCGGATATCTCGCTGCAGCCGAATTGTTTCTTCTCGGAAAACCGTTCGATGCCCAGCGCGCGCTCAATCTGGGGTTGGTGACCCGCGTCGTGTCGGATCACGGCCTGATGGCTGCGGCAATGGAAGCGGCGCAGATTTTGGCGAAAAAACTGTCCGACGCGTTGCGGGCGAGCAAACGGTTGCTGAAGCGATGGTCGCGCGAGCAGATCGAAGCGGCCGCGGCGGTCGAAATGCAGGAATATGACTCGCGTCTGCATTCGGCCGACACGAGGCAGGCGCTGACGGCATTCTTCGAAAAGCATCATCCTGACGCCGCAACGGCAAGAAATACCGGCGATGCGAGCCACTGACGGCATCAATCCAGGAGACAATTTCATGAGTTCGGCATCAACTGCATCGTCACCCGGTCAACAGGATTCGCCTCCACCCACGCTGCAAAACGTTCTTTATGAAACGAAGGACGGCATCGCCTACGTGACTCTCAACCGTCCGAAGTTGCTCAACGCGTTGAATACGCCAACATGGACGGATCTGCGGACTGCCTTCGAGGCCGCTCGGGACAATCCGGAAGTGCGAGGGGTTATTCTCACCGGTGCCGGCGGGAAAGCCTTCATCGCGGGCGCGGACATAGGCGAACTTGCCAGCGTGACCGCAATCGAAGCGGAACATTCGAGCCGGTTCGGGCAGAAAGTACTCGATCTCATAGAGAATCTCGGCAAGCCGGTTATCGCAGCGATCAATGGCTTTGCACTTGGGGGCGGTTGCGAGACCGCGATGGCCTGCACGATGCGGATTGCCGTCGAGGAGGCGAAATTCGGTCAGCCTGAAGTCAAACTGGGACTTCTGCCAGGCGGCGGGGGGACCCAGCGTTTGCCGCGACTTGTGGGCAAGGGCAGGGCGCTTCAGATGATCCTTTCCGGAGAGATGATTAGCGCGGCGGAAGCTTATCGCATTGGTCTCGTCAACAAAGTCGTGCCGGCCGCAGATCTGATCCCGTATGCCGAGGAGATCCTGAGGCAGATCGCCGCCAACGCGCCCATCGCGGTGAAATTTGCTCTCGACGCGACAAACAAGGGCATGGAGACGAGTCTCGA
Source organism: Rhizomicrobium sp. (assembly GCA_036272695.1). GTDB lineage: Bacteria > Pseudomonadota > Alphaproteobacteria > Micropepsales > Micropepsaceae > Rhizomicrobium. The sequence goes on along the minus strand of DATAYG010000095.1, from coordinate 64,377 downwards.
CGAGGGGCTGTTGCTCGAAGCTGCCTATTTTGGCCTCTGCGCCGCGACCGAGGACAAGAAGGAAGGAACAGCAGCCTTTCTTGAAAAGCGCAAGCCGCAATTTCACAGCCAATAACGCCACACCTGATTCGGAGATGGGAATGACAGGCAACAACATTTTTTCCGGGCTGAAGGTTCTGGACCTTGCAAGTTTTATCGCCGGGCCAAGCGCCGCAGTGATATTGTCCGACTTCGGCGCCGATGTTATCAAAGTCGAACCGCCCGCTGGCGACCCATGGAGGCACGGACATCAGATTCCGCCGCAGCCGCGGGCGAGAGATCCATACCCGTGGCATCTGGCCAACCGAAACAAGCGCGGAATCGCGCTGGATCTAAAATCGCCCGGCGCGCAGCCGGTTCTCGAAAAACTCGTCAAGTGGGCCGACGTACTTATCGTCAACACCCCTCACCCGGCGCGAAAGCGCCTGAAGCTCGAATATGAGGATGTAGTAGGGTGGAATCCGCGGCTGATCTACGCGGATTTGACGGGGTTCGGTGAAAAGGGACCGGACGCTGATCTTCCGGGCTTCGACATTACCTCTTATTGGGCGCGCAGCGGATTGCTGTCGATGACCCGCGATGCCGGCGCTCCACCGACATGGCCGGTTGCCGGCAGCGGTGACAACGCGACTGCCGTCGGCCTCTACTCCGCCATAGTAACGGCACTTTACCAGCGCGAACGAACCGGCAAGGGATCGTACGTCACGACGTCCCTGCTCGCCGAGGGAGTCTGGTCCGCAAGTGTCTCGATCCAGGGAGCACTCTGTGGCGCGGAATTCTTCGCGTTGCACGACCGCCGGAATCCCGCAAATGCCGCCATGAACGTATACCGGACGTCCGACGATGTATGGTTTGTCCTGATCGTTACCCCCGACAAGCTCGCGGCGGTTGCAAAAGCCATAGGCCGTTCGGATCTCCTCAGCGACCCGCGATTCGACGATCCGGCGAAGCTTGTCGCGAATATGCCGCAGCTTACTGCGATTCTTGATGACGTCTTCGCCGCACAACCGATGGCGCATTGGTATGACGTGTTCAATGATGTCCACGTCACCTTCGGCGCCGTGCGTGCACCGCAGGAGGTAATCGATGATCCGCAGCTTCATGCGAACGCGATCGTCGTTCCGTTGGAAGGGGCAGGCGGCAAGCTGACGTCAACCATCAGCAGTCCAATTCAGATACATGGCGTCTCCAAGGCGCCCGCACGACGTGCCCCGGAAATCGGCGAGCACAATGATGATGTACTCCGGGAAGTCGGAATCGGCGTGACTGAAATCGACCGCTTGCGCGCCAGCGGCGTCATTCACGAGGCAAAGCAGAATGCAGCCTGACGTGGCGTCGTATCACGGGGCATCGATGCCGGTCAGCCAGGAAAACAGCGTAATAGAATGGGAGTATTTCGGTGGTTGAAACAGCTACAGATAATGAAAGCGCTGCGGGGCGCCTGTTCGTTCTCGAATTGAGTGGCGGACGGATTCATTCGATGCGATCGGATGGTTCCGGCCGGAAAGTAATCGTCACGGAGTGCCGGCTCCCGGACGGGATCGCGGTCGATGACCGGGCCGGCCATATTTACTGGACAAACATGGGCAACCCGAGCGCCAATGACGGCTCGATCGAGCGCGCGGATTTTGACGGAAACAATCGCAAAGTCATCATTCCCGCGGGTCGCACGTATACGCCGAAGCAGATCCAGCTCGATAAATCCGGCGGCAAGCTTTATTGGTGCGATCGCGAGGGGATGCGAGTAATGCGCGCCAATCTCGACGGTTCATCGGTGGAGACGCTGATCGAGGCGGGGTCGGGCGATGCCGACCGGAAGGATTTGACGAAGTGGTGCGTTGGAATTGTCATCGATCACGCAAGGAAGCAAATCTACTGGACGCAAAAAGGTCCCGACAATGGTGAGCGCGGGCGGCTCTTTCGCGCCGGCATCGATATTCCTTCCGGTGAAACCGCCACGACGCGTACCGACATAGAACTGGTGTTCGATGAATTGCCGGAACCGATCGATCTCGAACTCGATGCGACGAATCGCGTCCTCTACTGGACGGATCGCGGTGACCCTCCACGCGGAAACACGGTGAACCGGGCTTCAATAGATCATAAACCTGGCAATCCAGAAATAATACTCAGCCATCTCATGGAGGGTATCGGGATCGCGCTCGATGTCGCCGGCGATCGGATGTTTGTGACAGATCTCGGCGGTTCGCTTTACTCCGCAAGACTCGATGGATCCGGAGAACGCAACCTGCTTTTCGCGCAGGGCAATCTCACCGGCGTGGCGTACACGGAAGCTTGAAACAAGATACCGCGGGGAGTTTCACTCATGGCTACCGAAAAGCCCATTCGTCAAATCGCCATCATTGGAACCGGCGTGATAGGAGCGAGCTGGGCGGCACTATTCCTGGCAAAGGGCCTCGATGTCGTTGCCACCGATGTCGCGGCTGATGCCGAGACCGCGTTGAAGCGTTTCGTAGCGTCGGCATGGCCGGCGTTGGAGCGCATGGGCCTCGCGCCGGGCGCGTCGCAGTCGCGGCTCTCGTTTACCGCAGATTTGCATGACGCCATTCGCGGTGCCGATTTTGTGCAGGAGAACGGACCAGAGCGGATTGATTTCAAGAAGACGCTCTATCAACAGCTCGACGAGTTATTGCCGGCGTCGGTGATCATTGCTTCCAGTTCGTCCGGATTGACGATGAGTGAAATCCAGTCGGCCTGTGTTTCGCATCCCGAGCGCTGCGTCATCGGCCATCCTTTCAATCCACCTCACATCGTTCCGCTGGTCGAAATTGTCGGAGGCGCAAAGACCTCCGAACCGACGATCGAACGCGCCACGCAATTCTACGCCAACCTCGGAAAGCAACCGGTCCGGCTGCGCAAAGAGGTTCCCGGACACGTTGCCAATCGTCTGCAGGCGGCCCTGGGGCGCGAGGTCTATTACCTGGTTGCCGAGGGTGTCGTGAGCGCGGAGGACGTGGACAAGGCGGTTTCCTGGGGACCCGGACTGCGCTGGGGGATCATGGGGCAGCTCATGCTCAATCATCTGGGCGGCGGGCCGGGAGGCATCGAGCATTTCTTCGATCAGTTTACGGCTCCCATGACGGCGTGGTGGAAGGTGCTCGGATCACCGGAATTGACGCCCGAGGTGCGCCGCAAGCTCATCGAAGGCGTGCACGAAGAAGTCGGCTCACGTTCCATCCCGGAGCTGGAAGCGCAGCGTGACGAGATTCTGCTGGGACTGATCGAACTGCGTAAGAGGTACGAAAAATAGCCGCACGAAGGAGGGAATGGCCCGCGCCAGCCAGGTCGCCGCCGTGTCCGTTCTCCGACCGAGGATGCGGGAAGCGTCAAATCAGCCTTCGTGATCAGCAAGACGGTGAAACAAGTGCAGACGCGAAGTAGTGAAGCCGGTTCTGAAGCGGCGCGAAAACGCATCGTAATCGTCGGTGGAGGGTTTGGCGGAATTGCTGCGGCGCGCGCGCTGAAGCATTGCGATGCTGAAATCATTTTGATCGATCGACGCAATCACCACATCTTTCAGCCGTTGCTTTATCAGGTGGCGACCGCGGTGCTTTCGCCGTCGGAGATTTCAGCCCCGATTCGCCAGTTATCTCTCTTGCAGGAAAACGTCAACGTGATCCTGGGTGAGGTCACTGCCGTGGATAAGGATCTGCGGTCGGTGACCGTTCTCTCGCCCGGCACTGGTGAGAGTCAAATCCGGTTCGATTATCTGATAATCGCGAGCGGCACCGAGCCAAGTTATTTCGGTCATAATGAATTCGCAGAATACGCGCCGGGTCTCAAGAACCTGCGCGATGCCGAGGCAATCCGGACAAAAATCCTGACCGCATATGAGTTGGCCGAGACGACGGCCGATGAAATCGAGCGATCGCGCCAGATGACGTTTGTCCTGGTCGGTGGCGGCCCTACCGGCGTTGAGCTTGCCGCATCCATGGCGCAGTTGGCGCGCATCACCCTGAGGCGGCAGTTTCGCCGAATCGATCCGGCAACGAGCGCGATCATCTTGATCGAGGGCGGCGGGCGCATTCTTCCGACGTTTGACGAGCGACTTGCCGTTGCTGCGGCAACCCGGCTGGAACGGTTGGGGGTCAGGATTCTCACCGGAGCGAAGGTAGAAAAGGTCGACGAAAGCGGGGTCATCGCGGATGGCAAGAGGATACCCAGTGCGACGGTCGTGTGGACAGCAGGTGTCGCGCCGTCGCCAATTCTGAAGCAGCTTGGTGCGAAGACAGATCGGGGAGGCCGCATATTGGCGGGACCGCACATGAACGTCGACGAGGCTTGCGAAGTATTCGTCGTCGGCGACGCAGCGGCTGTCGTGACCGACAACCGGCCAGTGCCTGGAGTGGCGCCGGCAGCAATTCAGCAGGGACGCCATGTAGGACGTCTGATCGCGCGTCAACTCGCCGGGCAAGGACCACCGCCGCCATTTCGCTATCACGACAGAGGCAACATGGCAGTCGTCGGCAGGAATTTCGCACTGCTGGAGACACGACATATTCGTACGAGTGGATTCATCACCTGGCTGATTTGGGCGTTCGTGCACATATTGTCGCTTCCCCAGCTGCAGAACAGGGTGCGTGTCATGACCCAATGGTTCTGGTCGTACTACACAGGCCAGCGAAGCTCACGGCTGATTCCGGAATTTCCCAATCGCGAAGTGGTACTTGTGCCCAATGTGGCATCGCCGCAATGAGCGTCGACCAAAATCCGGAAGGCGGCGTTATTGTTGTTATAGAGACCTGCAACGGACTGCAGCAGTACCTTCTGGATGGACGGCATCGGCTGGTCGCGGACGAACCGGATTCCGTTGGTGGAAATGACGCGGGACCAGATCCTTATGGACTTCTGCTGATGGCACTTGGTGCATGCACATCAATTACGCTCAGGCTGTACGCGCGACGAAAATCATGGCCGCTCAAGAAAATTCGTGTTCATCTCCGGCACGCCCGCGTTCATGCGGAGGATTGCCGCGATTGCGATGAGAAGCCGGTCAGGCTCGACTGTATCGATCGTGTGATCCAGCTCGACGGCGCTTTGAACGCGGAACAGCTGGCCCAGCTTCTAGTTATCGCCGAACATTGTCCCGTACACCGATCTCTTGCGGCCGGGTTCGACGTCACCACGCGCCTCGGCCCGGTGTCAGCCCTCGACGATGGACCATAATGGTATTTCATGAAGAGTAATCAGTCTTCTGTTCCACGGCAGCGACAGTAATCACGGCGGTCTGCGGGCGGATCGCCTCGAGTGCCTCGGAACTTGCCTTGACCTGACCGGAATGTACGGCCGGTCGCGCCGGGGAAAAGAGGCGAGCGAAGGAAACGCCGGCGGAAAAGACGGATGCCCGGTTTGGTGTTGGCACGCAATTTCGGCCGTGAAGCAGTAGCCTCGACCGGGGATGTTTGTGATGTATTTTGGTTCCCCATTGCCCAGCACCCTGCGCAGCATCGTCATCTGGAACCGCAGATTGCCTTGGTCAACGGTAAGGCCGGCCCATGCCGCTTCGAGCAGCGCGCGATGGCTTACGACCTGCCCCGGATGCTCAAGCAGATGCATGAGGATATCGAAAGCTCTGCTGCCGATATGAACGGGCTCGCCGTTTCGTTCCAACTGTCTTTGCGCCTTTATTGCGCGGTACGGTCCAAACGAAATTACCAAGTTCCCTGTGACATCGTCCATTTTGGCGAATTCAGCTCCGGGTTTCGCAACGGTGCGAGGGCCTATTGAGCACCACAGCTGAAGCATGTCGCAGTGTGTTCACGGACGTAATCCCACTTCTGTGGATCACGGAGTCCTCTAAAATGACGGACTAGTGCCCGCCGTTCAACGAAATCACGTGCCGGCCGAACAGGCGCGCGTCGACAGACCAGGCACCTGGACCAAGCATTGCGAGTGCCAGCGAGGATATACCGCTAAGGCCTATCATGGGGCCCAGCGGAGGTGATAACGAGATCAGTCCCGCTGCTGCTGCCGCTGAAATCGCTGCGGCCCATACGCGCGTTCCGCCCCCCGTCGCCAAACCAAGGGCAGCCAATGCGGTTGGGGCAAGGCTCCATTCCGGAAGCCGGATGGCTGTCGCGAGCGTCAAGAAGAGGAGTTGGCCGGCCAGCGAAACGCGCAGGAGCAACAGCGCCAGCCCTGCCGCGCCACCAGGATAGACGGAGACAAGACCACCCATGACATGAGACTAGGGGTGGCCTTCGGGACGCCAAAGCCCAATACAGGGGATTACCGACTCCTCAATTTTGAGGATCGCCCCCTCGATGTATAAGGGGTAAAACTGCCCTGCCCGAATTTGCCCGCATCGAGGAGCAGACGCCGAGTGCGACGGATCCTGGCAGGGACTTGGCTCTTCGTAGGCTTGCTGGCAAGCACGCCGGCGACCGCGCTCGATGCTACACGCTCGATGGAACAGATGATCCATCGCGCCTACACGCGCGATGATGGACTGCCAGGGCACGTCCACGCAATATCGCAATCACCAGACGGATATTTGTGGATCGGCACGGACAGCGGACTCTATCGATTCGACGGCGTGCGCTTCGAAAGCATGTGGGAGGATCGCTTATCCTCGCGCGGCGTACTCGGGCTCAGGATCACGGCGTCGGGTGATTTGTGGTTGGCCTTTGCTGAAGGAGGTTTGTCCCGTCTTCGCAATGGCGCTGTGACCAGCTTTGCTACAACCGCGGAAGGCTCCGAACTCCGAGCCCAGGTGATATCGGAGGTGCCAAAGGGCGGAGGTCTCTGGGCGCTGGGCGGCTTCGGACCTTATCGCTTTGATGGGCGAGTCTGGCGCGAGGTACCTGGCCCATGGGTTTCGGCCGCGCAGGGTGGTGGCGTCTGGTCGACCGAGCCTGGCCACGACGGCACGCTTTGGGCCAAAAACGGAGACGGGGTGTTTTACTGCCGTCCAGGCTGCTCTCGCTTTGTTACGGCGCGTGGTTATGCCGGCGGCGTCATGGGGTTCACTCATGATCGCGACGGTCGTGTTTGGACTTCGGACTCACGAGCGCCAGGGCGCATGTACATGTTGCCGGATCTTGCTGGTGCAAGTGCTGCGGCGATCCCGGCACCCACTTACGGCGGCCTGATTTCCCAACGCATCCACGGCAGGATTTTTCTCGACAAGGACGGCACGCTCTGGAGCATCAATGTCCAGCACGGTCTCCTGCGCGTGCGCTCGATCCTCGCGGGGCGGGCAGACGTAAATCAGGCAGATGCCTATACCGCTGCAAGCGGCCTTTCCTCCGACACTGTTACTGCTCTCTATGAAGACCGCGAAGGAAGTATCTGGGTAGGAACCTATAATGGCCTTGATTGCTTCCGCCCAGCCAACGTCGTGCTTGAGAAGGAGATTCCTGTTATCAGTTCGAGATACGGTTACACCGCCGCCAGCGTTGGCGATACGCTCTATTTCTACGCCAACACGAGCGAAGACAACAACTCTCCCGTCGCCTCCACGAGCCATGGCCCGCTGTATCGGGTGAACGCCGACGGGTCCGTAGAGTTGGTCGTTCCCAAAATGGAATTGGCATACGCCATGAGGCCGGCCGCCGACGGCGGCTTATGGATTGGCTTGTCGCACGGCCTCTACAAGCTACAGAACAAGGCATTGATCGCGCAGCCTATGCCGGCCAGCCTCGCAGGCGATACGGGCACGCGAGTGCTCGACGTTGCGGAGACATCCTTTGGAGATCTTTGGATGTCCACCTTCGGTCATGGACTATGGCGTCGGACAAATGGCACCTGGTCTCGCATTCCGGGCAGACCGGATCAGGAAAGCCCGGAATGGACACTTGCATTCGACAAGGGGGATGTCCTCTGGCTGGTCGATCAGCGCACAATTGCGCGCTATGAAAACGGCCGTTTAGTCAAAATACCTAATGCAGAGGGACCAAAGATCGGCGCAATCGAGACCATAAGTGCCGGCAAGCATGGAATGTTGTTCGGCGGAGAATTTGGCCTTGCGCGCTATGATGGGCGCGGCTTTCAAACGCTGCGATCCGAACGTGTCCCGGCTCTCGCCGATGTCTCGGGCATCGCGGAGGCTGACGGCCAAACCTGGATTGCAAGCCAGGCGGGTATTCTCCGCTTTGATACGGCTGCGCTCGAGCGCGCCTTGCTACAATCGACCGAGCCGCCGCCGTCGTATGAACTATTTGACCGTCTCGATGGCGTCTCCGGCGCAATTCAGCAGGGTCCTTACAGCGACACTGCGACTACCGCGTTCGCCGGTCCCGCCGGCCGCATCTGGTTTCTTACCGATCGCGGAATCGTGTGGCTCGATCCGCATCATATCTACCGCAACACAATACCTCCTTCTGTCACCATCCGCTCACTGACGATCGACGGCCGCACCTATGGGTCTCCGTACGCTCTTGATCTCCCCGCCGGCGCCAGAGAGTTGCGCATCGACTACACTGCTACAAGCTTGCAGGTTCCCGAACGTGTGCGATTTCGATACGTTCTCGAAGGTTTTGCAAACCGCTGGACTGATGCGGGAAATCTTCGCCAGGCGTTTTTCACCAATCTTCCGCCAGGCAGGTATCGATTTCACGTGGTCGCCGCCAATAATGACGGAGTTTGGAACACCGCTGGAGCGTCCGTTTCATTTGTAATTCCTCCAACATTCCTGCAAAGCTGGTACTTCGTGGCAATATGCGGCCTGACCGGGGCGGTTGTTCTTTGGGCGCTTTACAGGATTCGACTTCAGCAAATGGCCGGACGCGTCCGATCGCGCCTGGAAGAACGAGTCCGCGAGCGCGAGCGAATCGCCCGGGAGCTGCACGACACGTTGTTGCAGTCCGTTCAAGGGCTGGTCCTGCGTTTCCATGCGGCCGTAGAGAGGATGCAAGCGGACGATCCCTGTCGACAGGATCTCGCACGCACGATCCAGCGCGCGGACCATGTGCTGATCGATGCGCGCGAGCGCGTGCGGCATTTGCGAACCACGGCCGATCGTGCCGACCTTCCGGTTGCCTTGCGCGAGGCGGGTGAAGAACTTGGCGCTGGGCGAACGGCAAATTTTCGGATGATCGTCGAAGGAACGGCGCGCGAGCTTCACGCTATCGTCTGTGAGGAGTTGATATGGGTTGGGCGTGAGGCTTTGACGAACGCATTCACCCACGCCGACGCGCACCAGGTCGTCGTTGAGATTTCATACCATTGGCGCGAGCTCCGACTCCAGCTCTGGGACGACGGACGGGGGATGCCCGAGGGTGTCGCGGTGTCAGGCGCCAGGGCCGGCCATTTCGGTCTTGTGGGAATCCGGGAGCGGGTAAAGCGAGTTCGGGGACGATTGACCCTGCAGAGCAAGTGCGGGTGCGGTACGGCGCTGACCGTCGTGCTTCCCGCGGCCGTCGCCTATGAGGGTAATCGACAACGCTGGAGCATTATTAGCAGGATTCGATATCTCTTCGCCGAGGAAATCGAGACATGACAACCGCTCCGATACGCATCATGATTGCCGACGACCACCCTCTGCTGCGCGAAGGCGTTGCAGCGGTATTGGCGAACCACGGGGACATGAAAGTCGTCGCCGAGGCAGGCAATGGTTCGGAAGCTGTTGAACTGTTCCGCAAGCATGGCCCGGATGTAACGCTCATGGACCTGCAGATGCCCGTACTAAGCGGCGTCGACGCGATACGGGAGATCCGTAGCCAGGCTCCACAGGCACGAATTATTGTACTGACGACCTATTCCGGCGACACGCAGGCTGCACGTGCTCTGAGGGCGGGTGCTTCAGGGTACCTGCTGAAAAGCATGTTGCGCGATGATCTGGTCGAGACGATTCGTCTTGTCCATGCCGGGCGCCGGCGCGTGCCGCCGGAGATTGCTGCGGAGATAGCCGAGCATTTGGCTGATGAAGGATTGTCGGACCGCGAGATTGAAGTTCTTGTCAGGGTGGCACGCGGGAGCGCGAACAAGGAGATCGCGCGCCACTTGTCGGTTTCGGTAAGCACCGTCAACACCCACGTCAAGAACATCATGCAAAAGCTTCGCGCAAAAGATCGCACCCAGGCCGTGACGATCGCCCTGAAGCGTGGAATCATGGAGATTTAGCCGAATTCTTGGGTCTCGAGACGCTTTGCGATGGGAGCCCCCGCCTGTCGACTATTAACAACATCTAACGCGCACCCTCCCGCCCGTTCATCCAAGCTCCGCGCAATGGCACCAGGATGAACGTGGGTCTGAAGCTCCGGCGCAAGCGCGCCCCGGCGGGTTGGAGGATATAATGCCAAAGAAGGTCACCGAAGTTACGGAAATGGAGCCCATGCAATACTCTGACTATAAATGCTTCCGGTTCGAGTTCGATTCCGGAGTCGCATTTGTCAGCATCGATCACCCGCCGATAAACCTTCTCGACGAAGTTCTCTCGCAGGAATTCGATAAACTCGGCCGTGACCTCGAGGCCGACGAGCGTGTCCGCGTGGTGGTCCTGCAGAGCGCGCTTCCCGATTTCTTTATCGCCCACTCCGGGCTGGGTCGTGTCGGAGGCGCTTCCCGGACCGTGTCCCGGACGCGGAGCTTTCGTCTTACGCAGACGATTGGCGAACGGTTCAGGAACATGGCCAAAGTGACCATCGCGAAGATCGAGGGTCGGGCCCGGGGTGGCGGGAGCGAGATCGCACTGGCCGCGGACATGTGTTTTGCCGCCGCTGGCAAGGCGATCTTCTGCCATCCGGAAGTGGCGATAGGGCTCGTACCGGGCGGCGGCGGCACGCAAAGACTGCCGCGACTTGTCGGACGCGGGCGCGCTTTGGAGGTGCTTCTGGGTTGTGATGATCTCACCGCGGAAGAGGCGGAGCGCTACGGCTATATCAATCGGGCGTTGCCACCGAACGAACTAACGCCATTTGTGGAGAAACTGGCTCGCCGTATCGCCTCATTTCCCGCGCATGCCATCGCTCACGTAAAGGTCGCCGTCGACAGAGGAGCATTTGGGTCCATGTCGGAGGGGCTGCTGGTGGAAGCACATGAGGCGGACTTGAGCGTCGCCAGCGAGGTAACGAAAGCGCGGGTGACTGAGGTATTAAAGCTCGGCGCAGAAACCTACGAAGGAGAATTGGAGATGGATTATCTCTCGAAACTCTCTTCGCCAAGGTCGGAATGATTGCCCACCCATTTATTCGGGCAACCTGCTAATCCACAATTCTACAAAACACGTTCGATACGACCAATAGTACGAACCTTTGGACGGTTAAGCCCAGTCTCGTCTATCACCGTGGGAGAAATCCATACGAATTATCCATTTTGAGCGCGATGGTGTCCCCGGACTCGCCGCCGACGACGGCACGGGAGCACATGGCGTTTTCCGGAGCGAGAGTGGATTTCCCGGCACATTGCCCGAATTGATCGCGCAGGGAGCGGACTTGTGCGCAACCGGCAAAAGCCTGCTGCAGGAGCGCGCGATTGACCTCGGCTCGGTCCGGATACTGCCTCCAGTGCCTAGGCCGCCGAAAATCATTTGTGTTGGCCTCAACTACGATGACCACCTCGCGGAGAGCGGACTCAAAAGGCCGGACTATCCCGAAATATTCGCCCGTTTCGCGACGAGTCTGATTGCTCATCGCGAACCGATCCGGCGACCACGAGAATCGTCCACACTGGACTATGAGGCGGAGCTCGCCGTCGTGATTGGCCGAGAAGGACGCCGCATTCACCGCGAGAGGGCTGCCGAGCACATCGCCGGCTACTCCGCCTTCAACGACGCAACGATCCGCGATTTTCAGTTGCGCACGCCGCAATGGACTATGGGAAAGAACTTCGATGGCACCGGGTCATTCGGTCCGTGGCTGGTAACTCCCGATAGCGTGCCCACAGGAGCGCATGGTTTGCAAATTCAAGGCCGCCTGAACGGTCGAGTAATGCAGGATGCGCGTACCGACCAGCTTATTTTCAGTGTCCCGGTGTTGATCGAATTGATCAGCGTCGCGATGAGCCTGGAACGCGGCGATGTGATCATCACCGGAACACCCGGTGGTGTCGGGGCGGCGCGCAGGCCACCCGTTTTTATGCAGCCGGGCGATGTCTTCGAAGTGGAAATCGAAGGAATTGGTGTCTTGAGCAACCCCGTACAAGACGAGGGAGAGACGCGGGCGCTCTGATGAAAAAGCTATTTTCCGTCGACCCCGCACGCCTTGGCCGCCCCGATGGTCCGGCTATGTCTGATGCCGTGCCTCGGGAACTTCAACACGGCACGCCAAAACCGCTGCGGGACGCCCTTGAACAATTGCTCGGTCCAGGAAAGGTTTTGCACCGGCTCGTAGATCTTGTCCGTTACGCGTCGGACGCCAGCCCTTATCGTTACATTCCTCAGGCCATCGTCATCGCCGGTGACGTGGATGACGTGGCCAAGACCCTGTGTTTTTGCCGCGAGAATGGCCGTCACGCCACGTTCCGGTCCGGCGGTACGAGCCTCAATGGGCAATCCCAGTCAGATGACATTCTGATTGAAGTCCGCCGCAATTTCGGCGGTGGCATCACAATTGGAGACCGTGGTCAAACTTTCACCGCTCGCACCGGTGTCATTCTCGCGCACGCCAATGCGCATCTGGCCATAATCGGAAGAAAGCTTGGTCCTGACCCCGCGAGTGGTCACGCCTGTACATTGGGCGGCGTGATATCGAACAATTCCGGCGGCATGCGCTGCACCGTGGATCGCGACGCCTATCACACCGTCAGGCGCCTGGTGTTTACTTTGCCCTCCGGTACCACGATCGATACCGGCGCTTCCGACGCGGAGGAACAATTCGCCGCGCTTGAATTTGGACTCGCCGAAGGGTTGATGACGATACGAGACGAAGTCCTGTCCGATCCAGCGTTGGTGGAGAGGATTCGCAAAAAGTATCTGATCCGCAACACGCATGGATATCACTTGCTAGCGTTTCTTGACGGCGAAACGCCGCTGGAGATTTTCCGTCGACTTTTAACTGGATCGGAAGGCACCCTGGCCTTCATATCCGAGGCGACATTCGACACGCTCCCCCTGCCTGCGGTTCACAGCGTCGCCTGGATTCCGGTTCCCTCGATTGATGAGGCGATCGCGCTAGTACCAGGTCTCGTGGGGCTTGGCGCCTCAGCCGTCGAATTGGTTGTCGCGCCGGCGTTGCGCGCGGCCGGCGAAGCCTTTGCCGGCACGCCGCGCTATTGGCAAACGCTGGATCCGCGCGCGGCAGCCCTTCTCGTCGAATTTGGTGCCGCGGATGATGCGGCGCTTGAAGCAAAGCAGGTTGATGTCGCGAAACTGGTGGCCAACACAAAGCTGCTCAATCCGCTCACATTTACAAGCCGCGAGCAGGCCATCGAACTCGCGTGGCATGTGCGCGAAGGCCTGCTCGGCCTGATAGGAAAGCAACGACCGCCGGGCTCCATGATCATCACCGAAGACGTCTGCTTTCCGCCCGCTGTTCTTGCCACGGCGGCGCATGATTTGCAGCTACTCCTCGAGAAGCATGGATTTCTGCCCGGTGTCGCGGGCCATGCCGCGCATGGCAATCTTCATTTTACGCTGGTGGCAAAGCTCGATCACCCGGAGGATCGCGCGCGTTACTCCGCCTTTATGGATGATCTCGTTGCGCTCGTCGTCGACAAATATGACGGGTCGCTGAAAGCCGAGCACGGCACGGGCTTGAATATGGCGCCTTTCCTCACCCGCGAATGGGGCGAGAAGGCGACGAATATCATGTGGCGTATCAAGGCGCTCGCGGACCCGGAGGGAGTTCTGGGCCCGAATGTCATTCTTTCCAGAGACGATCAGATTCACCTGAAGGCGCTGAAGTCGGTACCGGCGATCGAAAGTATCACATCCTCATCGCAATGTATCGAATGCGGCTTTTGCGAGCCAGTCTGTCCCAGCCGCAATGTCACGATGACCCCACGCCAGCGCATCGTCGTGCGGCGGGAAATGGCCCGGCAGCCTCAGGGTTCCGCCATGCTCGGGCAGTTGCAGCAGGAATATCAGTATGACGGAATCGAGACCTGTGCCGGCGACGGAACATGTTCGCTGCCGTGCCCGATCGGAATCAACACCGGTGCGTTCATTCGCGAGTTCCGAAAGAAGGAACGCGGCCCCCGGTCAAAAAAGATTGCGCTTGCTGTCGCCAGTCGCTGGGCATTGGTAGAAAAAGTTGCGGTATTCGCCCTCGGCGCCACGCAACTAACGACCAGGCTGTTGGGGCCGCGTCTCGTGCCCGTGATTGCCAACGCCGCGCGCGCGATCATCGACAATGATCTCATGCCTGCCGTTCCGGGCCCGATGCCGAAACCCGCATCCCGGCGCATGCCCATAACTTCGGAGGAGGGAGCCGCGGCCGTCTATTTTCCTGCCTGCATCAACCGTATGTTTGGACGCGATCCTGATGCCAAATCCTCCTTGTCGCTGCAGGAGGCACTTGTGACATTGTCGCGTCGGGCAGGATTGCCGCTTTGGATACCGGATGATGTGACAGGCCTTTGCTGCTCGACGCCATTCAGTTCGAAGGGGTTCGCGGATGCACATCAATACATGGCCGATGCGATTGCGGATGCGTTCTGGCGCTGGAGCGATAAAGGAAAGCGAACGATTGTCGTCGATGCCGCGTCCTGCACGCTGGGGATCGCGGACGACGTACAAAATTACCTCAATCCCGAAAGAAAAACGCGCCACGTACAGATACGCATTGTCGACTCGGTATCGTGGTGCCGCGATCTGATGGAGCACCTGACCGTGACACGCCGCCTTGGGCGCGTCATTCTTCATCCGACCTGTTCGATGACACATCTGGGCTTGACCGACGCGCTGAAGGAAATTGCCGGACAAATAGCCGCCGGTGTTGAAATACCAATCGGGACAACCTGTTGTGGTACCGCCGGCGATCGAGGTCTGCTTCACCCTGAACTCGTCAGGTCTGCGACGCGTGAAGAAGCGACAGTTGCACGCGCCGCGAATGCAGACGCTTACCTATCGGCAAACCGCACCTGCGAAATGGGCATGCGGCACGCCACCGGCAGACCCTACGAATCTTTCGTCTTCAGCCTCGAAGAATGCACCCGCCCTTGATTCTCGAAGAGCCAGGGGCTCAGCAAAGGATCGCGCGATATGCCGCTCTATACTATTACGACCCGGTCGGGCGTGCTTGATGGCGATGCCAAAGCCGGCCTCGCAGCGAAGCTGACCGATTTCCATTCGGAATATGGCGGCGTACCGAAAAACTGGGTGCATATTGTTTTTCAGGAATATCCGGCTGGAAGCGGCTTCAGCGCCGGCTTGCCCGCCGATGCGGCTGCCCTTACGCTCCTGATCCGCTCCGGCCGGTCGGCGGACTACAAGCGCGCCATGTTGGCTCAGCTCTGGAAGCTCTTGCAGGCTGCAACCGGCGCACCGGACGAGCAGATCGTCATCGGCATCCAGGAGTTGCCAGCGAGCCAGGCCATGGAAATGGGGAAGATCATGCCGGATATCGACGATCCATGAATGGCGCATTTGTTTCCGCGCTCGCGGCGCTCGGCGGGTCGGTCGTCGGCGGAGTGGTGTCGGGTGCTGCGACCTGGCTTTCGCAACGCTCGCAACTGGAGGACGGCACGCGAGCCCGCCAACTCGCCTATCGCGAAGATCTCTTCCGGGATTTTATTGTGGCCGCTACCAATGCCTATAGCCAAGCCATGTTGACCGACAAACCGGAGCTCCACGATTTCGTTCCGATGTATGGCATGATCAACAGGATGCAGGTCATTTGCTCGCCGCGTACCGTCGCAGCAGCCCTGCCGTTGCGCGCAAGACTCTTGAAACCTACCTTCAGCCGAACAAAACCTTTGAAGAAATACTGGCGATGATGCGGGCGCCTTGACTTGTCGAAGTCGAGCGCTCGCCACCGCTCAGCGGCGATAGTCGTCCGTGCACCAGCGATTCCGAGTCTTGACTCGACGCAAGTCGCAACAAGCGAACAACATACGGGCGCGAACTTGCCGGAACAAGGGCTAACGTGTAATGTCATAGAATTTGGCCTTCCGTGAAGGCGGCGAATTCGTGCGAACGTGTGGGAACGGCAATTTTTGTCTCTCAAGGCTGAAACCGGGGTTCGATTCCCCGTGGGAGCGCCACGTCACATTGAACTTGTCACAATTCACGGGCATCGAATCGTCACTCGAACGATGGGTTTCGAGATTCTCAGCCGCATTTCCGAAATCGAAACGATTGCCGCTGGCTCGGCAATTCGCGAAATCGCGCGTCTCCGGCGCATCTACGGGCCGGTCGATGGCGGGAGTGCAAAGGCATCGCACAAATCCGCTTTGAGAACGAGGGTTATCCCGCTTCGCTCGAGAAGCGCAAAATATACGTTGCTCTGCCCGACGCCGACACGGAGCGGCAAGGGCTGACACGAGTCGTTGATGAATCCGGCGAAGACTACCTGTATCCCAAGGTGCTTTTCCGCACGATCACATTGCCGGCGGCGATCCGGAAAGCCGTATTGGCGGCCGCATAGCGGACGCGTGGCCTTTCCGCCAGCACTTGGCGATCCGTTTTTGCGATGAGGGCTGCCACCATTTCATTTGTCTCATTTCAGGGATTCACTCCGGGTCGATGGGGAAGATGTGGCCCGGAGACACGAACTACTCTTCCCGCTGTGCGATCGCACGAAGTGGCCATCATATCCGTCCAAAGCTATGCAGCACCGTGTAAGCCGTTTTTCAGAATCGATTCCCAGGATGCGCCATGACCGAATCCTCTTCTCCCCACCCCGCCAAGCGCACACGATGGCGGTTTTTTCGTGACGTGCTGGTGCTGCAATTGAAGCTGCTGGCCGGCAATGTGCATAATTTCGTCCTGATACCTGCGACATTGGCGGCGGCGTTTCTCGACTTGATATTCAAGTCCGACGGTCACGGTGCCCGTTTCTATCGCGTGCTGGAATGGGGGCGCCGCGCCGAGGAGGCGATCGGCCTCTACAGCGCGCTCGATGCGGATGAGGATGCGGTCAAGTACGGCTTCACCGTGGACATGGTTGTTTCCCAGCTCGAACAGGTGATTGTTCGCGAATACGAGAAGGGCGCGACGGTGGCCGGCATAAAGACCGCCGTCGACAGGGCGCTCGACCGCCTTCACCGCTGAGAAACGCGGCGGCCCGAAATTGCCGGAAATGAAATGGCCTCCCTCCTCTTGGCCGGAGGGGTTTCTGACACACGGGAGCGGCCGCTCGCTCGGCGGCAGACCGGTCCCTACGCGGGCCAGGCTGGCGTTACGGCGTGACCTTGAACACCGTGCCGTCGCTGCTCGCGCCGCCGGAAGAGGTTGTGCCGTACAGATTTCCTGCCTTGTCGCTGATCAAAGCGGCTGCCGGAAATGCACCGTCGCTTCCGCCCGCGAAGGAATAAAGCACGGTCTCGGCACCCTTTGGGGAAACCTCGAATACTGCGCCGGCCCCGTGGGCGCCGCCGCCGCCAGCGGTACCGTAGAGATTGCCCTTGGTGTCCAGGATCAGACCGCACATGGGGAAAGCGCCATCGCTCGCGCCGCTGAAGGACCAGAGCACGCTTTCGGTGCCGCCAGGCGTTATTTTGAAAACGGTGCCGAATCCCGTCCCGCCCTGTTTCGTCGTGCCGTAGAAGTTTCCACTTTTGTCCATGATCAGACCGGCGACGGGATAGGCGCCATCGCTCCCGGCAAAGGAATGGAGCACGGTCTCGGTGCCGGTTTTGGCGAGCTTGAACACGACGCCCTCGTCATTCGCGCCGCCGTCGATCGTCGTACCATAGAGGTTGCCTTTCTTGTCTTCTATCAGGCCGCCGTAAGACCATCTGCCGTCACTGCCGACAAAGGAATGGAGCACGGTTTCAGTACCGTTCCTTGCACTTTGAACACGACGCCGTTATCGTCCGTACCACCGTCCTGCGTCGTCCCATAGATATTTCCTTTCTTGTCCATGATCAGACCGGCGACTGGGAAGGCGCCGTCGCCGCCGGACTGGCCGAGAAAGGTATGGAGCACGGTCTCGCTGCCGTCCGGAGCAAGTTTGAACACAACGCCGGCGCTGGTCGACCCGCCCTGCTGGGTCGTACCGTATAGATTGCCCGCCTTGTCGGCGACGAGGCCGGCATACGAGCGCGCGCCGTCGCTGTAGTCGAAGGAGAACAGCACGCCTTCGGCCCCGTTCGGCGCGAGCTTGAAGAGGGTGCCGTAATTTCCCGTGCCGCCGCTTTCGGTCGTGCCGTAGAGATTGCCGGCCTTGTCGCTGACCAGGCCTCCTTGCGGGTTTTGTCCGGTGCTGCCGGTGAAGGAATAGAGCAGTTTTTCGGTGCCCGCCCGGGCACCGGCGAATGGAGCAAACAAGCTTAGCGCAAGGCCGCAGCCCAAGACAGTTTGCATCGCGAGATAGCGAGTTCGGTTTATGGAAGACCCCGTGTGGCGCGCCCGGAGCAACCGCGCTCCAGCATCGGAGGCCAGTGTGGCGAAGACGGCTTGACAGCCGGTAAAATTGCAGGCCCCCGGCCAAGCTCGTAAAGCCCTTGGTATACGGCCGGTTACCAGGTTCGGGCTATTTTTGTACGGAAACTTATCATTGTCGCACCGGGACGCATGAACCAGATACAGGACTGAAGCAGCCTTTTCCGTTTGAAATAACCCACAAGTCGGTCATCTCTGCGAAAGCGGGGACCCAGATCGTCGCCTCTCCTTGGAAACCGGGTTGCCGGGTTCCCGCTTTCGCGGGAATGACGCGGAGAGGACGCGCAGCGATTCCGTTCAAAACCGGAAGCTCTGATTATCGCTCTGGGCATGTTCGCCGGCCCCCGGAATCTCTTCCATATTCACGCCGGGGTAACCACGCGCCGATAGGCTGTCATCAGCAATCCGGGCACAACCATGCCACCTGAACAAGTGACAGATATTCTGCGTATCTTCATGACCGACCCCATTCTCCTGATCGGCAGTCTGCTACCGATCATCTTGCTCGGCGGGATACTCATTTATAGAATTCGCGTTTCCCGCCGCTTCGTTCAGCTCACAAAGCAGAACAGCGAAGCCCTCGGCCAGAACGCGCTGCGCTGGCAGGCGGCGGCGGCGCGGACGGAAAAGATGATCGAGCTGCTCACCGAAATCCGCGATCACATGGCGCGGATCGCGCCGGATGCTCCCGAATTGCCGGACGGGTAAGTTCGGCTGGCTCTTTTAATCCACGTCGGGCGGCAGGATTGCGCTGCCGAACGGGCGCGCCGAGAGTAACGTCGCAAACCCGAACGATTCGAAGTCGGGCCATGGCGGCCATCGATCACAGCCTCATCGTCGAAAATATCTGGGTCGTCGTCGCGATCGCGCTGGGCGGCGGCGGCCTCATCGGCGAAGTCGCGGGCTTCCTGCATGGCAATCTGGGATTCGGGGCAAAGATCGTGATCGGGGCAGGCGCCGCACTGGTCATTTTCGGCTCAATCTGGTTCTTCGCCCCGGTGCCGGGCGCGTGACATGTTAAGGTGGCGCAATGAACGACCTCCCGCCCGATTACCCACTCCTGTCGCTCGACGACATCCGGGCGGCACAGATCCGCATCGCGCCCTATGTGAAACAAGCGCCCATCGTGGCGATGACCCCGACTGGCCTGCGCCTGAAGGCGGAGAGCCTGCATCCTGTCGGCGCGTTCAAATTGCGCGGCGCGTTCAATGCGATTCTTTCATTGCCCGAGGCCGGACGAAAGTGCGGCGTGATTGCCCATTCGAGCGGCAATCACGCGCAGGCGGTGGCCTATGCCGCGCATGTGCTCGGTATCAAGGCGGCTGTGGTAATGCCGGGCAGCGTGTCTCGCACCAAACTCGAAGCCACGCGCCATTGGGGCGCAGAGATTCATCTCGTCGATCCCGCTGGCCGCGAGCGTGCCCAGACCTGCGAAAAACTGGCGCAGGAAAACGGTTATGCCGAGATGGAGCCTTATAATTCCCTCGCCATCATGGCGGGTACGGGGACGATCGGCCTCGAAATACTCGCGCAATGCCCCGATGTGCAGGTCGTTACAGTCCCGGTATCGGGTGGCGGCCTGATCGGCGGCATTTCGGCGGCGCTTGCCCAATCAAACAGGGATGTCCGGGTGATCGGCGTGGAGCCGGAACTTGCGGCAGATGCTCGCGAGAGCTTCCGCGCCGGCCGCATCATACGCATCGAGCCCGAACTCACCATGCGCTCCATGGCCGACGGATTGCGCGTGGCTGAGGTCGGGCCTTTGCCCTTCGCGCAGATACGCGCCTTCGTGCATGACATCGTCACGGTGTCCGAAGAACAGATCGCCCAGGCGATGCGGCGGATTGCCCGCGAAGCGCGCCTCGTCGCCGAGCCGAGCGGCGCCGTCGCCGCCGCCGGTGCACTGGCGCAAGGTTTCGATCCGCCAACGACGGTTGCGATCCTCTCCGGCGGCAACATGGACCTCGACCGCTACGCCGCCGTGCTGGCTGGCTAGAAATTTACCGCCAAGAGCACAAAGGACACGAAGAAGAGGCTGGGCGCATTCGCGCTGTTTTTCCTTCGTGCTTCCTGTTCTTGGTGGTGAAATAGACGGCGCGAGGCTTGGCAGGGGGCGGGAGCACATTATATTCCTTGCGGGAATCGGGTGATCCGGAAGGGCTGTGATGTCCAGATTTCAGGCGCGTGCGGCGGGCCTCGCCGCGGTGATTTTTCTCGCCTTGGGGCTCGCCGGCTGCGGGATCAACGAGATTCCCCGGCAGGACGAGCAGGTGAAGGCCGCCTGGAGCCAGGTGCTCAATGAATATCAGCGGCGCACCGATCTCATCCCCAATCTGGTCGCCACGGTGAAAGGTTATGCCCATCAGGAGCAGACCGTGCTCACCGATGTGATCAAGGCGCGGGCAAGCGCCACCCAGATGACATTGCCGCCCGATATTCTCGAGAACCCGCAGGCCTTTCAGCAGTTCGAGCAGAACCAGTCGCGTGTTGGCAATGCGCTCGGCCGGCTGATGGTAGTGAGCGAACGCTATCCCGACCTCAAATCGAACGAGAATTTCCTCGCGCTGCAATCGCAGCTTGAGGGCACGGAGAACAGGATCGCCGTGGCGCGGCAGGATTATATCAACGCCGTGCAGTCGTATAATACGCTGCTGCGCACGGTTCCCTATCGCTGGACGGCAGCCATGTTCTATCCCGACGCCAAGCCGAAGCAGACTTTCACCATCAGCGAACAGGCCCAGCAGGCGCCGAAAGTCCAGTTCTGAGCCGCGCGATGAAGCGGTCCTCGCCGCGCGTTCTCATCTGCGGGCTTGCCGGCCTGCTGCTCGCAATCTGTGCCACGCAGGCAGCGCTCACCTTTCCGCCGCTGACCGGCCGCGTTGTCGATGACGCACATATCCTGTCCGCCGATACGCAGGAGAAGCTGACCGCGCTCCTCGCGCAGGAGGAAAAGCAGACCGGCAACCAGATCGTCGTCGCTACGCTGCCTTCGCTGCAAGGCATGCCGCTCGAGCAATATGGCTATCAGCTCGGCCGCGCCTGGGGCATCGGCCAGAAGGGCAAGAACAACGGCGCGCTGCTGATCGTCGTGCCGAGCATGCACCAGGTACGCATCGAAGTCGGCTATGGCCTCGAAGGCCAGCTCACCGACGCGCAATCGCGCATCATCATCGACGAGTTCATGCGTCCGGCGTTCCGACGCGGCGATTATGACTCCGGAGTGATGGCGGGTACACAAGCCGTCATCAAAGTGCTCGGCGGCGTCACTCTTTCGCGCGACGATGACGCGGATTCCGACCGTGGCCATCATGGCGGCGGAAATTTCAGCTGGGTTCCGATTGTCGTCATCCTGATCTGGATCGTGTTTGGCCGCTTTCTCTGGCCGCTGCTGTTTCTCGGCGGCGGTTGGGGTTCGCGCGGCGGCTGGTGGGGGGGCGGATTCGGCGGCGGCGGCTGGAGCGGCGGAGGTGGCGGCGGCTTTTCGGGCGGGGGAGGCTCGTTTGGCGGCGGCGGCGCTTCGGGCAGCTGGTGAGCGCGATGAAATTATCTGCCGAAGACAAGTCCCGCATCCATGCCGCCATCGGCGCGGCCGAGGCGCGCTGCCACGTCCATCTCGCCGTGTCAGTCGTGCCCGCGAGCGACCGTTACGCGCTGTTTCCGCTCGTCTGGGGCGCAGTGATCGCGCTGTTCGTAGGCGGCGCGATGGCGCTCGGCTGGCCGCATCTGCATCTGCGCGAAGCCTTTGCGATCGAAGCCGGCGTGTTCATCGTCTTCAGTCTCGTGTTCGACTGGTGGCCGTTACGGCTGATACTCGTGCCCCGCCATACCCGGCGCCGGCATGCGCAGGCGCTGGCGCATCGCGAATTCGCCGCGCGGATCCTCGCGAGCAGCAAGCAAAAGGGCGGCATGCTGTTCTTCGTCTCGCTCGGCGAACGCTACGCCGAGATCATCGCCGACCGGGAGACGCACGCGCGGGTGGGCGGGCCCCCCTGGAAAGAGATTGTCGGTAATTACCTCGCCGCGGCGAAACAGGGCCACATCGCCGACGGCATCGTCACCGCTATCGACGCGTGCGCTGATGTAATTTCGTCCCCGTCACCGGCGCAAAGAGTGCTTTAACACAAAGAGCACAAAGATCACAAAGTGTTGTTGCGCGCGCTGCGCGCATTTTCTTCTTTGTGCTCTTTGTGGTAAAATTATTTCTCGGCACCTCCGTGGGCTAATCAAAACTCGGCATGCATCCGGACGCCGAAGATGTTTACCGGGCCGCGATCGGGGTTGTAGGCGGGATTGACGATGAGCTGATAATCCGCGGTGGCCCAGAGCCAGCTTGCGAGCTGCGCGCTGTAATAGGTTTCAAGCCCGTTCTCGATGCCGTAATGGGGCAGCCGGCCGTCGCCGATCAGGATGCCGAGACCGCCGTCCGCGAAATAGCGCTGCGCGGCCTCGGAAATCCCGCTGACAATATAGGCCGCGCCCACCGTATCGTCCGCCCTGTTCCAGCTTGTGCCCTTCAGCGAAAGCCCGGTCGAGAGACCGCGATTGATCTCGGTGAATTCATAGGCCTCCTGGCTGCCGTCATTGTAGCTGAGACGGGCGAACATGCCGAGACCGCCGGTGAGCGCCTGCTGGAAATTGAGCGCGACGCCGCCGCGCGATTTGTAATTTCTCACCAGTCCCGTGCTCGGCACGGTTCCGGTTTCCTCCGCCAGTTCCACCGCGTCGTCATAGCTGCCCATCCAGCCGCGATTGAGAAAGCCGAGCAGCTTCAGCTTTCCGACCTGTCCGAACAGCGTGTGACGTTCCTCCGCTTCCGCGACGATCTCGAACTGCCGGAATCCCGTTTCCAGATGCTTCTCGTTCGGCACTTTCGACAAGTCGAAAATTCCGCTGCGCAGGGTCCACCGGTCGATCGACAGTTCCGCCGCCGCACCATAGGTATAGCCCCAGGAATCGGCGGCGTAGTCAAAGCCGCCGGAATCGATCAGCGCCCAGTTCATGAAATCCTTCGAGGGGTCATGGGCGTAGTCATTGGTGTCAAAGATATCGACGACGGAAATCTTGCCGATGGTGATAACAAGATTGTTTGCCGCGCGCGTCTCGGCGAACTGGTTGGCGCCGCCGTCGATCTTCTGTTCATCGCCGCCGAGATCGATGGTCTGACGCATGAACAAACGCTGCAACCGGAAATAGGGCGTTGCGGACCCAACTTTGTAAGCTTCGCCGCTTGGAAAGGCGGCCACGCCAAGCGTGTTGCTGAGGCCGAAGCCCTGGTCGGATTCCGGATCTGCCCAGATTTCACCGCCGGGCCACAAATGCGCGCCGAGAAATAATGTCGCCGCCATCCCCTCATTGCCGCGGTTCCCGGGATCGAGACTGTTGGGTCCGCGATAGGGCGAGGTGAAGGCCGGGTGGAACTGGTCGACGAAGGTGATCTGCCCGTGAACCGCCCAATCGTCGGCGATGACGGGGTTCTGCCATTCATCGGCCATCGCGCCGCCACCGGTAGCGAAAAACACTGCCGCGGCCAAGCGCAGGCAATATGCGAATCGCCGGACAGCCATGTGTTACTCCCCCACTTGGATCGAATGCCATCAGTCAGCTGGCAACCGATACATTACCCACGATGACATGTCGCGGCCGTCCAACTCGGCCGGAACAACGCTGCGCCGGTCGCAGCCACCGCTGCCGACCGTGGGCAGGAGCGTCGCGGCCGTCTGATGTCAGGTGCCCCGCGCGCCTTCCTTCATGTGACGCCGGCGCCGAGAAAGCCGGGCTGACCGCCGCACCAGCTTTCGCTGCCAACAAACGATAAGGGCGGGCGCAGATAGCAAGTCTTAACCGTAACCGGCCAGAATGTACCGGCGGCATCGAGGCTCTCGTCCGGCTCTCCCGGTGACTTCCGGTGGAGACTTGTGATACCCCTCGGGCCGTTTTCGAGAAGGACTCACTCACTGTTGAGCAGACGGTCCAGACCAGGCCCGCGGGACAAGGACACTGCGCCGGAACCGCTGGTCGCGGCCGTGGCGGCCAGTGCGAAGCTGTTCGGACACGCCTTTCTTTTCAGCACGGCAATGGCCGTGCTCACGCTCACCACCTCCTTCTACATGCTGGAGGTCTATGACCGCGTGCTCTCCAGCCGCAGCGAAGAAACGCTGCTTCTTCTCACGCTCATCGCCTTTGCGGCGATTTCCGTTTACGCGGCGATCGATACGCTGCGCACGCGGCTCTTCGTGCGCGCCAGCATGCGCATAAGCGCGCAGGTTGCGCCGGTCATCCTGCGCGCCATGCTGGCCAGCTCCTCGCGCAGCGGCGGCCTTGAGCCACGCCAGGGATTGCGCGATCTCGAGACCATCAAATCGTTCATTGCCAGTCCGACGCTCGGCCAGCTGTGCGATACGCCTTTTCTGCTGTTCTATCTCGCGATTCTGCTTTACCTGCACTGGATCTACTTCTTCATCGTGCTGTTCGGCGGCGTTCTCCTCGCGCTGATTGCGGTGACGGACCAGGCGCTGACGAGCCGCATGCTGGGCCGCTCCATAAGCCTGTCGATCAGGGCGCATGCCTATGCCGAGGACGGCGTCAAGAATGCCGATGTACTTGAAGGCATCGGCATGTCGTCCACCTTTGTCGAGCGCTGGTTCGGCATCTGGGTAGACTCGCTCAAGGCGTCGTTGTCCGCGTCGGACACGGATTCGCTGCTCGCCGGAATTTCCAAGGCGCTGCGCCTTCTCATCCAGATCGCGCTGCTGGGTACCGGCGCGGTGCTGGTGCTCGATTATCATGCCTCGGGCGGCATCATGATCGCGGCTTCGATCCTCGGCTCGCGGGCGCTGGCGCCGATCGAAGCCATCGTGGCCGCATGGAAGAATGTCGTGAACGTACGTCTCGCCTGGGATCGCGTGCAGGACCTGCTGCGGCGTGCGCCGCGGCGCGACGAGGGTATGGTGCTTCCCGCCCCGGAGGGCCGCCTCGATGCCATAGATGCAAGTTTCAGCGTCCCCGGCTCACCGCGGATGATCCTCAACGGAGTCCGTTTCTCGCTGGCCGCGGGCGAGTCGCTCGGGATTGTCGGTCCGTCGGCGTCGGGAAAATCGACACTAGTCAGGTTGCTTATCGGAGCATGGCCCTGCCTTACAGGGAATGTGCGGCTCGACGGCGCTGATATTTTCAGCTGGCCGCGGACGGAATTGTCGCGCCATATCGGTTATCTCCCGCAGGATGTGGAGTTATTTGCGAGCACGGTCCGCCAGAACATCGCGCGGCTGACGGACGGGGATCCGGAGAGGGTCGTTGCGGCTGCGAGGCTTGCCGGCGCGCATGAAATGATCCTTGGCCTGCCGAATGGCTACGACACGGAAATCGGCGATAGCGGCCACAAGCTTTCAGGCGGTCAGCGGCAACGCATCGGCATCGCCCGCGCGCTCTATGGTGATCCGCGCTTCGTCGTGTTGGACGAACCAAATTCCAATCTCGACAATATCGGCGAGCAGGCTTTGCAGGCCACGATACTCGAACTGAAGAAACGCCGTGTCACCTTCGTCATCGTTTCGCACCGGCCGATGACGCTGTCGGTAGTCGACAAGATACTCGTCATGCGCGACGGGATGGTGGAAGCGTTCGGACCGCGGCAGGAGATTCTCCCGCGGCTTGCCGGTCGCGGCGCAGCGGCGCCAGTTGGTCCGCGATCCGTTCAGAACCCCGGAGCATCGGCCGCAAAGGTTGTTCCTCTTACCCAGCCCATCGGTCCGCACGCTGCCGCCAACGACGAACTGAAGGGCGCAGAACCGTGAGCGACGCCGCTGAGCAGCTTGATGGCGCCACGGCCCCAAGGGTGCGTCAGCGCTGGCATTCCCTCGTTACTTTTCTGCGCGAGAGCCGCGGGCCGATCGCGGCGGAGGAGGTGCTGCCTTTCCTTCGCACGGGGCGCGTCGTCTGGACCGGCGGCAGTCTGGTCGCGCTGTTCTTCTTTGGTTTTGTCGGTTGGGCGGCGGTGGCGCCTCTCCAAAGCGCAATCGTTGCGCCCGGCACGGTGATCGTGGAAACCCACCGCAAGCAGATCCAGCACCTCGAAGGCGGTATCGTGGAAGATATCCTGGTGCAGGACGGCCAGATGGTGAAGGCCGGGCAGCCGCTCATCCGGCTCGACAGCACCCAGGCCGCGACGGCGCTTCAGCAGATCCAGGACGAACAGGACGAACTGACCGCCCAGGAGGCGCGCCTCGTCGCGGAACGCGACGGCAATCCGGAGATACATTTCCCACTCGATCTGCTTGCGCGCGGCAATGAACCGAAAGTGGCAGAATCGATTCTGGGCGAACAGAGCGCGTTCGGTAATCAGAAAGCCTCGATCAAACAGCAGACGGAAATACTGAACGAGAAGAAGGCGGAAGACGCGCGCGCCATCGAGGGTTTCCAGGCCCAGATCGCAGCGGACGATACGCAGATCGCGCTCATTCAGCGCGAGGCGGATGCGGTCGGAAAGATGGTCGCCAAAGGCCTCGAGCCGACGGCAAAACTCCTCGATCTGCAGCGCACGCAAGCCGATATTGCCGGGCAGCGCGGCGATCTGGTGCAGAAGATCGCGCAGCAGAAGCTCGACAGCGGCGAAGACGACATCCAGATCATCAATGTAAAGAGCCAGGCGCTCGAGGATGCACTGAAGGATTTGCGCGACGTGCAGGGCCGGCGCTTCGATCTCGCCGACCGCATTCAGGCCGCGCGCGATGTACTTCGCCGTACCACGCTTGCCGCGCCTGTTGATGGCCGGGTGGTCGACCTGCAAGTCCATGCAAAAGGCGCCGTCATCAAGGCGGGCGAACCCGTGCTGGAAGTCGTTCCCATTCACGATCAGCTCGAGATCGAGGCGCGCCTGCGCCCGCAGGATGCGGACGAAGTCCACGCCGGCATGACGGCGAAGGTCGATCTCAGCGCCTACAAGGCGCGGCGGTTGCCGATGCTCACCGGCACCGTGACCTATGTTTCGCCCGACACGCTGGAAGACCCGCATACGGGCCAGCCCTATTTTCTCGTGCATGTCCTGGTCGACCGCTCGATCCTGAAGGACTATCCCGCAGCCCGTTTCATTCCAGGCATGCCCGTCCAGATCGAAATCCAGACGGGTGCGCACACCGCATTGAATTATTTCCTCGAACCGATCCGGGACGTGATGCATAACGGCATGCGGGAACAGTAGCAGGACGGGGGGGCAGGCAACCTGGCGACCCGCGCGTCGTTCCTGTAAGGTTGCGACAACAATTGGGACCGCCTCGATGGCATCTGCTGAAAAGATTTCGCTGCTTCTTGCCGACGTGGACGGCACGCTCGTCACTGAAGATAAAGTGCTGACGCCACGTGCGCGCGCCGCGGTGATGCAGCTGAATAACAAGGGCATCCGCTTCGCAATCACCTCGGGCCGGCCGCCGCGCGGCATGTCGATGTTCGTCGATCCGCTTGCACTTACCGAACCGATCGCCGGCTTCAACGGCGGCGCCTATGTGGCCCCGGACATGAGAGTTCTCGAGACGCACACGCTGGCGGCCGAGGCGGCGTCAAAAGCCATTGAAATGCTGGGCCAGCTCGGGCTCGACGCGTGGCTCTACACCGGCAAATCCTGGTATCTGCGCAATCCCGATGCGCCGCATGTGGCGCGCGAAAGCTGGACGGTCAAGTTTTCCCCGGAAGTAACAAATAGTTACGAGCAATATTATGCGGATGCCGTCAAGATTGTCGGCATCAGCGACGATCACGCGCTTGTGCAGAAGGCCGAGGCCGAAATCGGCCATGCGCTGGAGGGGTCTGCGTCGGTCGCGCGTTCGCAGCCTTACTACCTCGACATCACCAATACCAATGCCAACAAGGCCGGCGTTGTCCGCTATCACGCGAGCCGGCTCGGGATCCCGGCATCTGAAATTTGTACCATGGGGGATATGCCCAACGATGTGCTGATGTTCCGCGTCAGCGGATTCTCGATTGCCATGGGAAATGCTTCGGACGACGTCAAATCGCAGGCCTCGGCCGTGACCGATTCCTACAACGACGAAGGCTTCGCGAAAGCGGTCGAGCGGTATTTGCTCGGCGGCTCCTGAGCGCAGCGGCAAGCTGCCCCACGCAACCAAATCGCCCTTCGTGCGTCTTAGCATTAGGGGTGATTGCGGTCTTCGATCCGCTGAACAAGGCTGGGGTGTGGGATGGCGCCTGACGACGCGGACCGCAACGGTTCGAAACCAGCCTCCGGCGAACAGAAATCCGGCATGGATCCGCGCCGGCGCCGACGGTTCATCATCATTGCCGCAATCGTGGTCGTCATTATCGCCATCGGTGCATGCGTCTGGTGGCTGATCGCGCGCAATTACGAGGACACTGACGACGCCTACATAGACGCGCGCATCGTGCATCTGTCGACACAGATCGAGGGCCGCGTGCTGCAGGTCTACGCCAACGACAATATGCGCGTGCGAAAGGGGCAGCTCCTCGTCGAGATCGATCCCGCCGACGCAACCGCGCGCTATGATCAGGCCCGGGCGCAGGAAGCGCAGGCGCAGGCGCAGCTTGCGCAGGCGGAGGCGCAGATCGGCGTCAGCCGGGCGAGCTACCAGCAGGCGTTGGCCAACGTCACCGGCGCCGCCGCCCAGGCGACGAACGCGTCACTGGACTTCGCGCGCTACCGGACGCTGAAAGTCAGGATGCCATCCGCCGTCGCGGGCGAACAGCTCGATCAGGCGCATGCAACCGCGGTCAATACGGCCGCGCAGCATAACGCCGCGCAGAAACAGGCCACTGGCGCCGCGGCGCAGGTCAAGGCTGCCGAGACCCAGGTGCAGTCTGCACAGGCGCAGGTGAAAACCGCCGAAGCGCAGCTCGAACAGGCGCAAATCAATCTCGGCTACACCCATATCGTGGCGCCGGAAGACGGCACGATCGCGCAGCTGACCGTCGCCGTGGGCAACTACGTTTCGCCGGGCACGCAGATGCTGGCGATCGTACCCTTCAATATCTGGGTGACGGCTAATTTCAAGGAGAACCAGCTCGATCTGATGCGCCCCGGCCAGAAGGTGGACATCGAGATCGACGCCTATCCTGATGTGGACTTCTATGGACACGTGGATTCCATTCAGCGCGGCGCGGGCCAGGCTTTCGCGCTGCTGCCAGCGGAAAATGCCACCGGCAATTTCGTCAAGGTCGTCCAGCGTGTGCCGGTCAAGATCATCATCGACAGGCCCAATGACCGCCATTACGTCCTTGGTCCGGGCATGAGCGTGGTGCCCACCGTTCATGTGCGCTGACATGTGGCCGCGGGCTTGCGCGGGAGAAAACTGAATGTCCGCTGCGGGCAAAGACCGCGGATGGACTCCGGAGCGCTCGGTCGCCGGCGGACGCAATCCGTGGAGCATCGTCGCGGTCATTTCCATCGCCACCTTCATGGTGGTCCTGGACACATCGATTGCCAATGTCGCGCTCGCCCACATCGCGGGCAGCCTCTCGGCGAGCTATGATGAGGCCACCTGGGTCGTCACCAGCTTTCTCGTTGCCAACGCAGTCATTATCCCGATCAGCGGTTGGCTTGCCGATGTTGTCGGACGAAAGCGCTATTACATGATTTCGGTGGCGCTGTTTACGGGGGCGTCGCTTCTGTGCGGCCTTGCGCCCAATCTGGGCTTCCTTATCGTTGCGCGCGTTCTGCAAGGTATCGGCGGTGGCGGGTTGACCCCGGTCGAGCAGTCAATGCTGGCCGACACATTTCCACCGAGCAAACGCGCCCTGGCCTTCGCGGCTTACGGCTTCGTCGTGATTACGGCCCCGATTTTGGGCCCGACACTGGGCGGCTGGATCACCGATAATTACTCCTGGCACTGGGTGTTCCTGATCAATGTGCCGATAGGTCTGCTCTCCCTTGCCCTTGTGTCGGTTTTCGTCGACGAACCGAAGGCGCTGCGCGACCGCGCGGCGGAGTTGCGCAAAGGCGGTCTCAGCATCGACTATGTCGGGTTCGCTTTCGTGGCGCTGTGGCTCGGCTGCATGGAAGTGACGCTCGACCGCGGCCAGCGCGAGGACTGGTTCGCGTCGCCCACGATCACGGTCACCGCCGTCGTGGCGGCGCTTTCCTTTGTGGCGCTCATTCCCTGGGAACTGATGCGCAAGGATCCCGTGGTCAACGTGCATCTTTTCCGTCGGCGAAATTTCGTGATCGCCAGCGCGCTGCTGATGGTGCTGGGGGTGATTGTTTTCGGATCGACGCAATTCATTCCGCAATTGCTGCAGGAAGTGCTGGGCTACACAGCCACCAATGCGGGTCTTGCGCTCACATCCGGCGGCGTGGCGACGATCGTCGCGATGCCCCTTGTGGGCGTTCTCAGCAGCCGCGTGGATCTCCGCTATCTCATAGGCTTCGGCCTGGGAATGCAGGTCATCGCATTCTGGTACATGGGACACCTGTCAACCCAGATGGCGTTCGAGAATGCAGCCTTCGCGCGCCTGCTGCAGGCAGCCGGCCTGCCGTTCCTGTTCATACCGATCACCACCATTGCCTATGTCGGACTCAAACCCGAAGAAAATAATCAGGCGTCGGCGCTGATGAATGTGATGCGCAATCTTGGCGGTACGATCGGCATTTCCACCGTCCAGACGCTGCTCGCGCGCGGCGAACAGATTCACCAGTCGCGGCTGGTGGAAAATCTCAATCCCCTCAATCCCAATTATGTTCAGGCGACAAGCCGCGCGGCGCAGGCGCTGGGCGGACAGGGTGCAAGCGCAAGCGGCGCCACCCTCGGCAACCTTTATCAGTCGGTCCAGCAGCAGGCCGCGATGTTGTCCTATGTCGACGTCTTTTATCTGCTGATGATCGTGGTGATCTGCACATTGCCGTTGCTGCTCGTGATGGAGAAGGGACGGGCGAGCGGCACGATGGAAGGAGGCGCATGATGCGCAGACGCCTTCCGCTCGTGCTGGCCGCAACCGCACTGTCGGCCTGCAACGTCGGTCCCGACTACAGGAAGCCCGAAGCGCAGCTTCCTGCAACCTTCGCGGAGGCCCGCCCCGGACTTCCGGCCGCGGCCCAAAGCGATCTGTCGAAATGGTGGAAGGTGTTCCACGATCCCGAGCTCGATTCGCTGGTCGCACGTGCGCTGGCCGCGAATCTGGATCTCGAAACGGCGGCATCCCGTGTGCGCCAGGCGCGCGAACAGGAGATTATCGCGGGCGCCGCCGAATGGCCGAGCCTGAGCGCCACGGGCCTCGGAGCGAATGTGCACAACAATTCCAATCCACTTGGGCAGCTCGGGGGTGGTGCGCCTTCCGGCGCAGGGAGCACTTCCACCAATATCAAATTGTATTCTGCGGGCTTCGATGCGACGTGGGAGATCGATCTGTTCGGCGGGACGCGCCGCGCGGTCGAGGCTGCGAAAGCAAACACCGAAGCGGCGCTCTGGGAGATGCATGACGGCGAGGTAACACTGAGTGCGGAAATCGCCGATGATTACCTCAATCTGCGCGCGGCGCAGTCGCGAATCGCGCTTCTCGAATCGGAACTGAAAGACCAACGCCAGCTCTTCGACATCGTCCGCGCGCGCGCGCAGACCGGTTTCGTGACGGAGCTCGACGTCAATCAGCAGCGGACGCTGCTCGAGAATGTACAGGCGCAGGTCCCGCAGCTCGACGCCGAAGCCCGTGCCATGATCCATGCGCTCGCGGTCCTGATGGCCGAGCCGCCCGAGGCGCTGGACAACGAACTCAAGACGGTGCAGGCAATTCCGGGCGCGCCGCCAGGGCTGCCCCCGGCGCTGCCCTCCGACCTTCTGCGCCGCAGACCCGACATCCGCGAGGCGGAACGTAAGCTCGCCGCGGCAACGGCGCAGGAAGGCGTGGCAATCGCCGACCTCTATCCCAAGATTGACCTGATCGGTTCGGCGGCGTTCACGGCAAACACGTTGAGCGGTCTGTTCTCGACACGCAATCTCGGGACGGTCGGCATTGGTTACATCACCTGGCCCATCTTCGAAGCGGGGAAAATTCATGCGAACATCCGATCGAGCAAGGAAGCGGAGCTGCAGGCCTATTTCGCCTGGCGCAAGGCCGTGCTCGGAGCGCTCCAGGACGTGGAGGATTCGCTGGCCCGCTACGCCGACGAACAACAGCACGAACGCACGCTCATCGCCACCGAAGCCGCCGCCTCTTCTTCGGAGGCCATCGCGCGCGAACAATATACCAATGGGCTTGTAACGTTCATCAATGTGCTGTCGGCGGAAACAACCCTGCTCTCGGCGCGTGATCAGTTGATCCAGAGCCGGCAGGCGCTCGCGCAGAATCTCGCCGCCATCTACAAGGCGCTTGGCGGTGGTTGGGACGAGGCTTCCGTCGACTGGGAGACCCGTCCGCCAGATCCGGAGAACAAATAGCCGGCGACCCGGCAGGCGTCAGTTGACCGGGCTCGTCCTCGACCTGCTGGCTTCGTGGACGAGCATCTCGTCCCGCCATACCTCGATGCTCTTCATTCGAACGAATGTGCTGTCGAACAGCGCGCGCGCGAGCAGCACCGCGTGTTCGTCGCTGAAGCACTGCGCGATGAACAGACAATTGCGCGCGCCGAGAGCGTCAAAGAGATCGAACCTGTAAGTAATACCCGGACCCATGAATGAGTATGCCTCTCATCGCCGCCCGAGCCACCAAATGCGATCGATTTGCGATTTTCCACGCTGCGGCATCAATGTCGAGCAGAATCTCGACCGACCCCGGTTTTGTTTGGCAGGTTCGGGCGGCCACGCCGGTTCGCTTGCAGAGTCATGCGTCCGACATGATTTGAGGTCCGCGCGGCGGGATGATGCCCGACCGGATCGGGCTCTGCGCATTCCCGTCCATGAGCACCTATTTCTATCGTGCGCCCCATTGCCGACGGGCGGGCCACCACAAGGAGATGGGTGGCGCGGTCGATGAAATCCGGGTTGTGCCGGCACGGTCCGTCGGACCGTGTACTATGTTCGTTCCGATGGTATTTCTTCTCCATATCTGTATGATTCGATCGGGAGCTTATCTCATGACGACCGTTCGCGAACCCGTTCTTCATCCCGTTCGCATCGCCGAACTTCGGCCGACGCAAATAACCGTTGGGCGGCTCGAGGTGGAGGAGCGCAAGAAACATTTGCGCGCCATGAAGAAGCAGAAGGGAGGGAATTTCTTTGAAACGCATATGGTGCCGGTCATCCAGGGACCCAAGGGTCGTCATTATATCATCGATCATCATCACCTGGCGCTGGCGCTGCTGGAGGAGGCGTACGAGGAAGTCTTTGTCCTCCCCGTCGCGCTGCTGGATCGGCTGGAGCCGGAGGCTTTCTGGACGTTTCTTGACAATTGCGGCTGGTTGCACCCCTTCGATGACAAGGGCCGGCGCCGGCCTTACGACGAAATTCCCCATTCCTTGCGCGAAATGGTCGATGACCCGTTCCGGTCGCTCGCCGGCGCCCTGCGGCGCGTTGGAGGCTACGCCAAGGATACAACGCCCTTTAGCGAGTTCCTGTGGGCGGATTTTTTGCGGCGCCGCGTGAAGCGCCGTCAGGTCAAGGACGAATTCCCCAAAGCCCTTCGCGAAGCGCTAAAGTTCGCCAAAACCCGCGACGCCGATTACCTCCCCGGCTGGTGTGGACCTACGGACTGAGCGTAGTCCCGAGCCCGATGGATTTTCGCATCGGCGGGGCGCAACATCGTCCCGCTGACACCGCAATGAGCACCTGGACCCGATACCTGGAGAAACAGTCGCCGCCCTACATGGCGGCAGTCGCCATTCTGCTTGCCTTCTGCATCGGCGTGTTCGATTACACGACCGGCACCCATGTTTCGCTCTCCGCCTTCTATTTGCTTCCGGTTTCGGTCGCCGCCTGGTTTGTCGGCATAGGCTTTGCGCTGTTCACAGCCGCGCTCTGTGTGGCGGTCTGGGTCGCCGGAAACATGGTCGCCGGCGATGCGAGCTTCGCCGATCCCTTCCTGATCGCCTGGAACGCCAGCGTGCAGTTCATATCGTTCGTGGTGGTCGTGTTCGTGCTCGTAAAGCTCCACAACCTCAACCGCGACCTCGAATCCCGTGTTCGGGACCGTGCCGCCGCGCTCACACGCGAGATCGCCGAGCGGGAGCGCCTGCAGCATCTGCTGCTCGAAGCGAGCGAACAGGAGCAGCGGCGGATCGGCCAGGATCTTCACGACGGATTGGGCCAACACCTCGCAGGCACGGCGATCGCGGGCCAGGTTCTGCGGGAAAAGCTGGAGCGCCGCCAATTGCAGGAGGCTTCAGACGCGAAAAAAGTCGTGGAGCTGATCGAGGAGGGTGTTTCGCTGACCCGGAGGTCCGTGAAAGGCCTGCATCCTGTCGATCTGACGGCGGAGGGGCTGATGCTCGCGCTGGAGGAATTTGCCGCCACGACGACGCGGCTCTTCGACGTCAATTGCCGTTTTGTCTGCGAATCGCCGGTTCTTATCCAACCCGCTGCGACCGCGGAACATCTTTACCGCATCGCCCAGGAAGGCACCCGCAATGCCGTGCAGCATGGCGGGGCGCGGAACGTCACCATCGAGCTCAATACGCTCGAAGAAGGGCATGAACTGCGTGTCGAGGACGATGGCAGCGGAGTCCCATCCATCCCCCTCGAAACAGGCGGCATGGGCTTGCGCATCATGGCGCACCGCGCCCGTCTGATCGGCGCCACGTTTCGCCTCACCACACGTGCCGGCGGAGGGTCGGCCGTGATCTGCCAGTTGCCGGTCGTAATAGAGGATAGTCTCGCCTCATGAACAAACGCGTCTCGAAAGTGTTTCTCGTCGACGATCATCCGCTGGTGCGCGAATGGCTGACGACTTTGCTCAATCAGCTTGCCGATCTGCAGGTTTGCGGAGAGGCATCGGGCGCTGAGAAGGCACTCGAAGGGATCAGGGCGACACAGCCCGACATTGCCATCATCGATCTTGCCCTGCCCGAAGGGTCCGGATTGGCACTTATCAAGAGCATCAAGGCCGAATTCCAGGGCATCGCGGTCGTCGTCCTGTCCATGCACGACGAGCGTTTCTACGCCGAGCGCGCCTTCCGCTCCGGCGCGCGCGGCTATGTCATGAAAGGCGAATCGACGAGCAGCATCGCCGCGGCGATACGGGACGTGCTGGCCGGAAAACTGTATCTCAGTCCGCGCATGCACGCGGTCTTCGCCGAGCGTTTTGCGGATGGCGATCTCGCCAGCCTGCATGCGCCGGTCAAAAAGCTCAGCGACCGCGAGCTGGAAGTCTTTCGCTTGCTCGGGCAGGGCTATGAGACGCGCCGCGTGGCGCAATCCCTGAACGTGAGCATCAAGACGGTGCAGGCCTATTGTGCGCGCATCAAGGAGAAGCTCCAGCTCGCCAACGCTTCGGAGCTTTTGCGCGAGGCGATCCGCTGGAACGACGCCCAGTCGGCGGGCTGAAACCGGCTTCCCGCCCGCGAGATCCGGCAGCTAGGGCTTCCAAAGCGAGACGATTGCTCCGCCGGCAATGATGAGCGAACCACCGGCCAGCACCGGCAGTGTCGGCAATGTCCGGAAGAACGCGAAGTTGATGGCCTGCCAGACGATAAAAAGGGTAGCGATGTAAAGGCCCACGATCTCCCGGAACTCCAGGGGCGCGAGATTCAAAAAGGTTCCATATCCGAATAACAGCCCGGCACCGAGGACAAATAGACCGATCCGAATTGCTGTTATTCCAGGATGATCGTACAGCGCGAGGCGCACGAAAGCGTCTCCGCAGGTTTCCAGCACGGTTGCTGCAACCAGAAACGCAATCGTCTGCAGAAGTCCGAATGACCGCATCAGAAAATCCCTTCAAGCCGCGTGAGGTTGGTCGGTAAAATGGCGGGCGTGTGTCACTGGCACGGCCTTCCCTCCTTGCAGTGGATTTGCGGGCATGTCCGGATCTGCCCCGATCTGCTTGCCCGACCGTCACTTCGAGGAGGGAGCCCGACGACCTGACTCTTAAGCCAAGTGTTCTATACGTACCATCGTTTTTAACGCTCCGTCGCAAGTCCGGCCACAAGACGCATGGCCTGCCGGTTTCGGGATATGGCTGGCCGGCAGCAGTTTTTTACGGCCTTTATATAATCCGGACCGCACGCCCGCCTCGATATTATACGCCGCCTTCTGCACATGAACTGCTGGAAACCAGTTCGAGCACTCGATGATGCGCATGAGGACTCCTGGCCGTGTCCGCTCGGACCAACTGGACAAATCCGCCGGCAGCTCGCTTGATCCGTGGGGCGTGGATCTCCACGGGGGCAACTCCGCCGAAGATGTTCTGGGCGAAATCGGTCTCGTGCTCTTAATTGTGCTCGGAATCGTGTTTGCAATCAACATGTTGCTGGTCGCATTTCACGTCGGTTGAACGGCTCTGGTCCAGCGCGCACGTTTTATTATACGGAATCCTTATAATCTCTCGCGGTGAAAGCTCTCGAATTCATATGCAGCAGGTACCATTTTCTCCCGTAGATCCCGCGCGACCCAGCGGCGGATTTAGAGGACATATTATCAGATGAAATTTTGCTATCATGACCAGCATTGGAGCAGGGGCGAAGCCGCGGGCTTCGCGAAGCGAGTTACTGCCAGCCGGGCCGGTGCCCGGCCTGCTCGTTCTGTCAGTGACAACGGGTGTTATCTGATATAAATAAATGGATTTTGAGGCGCGCGGGATATCAGCTATCATCAAAACGGGGCAGGCAATGAAAAAATGGCTTCTTGGAACTGCTGCGGCGGCCGGGGTTGCATTGGGGACCGACGCGGCGTCGGCTGCCGCGCTCAGTACACCGTCGATGAGCGGTCCCCTCGCGGCCAATCCCAACCCGATATCCCTGGATGCCGGGCCGGTCGGAAAGATCTATGTCGATGGAATCGTGAGCGGCCTCGGATTCTGGCAGGACGACCACGTTCCCGGCGATCAGGCATGGCACGCGGATCTCGGCAACGGGCAGATTTTCGTGCAGAAGACCGATGGCTGGCTGCAGTTTTATGTGCAGGCGGGCGCGTATTCGCTGCCTTCTCTCGGAACGCCATATCTTAACGCAGGCGACACGATCAGCGACACGTTCGGCGCCGTTCCGGTCGCTTACGCCAAGCTGGCGCCCACCGACAATTTCTCGATCGAAGCAGGCAAACTGCCGACGCTCGTCGGCGACGAATATACCTTCACTTTCGAGAACATGGACATCGAGCGCGGCCTGCTCTGGAACCAGGAACCCGCGGTCAGCCGCGGGGTGCAGGCGAATTACACCGCCGGACCCGTGAGTTTCGCGCTCTCCTGGAATGACGGCTTCTATTCCGACCGGCTGAACTGGCTGTCCGGTTCGGCGGCCTGGACGATCGACAGCTCGAACACGCTCAGTCTCATCGGCGGCGGCAATATCGGCCATACCGGTTACTCCACATTCGCCACGCCGCTGGCACAGAACAACGGGAATATCTTCAATCTGATCTACACCTGGACCTCCGGCCCGTGGACCGTGAGCCCCTATGGGCAATTCGCGAACGTTCCGGACAATGCCGGTCTCGGGATCACCCACAGCGTTTCCTCAACCGGAGGCGCAGTTCTGGTCAGCTATTCCGTCAATGATGATTGGAAAGTTGCCGCGCGCGGCGAATATATAAGTTCATCTGGTAATTCGCTTGCGGGAACTCCGAACCTGCTCTATGGGCCGGGCAGCAACGCCTGGTCGCTGACCATCACGCCGACCTACCAGCACGGCATCTTCTTTGCGCGCGGAGAAGCTTCCTATGTCGGTGCGGGGGATACGACACCCGGATTTGCATTCGGCCCGAATCTCGACCGGACCTCTCAGGTCCGGCTGGTGCTCGAGACGGGCGTGCTGTTCTGAATGTTCGCCAGGGAGCGCACAATGCTCGATGTACTGATGTTGATACTCGGAGTCGGAATGTTCGTCGCATTTCTCGGCTACACGACGCTCTGTGCAAAGATGTGAGGCTACCATGCTGTTCGATTACATACTCGGTGGGATCTTCTCGCTCGGCATTCTTGCCTACCTCGTTGCCGCCCTCGTGCGGCCGGAAAAATTCTGAGGCTTGCTCATGACCGCCAACGGCATCGCCCAGATACTGGTCTTCTTCGCCATCGTAGCGGCCGTCGCTGTGCCGCTCGGAACTTATATGGCCCGCGTCTTTGCCGGCGAACGCACCATCCTTTCGCCCTTGCTTCTGCCGGTCGAGACAATTCTGTACCGGCTTTCGGGCGTCGACGAGAAGCGCGAGCAGAGCTGGGTGACCTACGCGGTTGCCATGCTGCTGTTCAATCTCTTCTGCTTCGTCTCGCTCTATGCGCTGTTGCGGCTTCAGTCATTTCTGCCCTTCAACCCGCAGGGTATGCCGGCAGTCCCGGGAGATCTCTCCCTCAATACCGCGATCAGTTTCACGACAAATACGAACTGGCAGAACTATGGCGGCGAGACGACGCTTTCCTATCTGGTCCAGATGGCCGGGCTGACCGTCCATAATTTCGTTTCGGCCGCAACGGGCATTGCCATTGTGATCGCGCTCATCCGCGGCTTCGTGCGCCGTTCGGCAACCACTGTTGGAAACTTCTGGGTCGATCTGACCCGCTGCAATCTTTACATCCTGCTGCCGGTCTCCATCGCTTTCGGACTCATCTTTGTCTGGCAGGGGATGCCCCAGAATCTGCATCCCTATACGATTGCACATACGCTCGAAGGTGCGAAGCAGGTGCTGGCCCAAGGTCCGGTCGGGTCGCAGATTTCCATCAAGACCGTGGGCACGAATGGCGGCGGCTTCTTCAACGTCAATGCCGCGCATCCCTATGAGAATCCCACGGCCCTTTCGAATCTGCTGACCACGATTCTCGAATTCCTCATCGGTGCGGGCCTGACGATGACCTTCGGCCGCATGGTCGGCAACATGAGGCAGGGCTGGGCGCTGTTCGGCGCGATGGCGATCCTGTTTTTCGTTGGTGTCTTCGTTTCATACGGAGCGGAGAGCGCCGGCAATCCCGCTTTCACGCCGCTGGGAATCGATCAGCATGCAAGCGATCTGCAGGCCGGCGGCAATATGGAAGGCAAGGAAGTCCGCTTCGGCATAGCGGATTCGTCGCTATTCGAAACCGCCACGACCGATACGTCTGACGGCGCCGTGAACTCCATGCACGACAGCTATACGCCGATCGGCGGGCTGGTACCCATCATCAATATGCAGCTCGGCGAAATCATCTTCGGCGGCGTGGGTTGCGGCCTTTACGGCATGCTGCTTTTCGCCATTCTTGCTGTGTTCATTGCCGGTCTCATGGTCGGCAGAACGCCGGAATATCTCGGCAAGAAGATCGAATCGCGCGAAGTGAAAATGGCGATGCTGGCGGTTCTCTCCGTGCCGCTCTCGGCGCTCGGATTCACGGCTATCGCCTGCGTCCTTCCCGTGGGCCTGGCAGGCCTCAACAATCAGGGACCGCACGGCTTCAGCGAAATACTCTACGCCTTCACCTCGCAGACGGCGAATAACGGCAGTGCGTTCGCGGGTCTTACCGGAAATACCTTGTTCTACAATACGACCGGCGCCGTGGCGATGATGATCGGCCGCTTCGCGATCGCCATTCCCGTGCTTGCGATTGCCGGCTCGCTGGTCGGCAAAAAGCTCGTACCGGCGTCTGCCGGCACGTTTCCGACCGACAATGGACTGTTCGTCGGGCTGCTGCTCGGCGTGATTATTATCACGGGCGGATTGATTTATTTCCCGGCCGACATCCTCGGCCCCTTCATCGAGCACCTGCAGATGCAGGCCGGCAAGCTCTATTAGGACAACCAAGATGAACGAGCGACCCTCCACTGCCGCGTTCGCGCCGGATACGACACACCGCAAGCGCGGTGTGGCCGGAATCTCGACCGAGATTCTGGTAACCGCCGCGGGCGAGGCGTTCCGCAAGCTCGATCCGCGCACGTTGATCCGCAATCCGGTTATGTTCGTCGTCGAGCTGGTTTCGGTGTTGACGACGATTCTCCTCATCAAGGGCGCGGTCGCCGGCGGCGCCAGTCTCGGTTTTGCGGCACAAATTACTTTCTGGCTCTGGTTCACGGTGATCTTCGCGAATTTCGCGGAAGCGGTCGCCGAAGGGCGCGGCAAGGCGCAGGCCGAAAATCTCCGCCGTACGCGCACCCAGACCATGGCCAAGCGCCTGGCGAGCCTCGCAGCGCGGAATTACCAGACTGTTCCCGCACCGGATCTCAGGCAGGACGACATCGTGCTCGTCGAGGCCGGGGATTTCATTCCAAGCGATGGCGATGTGATCGAAGGCCTCGCTTCGGTTGACGAATCGGCGATTACCGGTGAAAGCGCACCGGTAATCCGCGAATCCGGCGGCGACCGTTCGGCGGTGACTGGTGGCACGCGCGTGTTGTCCGACTGGATCAAGGTGCGCATCACGGCCGCGCAGGGCTCCACTTTTCTCGACCGCATGATCGCGCTGGTCGAAGGCGCGGAACGCCAGAAGACGCCGAATGAAATTGCGCTGAACATTCTGCTCGCCGGCATGACGATCATCTTCGTGATCGCCACGGTCACGATTCCTAGCTTTGCCACTTATGCCGGGGGCTCCGTGCCAGTGGTGGTGCTCGTCGCCCTGTTTGTTACATTGATTCCCACCACCATCGGCGCGCTGCTGTCTGCCATCGGCATCGCGGGTATGGACCGGCTGGTGAAGTTCAACGTGCTGGCCATGTCGGGCCGTGCGGTCGAGGCCGCGGGCGATGTGGATACGTTGCTGCTCGACAAGACGGGCACCATCACGCTCGGCAACCGGCAGGCCGCCGAGTTTCTCCCGCTCCCGGGTATCGCGGCGCAGGAACTGGCCGATGCGGCGCAACTTTCCTCGCTCGCCGATGAAACGCCGGAAGGCCGTTCGATCGTTGTGCTCGCGAAGGACAAATACGGCTTGCGGGCGCGCGAAATGGCGTCCCTCAACGCGCATTTCGTGCCGTTCACGGCGCAGACGCGCATGAGCGGCGTCGATATCGAAAATTCCTCCATCCGCAAGGGCGCGGTCGATTCGATCCTGACTTATGTGCGCCAGCTCGGCGGACTTCAGGACACGCGCACGCAAGGCGAACTCGAGGAAATCACCGAGCGCATCTCGCGGGCGGGCGGCACGCCGCTTGCCGTCGCCAAGGACGGCCGCCTGCTCGGCGTCATCTATCTCAAGGATATCGTCAAGGGCGGCATCAAGGAGCGCTTTGCCGAACTGCGCCGTATGGGCATCCGCACGGTGATGATCACCGGCGACAATCCGCTGACCGCAGCGGCCATCGCCGCCGAATCGGGGGTCGACGATTTCCTCGCCCAGGCAACGCCCGAGGACAAGCTCAAGCTGATCCGCACCGAACAGGCCAAGGGCAAGCTCGTCGCCATGTGCGGCGACGGCACCAATGACGCTCCGGCGCTCGCCCAGGCCGATGTCGGGGTCGCCATGCAGACCGGCACCCAGGCCGCGCGCGAGGCAGGCAACATGGTGGATCTCGATTCCGATCCCACCAAGCTCATCGAAATCGTGCTGATCGGCAAACAGCTGCTTATCACCCGCGGCGCGCTGACCACCTTCTCCATCGCCAACGACGTCGCCAAATATTTCGCGATCATCCCGGCGATGTTTGCTGCGTTTTATCCAGCGCTGAATGTCGTGAATGTGATGCGCCTGCATTCGCCGCAGAGCGCCATTCTTTCGGCGGTGATCTTCAACGCGCTCATCATCATCGCGCTCATCCCGCTGGCGCTCAAAGGCGTGAAATATACGCCGCAAAGCGCCGGCCGGCTGCTCGCGCGCAATCTCATTATCTATGGCGCCGGCGGCGTCATCGTTCCTTTCATCGGCATCAAGGCGATCGACGTGCTGATCACGGCGCTCGGCGTCGTCTGAGGAGCAAGTCCATGTGGAAAGAATTTCGCCCCGCAATCATGATGGTGATCCTGTCCACCATCCTCTTCGGGCTCGTCTATCCGCTCGGGATGACCGGGATTTCGCAGCTGCTGTTCCCGTGGCAGGCGAATGGCAGCCTGATCACGAGAAACGGGCAGGTGATCGGCTCCGCGCTGATCGGCCAGAATTTCACCTCGCCGAAATATTTCCACGGCCGGCCATCGGCCACCACGGATACCGACGCACACGGCAAGATGATACCCGCGCCCTACAATGCCGCCGCTTCACTCGCTTCCAATCTCGGCCCAACCAGCAAGGCGCTGCTCGATCGCGTCACGGGCGACGTGAAAACCCTCCACGCCCAGAACAGCGCGCCCGTGCCCGTCGATCTGGTGACGTCCTCGGCCAGCGGCCTCGACCCCGACATCACCCCGGCCGGCGCCTATTTCCAGGTGCCGCGGGTGGCGAAGGCGCGCGGGCTGGCTGAAGATCGCGTGCGCACCCTCATCGACCAGCACGTCGAGGGCCGCTGGCTCGGCCTGTTCGGCGAGCCGCATGTGAATGTCCTGAAGCTCAATGTCGCCCTGGATGGGCTGCAAACCTCCTCACGATAGGCTATAGTTGCGCCGCGAGGTGAATGATGGATGCCCTTCTGAACCGTATTTCGATCGATCCACGCGTGATGACGGGCAAACCCGTTATTCGAGGTACGCGGATTGCCGTGGAAGCGATCCTGCAGAGACTGTATGGCGGAATGAGCGAAACCGAAATTTTGCAGGATTTTCCACATATCACTCGCGAAGACATAAAGGCTGCTCGGCTGCGTGGCTCGTGAAGCTTGGAGTGGCATTTCGCGTGCTTCGACAAGCTCAACGTGAGGGGAATTATATTGCCATCAACATAGATGCAGGTCTCTCTTCTCCTCATGCTGAGCTTGTCGAAGCACGCACGATGGGCGGTGCAGATTATGCCGCAGCAACCCGCATTTGAACCAGGTCTGTCATTCCCGCGAAAGCGGGGACCCAGATCGCCGGTCTTTTCGGATGAATCGCACTGCCGGGTTCCCGCTTTCGCGGGAATGACAGCGATAATAGGACTGAACGACGTCCTTCGATTTCAGGACGATTTGATTTTCATTCCCCCGCTCTCCCATGTCCGACCGGCCTGACTCGCGCGAGGCGCGGCCTTCGCCGGACGCGCTGCTCCAGCAGGCGGCGCGGGAGGGGCGCGGCCGGCTGAAGATTTTTCTCGGCGCGGCACCGGGCGTCGGCAAGACCCATGAAATGCTGAGCCAGGCGCGGCAGCGCAAGCTCGAAGGCGTCGATGTGGTGATCG
Organism: Rhizomicrobium sp.; assembly: GCA_036272695.1. Taxonomy (GTDB): domain Bacteria; phylum Pseudomonadota; class Alphaproteobacteria; order Micropepsales; family Micropepsaceae; genus Rhizomicrobium. Next base: position 20,648 of record DATAYG010000095.1, on the reverse strand, counting down.
GCGTGGTGGAGACGCATGGCCGCGTCGAAACCGAACTGCTTACCAAGAGCCTCGAGAAAATTCCGAAGAAGCGCGTCGCCTATAAGGGTCGCGTGCTGGCGGAGATGGATATCGATGCCATTCTGCAGCGCAAGCCCAAGCTCGTGCTGGTGGATGAACTCGCTCACACCAACATCGAAGGCAGCCGCCATCCGAAGCGTTACCTGGATGTGGAAGAGCTGTTGGCCGCGGGCATCGATGTTTATTCCACGCTGAACGTACAACATGTGGAAAGCCTGAACGACGTCGTGGCGAAGATCACCCATGTGCGGGTGAACGAGACGGTGCCCGATTCCATTCTCGACCGCGCCGACGATGTGGAGCTGGTCGATCTCACACCCGAAGATCTGCTGCAGCGGCTGAAGGAAGGAAAGGTCTATTTTCCCGAAGCCGCTGAGCGCGCCGCGCAGAATTACTTCGTCCCCGGAAACCTGACCGCCTTGCGCGAACTCGCGCTGCGCCGGACCGCGCAGCGCGTCGACGACCAGATGGTCAGCTATATGCGCGCGCACGCCATCCAGGGCCCGTGGGAGGCCAGCGAGCGCGTGCTGGTCTGCGTCAATGAGCGGCCGGGCGCGATCGCGCTGGTGCGTTATGCACGCAGGCTGGCCGACCGGGTTCATGCGTCCTGGGCCGCGATCCATGTCGAAACCTCGGGCGGCCGGCGGATGAATGAGATCGAACGCGATCGCATCGCCGAAGCGCTGCGCGTGGCCGAACGGCTGGGCGGGCAGGCGATCAGCGTGCCGGCGGCGAGCGTGGCCGACGGCGTCATCGATTACGCCCGCACCAACAATTTCACCCATATTGTTACATCGACCGCGCAGCGCAGCCTGTGGCGGGAAATCCTGCGCGGCTCCGTCACCCATGAAATCATCCGCCGCGCCGGCGACATCAGCGTTCATGTCGTGCCGGAGCAGCTGACGCGCGCCATGCGCGGAGCCGCGCAAACAAAGCCCGCGCCGCAGCCGGCGCCCGGCGCGCCATCGGCGTGGGACACCAAAGCCTATGCCGGCAGTTTCGCGATGGTGGCGGCGGCGCTCGTTATCGCCCTTGGTCTGCAAAGATTTGGCATTACCAATGTTGCGCTCGTTTTTCTCACCGCCGTACTGGCAAGCGCGATTACCTACGGCCTTTGGCCGTCGCTCGTCGCCTGCTTTGTCGCGGTGCTGGCGTATAATTTTTTCTTCCTGCCGCCGCTCTACACGCTCACGATCGCCGAACCGGAAAACGTCGTTGCGCTGTTTTTCTTCATGGTGGTGGCGCTCGTCGCGAGTTATATGTCGGCACGGGTGCGGGCGCAGGCGGTGGCCGCGCGCGAACGAGCCGCCACGACCGAAAATCTCTATTTGTTCAGCCGCAAGCTCGCCGGCGTATTCACGCTCGACGATCTATTGTGGGCCGCCTGTTTCCAGTTCGCGCAGATGCTGAAGTTGCGCGTCGTCATCCTGCTGCCCGAGGGAAAAACCATCGCCGTGCGCGCCGGCTATCCGCCGGAGGACATGCTCGACGAGGCCGATCTCGCCGCCGCCAAATGGGTCTGGCAGCATGCCTCGCCCGCGGGCCGCGGGGCAGACACGCTGCCCGGCGCGAAACGTTTGTTTCTTCCCATGCGCACCGGGCGCGGCATGGTGGGCATTGTCGGCCTCGACAGCGATCGGCCCGGCCCGCTGCTCACGCCTGATCAGCGCCGATTGTTCGATGCGCTGTCGGACCAGGCGGCACTGGCCATCGAACGCGTCAATCTCTCCGAAGACATCGACCGGGCGCGTCTCGCCGCCGAGACCGAGCGGTTGCGCGCCGCACTGCTGACCTCGATCTCGCATGATCTGAGGACGCCGCTTGCGTCCATCCTCGGTTCGGCAAGCACGCTCAGGGGCCAGCGCGGCGTTCTCGACGAAGCGGCGCGCGATGAGTTGACTGGCACCATCCAGGAGGAGGCCGAGCGCCTTAATCGCTTCATCGCCAACCTCCTCGACATGACGCGGCTGGAATCCGGCGCCATCGAACCGCGGCTCGATTTCGTCGATCTCGGCGATGTGGTGGGAAGCGCCTTGCACCGCGCGGCCGGCGTTCTCGCGCGTCACGAGGTGCGCGTGGATATCGCCTCCGACCTGCCGATGCTGAAGCTTGATCCAGTGCTGTTCGAGCAGGTGCTGTTCAACCTGCTGGACAATGCGGCGAAATACACACCGCCAGGCACCAAGGTAGAAGTTCACGCCGCGCGCTATGGCGATCAGGTGCGTCTCGAGATTGCCGATGAAGGCGACGGCATTCCGGCCGACGATCTCGAACGCATCTTCGACAAATTTTACCGCGTGCAGGCCGCGGATCGAAAACGCGCCGGCACCGGGCTCGGTCTCGCCATCTGCCGCGGCTTCGTCGAGGCGATGGGCGGCACGATCCGCGCCACCAACCGCACCGACCGGCGCGGGGCGCTGATACTTGTCATGCTCCCCGTGCCGGCCGAACAGCCGCAGGAGCGCGCCGCATGACCACCGGCGCCCATGCGAGCCGCGTACTGATCGTCGATGACGAGCCGCCGATCCGGCGCTTTCTGCGCACCGGCCTGTCTGCGCAGGGTTATCAGGTGATCGAGGCGGAAGACGGTGGTGCCGTCCACGCCATGCTGCGGCAGAACGCGGTCGATGTCGTGGTGCTGGATCTCGGCCTGCCCGGCATCGACGGATTTGAAATCATCAAACAATTGCGGGAGCAGGGCTCGACCATTCCCATCGTGGTGCTGTCGAGCCGCACCGACGAAGCCGGCAAGGTGCGCGCGCTCGATCTTGGCGCCGATGATTACGTCACCAAGCCGTTCGGCATGGACGAGTTGCTGGCGCGGCTGCGCACGGCGCTGCGTCATCGCCTGCAGCAGCAGGGCGAGCGCCCCATCTTCCGCGTCGGCGATCTCGCCGTCGATCTGGTGCGCCGCGTGGTCAGCGTGCGCGACCAGGAAGTGAAGCTCACGCCCAGGGAATATGATTTGCTGCGCACCTTGGTCGCCCATGCCGGCAAGGTGCTGACGCATCGTTTCCTGCTGCGCGAAGTCTGGGGCGTCGAAACCGATGTCGCTTATCTGCGCATCTATGTCCGCACGCTCCGCCACAAAATCGAGGCCGATCCCGACCGCCCGCAACTGATCCTCACCGAACAGGGCGTGGGCTACCGCCTGAAAGCGCCGGAGTAATCATGCGCGCCATGGTGCTCGACAGGCCACGTTCGCCGCTTGCGGAAACGGTGCTGGCGCCGCGGGCTTTGCAGCCGGGCGAAGTGCGCATCCGCGTATCGGCCTGCGCGGTCTGCCGCACGGACCTGCATGTGGTCGATGGCGAATTGCCGGATCCGAAGCTGCCGATCGTGCCCGGCCACGAAATCGTCGGGCGCATCACGGAGCTTGGCGCGGACGTAGGAGAACTCCACTTCGGCGACCGCGTCGGCGTGCCGTGGCTCGGCTGGACCTGCGGGGTGTGCGAATTCTGCCGGCGCGGCGAGGAGAATCTCTGCATCCGCGCGCGTTTCACCGGCTATCAGATCGACGGCGGCTTCGCGGAAGAAACAATCGCCGATGCGCGCTATGTCTTTCCGCTGCCCGTTCATTACAACGACCGCGAAGCGGCACCGCTGATGTGCGCGGGGCTGATCGGCTGGCGCGCGCTGAAGGCGGCGGGCGATGCGCCGCGGCTCGGGCTCTACGGCTTCGGCGCCGCCGCGCATCTGGCCGTGCAGACCGCGCGCCATCGCGGGCAGGAGGTTTACGGCTTCGTGCGCCCGGACGATGAGAAAGCGAAGAACTTTGCTCTATCCATGGGCGCGACATGGGCCGGCGATTCCGATGCCCCGCCGCCGGTGCCGCTCGATGCCGCCATCATCTTCGCACCCGCCGGCGAACTCGTTCCCACAGCACTCCGGGCCGTACGCCATGGCGGCCGCGTGGTCTGCGGAGGAATCCACATGAGCGACATTCCGTCGTTTCCTTACGAAATCCTCTGGCACGAACGCTCGCTGCGCTCCGTCGCCAATCTCACGCGAAAGGATGCCGAGGAATTCCTCGCGCTCGCCGCCGCAAACAAATTCCATACCGAAACAACGCCCTATCCGCTCGCGGACGCCAACCGCGCCTTATCAGACTTGCGCGCGAGCTCGGTCACCGGCGCAGCCGTGCTGGTGCCCTAGTCGCTCGCGGCACAAGCGCTCACACCGTGCCGCACTTTTCGTCCAGCACGGTGGCGAGATCGTAGCCGCCGGCGCTTATGGCGTTAGGGCCTATCCGCGAGTCCTGTATGGTTATGTGCTTCGAGCTGCCGATATCGAAGGGCTTGGCATTGTGGTGCGCTGACCAGCTGCCATCGGAATTGTGTGTCCAATCTGTGCAGTCGATCGTATTCGGCGGCAATCCTTTTGCAGCAGGCGGCTTTGGGGCGTCGGCTGCCGCCGCCGGAATGGCCGCCAGCAGGAGCGCCATCGCTGCGGCACGAAGTGGTGAAAGCGTCATGTCCGGTATCCCTCTCTGCGATTCGCCTGAACATATCACAGGTCTGGCAAGCCGCTCATTCCGTCGCATTGATGAATCGTGCCGAACTGCCGGGCCGGCTTCGGCGACGTAATAATCAATGGCGCCTTCCGCGCCGCGGCGCGTGATCGCGCGGGGAGGGACCGGTTTTCCGTTCATCCGGCTCCGCGTTTCGCGGCACGCAGACATCCAAGTTTGCGGGATTCTTTGCACTTCTTCACCGTCCCGCCTTGCGCGGCGTCAAACTTCGGCTCAGAGTTCCTGTCCTTCGGAGGGAACTCTCATGCAAAAATCGGGATTTCGGCTGCTCGGCGCCAGCCTCGTTGTTGCGCTCGCGACATGGGCCGCATCTGTCGGGACTGCCGGCGCCAAACCGGTGGATATCCTGACCTATCATTACGACAATTTGCGGACCGGCTGGAACAGCAACGAAAAGAAGCTGACCCCCGCCAATGTCGGCAGCTCGAAATTTCAGTTGCTGGCCTCGACGGTGCTGGATGAACAGGTGGACGCCCAACCCCTGATCCTCGCCAGCGAGGCCGTCAACGGCAACAGCGCGCGCGAGGTCGTCTATATCGCGACCGAGGGCGATACCGTCTATGCGATCGATGCCAACACCGGCGGCGTGCTGGCGCAGCGCAATCTCGGCACGCCGGTACCGCGCACCTCGCTACCCGGCCAGTGCACGAATGGCGGGCCCAATCTCGGCATCAACGCCACGCCGGCGATGGACCCCACGACGCACACGATCTATCTGATCGCCTACACCTACCAAAACTCGCAGCCCGTCGCCCAGGTGTACGCGCTCGATCCTTCCACGCTTGCCGACGTCGTCGCACCGGTGGTCATCAAGGCCAGCCGCAAGCTCGACAATGGCCAGAAATACGCCTTCGACCCGCATGAGGCCCGCAACCGCGCCGGACTCCTGCTCGCCAACGGCAATCTTTATGCGGGCTTCGCGAGCTATTGCGATTACGACGCCAATCTTTCGCGCGGCTGGGTGCTGGGCTGGCAGGCCAGCTCGCTGACGCCGCTCGCCGCCAATGAATTCACCAACAAGCTGTCGACTTCGCCCGACGACTTCTTCCTGACCGCGATCTGGATGTCCGGCTACGGCATCGCCGGCAGCGCGGCCGGCGATATCTACTACACCACCGGCAATTCCGATCCCTCCGGCACCACCTACAACAAGAAAAAGAACATCTCCGAAAGCGTCGTGCAGATGCCGTCGGATCTGTCCGCCATCAAACATCTCTACACGCCCATGGGTGCGGAAGGATGGCAGCATCTCGACCAGACGGACGGAGATTTTGCGGCGGGCGGGTTCATGCTTCTGCCGCCGCAGACCGGCCAGCCCAGCAACCTCGCAGTGTCGTCCGCCAAGGCCGGCATCATGTATGTGTTCAATGCCGACGACATCACCAACGGCCAGAAGAACGGCGGCAAGGAGTACAGCAGCGTCACCGTCGGGCCCTGCTGGTGCGGACCGTCCTACTATATGGGAAGCGACGGAACTGCCCGCATTGTTACGAGCAGCAGCAACACGGCGGGCGTGTGGAAGTTGACGGCGACGGGAACACCCAGCCTGAAACTCGACAAGAATGTGGGCAATGTCGAGGGCGACTTCTTTCCCGGATTCCTGACCAGCGTGTCCTCGAACGGCTCGAATCCCGGCACGACGGTGATCTGGGCGGTCGGACGGCCGACGGATTTCGATCAGGAGGCGCTTTATCTTCACGCCTTCGACGCCGAGAAGGGCGGCGAGATCTTCAAGACGCTCGTCGGCTACTGGACGAATTCCTACGGCGACTCCAACATCGTGCCGGTGGTGGATAACGGCAAGGTCTATGTCGCGACCGTGAAGTCGCTGGCGATCTACGGCCTGAAGGGGACGGGGGCCGATGTTGCGACGCTCCCGCCGGCGCCGGCGGTTCTTCCGCGCCCGGCGCTCGCGCCGGGACAGCATGAGATTCGCGGCACGGTTCGCCGCATCTCCGGCACCACGCTGCTGGTGGAGAAACGTGACGGCACGATGATCTCCATCGATACCGCCAGCGCCGCCGCGCACTACAAGGTCGCCGAGCCCTCGGTCGGCCACGCGCTGGTGGCCCGCGGTGAGATCGACGGCAACGTGATGAAGGCCGAACTGGTCGGCCACGTGCCCGATCACGTGGAGGTGTGGCCGCCGGATCGGTGAGCCGGCTCGAGTGCCCTGATCGCCGTTACGCCGGCGCCGGCGAAATCCGCCGCGCGCCGGCTTAACGGTGAGAATACGGGGCATGATTTCCCTGTTTGTTACCGAAACGGGCGAACACCCCAACCCCGTCATGGCCGGGCGCGCGCTGTGCGACACGCCAGTCGGTAAACGCTGGTCCAGGTAGTGTATTTTGCCGAAGTATCTATTTCGTCTTGAGCTTGAATACTACGCCGTCATGTTTCTCCGGCCCGCCGCGCGAAGTTGTTCCAAAGATCGCGTGATGCGCATCGAGAAGCAGTCCACCGATCGGGTTGGTGCCCTGGAACCTGCTGAAGCTGTAGAGAACGGTCTCGACGCCTTTCCGATTCAACTCAAACACCGTGCCACAACCCTTGAATCCGCCATAGTCGCAGGCATATGCGCCGCCGCCATAGGTGGTGCCGTAGAGATTACCTTGCCATCCATGACAAGCGCCGCCCTAGGACCGGCGCCGTCGTTGTCAGCCTGGAAGGAGTGGAGCACAGTCTCTTGTCCGGCGGGAGTGACCCCGAACACTGTCCCCCAGCCGGATGGTTCCGCCTGCAAATGTTGTTCCGTAGAGCTTGCCCGCAGCGTCCTCGATCAGGCCAGACAGTGGGATCTCTCCATCGCCGTTTAGCTGAAAGGCATATAGCACCGTCTCCGAACCTCCGGGTATCCATTTGAACGCCGTACCGCAGCCACCACTGCAGCCGGAGTAACCGCCGCTGGCGGTCGTGCCGTAGAGATTCCCAGCCGCGTCCGCAACCAATGCGCCATCGGGGGGATGCCCCATCGTCGCCGCCCTGAAAAGCGTAAAGCGCGATCTCGCCGCCGTCTGGGTGGATTTCGTAAATCGTCCCACATCCAAGGGCGGCGCATTCAGAGTTGCTATAGTTCCCTCCGCCTGACGTTAGTCCGTAAAAGTCTCCGCTTTGGTCGGCGATCACGCCGCCCCAGGGGTTCTGGCCGTCGCTGCCGCCCTGGAAGGCATAAAGCACCGTTTCCGTACCGTCGGGTGCAAGCCTGAAGACCGTCCCGCAGCCGGTACCGCTGCAGCCGGTTCCGCCGCCCCTTGCGGTCGCTCCAAAGAGATTTCCCGAGCCATCCGCCAGGAGGGTGCCGATTGGCCACGAACCGTCATTTTCCCCCTTGAACTCGTGGAGCACCGTCTCCCGGCCCTTCGGCGACACCTTGAAAACTGCCCCGCAGCCCATTCCCCCGCATCCCGAGCTCCTGCCATGTAATGTGGTCCCGTACAAATTACCGGCACTGTCGGCAATCAGTCCGCCCTAAGGCTCGTTGCCGTCGTGGCCGCCGTCAAACGAATGAAGGATTTTCTCGCCGCCAAAGGCCGGCAGGAGGCCCGATGCCGCCATCAGCCCTGAGGCCATGCCGAACATGGCACCAAAACGAACCGAGTTCAGGTGCGAAGCGATGTGCATAAATTGCTCCTCCAATGGCCGCCACCATAGAACATTAGCACGGGTTGAAGGGCGGCATGCCAGTGGCCGGACCGGCGTTCACCGGGATCTCTCAGGTTCCCATCTAGGGAACTTGAATTTCTGTATAGCCTCCCGGGGAAACGCGCTCGAGGGCCTCGGTAACGGCTCGAACCTGCTTTTCGATGCGGAGCCAACTTGTCGTGCAAATAACGAGGATCGAAATCCGGCGTTTCGACAGATTCTGTTGGTATCTCAAATTCTGGTCGGTCGTGATGAGCACGTCGAACCCGGCTGCCTCTGCCTGCTCGAGGAGTTCGCCGTTGGTCAGCGTGCTCCAGCGAAGCTGCAGAGCAGTACTCACATCATGATTCAGGAGATATCTGCGCAACGGCGCGGGCGTACCCTGGTCCAGGAGAACGCGCACTCACGCGGCTTCCAGGGAGTGCATCGCGTGCTCGAGTACGAGCCGGGCCTGTTCCCGCGTGACGCCCGGAAACCACGCGAGGAAATCCGAGAGCTGCGCGCCGTCCTCCAGATTCTGGAACAACGCGGCGACGGGAACCCGCGTGCCACGGAAAACCCATGCTCCGCCGACGCGCTGGGAATCCCGCTCGACGGCAGGACAGGACGACCAATCGATCATGCAATGATTTTAGGTCGATAAGCGGCACGATACAACATGCCGGGCGTGCCGGAGTGGCTGAACCGGGATCCCTTCGGCCGCGGTGACGGCAGCAGCGTTCTGTTTTTGGATGCCGATGCTCCGCGTGAGCATCCCGGGGACCTTGGTTCTGCCGCCGATCTCACCGCGCTCCCCGAACGGGAGACTGCGAGGCGCGGCCGGCAGCGCACCCGGCGCAGAAGCTTAAGATCAGTGCGCTGAGTTAAAAAACCACAGGCGAACAGTTGACCTTCCACCACATTGCCGCGGTCCAAATTCTTGCAGCTTTGACTACTTTGCCTTGAGCTTGAATACCACGCCGTCATGTTTCTCCGGGCCGCCGCGCGAGGTTGTTCCAAAGACCGCATGATGCGCGCGGAGAATGAGGCCGCCGACAGGATTGGTGCCCTGGGCGTTGCTGAAGCTGTAGAGAACGGTTTCGACACCTTTCCGGTTCAGCTCGAACACCGTGCCACAGCCTTTGTATCCGCCATAGTTGCAGGCATTGGCGCCGCCGGCGTATGACGTGCCATAGAGGTTGCCTTTATCGTCCATGACAAGACCGGCTTGGGGATCGGCGCCGTCGGCGCCCGCCTGGAATGAGTAGAGCACCGTTTCTTGTCCGCCTGTGGTAACCTTGAAAACCGTTCCCCAGCCAGCAGCTCCGCCGGACGGTGTTGTTCCGTATAAATTGCCTGCAGCATCCGCGATCAGGCCGGATATTGGACCATCGCCATCGCCGTTTGCCTGAAAAGCATGCAGTACCGTCTCTGATCCTCCTGGCGTCCATTTAAACACTGTGCCGCAGCCACCACTGCAGTCTGATTCACCGCCCCTGCTGGTCGTCCCATAGAGATTGCCTGCCGCATCTGTAATAACTGCACCACCGGGAAACGCACCGTCTTCGCCGGCCTGGAAGGTGTAAAGCGCGAGCTTGCCGCCTTCCGGCTGGAGTTCATAGAGCGTGCCGCATCCAAGGTCGGCGCATTCCGAGCCGTTAAAGTTTCCACCATAAACGGTCAGCCCATAAAGATTTCCGGCTCCGTCAGCAATTACGCCGCCCCAGGGGTTCTGGCCGTCGCTGCCGCCCTGGAAGGCATAAAGCACCGTTTCCGTCCCGTCGGGCGCAAGCTTGAAGACCGTCCCGCAGCCGGTACCGCTGCAGCCGGTTCCTCCGCCCCTTGCGGTCGTTCCAAAAAGATTTCCCGAGCCATCCGCCAGCAGGGTGCCGACCGGCCATGACCCATCATCTCCCGCCTTAAATGCGTGAAGCACCGTCTCCCGGCCCTTCGGTGAAACCTTGAAAACCGTCCCGCAGCCCATTCCCCCGCATCCCGAGCCCCCGCCGTATAAGGTGGTCCCATACAAATTGCCGGCATTGTCGGCAATCAGTCCGCCATAGGGCTCGTTGCCGTCGCTGCCGCCGTCAAACGAATGAAGGATTTTTTCCCCGCCATAGGCCGGCAGGAAGCCCGGGGCCACCATCAGCCCTGAGGCCACGCCGATCACGGCACCAAAATAAACCGAGTTCAGGTGGGAAGCGATGTGCATAAGCTTTCCCCCAATAGGTGCGCCCCGGAAAAACTAGCACGAACCAGGGGGTTTCCGCGAAGAAAGATGATCAGGGTCAGCGATGTAATCCGCGGCGGCGCGAACCAATTTGCGCGGGCGCACGCCGCGCAATACGCCGGTCGGTGAACGCTGGTCCAGGTATTGTATCTTTTTGACAGAGGGCCCACTATTTGCGAACGTTGGAGCGACACCAGATGCCAAAGACGCTTAAACAATCAGAGGCAAAGCCCCAAGATTTCGAATCGGTAGCTGAGCGCCTCGGCTGCGATCCGGACTTGAAGGCTTTCGACAAGAAACTGGGGAAGATTGCTCCATCCAAAGCCACCGCGAAACCTAGGGGGAGAAAATGAGCGCCCGACCAATTATGAGCGCGGTATTTGCAAGCTTCTTAGTTTGCTCTGAGCGTGCAGGTGCAAGTGCGGATACTACAGATACAGACGTACTGGTACACGAGCATGGTATCACGGAGATATTACACAATCGCATAAAGACGATGCCGCTAAATCTGTATCCGCAATTAACTGACCTCGGGAAACAGTATTCGCTGACGTGTCACAAGACGAACGGATGTATCATAACGATAACTTTCGCAATCGGAACGCCAAATAGCGATAGAGTTACTCCGTGCGCTTACGTTGATGGCGCTCCGATGGAACCGTTCTGTGGGCCGGGGATTGAGATGCAGGGATACGGCACCCAAGGCCAACGCGTCAGTGAAGGAACCCATACGTTACAAATGACACTTCTGAGTGGCTCCGATGGAGCGGAAGATGCCTGCCCCTGCGAATTTCATATTGCCTTCTACGACAAGCCGTAATTGCCCTCGTATCCTGGGGTTTGTCAAGTGCAATACCCCCCTCAAGGGGAGGGTGGAACGGACGATGTGCAAATCTCAGGGAATTTCGGGCAGGTATTCGTATGTACGAATACATCTCAGGGAATTTTTCGTGATGTACGAAGCGGCGGTCGACCGCGTGCACATTCTCAGGGATTGTGGCGCCACGCGCCCGCGCGGCAATCCTCAACCGGCGGTGCGCGCCACCATGCCCATCAGCGCCAGGGTGTTGCCGTCGGGGTCGCGGAACACGCGGAGCTTGAGGTCGTGAGCGGCGGTGGTCTGCACGGTCTGGATCGGCCCCAGAAACGCAACGCCCTTCTTTTCGAGCGCGGGCGCCAGCGCGTCGATGTCGGGCGCGTCGAAATAGAGGAGCGAGCCGCCCGGCGCGCCCACGCTGTTTTCGGAGCCGATCATCAGCCGCTGGCCCGGGAGTTCGAAGAACAGCATCCCGCCCGCCTCGAACTGGAGCGGCAGCCCGAGCACGTCACGATAGAAATGGCGGCTCCGTTCGATATCGCGACTGGTGAGCGCGATCTGGACCACCCTGCGATTTTGCAAGGTGGCAACTATGCCGTCTTCTGCCATTGGGGTTTCTCCCTCCCTATGTTTCCAAATCTTAATCCCGGCAGCGGATTCCGCCGCAACTTTCGCCACGGCGCTCCGTCATTGGGGTATCATCCTCAACCCGGAGTGACATCGCCATGAAAACTGCCACCAGATTTCTCCTTGCCGCGGCCACGGGCCTGCTCTTCGCCGTGCCGGCAAGCGCCCAGCCCCCCATGTCGTCCATGCCTGCCGGCCACGAAGGCATGGGGCATATGGGCCATATGGGCATGCATGACGGCGGCTCGCCGTTCATGATGCTGCTCAAATCGGCCAATCTGACCGAAGCCCAGCGCCAGCAGGTGCACGAAATCCTCAAGTCCGAGCACGCGCAGATGAAATCCGTCCATCAGCAGTTCGAGGCGATCCACGAGCAACTGGCCGACAAGCTGCTGTCGCCCGGCAAGGTCACCGCTGCCGAACTCGCGCCCCTGGAGCAGAAGGCCTATCGCTATCAGCAGCAGATCGACCAGAGCATGGTCGATACCGCGCTCGCGATCCGCAACATTCTCACCTCCGACCAGCTCAACCATCTCGCGCAGGTTCACAAGCAGTTGCAGAGCCTGCATTCGCAGATCCAGAGCATCATGGGCTCCGACCAGCCGGAGGCGGGAGAGCAATCGAACTGATTTCGCCGGCTCGCGGCAGTGGATCGCGTCCCATGTGCCGGCACGCTGGCCCTCGAAGAACTTATTCTTCGGGGGCGCAGCGGCGACCGGGCGGCGCTCGCGGAACTGATCCGGCGTTATCAGATGCGGATGGCGCGGTTCACGATCGCGCAGACGGGCGACGAAAGTCATTACGAGGATCTGTGCCAGACGATTTTCGCGAAGATGGTGCTCGCGCTTCCGCATCTGCGCGCAACGGAGCGGTTCGAATCCTGGTTGTTCCAGATCGCGCGCAATGTATGCCGCGATCATCTGCGGGCGGGACAGGGATGGCGGCGATTGTTTGCGCCTCTGGGTCCCGATAGTGAAAATGTCGGCGCAGAGCCGCCGCCGAATGACGAAGGCGGGGATATCGGCCACGGGCTGGCGCGGCTGCCGCCCGGGCAGCGCCATCTGCTCGAGCTCAGTCTCGACAGCAAACGAAGTCATGAGGAGCTGGCCGCCATGACCGGAACGAGCGTATCGTCAGTGAAATCGCGGCTGTTTCGCGCGCGGGAGAACCTGCGCGAAATCCTGCTCGCAGGAGAACGCAAATGAACGTCCGGCCAGAAATCGATCCCGTCCTGAGCGAGGATTTCGCCGAGCGCGTGCTCGCGCGGGCGGATGATCTGGTCGCACGGCGACGGCTTGTGCACCGCGCAATGGTCGGCGCCGCAGCCTTGTCTCTTGTATCTGTCGCTATCATTTCATCGGTTGCCATGAACCCGTCGCGGCAATCTGCGGTTTCGCAGCCTGCTCCGCTATCCGTCGCCGCATTGGATGCGACCACGGAGGCACAGGCGGGAGAGCCGGATGCGCTGTCCGATTTCTTTCCCGATGCAGGGTCGGTTGCGCGATTCGCAGCAGAGTATTCCGATGCGACCGACGCAGCGGATGCCTCGCTGCTATCCGATCAGGATCCGACATTGTAAGCGGAGCAGATCGGCGCGCTACCGGCGCTTTGCCTTGTTGTCATGGCCCGCGACTGCGGCCCACCCAGATGAGACATGGATAGCTCTCCGGAAATCGCGCATGTTTTTTCCTTTTCACGGCAGAGTGGTGTTACCTGGGTGGCCCGCAGTCGCGGGCCATGACAATTATTGTTGATCGGCGGCGAACGAGATTCGCCCTGGGCGTTGCCATTTTCGCACCGCCGGGAGATTCTCGCGCGCAGATTTCCGCGGCGCTTCATGCAGATCACCAGACACGGCGTTCTGAAATCGATCTTCGGCTTCGATGCCTTTCGTCCGGGGCAGGAAGCGGTGATCGATCTTCTGCTCGCCCGCCGCAATGTGCTGGCGGTGATGCCGACCGGCTCGGGAAAGTCGCTCTGCTTCCAGATTCCCGCGCTGCTGTTCGGCGGACTGACGGTCGTGGTTTCGCCGCTGGTGGCGCTGATGCAGGACCAGGTGGCGGCGCTTCGACTGGCGGGCGTTGCCGCTGAAATGATCAACTCGGCGCAATCGCGCGAGGCCAATGTGGCGGCGTGGCGGCGTGTCGCCGGCGGAGAGGCGCGGCTGCTCTATATGGCGCCAGAACGCCTGATGACGGAGCGCATGCTGGCGGCGCTGACGAAATGCAATCTGAAGCTGATCGCGATCGACGAAGCGCATTGCATCTCGCAATGGGGCCCGGCGTTCCGCCGCGAATATCGCGATCTGGCGCGGTTGCGCGATCTGTTTCCGCAGGTGCCGATCGTCGCATTGACTGCCACCGCCGACGCCGTCACGCGCGCCGACATCGCGGAGCAATTGTTTGCCGGAGAGGCCGAGACGCTGGTGCTCGGCTTCGACCGCCCAAATATCCGGCTCGCCGTGAAGGACAAACAGGATTCAAAGCGTCAGTTATTGGCTTTTCTCAAACCACGCACCGGGCAAAGCGGCATCGTCTATTGCCTCTCGCGCAAGCGCACCGAAGAAACAGCAAAATTTCTCACGGATCACAACATCCGCGCGCTTCCCTATCACGCAGGCATGAGCAAGGAGCCGCGCGAGGCCAATCAGAACCGTTTCATGACGGAGCGGAGCCTGGTGATGACGGCGACCATCGCCTTCGGCATGGGCATCGACAAGGCGGATGTCCGCTTCGTGTTTCACATGGATTTGCCGTCGAGCCTCGAAGCCTATTACCAGGAGATCGGCCGCGGCGGACGCGATGGTGCGCCGGCAGACGCGCATCTGCTGCTTGGCGCGGGCGACGTCCGCATGCGGCGCATGTTCATCGACGACGAGCAGGCCGGCGAGGATCGCAGACGGCGCGAGCATCAGCGGCTGACCGCACTCGTCGGTTATTGCGAAGCCACTGGCTGCCGGCGGAAGATCCTGCTTTCCTGGTTCGGCGAGACATCGGGAGCCTGCGGCAATTGCGACAATTGTATCGAACCGGCGCAGCTCGTCGATGGCACGGCCGCGGCGCGGCAGGCGATTTCGGCGATCAAACAAACAGGCGAGCGTTATGGCGCGGGTCATATCGTGGACGTGTTGCGCGGGCTTGCAACGGAACGGATCGCTGCGGCGCATCATGACCGGCTGGCCGCTTTCGGAATCGGTGCCGCGCGCAAGAAAGCCGAATGGCAGACTTTGATCCGCCAGCTCGTCGCAGGCGACTATTTGATAGCAGACATTGCGGGTTATGGCGGTCTGTCCGTTTCCACCCAGGGCGCGGCGCTCCTCGCCGGCACCGAGAAATTTTATTTCCGGCCGGTCGAAAAGCTGCCGCGTGCAGTGGGGCGCAGACCCGAAACCGTACCTGCGGCGGCCGACGATTCGCTGCTCGCCGCGCTCAAATCGCTGCGTCTCAGAATTGCGAGGGAACGAGCCGTGCCGGCCTATCTGATTTTTTCCGACCGAACGCTGAACGAGATGGCTGCACGGCGGCCGCGCAATCTGGAACAGATGGCGCAGGTGAACGGCGTGGGGTCAACGAAACTTAATGAATTCGGCGTCATGTTTCTTTCGGCGATCGCGGCGCATCCGCAGGTCGCACGAGTTTGAGTGATTTGCCGTCTAAACGGGCAAGCGTTCATCCACGCTGGTTCACGAATTGCTGCACAGATACGAAACCCGGGCGTATATGAAATCGGGGGAGAAGCCCGAGCTGGGAGGCTTTCTCATGTACGCATTTTACAGGCACAGACACGATTCCGGCCGCGAACTTGTGTTAAGTGACGGGGCCCTGTTTCCGCATCACCTCCACCGCGACGACTGGTATCTCCACGGCATCCACGCGTCGGTGAACGGTCGCACCCAGACCGATATCGAAAAGCTCGGTTATTGCGACCGCAATGGCGGGGCCATATTTGGCCGCCACGTCGCGGGTCATGTACGCCCGCATCTGACACGTGGAAGTACAATGTAGCAAACCTTGCCGCGAATCACGCGCGGTAGTGATCGGCGATGACAGAGGCGACGGCCATGGTGACGCGCCTGGCGGTCGGAATATGAAGAAATTCGTTCGGGCCATGCGCATTGGAATGAGGGCCCAGCACGCCGGTGACCAAGAATTGCGTGCGCGGAAATTTCTCGCCCAGCATGGCCATGAACGGAATGCTGCCGCCTTCGCCCATATAGGCGGCCGGCGGACCGAAGGCCATTATGGAGGCGCGGCCGACCGCTTTCTCCAGCCAGGGTGAGAGCGCCGGTGCATTCCAGCCGCTCGCCGATTCGGCGCCTTCGAAGCGCACATCGCTGTGATAAGGCGGCGCGTCCTCGAGCAGCTGCTTGAGCACGCCCCCCGCCTCACTGCCTGGAAGCGTGGGCGGCAGTCTCAAGCTCAGACGGGCCATCGTGTAGGGCAGCAACACATTGCCGGCATTCTGCGGCAAGGGCAGACCATCCATGCCGATCACGGCGAGCTGTGGCCGCCAGGTGCGGTTGAGGACGAGCTCCGCGAGATCATCGGACATGGGGCCGGTGCGGCCGGCGAAGGGAAACTTGCTATACAAACTGTCCCCGAGAATGCGTGCCGCATCGCTGGCCTGCGCAATGCGCTGCGCGGGTATCTCGACTTGAAGCGTCTCCGGAAGAATCTCGCCTGTTTTCTCGTCTTCCAGCCGCGACAGGAGCTGGCGCAGGATGCGGAAGCTCGACGGCACCACGCCCGATGCGTCGCCGGAATGCACGCCTTCTTCGAGCACCCGGATTGTCAGCGAGCCCGAGGCCATGCCGCGCAATGACGTCGTCAGCCACAAACGCTCATAATCGCCGCAGCCGGAATCGAGACAGATGACGAGCGAAGGCTCGCCGATGCGGCTTGCCAGATGATCAACATAGAAAGGCAGATCGGGGCTGCCCGATTCCTCGCAGGCTTCGATGACCACGACACAGCGCGCGTGTGGAATTGTCTGATCGCGTAGCGCGCCGATCGCCGCCAGCGCGGCAAACATCGCATAGCCGTCATCGGCGCCGCCGCGTCCGAAGAGCTTGTCGCCCTTGCGCACCGGCGTCCATGGCCCCATGCCGTCGGCCCAGCCCACCATCTCGGGTTGTTTGTCGAGATGGCCATAGAGCAGAATGGTCGCGTTCGAATCTCCGGGAATTTCGATGAACATCAGTGGCGTTCGGCCGGGAAGCTGCACGATCTCCAGCGTGGCGCCTTGCGGCAGGTGATCGCGTGCCCACGCCTCCATCAGCTTCACTGCATCACGCATGTAACCATGCGTTTCCCACTCCGGATCGAAGGCGGGAGACTTGTTGGGAATGCGCATATATTCGGTGAGCGCGGGGATGGCAGAATCTTCCCAGACCTGTTCCACGAAACTCTGAAGCCGCTTTTCATCCATCGGATTTGTCCTGTTCGTGGCGGACAATCGTTCCGCCCTTCATCACAAAGCATACGTTCTGCAGGGCGACAATATCGCGGGTCGGATCACCCCGGACGGCGACAAGATCGGCGTGAAAGTTCGGCCGGATCTGGCCAAGCACCCCTTGTTCGCGAAGGATTTGCGCATTGACCGCGGTTGCTGCGGTCAAGGCTTCGACCGGCGTCATTCCCAGCCGCACCATCCAGGAAAGCTCGCGATAGCTCGTGCCGTGCGCGAACACGCCGACATCGCTGCCGCAACCGATCACAACACCTTCCGCGCGCGCATAGCGGAAGCCCTGCTCGGCGAGCGCGACCCGCTCATCGGGCAGATCGCTCTCGCCGTGCCTATGCGCATATTCCGCAATCGCTTCGGGCGCGGTGAGCGTCGGCAGAAACGCGACGCCTTGCTTCGCCATCAGCGCGAATGTTTCCTGTGTCCCGCCGTAGCCATGTTCGATCGTATCGGCGCCCGCTTCGACCGCCCGGCGGATCGCTTCGTCCACCATGACATGCACGGCGACGGGGCGGCCGGAATCGTGGGCGGCCTCGACGGCTGCGCGCAACTCGGTTTCCGAGAAGGTCGGCCGGACTCCTCCGCGAGGTCCCGTACGGTAGTCGCCATAAAGCTTGATCCAGTCCGCACCGCGAGCGGCCTGGTTGCGCACGGCGCGCACGATCTCATCGACACCGTTTGCTTCTTCCGCGCCCTGTGGCACGCAGCAATCCGTCCGGTAGTGCCGTATCGCAGGGCCATAAGTATGCGTCGCAACGATGGCGCGCGTGGCGACGAAGAGGTGCGGACCGGCAACGAGCCCTTCATTGATCGCTTGTTTCAGCGCCACATCGGCGAAGCCCGCGCCTTCCGTGCCAAGATCCCGCAAGGCCGTGAAGCCCGATTCCAGCGTGATTTGCGCATGCCGGGCCGCGCGCAGCGTCCGGTAGGCTTCCGCTTCCTTCAGCACCTGGTCGTCCCATGGAATTTCATTGTACGGGCGAAGAAACAGATGCGAATGCGCATCAATGAGACCGGGAAGAAGCGTGGCGCCCGGCAGAGCCGTTCGTTCCGCCTGGCATCCGGCAAATTTGTCGATCGGTCCGCAATCGGCGATGCGGCCGTTTTCGACCAGTACCGCCCGACCACCCCGTGCGATGTCTTCTCCCGGCGTCCAGAGATATTCCGGGTACAGAAGAACGGGACTGGGCATTGCGCGCATCGCCGCCTAGATGTCCGTGCGCACGTCCCACAGTTCCGGGTAGAAGCGCAGGTCCATGGCTTTTCTCAGATAGGCCACGCCCGACGTTCCGCCCGTTCCGCGTTTTGCTCCAAGTATCCGCTCCACGGTTTTCATATGGCTGAATCGCCAGAGATGGAACCGGTATTCGACATCGACAAGCTTCTCTGCGAGCTCATAGAGATCCCAGTGCTTTTCCACATCGCGATAGACGAGCCGCCACGCATCGGTCACCCGCGGATCGGAAACATAGGGTTGCGAAAAGTCGCGCGTGAGTTTGTCGTCAGGAATCGGAAAGCCGCGGCGCGCCAGAAGCGCAAGCGATTCGTCGTAGATGCTGGGTTCGACCAGAGCCGCGCCCACGTCCTTCGCAATGATGGGGTGCGCCTCGAAGACGCGTGCGGCCTGTGCGTTCTTGTTCCCGAGCCGGAACTCCAGCATCCGGTACTGGAACGACTGGAAACCGGACGACTTGCCCAGCGCCGAACGGAAGCTCGAATAATCGAACGGAGTCATCGTGGAAAGAATTTCCCACGACTGGATCAGATTCGCCTGCACGCGCGCAACGCGCGCCATCATTTTGAACGCCGGGCCCAGCTCGTCGGCGCGGATCTGGCGGATGGCGGCCGAGATTTCATGGAGGCAGAGCTTGATCCAAAGTTCCGAAGTCTGATGAATAATAATGAAAAGTGTTTCATCGTGTTCGCTGGTAAGAGGTTGTTGACACAATAATAGCTCGCCCAGGCGCAGATATTCGCCATAGGACATGGCCTCACGAAAATCCCAATGAACGGACTCGCCAGACAGGTCTATGGACGGCGGTGACGGATCAGTTTGCATTTGTTTGCCCGAATGCGGAGATGAATTCTTAAGCGTTGCGCGACACGATTATCGCCTTGTAAGGAATCGGATGCTAGGCTGGTAGGGCTGTTCATACAATGCGGTGGCGTATCATGGGATGGAAGGTGTCGGCGGGCGTAGCCTGCATTGCAACTCTGGTGCTGGGAGCAAACGCGGCGGCAGCACCGCGTTGCGCGCGGCCCGATGAGGTGACGGCGATCCAGGCCGCAATGATCCAGCAGGAACTCATGGTCGCAGCGCTCACCTGCAATGAAGTCGAGCACTTCAACGCTTTTCAGACGAATTTCGGACCCGAGCTTCGCACCTCTGACGCCAAGCTGGCGCGCATGTTCATGCGGCTTTATGGAGCCAGGCGCGGCGAGGCCGAATATCATGCCTTCAAGACGCGGCTCGCCAATCACTCCTCGATGCGCAGCATCCGGGACAATGTCAGTTATTGCCACGAGGCGGCCAGTGTATTCGGCTCCGCGCTCACGACGGAAAAGCCGTCGCTCACCTCTTTCGTGGCTGGCGTTCAGGTTGTGGAAACCAGCCCCGTCAATTCCTGCCAGGTCCGCGTGCAGGTCGGACTTGCCGGCGCCAAAGTGGCTCCGGATGTGGTTCCGGATGTGGTTCCCCAGCCCAATCCCGAACGCATTGCGAATGTAAGCGGCCAGTAGGCAGATCCCGGGACCCTGGAGCCCCATCAAGAATTCAGGATCGTTTACCGCCGACCAGCCGTGTCATTCCCGCGAAAGCGGGGACCCAGTTCGCGGCCTCTCCCCGATGTAATGCGCCACTGGTTTCCCGCTTTCGCGGGGAATGACATCGGTTGAATTGAGGTCAGGTCCACGCGCCAAAGAAAAAGGGCGGGCTCCTTCGAGCCCGCCCCTGTTCTTGAGTCGTGATCCCGGAACTTACATTCCGCCGCCGAGATCGATAACCGCGCGCCGGTTCTGCGGTTCGCGGACACCCGGACCGGTGGGCACGAGCGGATCGTGGAAGCTCTTGCCCTCGATCGAGATTTGCGAGCCGTCCATGCCTTCGTGGACCATCTCGTCCTTGACCGAATTGGCGCGGCGTACGGACAGCGCCTGGTTGTAGCTGTCGGAGCCGACCGTGTCGGTGTGGCCAGTGACCAGCACGCGTACAAAGCCGTTATCCTTCGCGACCTTCACAGCCTCCTGAACAACCGCCTGGGCTTCGGCCGTCAAGTTCGACTTGTTGAAGTCGAAGAAGA
>DATAYG010000094.1:0-2433 GCA_036272695.1 Rhizomicrobium sp. | reverse complement strand
CGTGCCGGTTGCTATAACATCGCCGGCGACGAGCGGCGTCAAGTCCGAGCAATAAGAAATCAGGGTCGGGATGTCGAAGATCAGATCGTCGATTCCGGTATGCTGGACCTCTTTGCCGTTGAGCCGCGTCACCAGATGCAGGCGCGTCGGATCCGGGATTTCGTCGGCGGTGACGATCCACGGTCCAAAGCCGCCGGTCGCGTGGAAATTCTTACCGGCCGCAATAGAATGCTTAAACTGAATGTCGCGGATCGAGCCGTCATTGAAGCAGGTGTAGCCAAAGACATGGCTCAGCGCATCTGACTTGGGGATATGGCGGCCAGGCTTGCCGATGATGACGGTTAGCTCGCCCTCGTAGTCGAAATCGCCAGAGATCCTCGGACACACCATCGGCTGGTTATGCGCGACAAGAGTGTTGACCAGCCGCAAGAAGACCTGTGGGTTCTCCGGCGGCGGGCCGCCCGCCTCGGCAGCATGGGCGCGGTAATTGCGGCCGGCACAGATGATCTTGTCCGGGTCGGTGATCGGTGGCAGCAGCGTGACCTGCGACAGAGCGATGTCCGGTGCTGCGCCGCTGACCTCGGCCGCTGCGCCGTCCATTGCCCTGCCGGCAATTGCTGCGCGCAAGGTGGGATACCGATCGCCGAACCGGCGCCCGAAATCGACGACACCGTCCCCGACCACCGCGCCATACGAACTACGCCCCGATGCCGCAAAGCTGATCAATTTCATCCCGCATCCTCCCGATTGATCGCCCGCATGATGGCCCGTTTGCGCCATCGCCTCAAGGTGTGGAAGGCCGACCATGCTCCCATCGGAGAAGGCTGCGAGCTTCGCTTCGCGATCCCGGATTCTGCCGGTGAATGCCCATACGCTCTTCGCCGGCCCGCGGCTAAGAAGCGGGTCGACGAGGCTATCGGCTCCTTAAGTTCCTGATGGAACACCCGAACTGCATTCTTTCGCGCGACGCAGCTGCTCAACGCAGTGACCGTGAAGTCCGAGCCGCCTAGATCGCCGCACTCGAACAAGACAGTGTCATTTGAGCCGGCCCGACAGCCGTCAACCGCTTTCGTGGACCAATTAGGGTCGGGAGCGGAAATTCGCGATCAGATCGCGTGCGACACCCGGCCAAGGGGTTGCCACCCCAGCACTAATCAATCCGACGAATAAGATCAGCCATTTCGAGCGCAATACGCTTCTCCTTCGGATTGCAATGCGTCGCTTGCGTCGAGGGCCCGCAAGTCGGGGACCTCAACCTCTGGAACGCGCACGACCTGATTGAGCGTTTCTACAGTGGCAAGACGCGGGCTCTGCACGCGACACATCTCAGCACTGATGACCGGCTCTGGAGCTCGTTCCCGAAGCTGGTCCGATGGCCACCATCACCCACGACACCCTCGACTGGTATGGGTAGGACGAAGATGGCGCTGGGGTGCACGATGTCATCGGCACACGGTGCGACCCCCATACCAACCTCTTATTGAAAGGGATGGAATACCACCACTGCTGTCATTCGAATCTGGGAAAACGGCCATGCAGTTCGGGGAGAGGAAATAAGGAAAACACGACGACTGATTTCCAGGATCGCTGTTCTGGGCTTCTAAGGTGGCGGGAGTGACCGACGACGGGGAAATCTTGGCTAGTGGCTGGCTTCTGCCTGCCGCGCGACCACGGCGTTCGCTTCCCGGATCGCGCGG
Organism: Rhizomicrobium sp.; assembly: GCA_036272695.1. Taxonomy (GTDB): domain Bacteria; phylum Pseudomonadota; class Alphaproteobacteria; order Micropepsales; family Micropepsaceae; genus Rhizomicrobium. Next base: position 736 of record DATAYG010000094.1, on the reverse strand, counting down.
CCTTCATCGCCGGTTCGTTCCAGGCGCTCGTTGGCGACTTTCGCCCAAAGCTCCTTTAGCGCCCATGTTGTCGCCTTGTGCGTATGCCTTTCGGCGTCGTCCGGAGTCCACGGCATTTGAGCAGGCTCCCAGAAATGGCTGGTATTTCGAATAGTAGATCGTGCGCGGATGCTATCGCGTCCAGCAGCTCCGGTGTCGACATTTGCGGGATCGCGAGGGTTCACGGCAAAGCATAAGGCCTTCCGACTGATCCCCGCACGTTTTCCAGGGGCGGTGATCGGGCTGTAGGCTCTCTACGTGATAATCCGGTGTATCACGACGGACCGCCGAGCACAGCAAAGCGCGCAAGTTATTTGATGGCACGCACTATATTTGCGTCGGTCGGAAGCGTATCCCGCTGTCGACATAGTTTTTGTAATGAGTCGTTCACTTCGTTGAGCAGAGACACGCGGCCGGCAGGATCGTCGGCGGCAACTATTTGCGGACTTTTCGCGCCGCGGTCGACTGCGGCTCGCAAGCGATCGTCGCGCATTGCCGGAACCAAGCTGCTACCCCGCCGGCCCGTCTTGTGCGCCAAATACCGGCCGCATGGTGCGAACCTGACCAGGAGAGCAGAATGGTTCTAAAGATCGAGCGGTTTCAGCCGGAAGGCATGAATGTCAGAATGTCGGGCGGAGAGCCGTCCTACTCGCACGTCGTGACGGTGAGCGGCAGCGGCAAGATCGTCTACACCGCC
>DATAYG010000093.1:0-4080 GCA_036272695.1 Rhizomicrobium sp. | reverse complement strand
CGGCACTCCCGCCGGGGACCGGGAACGCATATCCAATAATGGTCTTGATGACGAAGCGATCGGAAGCCGACGTCAAGCCGTAACCTATGCCGAAGTCCACGTCAAAGACGCCGAGCTTGAAATCCGTCACGGCGAACAAGGTGTGCTGCTGATCGGCAAGCTTGGAGAAATCACCGATCTTGCCGAAGTCAGCGTAATATTCGAACCCGGCATAGAGGTCCTGGCCGAAGTTGCGCGCGATCCGCGCGGCCGGCGCGAAATCCGCTTCGCCATATCTTCCGAAGCCGACGTCGACAATCGGATTAACGATGAACTCATATTCGCTGTTGCGGACGCCGATGATGGGGCGGATCTCCAGGGCGAACCGGGTCTGCGCAAAGGGCGGCGTCTCGTTGCTGAATTCGAAGTTGACGCCGTAAAAGAAGCTGCGCTGGGCAGCGTTCGGCGAAACGAACAGGGTCCTGAGCTTGAATGCGTCCGAGTAGAATTGCTGGTTCGCGATTGAAAACGGCAGATAGAGCCCGACTTCCCACCAGTCAGTCACGCCATAGGCGAATTCCGGCGTGCCGTTGAGGCTGTGGTTGGAGACAAGCCCGCCAGAAAACGGGGGATTCGTAACCCCCCGGCGACATAATTCAGGTGCTGCTGGATGGTGAACTGGCCAACAGCGGCGATTTCGGCATTATAGACTTGGATCTCATCGGTGGCCTTTGCCGCTTGCGGCAGCGCGCCCCAGAAAACCGCGCTCGCCAGCGCGCCGGGCCACATCCGGGAAAAGCCGAACGGATTTTTTGTCACCGTCGCGATGCCCGCCTACGCCGCGCCGATCAGGATGCCGACGGCGAGCACGATGGCGCCGCCGAGCACGATCTGGAACGCCGCCTGCAGGAACGGCGTGTCCATGTATCTCGCCCGGATGAAGGCGATCGCCCACAATTCGAAGAATACGACGACACCCGCGATTGCGGTCGCGATCCAGAATGCGTTCGGCCATGAATCCGGAACGAGATAGGGCATCGAGTGGCCGAGGCCGCCGAGCGCGGTCATGATGCCGCTCGCCGCGCCGCGCAGCCAGGGCGAACCGCGGCCGGTGAGCGATCCGTCATCCGACAGCGCTTCGGCAAAACCCATGCTGATGCCGGCGCCGAGCGAGGCCGCCAGTCCAACCAGGAAGGTTTGCCAGTTCTGATGGGTGGCAAAGGCGGCGGCGAACAGCGGCGCCAATGTCGACACCGAGCCATCCATCAATCCGGCGAGGCCAGGCTGGACATATTGCAGCACGAAAATGCGCCGGCGCGTCTTGTCTTCTTCCGCGCGCACGTCCGGGCTGAGAATTCGGTCGGTGAGCTTTACCGCGAGCTTTTCGTGGCTCTGCTCTTCCTCGGCGAGGTCGCCGAGCAGCCGGCGTACGCCGACATCCTCGGCCTGCTCGCTGGCCCTCGCGTAAAAACGTTCGGCCTCGAGTTCCATCGTCTCGACTTCCTTGCGGATGGTGTCGAGCGGCAGGTTCTTGGTGAGCCAGATCGGACGCCGTTTCAGAAATCCCCTGACGTCCTCGCGGCGGATCGGCGGCAGATGCGCGCCAAAACGCTGCAGGTAGATTTCCAGCAGCCGGTGGCGGTGGCCGCGTTCTTCCTCGGCCATCTCCTCGAATAGCTTGGCGGAGTCCGGGTAACGCTTGGCGAGATCCTCGGCGAAGGTCATGTAAATGCGGCTGTCTTCCTCTTCCGAGGAGATCGCTACTGCCAGCACTTCGCGCTCGCTCAAATCGGCAAAATTCTTCACGATCCGCGCCTGTCACAATTTAGAATAATTCTAAATTGATATAGCGGCCGGATTTCACGAAGTCAAACCAGGCGCAGCTCGTAGCGCCCATATCGTCTCATTCTCTCCCGGAGTTCGGGAACCGTTGCGGGCGGTATCCGTTCGAGTTCCTGTCGCAATGGAACAGTCGATCCGGAGCCCTGATGGAGAAAGTCAAATACCGCTTGAACGATCCGCGGTTGGCGCCGCGCCGGACCAAGCTCGAGATTCCAGGATGGGCGGGCAAGCGCGAGCCCCGCGCGAACGGGTCGCACGAACAGGTCTGGCATTGCGTTCCGTTCTCGGAAGGCGCGCAATACGGAATCGAACTGTTTTATCCCTACGACAATGAACTCTACGTCAGTACCAAGGACGGCAAATTGATCCTGGACGGCGATTGGGGACCGGCGCCGGAAAGCGGCGCGCAGTGGCCGCCGTTTCGAAATTTCGGCGACCAGTTTTATACCTATCAGCTGCTTCTCGATCTCAGGGTCGAAAAGGGCATGGCGATCAGGACCGAACCGCATCCGCGGTTCTATACCGACCGCAGCGACACCGTACCGATCGCGGTTCCCGCGCTCGTGCGAAACTGGTGGCCGATGGTCTTCTTTACGGTGTTCAAGGCGCCGGCTGAGGGACGCACCCATATTTTCCGGCCGAACGAGCCGTTCGCGCAAATCATCGTGGTTCCCGAGGAAGCCAATTTCGAACTGGAGCCGATGGGCGAGGAGGAATCCGCGGAGCGCGAGCTTCAGGCGCGGCGCATCTATGCCAACCGGCCGAATCTGTCGGCAGGAACCGAGTGGACATCATCGACCGATATCGTGTTCGACGGCACCTATCGGCATCTTCATCGCGCGGCAAAGGAAAAAAGCCGTCAGGAATGATGGACAAAAAAACGGGGGCCTGAAAGCCCCCGTCTTTGACGGCGGCGTCGTCAATAGTGGTGATGATGGTGGTGGTGGTGGTGATGATGGTGGTGACGACGGTGCGGCACCCCGATCAGGCGTCGCAGATATCTGCCATAGCCATGGTGGTGATGATGATGGTGGTGATGATGGTACTGCGCAAGCTGGACATTTTCATCTGCTGACGAAGCGGGGGCGGATTCATCGAGCGCTTGCAGCACCGCCGCGGCGTTCGGAATCGGATTGAGCAGATCGGCAAAGGAATTAGCTCTCAAGACGTCCGTGGGTGCCGGACCTGGCAACGGCGCAGCCTGTGCGGCATTAACTACTCCGAGCGTTGCCATTGCGCCCAGAAGTCCAGCGATCTTTTTTTCCATGTTCTCCTCCAGTGACTGCCGGGCACTACCCCGGTAGTCGGAAACGACGTCACGGATAGATTGTTCCGCCTGATTTGCCGGGGCTTACAAGCTCGACAGCGTTCCCCGTTTCATGAATTGCAGCAGCAGCCGGCTCACTTCGGCAGGCTTTTCCTGCTGCACCCAGTGCCCGGCGCCCTCGATCAGGTGGCAGCCGATCATGTTCGTGCAGGCCGTTCGCTGCATCGCTTCGAACATGCCGGGGCGTTGATAGGTGCCCCAATCCTGCTTGCCTGCGATGAAGCAGGAGGGCACATTGATGGCGCGGCCGGACCAGGTCTGCAGTTCGGATACAAAGGCGCTCGAGGTGCCGCAGCGATACCATTGCAGCCCGCCCTGGAAACCGGTGCGGGCATATTCGCTGCTGTAGAAGGCAAGCTCGCGGTCGGGCAGCCACCGGTTCGCGGCGATTGCCTCCGGGGACGGCATTCCCTCGGCGGCGGTCTCGGCCATGTTCTTGGCGAAGTCCATCACATAATAGGTCGGCAGCTTTGCAAGCTCGCCCGCCGACCATGACTGCAGCGGATAGGGCTCGTTGTCTTTCCAGTCCGCGCTCTTGTGATGGTAGTAGGCACGCAGGAAATCATGCACGCCCTGCGGCGCCCGATGCATGTCGGCATTGGCCTCGCGCGTCGAGTAGTACCATTGATAGTGTTTTCGCGGACGCGGCAGGCTGGCCAGTTCGCGATGCACGGGATCTTCCAGCCTGGCAGAGGCCGGTAAGTCCGCCGTGTTGAACGGCAGCGCCGGCGGACCGGCGAACGGCGCGCTCATCAGCGCGACTGAAGAAAACACGTCGGGCCGCACCAGCGCGCACCAGGCGGCGACCAAACTGCCGAAATCGTGCCCCACCACGGCATCGACGCTGGTGTAACCGAACGCCGAGACCAGGCCGAGCGCGTCGCGCACCAGGTTGAGTAGCCGGAACGAATTCAGGTCGCCATCGTAGCTCG
>DATAYG010000092.1:0-16382 GCA_036272695.1 Rhizomicrobium sp. | reverse complement strand
GTCTCGCCGTTGATGCGAAGCTCGATCGGCATGGTCTCCCTCCCCTGCGCCGCCTTTAACCGCTCTCGATATACACCACCAGTCCTCCCTTCACCATGGCCGGACGGCGAGCCGGCCACCCAGCCGCCGCGCGTCAGATCGAACGAGTTTCACGTTCCTGTCACGACTTCGCGAATGCCAGCAGTTCCTGGTTGATGCGGTCCTTAAGCGTCGTGCACATGCCGTGCGGGGCGCCGGGAATGACAATGAGCTTCGCGTTCTTGACGAGCTTGACGGATAGCATCCCGGCGTCGGCAATAGGAACGATCTGATCGTCGTCGCCGTGCAGGATCAGCGTGGGCACGTCGAACTTCTTCAGATCGTCGGTCATGTCGGTTTCCGAGAACGCCTTGATGCAGAAATACGAGGCGGGCATCGATGCCATCATGCCCTGCAGGCAGAAGAACTGCCGCACACCCTCGGAAATCTTCGCGCCCGGCCGGTTGTAGCCGTAGAACGGGAGTGAGAGGTCGAGCCAGAATTGAGACCGATCCGCTTGCACGCTGGCACGAAGAGCATCGAATGCTTCTATCGGCGTCCCGCCGGGATTTGATGGCTTCTTCACCATTACCGGGGGAACGGCGCCAATCAGCACCGCCTTGGCCACGCGCGCGTTTCCGTGCCGCCCTATGTAGCGTGCGACCTCGCCGCCGCCCGTCGAATGTCCGACATGGATGACGTCATTGAGGTCCAGATGCCGGACCAGTGCCGCGAGATCGTCGGCATAATGGTCCATGTCGTTGCCGTCCCACGGCTGACTCGACCGGCCGTGTCCCCGCCTGTCATGCGCAATGCAGCGGTAGCCCTGTTGCGCCAGAAAAAACATCTGGTCTTCGAACGCATCGGAGTCGAGCGGCCAGCCGTGACTGAAGACGACGGGCTGTCCGGTTCCCCAATCCTTGAAATAGATTTCCGTACCGTCACTGGTTTTGAAGTAAGCCATTGCGTCACTCTCCTGTGGTTCATTACTATATGGCCTGATTGCAACAGACCAGCTTGCCACGAGCGCGCCCGCGGGCGTTAAGCGGTCTTGCGCAACGATTTGAACGCGGCGCGCACGTCGTGCGTGAAAAGCTCGGGCTGCTCCCAGGCTGCGAAATGACCGCCTTTGGCGGGCCGGTTGTAATAGATGAGTTTGGGATAGGCCCGTTCGGCCCAGCTCTGCGGCGCCTGGTAGATCTCGTCGGGAAAGGCGCTCACGGCGACCGGCAGCTTGACGCCCCTCGCATCAAAGAACCCGCCTTTCAAATTAAGCTGCGCGGTGTCCCAGTAGAGGCGTGCCGAGGAAATCCCGGTGTTCGTCAACCAGTAAAGTGTCACATTGTCGAGCACGTCATCCGGCGTCAGCCCTTCCTTCTTTCCATCGAAGGAACGCGCGATCATGTCGTAGCTGCTAGCGTCGTGATCGAGCATCCATGAGGCGAGGCCAGCCGGCGAATCGACGATCCCGTAAAGCGTTTGTGGACGCAGGGCCATTTCGTTCGCGTAGCCCAGCCCCTTCCTGTAGAAGAAGTTCAACTGATCCCAGGCGTGCTGCTCGTCGGGCGAGAGACCTGCAGGTGCCGGAGCGCCAGCTGAAAGTGCCTGGGAAACATTGGGCGGAACGGTCGCCGCCATATTGGTATGAATGCCGAGCAATCCTGGCGGCTCCTGCAGCGCCATCACCTCCGTGACGGCATTCCCCCAGTCGCCGCCCTGAGCTACATAATGTGTGTAACCGAGACGCTGCATAAGCGTCGCCCATGCGCGCGCGATGCGAGGCGGGTTCCAGCCTGGCGCCGTCGGCTTCGCAGAGAATCCGTATCCCGGCAAGGACGGTATTACGAGATGAAAGGCGTCTGCCTCGCTCGCGCCGTAACCCGTCGGGTTGGTCAGCGGTTCGATGATTTTCAACTGCTCGATGACTGAGCCGGGCCAGCCATGGGTGACGATCATCGGCAGCGCATTTTCATGTTTGGACCGCACATGAATGAAATGAATATCGAGCCCGTCGATTTCGGTGACGAATTGCGGCAGCGCATCCAGCTTCGCTTCGCATTTGCGCCAGTCGTGTTCGGTCGCCCAGTGGCGCACGAGCTTCTGCATGGTCGCAAGTTGCACGCCCTGGGATGGATCAGAAACCTGCTCCTTCTCTGGCCATTTCGTCGCCACCAGGCGCTTGCGCAGATCGTCAAGCGCCTCTTGCGACGCCTTGAACTTGAACGGGCGGACCATGCCCGATCCGGCGCCATCGCTCGACTGGGCGAGGGCAGATTCAGAGATCACCGAAAGCCCAATCCCGAGCGCAGCTGTACCGGCAAGTACGGCCCGTCGTGAGGGTTCCGAGAGTTGGTTGGACATTGTTGCTCATCCCCGATGGTGGTGAAGGAGAAATTCCCGCACACTGCACACCGTAATGCCGCTGCGCATGTCCTACTTTTCCGGAATTGCCGGGATTTGTCCGAGGCTGCTGGAACCGATCTTGCGGTCAGGAAACAAGCATCACGACCGGTATTCTCATGCAGCACATCGGGCGGGAGCGCCTTCAGCCCTGCCAGACTTCGCCCTCGGGCGCGCCTCGCCCTAGCTTGTCGGGCAGCCGCTCGCCTTTCGGCGTGAAGGCAAGCGACACGGAGTTGATGCAGTAACGCAGGCCGGTCGGCGGCGGTCCATCGGGGAAAACATGGCCCTGATGCGCCCCGCAGCGGGCGCAAACGATTTCCGTTCTGACCATTCCATAGCTGGTATCGCGGATCTCGCGCAGATGTCCGTCCGCGAATGGCGCCGTGAAACTCGGCCAACCCGTGCCGCTTTCGAATTTCGTACCGCCCTTGAACAGAGCCAGGCCGCATAGCCGGCAGGTAAAGACGCCTTCGCGTTTCTCGGTGAGAAAGACGCCGCAGAACGGCGCTTCCGTGCCGTGTTCGAGGAGCACGGCGCGCTCCTGCCGCGTCAAGCCCTCGATCAGGATTTGCAATTGGCCTTCGGTGGGTGGTGTCAGATCGAATTGCATCGCTGCAAACTGCTCATCTTCGGTTTCTCGCCGTTTTCATACCACGATTTCGTCAGCGCAGAGATCGAAATGCGGGGCGGAGTTCCGAGGCGAAAAGGTCCGGCTCCTCCACGCTGCGAAATGACCGCCTTTGTCGACTTCGTCGAAATAGATCAGATTGCAATAGGCGCGTCTGGAAGTCGGTTGTTACGCCGCATGAAGGATCGCCGCTCTCGTGTCCCGAGGCTTGGAAGCGACAAGCGCCTCGGTACGATTGCGCCGCCGCCACGCATTTGGCGTGTCGTGATAGATGCGGCGGAACAGCTTGGACAAATGCGCCTGATCCGCCAGACCGCAACTCAGCGCGATCTGGCTCAACGGTTCGTCCGTCGACAGCATGAGCTTCCGCGCCAGCTCCAGCCGCAACCTCACGACATAGGCGTGCGGCGTATCGCCGAACGACGTCTTGAAGGCCCGGCAGAAATGGCTGACGCTGAGCCTGGCCTCCTTTGCCAGTTCGGTCATGCAGATGCTGTGTTCCAGATTGTCCTGCAGGTACCGTTCGACTTTCCGCTTCTGCCACGGCGCCAATCCGCCACGCGCCGCGGCCGGCTCCGTGCGTGGCGATGCGATACGTTTGAGAAATCCCAGCGCGATCTGGGGAGCATGTTCCGGATTTGCTGCCAGCGCCAGGCGCGCATCCTCCAGCATTCGCAGCAGTTCGGGAGCCGGAAAATTGATAACGCTGTTGTCGGTCACCGTGTAAGCCGGCGTATCAAATCGGTTTGCAAGTAGAGCCATGGTGTCCCTCCAATGGATCGGATGCCGCAGCATCCAACAACCCTTTCTTAACACAAATCCCGAAATGGGCGGTGGCCCGTTCGCCTTGAAGGGTTATCGCGGTCAAGCATGCAGTTTGCCCGATGCAGCGTCCGAGGAACGGCGCACGAGGCACCGATATTCATGCGCTCGGGGGAACCGGCAGAAAAAAACGTTGTCCACGTCACGGGATAGGGTGCGCGCCGGTGCCAGGCGGAAAATCGCTCGGCGCGGGGCATTTCAATTCGATACCACATTCGGGCTATGGCGACTAACTCGTTTGGGGGATGGTGCGCTTCGCCGATCCGCGAAGAATGGGCTGGGGCGGTTTGGATTATTATCGAGGAGCCACGGATGCCGACAAGTGACGCGGGTCGTCCGATACGCATCTTCGTCGTCGATGATCATCCCATGCTGCGCGAAGGCGTAATAGCCGTGCTCGAAGCTGAGCCGGGCTGTGAAGTCGCCGGACAGGCATCAAACGGCGCGGAAGCCGTGGAGGCGTTCCGAAAGCTTGTGCCCGACGTCACGCTGATGGATTTGCAGATGCCGGGTATGGACGGCATCGAAACCATCCAGACCATCCGTTCGGAATTTCCCGAGGCACGCATCATCGTGCTCACGACTTATGCCGGCGACGTGCAGGCGTTGCGCGCGCTCAAGGCCGGCGCCTCAGGCTATCTTCTCAAGAGCGCGCTCAGGAAAGACCTGATCGATACGATCCGCAAGGTTTATGGGGGTCGAAAGCACATTCCGCCGGAGATTGCCGAGCAGATCGCGTTCCACGCCGCGGACGAATCTCTGAGCGGCCGCGAGACAGGAATCCTTCAGCTGGTTGCTGCCGGAAAGGCAAACAAGGAAATCGCGCGGCAGCTTTCGATTTCGGAAGAGACGGTGAAGGCGCATCTGAAGAATATCTTTGCCAAACTCGGCGTTACCGATCGGACCGAAGCCGTCATCACAGCCGCCAGGCGCGGGATTATCGAGATTTGATCTGCTTGGTCCGCTGCAGGCCCCGGAGCAAGAACGCCACCCGGGATTGATCTTTGTACGCTCGCCGCGAAATCAGCGTGAAAAGAACTACGGTTCCCTGCAGCGGCGCGCTCCGGCACTCGAGCTTTCCACCGAGCCTTTGGGCGCGTTCGATCATGCCTTTCAGGCCCCAATGTCCGGCCTTCATTCCGGTCGCCGGGTCGAAACCCCGTCCGTTGTCTTTGCACACCATGCTGAAGGTTCGGGAATCGTAGTGCAAATCGAGGCAGATTTGCGATGCTTCCGCGTGACGGAACGCATTGGTCAGTGCCTCCCGCGCGATATAGAAGACCTCCTCCGCAACATGCGGGCTCAACTGCGCAGCGGTCCCCGAGCGTCGAACAAGATATTCGACGTCCTGGCTCATTCCGATATCCCTGCCGGCGCTCTCCAGCGAACCGAGCAGTTCTCCATCGTTGATCTGTTCCGAGCGCAGGCTGCTGACCCGGTTCCTGCCTTCGACGATGATCCTGTCGGCCATCGAAAGCGTGCGTTCGAGCATCGCTCGTGACGCGTCGTCCGCGGCGACCTTTTGCGCCGTCACATGGAATGTCAGCAACAATCCCTGAAATCCCTGCAGTAGCGTGTCGTGCAGCTCCCGCGCGATGCGGATGCGCTCGTCGGCGCGCTCCTCTGCGCGCGCCCGGACCGTCCGGGAAATCGCGCGGATGCGCATATTGACGATGAACCAGAGCAGCAGCAGCGCGACCGCACCGCAAGCAAAGTAGAACCAGTTCGTCTGATAGAAGCTTGGCAGCACGGTCATGCTTGCCGTGGATATCGGCGCCGTCCATGTTCGATCGTCGTTCGATGCCATCACACGAAACGTGTAGGTGCCCGGTCGCAAATGCGTGTAAATCGCTTCCGTGCGGTGGCCCGCGTCCTGCCACTGGGTATCGAGCCCGTCGAGCCTGTAGCGATAGACAACGTCTTCCGGCGCGGTCAGGTTCACGCCGAGATACTGGATGTCCAGGATCTGCGGCTGCGGCCCGATGGTACCCCCGGAGTCGAGCAGCGTTCCGTCGGCGGCGATCGATTTGATCGACAGGATTGGACCGAGGCTCGGCGACTGCAGATGCGCAGGATCCAGGTGAAACAGGCCATTGATCGTCGCGAACCACAAATTTCCCCGTGCGTCGCGGGCCGCAGTCGGAGTGCCCGCGGCGAGCCGGACCGGTCCGACGAATTCCCCTTCCGTGATGCGCGCCGATTTTAACGGAAGGTGCGAATTCCTCAGTGACGCCAGCAGATCGCCGGCATGAATTCGCACAACGCCATGCGATGCATTCAACCACAGATCACCGTCGCGGGATTCGACCATGCCGGCTATGCCAAGCGAGGACGGACGATCCGCGAATGTCAGCATGTCGAAACGGTCGCCGCGTCTTACCGCCAGACCGTTCACGCCCCCCGCAAACATTCCATGCGATGTTTCCTGAAGAGCATAGATGCTCCCAAGGCCGGGATTTCCCGAAGACAGCAATCGCCCGGCGCCATCGAGGTTCTGTCCGACCAGGCCCTTGCGATAGCCCGCCCATAACCGGTCGCGCGAGTCGAGATAGAGAACGAAGGGGGTGTGTTGGGGAGCCCCCGGCAGTTCGGTCCAGTGATTGTCATTGTATTGCCAGAGCCAGCCATCTGCCAGACCATGCGCCACTGAAGCAAACAGTCTGTGCTGCGGCGTGGCAACAACCTGCATGATCGCGCGCGCGTGTGCGCCGGGCATCGACGGAAAACCATGAATCCCGCCCGCGTCGACTTGCCAGATGCCACGCTCGTCAATCAGCCGGGTGATGCCGTCATTGCCGCAGGATATCGAATAAGTATCGCTGGTGTTCGGGTAGGATTTGGTACCGGAACCGGAAACTTCGTATAACTGATTTGTGTCCGCGGCAATCCAAAGGTTGTTCCGCCTGTCGGTACAGACCAGCCATTGCTCGGCGCGTGACTTCGTGACGAAGCGCGCCAACCGCGCGGTTCTGAATCTGTCGAGGCCACGCTGCCCGCCGGCCCATATGTTGCCGTCATCATCCAGCAGCAGGGCTGTCGTCGAGTCGGACGACAAACCGTCGAGATGCGTATAGTTCTCGGGTCCGGATTTCGCACCGGAGTGTGTTGGGCCGAAGAAATCAGGGGCGTAACGGCGCAGCCCATGGTTCGAGGTGGCGGTGACGATCGAGCCGTCTGCCACACTCAGGATGGCCGTCGTCTGGTCGCTGTCGCCGACGCGATCGAGCACTTTTCCGAAGCGGTCGATATGTTGCGTGCGCCCCTGGTTGGTGTCCAGAACAAGGTCGGTAATCCAGACGCTGTGATCGGGCGATTCGACAAATCCGAAAGCTGCCTCGACACCTGCCTCCGTCGGATACCACGCGGATTGGGAGAGGGGGCGCCGGTAGAGGCGACTACCCTGCGGCACCCAGAGCGTGTCGAGCGAATCAATGAAAATTCCAAAGATCCGGCCGCCGGAAACACCGGCGGGATTTGGCACCATATGCCACTTCCCGTCGCGCCCGAACCGGACCAGTGATTGCTGGCCTGAAACAGCCCACATGCTGCCGTCGCGCGCCTGGCTGATGCTGTGCAAACAGCAGAGCATGTCATGGTCGGCCTGCGTGAACAGCGTTATGCGGCGATGCGCGATGCGGGCAATGGGACCTTCGTAGAAGGCTACCCACATCGCACCATCCCGCGATTCAAATATCGAAGTCACTTCGCCGCCGGGTATATCCGGCTGGCCCGGCTCCGACTGAAACGCGTTGAACGCATGCCCATCGAAGGTGAAAAGCCCACCCTCGGTCCCGATCCACAAAATGCCGTCCCGGCCTCGCGCCAGTTCCTCGATTCCCTGCGGCGCGCCATCGCGCGCGGTCCACATTGCATGGTCCATTTCGGACAACGGCGTCGAATCCGAAGCGGACGCCAAGCCTGTCAGATCGAACAGAAGCAACAGCGCCGCCGCAAACAACCGCACCATCCCCCACTTCCGTTGTCCTGGCAGGTATTTTTTCATGTGCGGCCCTTTGCGCCCGGCGGGCTGAAAAGGAAACGCTAGCGTAAACGCATAGGTATTTAACAGCCCGGCAGGGTGCGCAGGACGCGCAATCGTCGCCAAACAGTGCGGTCCTTCCGGAATTATTGAAGTCCCTGCCCCGCGTGGCTGCGGGCGAGTTGCCCGCCCGAATTTGCAGGTGACCCGGAAATCGAAGCGTAATGCCACCGCTACGCTCCGATCTCTTGCGGTTGCTATGCGGTGCGCAACCGCGTGAGGACATGGCTGGCACCGGCCGAGGCAATAATGATCAGGAATGCCGGCAATCCATTTTCCATGACAAGCACGTTCAGCTGCGCGATTTGCGTCCCGTCGAAACGCCGGAGCAGGCCCGCGCCCCAGCCGAGGCCCATGGTCGAGAGGATTGAGACAAGTGTATCGATAAGCAAGCAGGTCATGTAATTCCAGGCCTTTGCACCACCCCTCCAACGCCGGGCACGTTAGGCCACGATGCGGAGGCGGGCTTTGCCGTCTCTGCCGAAATTTTACCTGTCGTGCTGAAACAGCGCCGGCATTGTTTCGGAGCGATACGAGCGATCTCTGGTGTGCGTTCCGATCTAGTGGGCGGAGGCCGACGCGGGTCGCGCCTGCGGAACTTTCCTCATGAGAAGCGCGGCGAGTGCGGCGGCGAAGCAGGCAAACATGAGTACATGGAACGCGTCGGCATAGGCGAGCGTGGAGGCCTCGCGATAGGCCAGCTGCCACAGCTGGCGCAGCGCCGCCGCATGGCCGGAATCGGTGGCGCCCGGGAGCGCGCCATAGCGCTCTGCCGCGCCGTCGAGGAACCGGTTCATCGCGGTGTTCGCGGGCGTCAGATGCGCGGCGATGCGCTCGAAATGAAGATTGGTGCGGTCGTTGAGAACCGCCCCGCAAATCGCGATGCCGACCGCGCCGCCCAGATTGCGCATCATGTTGAACAATCCGCTGGCATATTTGAGGCGGTCCGGCGGCAGGCTGCCCAGCCCGAGTGTCACCGCCGGCGCAACCGCGAAAACCTGGGGAAAGCCGCGCAGCACCTGCGGCAGAAAGAGTTCGACACCACTCCACGCGCTGGTGATGTAGCTGTATCCCCACATCGCCAGGCCGAAGCAGAAGAGACCGGCCATCATGAGCCAGCGCAGATCGAGCCGCCTGGCAAGGGCGATATAGACCGGCACGCCGAGGAGCGACGCAACGCCCGTCGAAAAAATCGCGAGGCCGATCTGCTCCGCGTCGTAGCCGCGCACATAACCCAGGAACAGCGGCGTGAGATAGATCGGCGAGAAGATCGCGGCGCCCGTGATAAAGGACTGGAACGAGCCGAGCGCGAAGTTGCGGTAGCGGAAGGCGCGCAGGTCGGCCACCGGATTGGAAAAGGTCAGGCTACGGACGAAGAACAGGATGAAGCTGACAGCGGAAATATAACCGCAGGTCCTGATCGTGGAATCGTCGAACCAGTTCCAGCGCGCGCCTTCCTCCAGCACATATTCGAGCGTGCCGAGCGCCAGTGCCATCAGCACGATGCCCGGATAGTCCGCACCCTTGAGCAGCGTGAGGTCGGGCTCGTCGATTTTCACCAGCAGCGCAACCAGCACCGCAACTGCGGTGCCGGGCACGAGATTGACGTAGAACAGCCAGTGCCAGTTCAACGTATCGGTGATCCAGCCGCCGATCACGGGGCCGAGGGTCGGCGCGATCGAGGCGATCGTGCCGATCACCGCGGCGGCATAGACACGCCGCTTGTCATCGAAATAATGGAATGAGGACGTGAAGACCGTGGGGATCATCGACGCGCCGAGCAGACCCTGCAGCGCGCGAAAGGCGATCATGCTCTCGATGTTCCAGGCGATGCCGCAGAGCATGCTCGCAACGGTGAAACCAGCCGCCGAGGCGACAAATAGCCAGCGCGTCGAGAACACACGCGTCAGCCAGCCCGACAGCGGAATCACGATGATTTCGGCGATCAGATAGGATGTCTGCACCCAGCTGATCTCGTCCTGCGCGGCCGAGAGTCCGCCACCGATATCCTGCAACGACGAGGCAACGATCTGGATATCGAGCAGCGCGACAAACATTCCGACGCACATGATTGCGAATGGGACAATGCCGCGCAGCCAATGCGACGAGATGTCGGTATCGCTCATTGCGCGGACTCCGTGCGTGTGTCGACGGACGCCGTGATCGACAGGCCGGCCCGCAATCCGCCGAGCGTGGCATCGGTCCTGTCCAACATGATCCGCACCGGCACGCGCTGGACGATCTTGGTGAAGTTGCCGGTAGCGTTTTCGGGCGGGATAACGCTGAACACCGCACCAGTCCCCGGCGCGAGACTTGCGACATGGCCATGGAATTCGCGGCCGGGAAGAACATCGGCAACGACGGTCGCAGCCTCGCCGGAGCGGATGTGTGCGAGTTGATCCTCCTTGAAATTTGCATCCACCCAGAGACCGTGTGCAGGAACGATGCTCACGAGATAGGAGCCGACCGTTACATAGGCACCGACCCGGATGGCGCGATTGCCAATATAACCGTCGATCGGCGAGCGGATTTCGGTATAGCCAACATTGAGTTCCGCGGCTCTGAGATCAGCTTCCGCCTGGGCGAGATCGGCGCGGGCCTGATCGGTATCGGCCGCCAGGACCGCAAGCTGCTGATTGGCGCCGGCGAGCGCCGCATGCGCTGCGGTGACGTCGGATTGCGCCTGCTGGTCGGCGGTGAGCGCCTTCTGCATGGCCTGCTCGGAGGTTGCAACCGCGCGCAGGAGGCTCTGGTAGCGGGCATCGTCCGCGCGCGCGAAGGTGGCAGCTGCCTGTTTCGAAGCCAGGTCGGCTCCCGCCCGGGAGATCGTCGATTTCTGGAGCTGATATTTGGCCTCGAGATCGGTAAGTGCGGCCCGCTTTGCGGCGACGACCGCAGCTGCGTGATCCTTTGCGGCGCGGAAATCCCGGTCGTCCAGGCGAATGAGCAGTTGTCCCTCGCGAACGAACTGATTGTCGTTCACCGCGATTGCTGAGACAAACCCCGCGACATGGGGCGCGATCGCGGTGACATCGCCGCCGACATACGCATCGTCGGTGCTTTCGATATACTGGCCGGTTTCGACCCACCGATAGCCGTAAAAAGCCGCCGCTGCCGCGATCAGCGCAGCGCCCGACAGCAGGAGCAGCTTTTTCCAGTTGACCGGCGCCGAAACAAGCTTTGCTTTATGGCCAAGAACGCCTTCCAGTGCGACCGCATTCATTCCCCGTCTCCCGGACCAATGACTTTCATGATGAAAGTAACTATGTCCGGCGAGGTTTCAACCTTCGAAGGATCATCGCCATGACCGAAAACAGCTCCGGGACGGCCCGCAAGCCCCAGTATCTGGAAGATTTTTTCGTTGGGCAGCGTTTTTCGGGCGGCAGCTATGTGATGACCGCGGAACGGATTCGCGCCTACGCGGCCGAGTTCGACCCGCAGCCATTCCATCTCGACGACGAGGCTGCGCGATCCAGCCTGTTCGGCGGGCTGGCCGCCAGCGGCTGGCACACGGCGGCGGTGACGATGCGGCTCAACGTGGAAGGCGGATTGCCGCTCGCCGGCGGAATCATCGGGGCAGGCGCGGACGTCGCGTGGCCACGGCCGACACGTCCCGGCGACACGCTTCGCGTCGAGAGCGAGGTTCTGGAAGTTATACCTTCGCGGTCGCGCGCCGACCGCGGCCGTGTGATCGTCATGACCCGCACGTTCAACCAGAACGACGAAGTCGTCCAGACACTGAAGTCACGACTCGTCGTCTTCCGCCGACCCACGGCGTGACTGCTGGAATTGGGTACGCGGAGAAGAAGAATGGCCACCGCGGCTCCGCGCGAATCAATTGTCCGGCTCGGCGAAGGGCCGTGCGACTAGCATTCTGCTAGTGACGCCACTATATCGACACCATGCAACGGAAAAGCTTCGGGAACATGCTTTGCCCGGTCGCCCGCACGCTGGAGCGGGTGGGGGAATGGTGGAGCATTCTGATCCTGCGCGATGCCTTTTACGGTCTGACCCGCTTCGATCAGTTTCAGACCAGCCTCGGTATCGCGCCCAATATGCTCACTCGCCGGCTCGATGCGCTGGTCGAGGCCGGGCTTCTGGCGCGCCGGCTGTACAGCAAGCATCCCCGGCGTCACGAATACGTTTTGACGTCCCGCGGCCGCGACTTCTGGCCCGTGCTGGTGGCGCTGATGGCCTATGGCAATCGTCACTTTGCCAAGGAAGGAGTTGCAACGCAGCTGGCGGACGCACAAACGGGCAAAGCGGTCGACCCGGTGCTGATTGACCGCGCAAGCGGTGCAATGCTTGATAGCGAGAACTTCAAACTCGCACCCGGCCCGGCCGCGAGCATGGCAATGCGCATGCGCATGAAACACGCCGATGCGTCGAGAGCGAAGAAAAATGCCGACGCCGAATGGGCAGCCTACGCCGAAGCGCGCGAAAAACCCGTCGGACGGAAGACGCGCTCGCGCAAGCGGACAGCCCAGTGAAGAAGCTGAATCCGGTGCTGTAATATTCTGCCAGAGGGAGTAGCTCAGATCTTCTGTTGTCATTCCCGCGCAAGCGGGAACCCGGCGGCACGGCTTTATCCGGAATGGGCGGCCATGCTGGGTCCCCGCTTAACGCGGGGATGACAGATTAGTTTGTTCGACGCCATCAAAAATAGGCCCGGTCCAATGGCGCTATCACTGTTCGGGCAAGAGAACCTGTTTCGCAGGGCCTCCCTTCGCAGCCGCTTCATAGGCTTCGACCGCCTTGTCGAACGGCCAGGTTTGCACCTCGAACGGCTTCAACTGTCCGCTTTCGAAGCCGGGCTTGAGCGCATCCAGAATGCGCGCGATCTCCGGCCCGTCGAGCTTCAGCGTGTCGACGCCGATCAGATGCAGGCTGTTGTGATAGAAATCGATGAGATCGAACGACACCCGTCGTTCGCTCACACTGGTAATCGCGATCTGACGGCTGCCGACGCGCAGACATTTGAGACACGGTTCGAACAACTCGCCGCCAACCGCATCGAACACGATGTCGACGCCCTTGCCCCCGGTCGCGGCATTCGCCTCGGTAACAAGATCCTTTGTCCTGATGTTCACGAAAGCATCAGCTTCGGACGGGCGGTCGGCGATGTCCGCGCCGATGACGCGGGCACCTTTCCAATGCGCGATCTGGATCACCGCGCGACCGACCGCGCCGGCTGCGCCCGTCACCAGCAGGGTTTCGCCTTCGTTCATGCCGGCCGCGTTGACCAGCCCGTCCCATGCCGCGAGGAACGGCACGCCGATCGCGGCGGCCTCGGCCATCGAAAGATGTCCGGGTTTGTCGGAAAGCCAGTTTTCAGGAATGACGATGTATTGGGCGTGCGAACCATCGCGGGCAATGCCGAAAGCCGGCCCGCTGCCCCAGATTTTGCGTCCCTTGCCTGCCCCATCCACGACGATGCCGGCGTAATCGCGGCCGGGCGTACGCGGCAGCGGGCTCCTGAAGGCGCCCGCAACATTCTTCACATCGCTGGGGTTGATTGCGGTAGCCTGCACCTGGACCAGAGACTGGCCGGGCCCGGGCCGTGGCGTTTCGCGTTCCTCCATAACCAGCACCGATGGCGGCCCGTATTCGGCAAAGCGCAACGCTTTCATTGGTCCCACTCCAGCTGTGATGACTCGCAGGCCGCGTCCGGAGTAAACGCACCGGCCGAACGGTCTTATACAATGCATGAACGACCGGCGCCCGAGATTCGAGGCCCAAGTCCCGCCGCGTCTCAATGCGGCCTCTAATCTTGCCTTATGGTGTCGTCTTCGGGCAGGCGGGCGTGGGCCGCCGCCCTTCATGCAGATCAGCGATACGCATATCGGTTTCAACAAGGACGCCGATCCCGCCGTCAAATTCGACGAGCCGGCACCTACAAATATATCTGCACCGTCCACCCGCAGATGAGAGGGACAATCGTCGTGAAATATCGGTCAGACGCAGAGTGGCCGCAGCCATGCGATCTTGCCGCCGGGTCTTGAAACTCGCGCGCGCCGGCCGCAGACGGGACCACCCCCACCTCCGTCATCGCGGTCCGTTGTTCCGGCCATCCATGAACACCGGGGTCGGAATGTAAGCCTCATGCGCAGGTCGGCCCAGTGCCATGCGTCCTGTTGGTCGTCATATAGACGGCGATGCAGGGCTAAGCAGCGAACAGAATCCGGCTTCGAGGACTGGGCGATCCATCGCCCCGATCAGGATGTGCAAGGACAGGTTCGATGTCCCACCATCCAATGATTGCTGAAATTTCACTCCACCCCGGTCTGCACCAACAGCGGGAATAGCCGCGATCGACGGGCATGAACCGCCAGTCCTGCTTACTTCCGACTTTATGCGCTCGGAGGAACTATATGTCGGCGGCTGTGACCGTGCCCGACCGGCCGCCGGGCGGGACTCATGAGAGTCCGGGCGCAGATCAAGGCCGGGTATGCCGTGCGAATCAGCCGCCGCGCCGCAAAAAGGCCCGAAACAGGCATGTTTGTCTGTTCCACCGAGGAAACAGCAGGGCCCGGCACCCGGAGAACTAATTCCAGGGCCTACCCGGCCGGGAATAATGGCCGGGGCGGCCTGTGGTTCATTTTCCGGCCATCGCAAACGGGGATTTTCTCTGTTTTGTTCCCGATTCGGTCATCACCGACCCTACTTGACATATATATTGATAACAGATAGTTGCAAATATACCGCAACCCGGAGCACATTTGGGTGTGGACATTTGGCAAGTTCGTGCTATGCAAATTTGCTTCAACCCCATCGGAGATTCGAAATGCCCCCAGCGAAGAAGAAAGCGATCAAGCGCCGTGCCTGGACTCCCGAGGACGTCAAGGAGTTCAAGTCTCTTGCGAAAGCGAAGACACCGGCCGCCAAGATCGCCCGCCGGTTCAAAAGAACCGAGGGAGCGATCCGGCAGAAGGCGCTTCATCTCGGCATCTCGCTGAATTCACGCGGCGGCCGCGGCTAAGCAGTCGGCCTGATTTCCGACGAACCCGAACTGGGGCAAGGGCCGTCGGAAATAACGAACCGGCAAAATCTGTAATTGGAGTATTCCTGCGCGCCCGGACTGCTGTCCGGGCGCGCAGGTTATCTGTTTTGACCGCATCGGCCGAAATCCGGAGCCGGTCCGCGACAGTTTGCGACAATTGGCGGCCGATTATAGGTGCAGCCGACGCGGCGGAACGATAATTGCCGCCTGGCGGCCCGGCCCGGCGACGAACAAATTCGGAAATGCGTTGGATTCGGCCTCACCTCAGCGCAGGGCATGTATTTTGCAACGCAAGTACTGCCGGTGGCGGGGGGCAGTCCTCTGGACGACATCGTCGGGGCTGAAGCCATCGACAGCTACAATGCCGGGACCTATTCAGGCGACGCCATCAATTATCGAACCCGTTGCAGGACTTGCCGTGTGCTTGCCGCACGCAATCGGTCGGGCGAGAATGGATGCGGACTGTTCGGGTCTCAATCAGGAAGGAATATTGCATGCCGGGGCACATCAGGCTGGCGCTCATTGTTGTGGCCGCGCTTCTGGCGGCTGCGCCATCGCCGGCGGACGCCGCTCCGCAATTGCTGCCGGACGACGTCGTTCCCGTGCATTACAACCTGTCCGTCGCACCCGACGCATCGGCGCTGACCTGGCAGGGCAAGGTCGTCGTCGGCGTCCTGGTGAGGCGGCCGACGTCAGATGTAGTGCTGAACGCCGAGGATCTCGTGTTCGACCGGGTCACACTGGACGGCACACGCGACGGGACGACAACCTTTGATATCGGGCTCGGCCGCGCCACGCTCCATTTTTCGGCGCCCATTGCGCCAGGGGCGCACATGCTGGCCATCGACTATCATGGAAAGATCAGCCGCGAGACACTCGGCTTCTTTGCCATGGACTATCAGACCTCTACAGGTCCGCAGCGTACTTTGGCAACAAATTTCGAGCCGGCGAGCGCACGCAAATTTCTTCCCTGCTGGGACGAGCCCGCGCGCAAGGCGACATTCTCGCTGACCGTCGACGTTCCTGCCGACCGCACCGCGGTCTCCAACATGCCGGTCCAGACCGAGGAGCAGCTTTCCCCGGCCACCAAGCGGGTGCGTTTCGTGATGACGCCGAGAATGTCGACCTATCTCCTGTTTCTTGGCATCGGCGACTTCGAACGCATCCATCGCATCGTGGAGGGCGTCGATGTGGGCGTGGTGGTCAAGCGCGGCGACACCGCGAAAGCCGCCTATGCGCTCGATCAGGCGGCCCTGCTGCTCCATTATTACGACAATTACTTCGGCTATCACTATCCCCTCCCCAAGCTCGATCTGATCGCCGCGCCGGGCGAGATCGAAGGCGGCTCGATGGAAAACTGGGGCGCGATTTTCTTTTCGCAGGGTGAGCTTCTGTTCGATCCGGCGAAATCGACCGAGCCGGAGCGGCAGGATGTTTTCGAGGTCGTGAGCCACGAAATGTCTCACCAATGG
>DATAYG010000091.1:0-33089 GCA_036272695.1 Rhizomicrobium sp. | reverse complement strand
ATCGTCAGCCGGCGCCGCACTCCGACATTCGCGACGACGGCTATCGCCGCGGTGCTCATGGGTGGCGGGATCGGCGCGATGCATTATTCCGGCATGGCCTCGGTCGAGGCCAACGCCCTGCTCCGATACGATCCGATCCTTGTAGCCGTGTCAGTGGGAGTCGCCGTCGCCTTGGCGTTCCTGTCGCTCAGCATCCGTTTCTGGCTTTCCGGTTCCCAGACTTCGAAACTGCTCTCGACGCTTGTTGCCGCTTCGGTGATGGGCTTCGCCATCTCGGGCATGCATTACACGGCGATGCAGGCATCGATGTTCTTTCCGCTGGACAACGCATTGGTGCAAAGCGGGATGGTCTTCCCGCCGATGCTCCTCGCGATGCTGATTACGCTGTTCGTCGGACTGATCGCGGCATGCACGATGGTCGCCAGCTTTGCGGGGCAGCAAACCGAACTCGCCCAGAGCCTCAAGGAGGAAATCGCGCGCGGCGACAAGGCGCGCAAGGACGCGGAAGCGGCGAACGCGGCAAAATCGCAGTTCCTGGCCACGATGAGTCACGAAATCCGCACGCCGATCAATGGTATCCTCGGCATTGCCAATCTGCTCGCTTCGACGCCGCTCAACGAGCGGCAAGAAAGACTCGTCGAAAACCTGTCGCGTTCAGGACAGGCACTCCTGGGCGTTGTCAACGACATCCTCGATTTCTCGAAGATAGAAGCCGGTCGCTTCGAGCTGTTCGAAGTCGAATTCGACGTGCGCGAAATGATCAGCGACGTTGTCGACATCTTTTCCGAGCGCTGCGCAAGTGCCGGACTCGAATTCGTCTATTACATCGGCGAGGATGTGCCGTCGTATCTGCGCGGCGATCCTGTGCGCCTGCGCCAGGTGCTCGTCAACCTCATTGGCAATGCCATCAAATTTACCGAATGCGGTGAGATTTATCTGAAGGTAATACCGGAATCCAGCGCGGCGGATCACCTGGTCCTGGCCTGTTCGGTCGAGGACACAGGCATCGGCATCGCTGCTGTGGACCATGACAAGGTGTTCGAATCTTTCCAACAGCTTGATGCGTCGATGACGCGGTTGCGAGGCGGTTCGGGCCTTGGGCTCGCCATTACCAAGCAGCTCGTCGAACTGATGGGCGGCCGGATCTGGTTCGAAAGCGAAACCGGCCACGGTTCGAGCTTCCATTTCACCGCACGCATGGGATTGCTCGCCTCAAGCGAAGGCCGCACGCGGGCGCCAAGTAAATTCCCGGAAGGCTTTCGTGTGCTGGTCGTCGACGGCAACGCTGCCAGTGCGCGCGTGATGGCGCGATATTTTGCAAGCTGGAACATCCAAGCCCATATTGTGACGACGGTCACCGACGGGCAAACCAGATGGGTTGAGGCCATTGAGTCGGATTCGGGGTTCAGTGCTGCGATCATCGATCTGAAGGGATTGGGGAGGCCCGGCTTCGAACTGGCGAAACAAATAAGAACTGTGCGGAACGGCCGGGCCGGAAACCTTATCCTTCTCGTCGGCATGGACGCCAGCGTCGCCGACGAAAGCATTGCTGAACTCGGCGCGCTGGCCATGCTTGCAAAGCCCGCGCGGCCGTCCGAACTCCATGATTGCCTTGCGCAGTTGGCCGCACGAACCGAAGAAGCCTCCGGTATCGCGTCGGGCTCACGGCGAAATCGCGCCCGGGACAAACGGCTGTATTTCGAGGGCCGAATTCTCGTCGCCGAGGACAATCTGGTCAATCGCGACGTCGTCACTGGAATTCTGGAATCCATGGGATTGCAGGTCACGACGGCGTCCAACGGCAGGGTCACGGTCGACATATACATGCAGGACAATTTCGACGTCGTGCTGATGGATTGCGAAATGCCCGTCATCGACGGTCTGGAAGCGACGAAGCGCATCCGGGCATTCGAAACCCGCACCGGCCAGTGCGCGAACCACAAACAAAGAAAGCGGACGCCGATCATCGCCCTGACTGCACACGCGCTGATCGAGGTGCGTGAAAAATGCCTCCGGGCCGGCATGGACGATTTCCTCACCAAGCCGTTCAACGATATTCAACTGGGCGAGGCGTTGCGCCGCTGGCTGACGCCCGTCGATCGCGCGCCGGAGCCGATCCTTCAACGGCCGGAATCGGAGACACTTCTGCCTCCGACGGCTGTGCTCGATACAAGTGTTTTTTCGGAAATTCGCGCTTTTCAGGGCGCAAATGGCGCCGCGCGCCTGAGGCAGATATTCATGCGTTTCCTGGGCGAAGCGCCGGCGCTGGTCAAAACCATCCATACGGAGCACACAGCGGGAAATTGCGACATTGTTGTCCGCTCCGCGCACAGCCTGAAATCAAGCTCGGCGGCGCTGGGCGCGCTTCAGCTTTCCGCCCGCTGCGCCGCGATCGAACAATCGGCGCGGGACAAAGGCCTCGACGCGATAAAGCATCATCTCCAGCCCCTCGACACCGACCTTACCGCCGCAATCAAAGCGGCGCGGGCATTCATGGAAGCAGCGAATGTTGCCGCCTGACGAAACCGAAAGCGTCTCAATCCTGGTTGTTGACGATGATGCCGTGATCCGCGAGTTCATGTCGGCTACGCTCGAGGATGCGGGATTTCGTGTCGCCGCCGTCGAGGATGGCGAGGCCGCGCTACGCTACTGCACGCAGAACCCTCCCGATCTGATCATCGCGGACGTTCTCATGCCGGGTATCGACGGTTTTCAGCTCTGTCAGGAACTACGCAAACGGCCCGAGACGGAATACATTCCCATTCTCGTCGCCACCGGGCTCGATGACGTGCCGTCGATCGTCAAGGCCTTCGACGCAGGCGCGACGGATTTCATCAACAAACCGATCAAATGGGTCATACTGAACTATCGCGTGCAATACATGCTGCGCGCGAGCCGCGTATCGCAGGAGCTCCGCGCAAACCAGGCTCGCCTCGTAATGGCGAAGGAGGAGGCCGAAAGCGCAAATCGCACGAAGACCGAATTCCTCGCCAATATGAGCCACGAATTGCGCACGCCGCTCAACGCCGTGATCGGCTTTTCGAGCATCATGCATCAGCAGGCGTTCGGCCCCATGCCCGAAAAATATATCGAATATTCGAAGCTGATCGAGGACAGCGGGACGCACCTTCTCACGATCATCAACGGCATTCTCGACCTGGCACGGGCAGAGGCGCATCGCCTCACACTGCATGAAAATGAGATCGACATTCCCGAAGTAGTATCGCTGTGCGAAGGCATGATCCGACCGATGGCGGAGAAGGCCGAAATCGACTTCTCGGTCGAGATCGATGAAGGACTTCCGCCCATGTTTGCCGATCCGACAAAGCTGCAGCAGATACTGATCAATTTGCTGTCGAATGCGGTGAAGTTCACGCCCGCTCCTGGTTCGGTGCGCCTGACGATCAGCGTCGACGCGACCGGCGGCCTCATATTCCGGATCGCCGATACCGGGATCGGCATACCCGCCGACAAGATCGATGTCGCGCTTGCCCCGTTTGGACAGGTGGACAGCCGGCTTTCGCGGAAATATGACGGCGTGGGTCTCGGACTGCCGCTGACCAAATGCCTCGTCGAACTCCACGGCGGCACGATCGAGATCGAGAGCGAATGCGAGCGCGGCACGGCGGTCATCGTGCTGTTTCCGAAAGAGCGCCTCTTCACGCAAGCCCCGTTCCGCGCCGCGGGGTAACGGTCAGAACGGCGTCATCCTTCGGGAGTGATCATGAGTTACGGCAAGCCGGAATATTTGATCCAACAAGCCACGGAACAGGCCCCCGAAATGCTGGAGCGGGCGATGGGAATCGAACCCACGACATACAGCTTGGGAAGCTGTCGTTCTACCACTGAACTACGCCCGCACAGACGCCTCCCTAGCATGAAGCAGTGCGATTGCGAAGATGCTTAAAAGCCTTTGGCCGGCGCATGGGCGCAGAGCGCATCCAGCGGACAGGCCATGCATTGCGGCGCGCTGCGCTTGCAGAGCGCGCGGCCGTGCTCGCGCAGCAGCAGAAAGGCGGAAATGAGGCGGTCGCGGTCGCCGGCAAAGGCTGCGGCGAGGCAGGAGGTCGCGGCCCGGTAACTCGTGGCATAGGACGCAGCCGCTTCAATTAACCCCAGCCGTACAAGCACGCGCAGGCCGTTGGATTCCAGTGCCGGGCGGATATCGAACCCACAGAACAGGAAAATCTTGTCCGCGCCGGGATCGCCGATTGCAGGAAACGTCTTCAGAAGCTTGCGGGCGCGAGCGGCAGGCAACCCGCGCAGACGGGCATCGAGATCGCCGCTGCACTCGGCGAGTATGATTTCTGCCATCCGCCGCCAGCGTTCGACGCGTATCTTTGGCTGCATGCCGCCCCGCTCTGCAATGTCGAGCAACACCTCGTCGCACGCCTCGGCGATGCTTGCCGCATCGAAGCCAACGCGCTGGCCGAATTCGCGGACCAGGTCCTCGCGACGTGCATCATCGATCAGATAGCCGATGTTTTCCGTGAGTATGAGTTTGAACGCGCTGGCAGGGGGCGCCTCGAAGGAATAGAGGCGTTCGAGGCGGTCAAGAATCGCCGCGAGGGACCCTGTCTTCGCAGAACTGCGCACGATCGCCGCGCCCTCTTCATGCGGGGGCGCAATGTTAATACAATGGCAGGTCCGCGCGATTGCTAAAGCGCGGCCCAGATTATCCAGACGCCTGCGATCAGGATACAGCCGGCGAGGAAGCCGGCCACGCGCTCGCCCGCGCGGATGAAGACGTCCAGAAACTCTCCACCCAGTTCGAAGTCTTCTTCGTCGGACAGGGCGGCGCTGATGGCGAAGTTCGAGGGATCTAGCCGTATATCGGCATCACTCCAGGAAATAAAGGACCTGCCCAGGGGGAAAGGTTGGGTCCCTTGGAGTTGCGGGTTCGCCATCAGCGCCTTGAGCATCGAGGGATGCCTCCGTCTTGATACCCGGCACAAAACACGACTAATCCGGTAGAGTCAATAGCAGTTTTTGCAGGCCATTCCGGTCGTTAAGGAAAAGCCCCGCGTAATCCGGTCTCGATGATAGCGATCAGCCCGATGGCCAACCCTTTCGTCCGGTTCGGATCGGCGCATCTCACGGTCATTGCGCTCACTTTCATTCTGCCTTTTGCGCTCGCGGCAATCGTGCGCAAGGCCCAAAACCGGGCTCTCGCGCGAGGGATCTCGCTTGCTCTGGCGGCGGAGCTGATCGCGACCTGGACGCTATGGTATTGGCTCATCGTGTCGCAGGGCTGGGTTTCGGTGACCACCCTCCTGCCGATGGATTTGTGCGACTGGGCGGCCATCGCTACGTTGATCACCCTGCTCTGGCCGAACCAGCGGAGCTACGAACTCGCCTGGTTCTGGTCGCTTTCAGGCACCTTGCAGGCCCTGCTGACACCCAACCTGGCCTATGGTTTTCCCGATCCACGCTTCATCGTCTTTTTCGGCTTTCATGGCGGCGTCATCGCGTCCGTCCTCTACCTGACGCTGGGCCGCGGCATGCGCCCCTGGCCGGGCTCGATCCCCCGCGTGATCGCGTGGTCCTTTGCCTATTTCCTGGCTGCGCTCGCCACGAACGCCGCATTTCACACCAATTTCGGCTATCTTCGCGCCAAACCTGAGGCGTCTTCGCTGCTCGATTATCTCGGTCCCTGGCCCGTCTACCTCTTCGCGCTTGTGGGCCTTGGGCTGCTGTTCACCCTGCTGCTCTATCTGCCTTTCCTTCTTGCCGACCAGTCACGGATCTTGAGGCGCTCCAGGCATGGTTGACAAAAGGCTGTCCTTTTCCGCGCTGTCCTGTTACCGATTTGCCTCGCCCTCATCTTTCACGACGAACCGCACACGGCATGCTGGACTTCGCACGACTGGACGCCGCCAGGGTCACGACCGAACCATTCGCCTTCACCATCGTTCCGGGTTTCGTTGCGCCGGATTTCCGCACTGCGATCGAGACCGATTATCCCCGGATAGACCGGCCGGGAAGCTTTCCTCTCCCTTCGCTGTCCTACGGATGCGCTTTCGCGCAAATGATCGAAGAGCTTACCGGCCCATCCATGCGCGCGATCGTCGCGCGGAAATTCGACATCGATCTCGATTCGCGTCCCGTGATGGTGACGGTGCGCGGCCGATGTGCCGCCCGCGACGGCCGCATTCACACCGACAGCGAGACCAAGCTGATTACCGTGCTGCTTTACACCAACCGCAGCTGGGAATGTGCGAGCGCGCGGCTGAGACTGCTGCGCTCGGCGGACGATCTCGAGGATTACGTGGCCGAGGTGCCGCCCGAGGAAAGCACGCTCCTGATCTTCCGCAACGGACCGAAAGCCTGGCACGGTTTCGCGCCGTTTGATGGACAGCGCCGCGTGATTCAGGTGAACTGGGTAACCGACGCCGGCGTCGTGGCGCGCGAGCAGGCGCGGCATCGCGTCAGCGCCTTCTTCAAGCGGCTCATTTCCGATCGTGGCAGGACGCATGCCGCTGCGAATTGAAACTTTCCGCAACGACAGTGGCGGGAACGCACTTTACAAGGCACTGTCGCACCCGCTGGCGGCGGAGAAGGCCGAAATGCTGCTCGCAAAGCTCGGCGCCAGCGCAGCCTATGCCCTCTACGATCCCGATGGCATCGCGGAAGCATGCGACGTCTTCCATCCGCTGCCCGCGTCGACGCATTATTTCGTTCAAAACCTTCAGCATCTGGGACGCCGCTTTCGCGACGTCGGGGCGCAGCCGGTCACGGAAATTTCGGCCGCGCGCGTCTCGGCGTTGTTCGTCGCTGGCTTCGATGCGGAAAAGAAACTCGCGCATATCCGGCATCTCCTGCCGGCCGGCGTGGAAATCTTCTCCCTCGATGCATTGAGGCTGCCGCCCGAGCTGTTGACGTTGCCGACGCGCTATCTTTCGCCGCTGAACTTCGCCACCAATTTTGTGTTCTTCCGCGATGAAGCGGGTCATCACACGCGGATCACAACCACAAATTACTGGTCGCGCTACGGCGCGGGAAAAGTAAGCCTTTGGTGCCGCCTCTTCGGTGCGGACGGACAAATATTGCAAACCTGGACGGAAGATTGCGGCGGCCCCGAATCCTCGCTCATCATCGACAGCCGCGAGGTGCGCGCGCGCTTTGGCCTGCCCGCCTTCACCGGCCAACTCTTCGTACATGCCGTGGGCGTTGCCGGGCACGATATCGTCAAATACGCGCTCGACACCTATGGCGACGCAAGGAACGTGCTCTCTGCTACACATGACGCGAATTCCTGGCCGGCCGATCTTTATGCGGGGCTTCCCGCTCCCGCCGCGGACGAGGACGTCGTGCTATGGGTGCAGAACAGCCATCCCACGACGATTCCGCCGAACGAATTCGGCTTCGCGCGGATGGGTTCGGATGGAATTACAACAATTCCCCATCCGATCGCGCCGTTCGCGACGCGCGCCGTGCATATGCGCGACATGCTGCCGGGGATTTCCTGGCCCGACCAGATCGAGATTCACGCCGGCAAACGTGTGGTGCGGCCGCGCTATGAGGTGATCGCGCGGAACGGACGCTCGCGCATCGCACATCCCAATGTCGAGCGCACCGACCTCAAAGCGGACCGTGGACTTACCGAACTCGGTGCGTATATGGGCAAAGGCCATATCCTGCCTGGAGCGCTGCTTCCGCCGGGCGAATTCGTGACCGAAGTCCTGCCGACTCCCATGTCTACCGCGCAGCAAGAGCTGCCGATCAAGGCGCTCGTCTTCGATACAGAAGGCCTGTGTGTCGCGGAGCATCGCTTCGGCGCGTTGCCGCGCAATCATCGCGAAGCGCTCGATGTCTCGGCGTTGGCGCGCGGAACGGGACATGTCGAACTCATCTATGATTTTGAAGCCGGCGATGACGCGGATGGCTGGCTGCACGCACTGTTCCGGTATCGTAACCGCGCAAGTGGCCACGTGGCGGAGACGAGTTTCGGCTCGCATATGTTCAACAGCGCGCTTACATGGCGCGGCGAGCCGCAATCCTATTCCGGGCCGCCGCCCGGCCTTTCAACCCGTCTCTTCCTGCGCATCGCGCCCGCACCGCTGCGCACCTTCTGTCATCTCATCTATCCGGTCTCGCAGAGTTGGCATCCGCATTCGACGACATCGCTTCTCCTGCGAAACACTGCGGGCGAAGACATCGCCCAGAGCGAATTGCGCGTTCCGGCTTCCGGGTCGCGGCTGTGGCGCGTACAGGATGTTTTCGATGAGGCCGTCCTCGCAGCTGCCGGCCCATGTCCCTATGTGATCGTGCGCGACGAAACCTGCCGACTCTTCGGCTATCATGGAGTCGAAGGCGAGGAAGGCAGCTTTAGCCTGGACCACATGTTCGGTTTCTGAGCGTGACCGCTTTCTCGTCCTGCTGGATCGTCACGGACGGCAAGTCGGGCATGGAAAGCCAATGCCTCGGCCTCGCCGAAGCGTTGGGCATCGACCCGACCGTCAAACGCGTCGCGCTGCGCAATCCGTGGCGCGATCTGGCTCCGCATCTGCGCATCGGCCTTGATCACGCCTTCGTCGACAATACACTTGCACCACCCTGGCCCGAACTGCTGATCGCGACAGGCCGGCAAAGCGTTCCCGCTTCGCTCTATGTGAGACAGAAAAGTCCGCGCACGCGCCGCGTCCAGATCCAGAACCCCGGTATCTCGCCCCGTCATTTCGATCTCGTCATCACGCCGATGCACGACAATCTCTGGGGCGCGAATGTCATCCAGACCATCGGTGCGTTGCACCGCGTGATACCTGAAAAGCTGAACGCGGACGCGCGCCTGCTTGAACCGCGCGTTGCCGGGTTGCCCCGTCCTTTCAT
This sequence comes from Rhizomicrobium sp., assembly GCA_036272695.1. GTDB lineage: Bacteria > Pseudomonadota > Alphaproteobacteria > Micropepsales > Micropepsaceae > Rhizomicrobium. The sequence goes on along the minus strand of DATAYG010000091.1, from coordinate 24,260 downwards.
CGGTGTGTTGATCGGTGGCGCCAATGCCGTCTATCGCTTTGGTGCTGACGAGGCGCGCGCGCTTGCGACGGAAATTGCACGGCATGCCAAGTCCTCCGGCGGCAGCGTGCTCGTCACACCCTCGCGGCGCACCGGCGACGCAAATATCGCGGAACTGCGCACGGCGCTCGTTTCGACACCGGGATTTGTGTGGGACGGCTCGGGCGCCAATCCGTATTACGGCATTCTCGCGCTTGCCGACGCGATCCTCGTGACCGGCGATTCGGTGAACATGGTTTCGGAAGCCTGCGCCAGCGGTCATCCGGTCTACATCTACGATCTGCCCGGAGGCTCGGCCAAATTTCGGCGATTTCAACAGGGACTGGTGCTGCGGGGTTACGCGCGCCGTTACGATGGATCGCTTGAAATTACTCCAATGAACCGCCTCTACGAAATGACCCGCGTCGCCCGCGCCGTCATGCAGCTTGCGCAATAACTGTCGCAGTAGCGCGAAGTCATTTTACCAGAAAGGGCACGAAGAGCACAAAGAAGAGAGCGCGCGCAGCGCCCTATTCTTCCTTCGTGCTCTTCGTGCTCCTGGTGGTAAATATTGCTTTTCACTTCCCGGGCGAATTGTTGGCGCGGCAATCGAGGTGGCGGCTGAGGTAGAGGCAGATTGCTTCCTCCGCGCCGTCCTGCGAGAGCACATGGACCTTCCAGCCGGGTCGTGAACGATTCAACAGAAGGAAGCCGTAGCCCGGCAGCGAAATCCCGGACGTGATCTTGAGCGCGCCCACGCTGCGGCCGGAGAGATCGCGCGGCGCCCTGTCCAGAAGATCGCCGCCTTCGCCTGCAAGAAGCTGCGGCGGCGCGTCCTTGTCGTAGTTGATTGCTTCAAACGTGTGAATATGGCCGGCCAGGAGAAGCGACACGTTGTTCGGAATCCCGTGCGGCTCCTGTGCGGCCATCATGGTGCGATTACCACCGGTGACGATCCCGAACGGCAGCTGCACCATGCCCCAGATCGGCCGGTGCATGGCGAGCCAGACCGGCGACTGCATGCGCGCGACAGCGGCGAAATCGGCGCGATAGAGCGGCACCAGATCGTCCTCGACTGTTACATCTGGTGCATGCGCATCGTCCATCACGGCGAGCGTCACGTTGCCGAGCGGCAGCGGCCAGGGAGCGATATGATCCGTACACGGCGCTTTGGGATCGACCGGCAGCGGGCCAAGCAGGCGCAGCCATCCCGCGCCGGAGCGTGCGCATTCCTCGTGATTGCCGCGCACGAAGGCGAACGGCGAGGCGGCGAGCAGGGGGGCGGCGGGCGCGAAGAAATCCGCCCACCAGGCCGGCCAATCATCGCCCGACGGGCTGCCGGCGCAGCCCGAATTGCCGGATGGACAGGCACTCTCGCGATAAAGATAGTCGCCCACGTGAATCACGAGATCGGGCTTCAGTTTCGCTGCAACCGCGGCAACATGAGGAAAAGGCCATTTGGACGGATCGTTACAATCCTGAACCGTTCCGCCCTTGATGCGACAACCCGTATCGCCGATTACGAGGATCTTCTGGGGCATTGCCACCGGCAGCGGAAGATCGCGGCCGAGGATGGAGGCCTTCCTGATTTCGCTCGAAAGCGTGGCCGCGCAAAGCAGATTCGAGAAAGCCGCGTTCGATGCAGCGCGCACGCGCATCGGGACATTTTTGCCGTCGATGGTAACGTCCGGACATGCCGAGCCCTCGATCACAGCCCTGGCTTCGGCGAGGCCGCCCGGCGCCATCTGAACCCAGGCCGAGACGAGCTTCGGCTCCGCGGCGCTCGCCTGCGCCGCCAGAGCGGCAAGCGCAGTCCACACAGTCCAGATCAACAGCCAGGGTTTCATGATTGCTCGCTCTTCTGCGACCGGGTGCGCCAGCGCTCCTGCAGCTTCTCGAAAAAGCCGGACCGATAGGCAATGGCGGTCAGCACCGTCAGGATGACCGCTCCCCCGATAGCAAGTGCGATCGGCGCGCCGTGCCGGAGTCCGATGGCCCGCAGGATCTCGCGGAAACTCGTGCCGAGCAGCAGGAGTGCAGGCGCCCAGATCAGTGCCGAGCCGATATTGGCGATCCAGAATTGCGGCCATGGCATCTCCATGATGCCGGCCACCAACGGAATGGCTGCCCGCACCGGACCGAAGAACCGTCCGATAAAAACGCTCGCCGTCCCGAAACGCTCGAAGAAGCGGTAGCCGCGCGGCAGCAGATCCGGGTGGCGCACGAAATACCAGTGCTTTTCGAGGAGATGCCCGAAGCGCCGGCCGATCCAGAAAGAGATGGCGTCTCCGAGCACGGCGCCCAGAATTCCGCCGATCATCAGCGGCCAGACGCTCAATACGCCGTGTGGGTTGAGGGGCCACCGCACCAGCGTGCCTGCCACCACCATGACGGTCGTGCCGGGAAAAAACAGGCTGAGGCCTACGAAGGATTCGCCGAAGGAAATCAGGAACATGGCGGGCCCGGCCCAGACGCTGTGCAGCTTGATGAAGGCGATGAAGTCGTGGACGAAATGATGCATGGGCCGGCTTAGCACGCGTTCCGCCAGCAACGCCAATGCACGATTTTCCCCCAGAAATGCCATGAGGCGGCCGGCGCGTTTTCGCGCCGTAGCCGCCTCATGCTGCCCCCTTCAATGCGGACCCTACGCGCTACGATTCCCTACATCCCCCTCGGCGACGAAACCGCAGCGATGGAAGTGTGCCGGGACTACGTCTGTGCGCAATGGCCGTACGGCGACTTCCTACAATTTCCCGATTGGTGTGGATTCGCCGCAACAACGTATGTTCGCCATTACTGCGGGAAATGCTTCGACAGGCGCAGTCCCTGATCGCCCTTCAGATCGACGGACAGTGCGAGCCCGTTTTCGATGTCGGCGGCGATGTGACGTCATCACGGGCCGAGGAAACTGCGCACCTCTGCGACCGCCTCTGCAAGGCCGCAGCGTCTGACGGGCGTCTCGGACGGAAGGGCGCCCAGAAGACGTGACGGTGTCGCCGGTTCGAGTATCACAAAGCACCCTTTGTCGCTCTGGCTGCGGACGAGGCGGCCGAAAGCCTGCTTCAGCCGCAGCCGGGTCAGCAGATCATCATAGCTCCTGCCAAACCGCGTGCGCCGTGCCTTGTGGAGGATTGTCGGCCGCGGCCACGGCACCTTGTCGAAGACGACGAGGCGCAGCGAGCGGCCGGGCACGTCGACACCGTCGCGCAATGCATCGGTGCCGAGCACGCATGCATTTTCTTCGGCGCGGAAAAGATCGACGAGCGTACCCGCATCGAGCCGGTCCACATGCTGGGCGTAAAGCGTGAGACCGGCTTCGGCGAGCGGCGCCGCGATGCGCTCTTCAACTGCACGCAGCATTCGCACCGAAGTAAACAGCCCGAGTGCGCCGCCGCCGGACGCCAGAAACAATTCGCGGTAGGCGCTCGCCAGCGCTGCGGGATCGCGCCGTTCGATATCGCGCACGACAAAAATGCGCGCCTGTTCGGCATAACGGAACGGTGAGCCGAAACTCGCGCGCGCCGGCGGCTCGGCCAGGTGATGCGCGCCGGTGCGCACTTCCGCGGATTGCCAATCGTCCGCTCCAGCCTCGGAATCGCGCAACGTCGCCGAAGTAATGAGCACGCCGTGGGCGGGCGCGAGCACATCGCTCGACAGGGGTATGGTCGGATCGATCCAGTGGCGACGGAGCCCGACATCCAAATCGCGTCCATCGTCGCGTTCGACCTCGAACCAGTCGACGAATTCCTGTTCGCGACCCCGTTCCAGCGCATCAAGCATCGCAATCCACGCCGGCAGGAGCTGCTTCGCGCGCCGCTCGAGACCACGCGCCGCAGCCTCCAGACGCACACGTTCTGCCGCTTCGAGGTGCTTCGCCTCCACATCCATTTTTCGCCGCAACTGTCCGGCGAGCGCGAGCAAAGGTCGCGCAATATTGGCGAGACCTTCCTTCAGCTCCTGCGCGGCCGCGCGCAATTCATCGCCGAGCGGCTCCGTTTCGGATTCGAGCGAATAGAGCGGATCGGCATCTCCGCTTCGCGCCTGGACGTGCTGCCAGATAGCGGCCAGAAATGCTTCGCCGGCATTGCGCGCGCCCGCATTCACGATGCGCACGACCGCGCCGTCGGCCGCCAACGCGCCTGCCGCGGCATTCACCCGGTCGAGTTGCGCCCGCGCATCCGCATCGCCGGCAATCATGTCCCTGAGCCGTTCTTCCAGGCCGCGATGACGCCCACGCGTCCGCCCCTCCGCGCCCCGGATCCAGCGGCGCAACTCAGCCATCTCGCGCCCGCAGAGATGGGCCGCGAAGCCGGAATCGGCAGCGTCGAAGAGATGATGACCTTCGTCGAAGACATAGCGCACGCGCCGCTCCGTAGCCGTTTCGCCGCCTTCGCCCGACGTCCAGTCCTGCGCGGCCTGCGCGATCACGAGGGCATGATTGGCAACGACGATCGGCGCGCGCCGCGATCGGCGGATGACACGTTCGATGAAACAGGTGCGGTAATGCGGACAGGCCGAATAAATGCATTCGCCGCGCCTGTCGGTGATCTCGCGGATGGGAAAAGATGCTGCAAGGAAGGACGGAAAACCCGCACCTGAAACATCCCCGTCCGCACTTGCTGCGATCCAGCGCGCGATGAGCCCCAGCGCGACCAGGCGCTGCCCCGGCGCGAGTACATTGCGCCGCGCCGCATCTTCGAAATTGAGCAGACACAAATAATTCTCGCGGCCCTTGCGCACGACCGCCTTGTCTTCGCGTTCCGCCGGGTCGGGATAGAGTCGCGCGATTTCCTGCACGATCTGGCGCTGCAGATTGCGTGTGTAGGTGGAGAGCCAGAGCCCCGGACCGTTCTTTTCGGCCCACAGGCTTGCCGGCGCGAGATAGCCAAGGGTTTTACCCACGCCCGTTCCGGCTTCGAGCAGCGCGACGCGCGGCGCGCCGACTTGTTGACGCGCGCCAAAAGCGTGTGTGGCGGCTTCCGCATAAGCCGTTTGTTCGAGCCTTGTTTCTCCCCCTTCTCCGATCAGCCGCGCCAGACGCAAACGCGCCTCCTCGCTGCCGACAGGCTGTGAGGAGGGCTTGGGTGGGGGCGCCTCGTCTTCCCATTCCGGCAGGCTGTGCCAGGCTGCCAAGGCGGAAAGCGGAGAGCCTTTGCTCTCTGCCTCGCCTGCAGCGTCGATCACAAAAGACCCCCAGCGCCAGCCCGCATCCGTGAGCAGACGTGCAAGCGGGCGCAAACGCGCGCGCTCGGCATCCGGAAATCCCCGAAGCTGTTCGAGCAATCGTTCCGAGGCTTCACGCAGCGCGAGCCACGGCGCAGCCGCCGAAGCCTCCATCGTCAGGCCCAATGCCCGCGCGAGTCCCAGCGCGCTCGGCACGAAAGGCATGGCGGGGCGCACAAAGGTGAAGAGCTCAAGCGCATCGTAGAGAGGACGCGCCGGCGCGCTCCGCAGTCTTCCCGCGACGAAGGCCGTGTTCGCAATCAGCACTTCGCCCGAACGGAACAGCGCGCGCGCTTCCTCCCACCCCGCCGCGCGCGACGTGCCATCGGCAAATCCCAGCATCGCGCCACCCGGCGCCGGCACGAGGGCGGGTATGGAGAAGAGGTCTTTCAAATTCGAAATCTGTGCCCCTGTGTCGCCAGTCTAGCGCGAATTGTCATGATCGAATTGGGAAAAAGCTTGCAAGCCTCATATCCTTTCCCTGCAGGCAGACATTCGCATTTGAAGAATTGAAACGACGCCAGAGCCTCGGCGAAGGCGCATCGAAGCACCCAATGCGCCGCTCCAAGCCAATTTGATACTCTGCGTTTTGCGGCTGTATTGCAGTATAAGCTTCAATTGCGCGAATTGCAGGCGTTCGAGAAAGTTGTACGGCACGAGCGAGAGGCGACATGATCACATCAATTGTCCGATCGCGGGGGCGCGTCGTCGTTCCCGCCGAAATAGCAAGGAACTCGGTTTAGCGGCTGGAAGCCGGCTTGAATTTGTCAGGACGAGCGAAGGGTGGATGATCAAATCTTTATCGCCTTCCGTATCTTCACTTAAGGGTGTTGTCAGGATGCCGCGCCGATCGGTCTCGGTCGAAGACATGAATCTGGCCATTCGCCGCAGGGCTGGAAAGGGGTGGCTCGGCACCAATCATTGACCGTCCAGCGGTCGAACGCCTAGCTTTCGCGCCTGCAAAACGCCCAAGGCATGACCCTTACAATGGCCTTTTCCATTTCGCCCGAACTCGCCCGCGCGGCCCATGCATGGCCTTTCGAGGAGGCGCGCAAGGTTTTGGCGCGGCTTGAGCGGCGGGAAAAACGCGGGCTTCCGGCGCCGGAGGCGGTGATTTTCGAGACCGGCTACGGGCCGTCGGGGCTGCCGCATATCGGCACTTTCGGCGAAGTGGCGCGTACAAGCTGGGTACGCCGCGCATTCGCACTGATGAGCGACGTGCCGACCAGGCTCTATGCCTTTTCGGACGATATGGACGGGCTGCGCAAAGTTCCCGGGAATGTCCCCAACCAGGACATGCTGCGCGAACATCTCGGCCAGCCGCTCACTTCGGTCCCCGATCCCTTCGGCACGCATTCGAGCTATGGTGCGCACAACAATGCGCGGCTCAGATCTTTCCTCGACAGTTTCGGCTTTGAATACGAATTTCTGAGTTCGACGGACTGTTACAAGAGTGGCCGTTTCGACAGCGCGCTGCTCACTGTGCTAGCCAAGTACGAGAAGGTGCGCGACATCGTATTGCCGACGCTCGGGCCAGAGCGGCGTGCGACCTATTCGCCATTTCTTCCGCTCTGTCCACACACCGGGCGTGTTTTGCAGGTTCCCGTAGTCGAGTGGAATACCGCGCGCGGCACAATCGTCTACGACGAGGATGGAAGGCGCGAGGAAGTGCCCGTCACCGGGGGCCATTGCAAATTGCAGTGGAAAGCCGACTGGGGGATGCGCTGGCTCGCGCTCGGTGTGGATTATGAGATGTCGGGCAAGGATCTGATTTCATCGGTCGAATTGTCGTCGAAGATCGAGCGGGCGCTTGGCGGCGAACCGCCGGAAGGCTTCAACTACGAATTATTCCTCGATGAAAATGGCGAGCGCATTTCCAAGTCGCGCGGCAACGGCTTGTCCATCGATGAATGGCTCGCCTATGGGCCACCGGAGAGCCTCGCGCTGTTCATGTTCCAGAAGCCGCGCAGCGCCAAGCGGCTCCACTTCGATGTGATCCCGCGCGCCGTGGACGATTACATCGATCTCCTGAAACAGTATCGCGAAACGGAAGAGACCGCGAAGTGGCTGGAGAATCCCGTATGGCATATCGCTGCCGGCGCGCCGCCGAAGGAGAGCTATCCGGTCAGCTTCGCACTGCTGCTCAACCTGGTGAGCGCTTCGAATGCGCATGAACGCGACGTGTTGTGGGGTTTCATCCGTGCCTATGCACCCGGGGCCGACCCTACGGCGAATCCGGGCCTTGACCGGCTTGTCGGCCATGCGCTGCGTTACTACGAAGATCGCGTGAAGCCGCACAAACGCTATCGCGCACCGACGGAAATGGAACGCGCCGCGCTTGACGACCTTGCGCGCGCACTCGACGCCATGCCCGACGAGCGCGCGGGCGAGACGGTGCAGAACGTGGTATATGAGATCGGCAAGCGCCACAGCTTCGAGCCATTGCGCGACTGGTTCAGGGCGCTTTATGAAATACTGTTCGGGCAGAGCCAGGGACCGCGTTTCGGTTCCTTTGCGGCCCTGTTCGGGTGTGCACCCACTGCGGCGCTGATCCGCCGCGCGCTTTCCGGCGAGTTTGCGGGAACCGCATGAAGCTGTTGTGGACGGTAATAGGACTGTTTCTCCTGACCCCGGCGGCGTTCGCGGAAACGCCCTTTCAGCTGTATGAAGACGGCAAATTTGCCGAAGCGGAAAAGGCTGCGCTCGCCGAGGGCGATGCTGAGGGCTATGCGCTCGCCGCCCGCGCCGACCTCGCCGCGGAGATGATGCGTCCCGAACCCTGCCGTCCGTGTCTGCAGCACGCCCTGGAGCTTGCGCAGCACGCCATCGATCTCGACCCGAAGCTTTCCGAGGGCCGGGTGGAATATGTCGTCGCACTCGGTTATCAGGCCCGTCTCATCGGCATGTTTGAAGCCCATTTCAAAGGCTTCGCCGAAAAAGCGAAAAACAACATAGACGCGGCGATAGCGGCGGACCCGGACAACGCCTGGGCCTGGGCGGCGCTCGGCGGCTGGAACATCGAGATCACCCATGATGCCGGTTCGACCCTTGCCCGCTGGTTCTACGGCGCGAGCCTGAAGGCCGGGCTCGAGGATTTCTCGAAAGCGTTCGCGGCTGCGCCCGACAATGTGGTCATTCGATATCAATACGCATTGACGCTGGCCGCCTGCCACGAAGCAGCCTATCGCGACGCGATCCTCGATGCGCTCTCACGCGCCGTGGCAGCAACGCCGCATGGCGTGTATGAAGCCTATGCGCAGAAACGTGCGAAGGAACTGCTCGCCGCCCTGAAGGCGGAAGACATGGATGCGTTTGACCGCCTCATGTGGCACGATCAGGGTTATGCGCAATGAGCCGTTGCCTTCGCGCAATTCATTCGTTTCGTCGTCTCAGGATAGTATAAGAGCGCTAAACTGTGATTGGCTTGCTTGAAACGGGGGCGGCATTGCTGCACGCGCTGCCACCCGAAACGGCGCATCGCGCTACGCTTTCGCTGCTCCGCGTCTGTGCGCCGCTCATTCCGCGGGCCGAAGCCGACGATCCACGACTCGCCGTCTCCGCTTTTGGTCTCGACTTTCCCAATCCCGTTGGTCTTGCAGCGGGTTTCGACAAAGACGCGTTGGTACCTGACGCCATGCTGCGACTGGGTTTCGGCTTCGTCGAATGCGGCACGCTGACGCCACGACCGCAAATCGGAAATCCGCGACCGCGCCTGTTCCGGCTTGACGCGGACGACGCCGTCATCAACCGCATGGGTTTCAACAATGAAGGCGTCGCGCACGGGGCCGCGCGGCTGCGCAACCGCACGCGCAATGGCATTCTCGGCATCAACATCGGCGCGAACAAGGATAGCAGCGACCGCATTGCGGATTATCGCCTGGCGTTCGCATCGCTCGCGCCGTTCGCCGACTACGTCACGGTGAATGTTTCTTCGCCGAATACGCCGGGCCTGCGTGGTCTGCAGAGCCGCGGCGAGCTTACACGCCTCCTGCACATGCTTGTACTCGAACGCGATGTGCTGAAGCTCCGAACCCCGCTGCTTCTGAAGATCGCGCCGGACGTTGGACCCGACGCGCTTGACGACATTGTCGCCGTGGCCCTTGGCGCAGGAATAGAAGGCCTGATTGTCAGCAACACAACGGTTGCGCGTCCCGCCTCGCTCAGGGGTCCCAATGCGAAGGAAGATGGCGGGCTGTCCGGCAGGCCCCTCTTCGAAATGTCGACCGCTCTTCTGAAACAGACACGTGCGCGCACGGGGACGAGGCTCGTTCTCATCGGGGTGGGTGGAGTCTCTTCCGGCGCGACCGCCTATGCGAAAATCCGCGCCGGCGCCGCGCTCGTGCAACTCTATACCGCGCTGGCCTTTGAGGGCCCCGGCCTCATCACGCGCATCAAGAACGAGTTGCTCGCCCTTCTTGCGCGCGATGGCTTTGCGCGCATCTCCGACGCGATCGGTGCAGACGTCGCAGGGTAATCACTTCGGCCGCAGCCCACCGACCTCGTTCTGCGTGTCGGCGCCGTTGCGGGTGTCCGGCCAGGCGGCGAAGAGCGTTTTGCCGTTCCAGGCATTGCCGGTGTACTGGCCCATGAAGGCGCCGCTGAAACCGTCATTCAGCGGATTGGACGGTTCACTCGCAAGCTGGATATCGTTGGCGAAGTGCTGACCGCCATTGCCGGACCAGGTACCAAACGCCTCATAATCGACATCGTCCGGATCGTTGCGCCGGTCGAGCCAGGTAATTCCCAGAAGCCCCGTCGCGCTCACATTGATCCAGGGCATGAACTGGTCGTGTTTGTCCGTCTCGGGCGCCACCGGAACAGGCGGGTTCCAGACATTGCCGCCATCCGTAGACGTGCCGAGCAGGAGCTGCATGAAGGAGCCCGTCCACGTATAGGCAGCGAAGTACAATTCGCCGGTATGCGCCCCGCCGCTGTTGTCGATGGCGATGACGGGTATCTCGCTCATCGGCTCGGTAGTGTTGGGCAGATTGCCGAAAAAGGCACAGCCGCACTGGTCGAAGGCGAGACTCATGCTCGCCATGAGGACGGGCGCGGACCAGCTTTTGCCGCCATCCTTCGACTGGCTGAAATATAACATTCCCGCCCTGTCGCCGCAGTCTTTGGCCGGGCCGGTGGCGGAACAGGACAAGTAACTCAAATAGACGGTTCCGTCGGCGCCGATCGCGAGATCGCTGAACTGGTTGACCTGCGGCCATACCGCCTGGGAGGCGGCCGCGGCGCTCTGCCATGTCTGCCCGCCATCCGTCGAATGCGTCACGTAGATCTGCGAATTGTTTTCCGAATCGAACTGCGTGCTGGAAATGTAGATCGTGTTCTTGTCCGGGCTGTCCGCGTTGGTATCGACCGCCAGCCAGGGCTTGTCGGACAGGAGTTTCGAGAGTTTCACGGCGACGGTTGGCGTGCTCCAGGTCTTGCCATTGTCGGCCGAGCTGGAAACGACGATTTCACTCTGGCCGCTGCGCAGCACATCCAGGCCGCCGCGCCAGGCTATGCCGTTCAGATCGTAGCCGACGACCGGATCGCCCTCGCCGTCCCTCGCGCCCTTCGCCAGCGGCGCGCAGCCGCCCGACCATGTGCTGCCGCCGTCGGACGACGTCCAGAAGCTCTGGAGGCTCCTCGCGCAATTGTAGTCCATGCCGCCGGTGATCAGCTCCTTCGGATTGATCGGGTTCACGGCCATGGGGGTTTCGCTGACCGGATCGCCACCGCCGGACGCCTGGACATTGGGCAACGCGCAGGGCGTGGGCTTGCAGGTCAATGCGGGATAGTGCGCCGGTGCGTGCGCGAAACTGTCCGGCCACGGCATCCGCCCGCTGCGCAGCGCACGGGCCATCAGCACGTCGCCCGAATAGGGTAGCTTCTCGAGCACCGGAGAGCCGGTTTGCGCGGCGAGGCCCGCAGGCAGCGGGAGCCCGAGAGCTACTGCGAGAGCGAACAGGAATGGCCGGCCATGACGCATGGGAACGTCCCCTTCAGGTATGATCCGACTATACAGGACTTCCTGCGAATGCAAATCATATGCAACTGGGTCACGCCCGTCGGTCGCGTCATTCCGTCGGCGGCTCCGTCTCGTGAAAACGGCGCAGATCGACGACGCGCCGCCCCGCCGCCGTCTGCGCGATGACATCGACGAAACGCCGGTTCCACAGAATCTCGTCCGGCGTATAGGAATGCCGCGCATAGATGATGTCGGCCAGCGCATCGTCGGTGCCGCTCAGCAGAACGATGATCTCCACATCCATGTCGCACAATGTTTCGAACGTCACGCCGTAGAGCGGGCTCGTCGGACCGATCTGGTGCATCACCGTCCACGACAGCGCGAAGAGCGGCGTGCGGGAGCGCACCAGCGTCAGTTCCTCGAAGCGGCGCATGACGATGCCTTCCCGCGTGGTCACCTGCCGCGCGAGCGATACGGATATGGAGGCGTTGAGGATCTGGTTGCCGCGCTGGTTGGCGGCGCGGAACATCAGCGTCGGCATGCCGTCGAACGGTGTGATGACCGCGACATCGCTGAATACGATGCGCGCGAACGGCCGCGAAAACCGCGCAAACGTCACGCCGGTGATCAGCGCCAGATTGAGAATGCCGAAGAACGCTTCCACCGACACGACGACGTTGGCGTAAATGCTGCTGGGCAGCATCACCGTGTAATTGGCCGAGCCGATGGTCTGGACGCTGAACAGGAAATAGTCCCAGAATCCGTCGCCGTGCTGGATGCCGCGCGGATCGGCCATGTAGAGCAGCGCGAAAATGGTGTTCACCATGGCGAACACGCCGGCGACGCCGACGAAGAACAGCCACCACGGCGCCGTCAGGATGAAGTGATAAAGATCGAGCCATTGCGAACCGTCCTGGCCCTTGACGAGCGCGCGCCGCGGCTGCCGCTCGCGGGTTATGAGGCGTTGCGGCCTGCCCGGCCGCCGCGGTCGCTTGCGTGTGCTCATGCGTTCCTTCGGCCCGGCGCGCCCCCGTTTTCGATCATACCCGCCTCGCGCCGGGAAAATCCAAATATGCCGCACGAGGAAAAGAAAATGGGGCCCCGCGCGCACCCCCACCCGTCATGGCCGGGCCGTGCGGTCTCCTTATCACCTCACTCGGGAAACGGCGCCGCCATCAGGTCATGTATCATGTCGCCATATGAAGTTCCCCGGACTTGCGCGCGGCAGTAGTCGCCGAGCCAGGTTGCGCGCTGGGATGTCGGCTTGCGGCGGCAATGGTCGGTCAGGAGACCGAGAAAACCCCGCTTGAAACCGCGGCGCGGAAAGGCGGCGAGGATTTCCTGCTCCTGGTGTGGCGCAATATCGGCGGGATCGGGCCCGCCGAAGTCCGCGCCCACGCCGGCGCCCAACAGCCGGACCTCTCCCCTCTGATGCGAGGTGAACTGCGCCCGTGTGGCGTGGAGCGCAATGGCGTTCCAGACCTCGGTTTGTTCGGTATCGGGAGACCCTTCGCGGCGCAGAAATGTTTCCGCCGTATTTGCTCCGTCGACTTCGAACGCGAGAGCCGGACTTGCAAATTGCGGCAGAAGTCCGAGATCGTGCAGCGCCGCCGCAATGAAAGCCGCCTCGGAATCATATTGGATTCCATGCCGCGCGGCATAAACCGCACCGAACAGATAGCTGCGCATGCAGTGATTGAAGAGAAATTCCGGCGACGCGGTACGCGAGAAAGCGGCCGCCTTGCGGGCAGGCGAAGTGGCCGGAAGTGCAATGCCGGCCACTTCCGCAGGAAGATTTGCCGCCAATGCCGTGACATCGCCCGCGCGCCCCGGATTCCATGGAAACAACGCTGCCGCAGGCGCTGTCGTGATTACGGTTCGGCGAGTCGGTCGACACCAGGACATGTGATTACTCATATCGCGTGTCCTCCGAAGATGTATTCGTTCTGCATCCCGCATCTTCGCAGACGCCCGCCGGCGGCCAAGTACCGCGCCGCAAACGCCCGATCCTGCGTCTACTCCCGGCGCTGTGGAAGTGATGGAACCAATGTGACGATGTTCCGCCAACCAATCGGGCTTCGCGCAAATCAAACTATAATGTCGGGGCCTTTCACGAGCCGTGCGTCGTTATCGAGGGCAAACCCAAAAGGGCCTCGTGTTCCGCAGCGAAATACGTCGGCCGGCATTCTCGCAATATTGAAAGATGCCGGCTTCCAGGCGTTCATTGCCGCGTCCACGGCGAGGATGGCGAACGGCCCCGACGGCTACCAGTTCGCCCCATCCACCTTCTTCACAGGCGTCTCATCCCAGGTGCCGGGCGGCAGCATGCGGGCGTTGATGCCCATACGGTCATAGCTTTTATCCACCGGTACCCACCACATCACGCAGCCGCACGTGGTGCAGCGGTGCATCTCCAGCATCCGGTCGCCGCGCATATAGATCTCTGTCGGCCCCGTCATCTTCACCCGCTTCGGCGAGTAATACGCCCAGAGCCCGCCCAACCGCCGGCAGATACTGCAATTGCAGTCCGTCACTTCGTCCAGCGTGCCGTCCACCGCATAGTGCACCGCGCCGCAATCGCATGAGCCTTCGAGCATGGGTCTTCCTTTCGTTCCTCCGGCGAAAAAGGAGCCAGAGTCATTTTGGCAGCCGCTCCTTTTTCTGCTATATTTTGACCGAATTGCATGGGAGCTGTCATGCCGTCGACCGGCTTTAAGCGCGCGCTGGACCTTGCCCTCGGATTGCCCGCGAGAGAGCGCGCCGAGCTGGCGCAGCGTATTCTTGCCTGCCTCGACGGCGAAGCGGATAGCGATTCCGCTCAAGCCTGGGAATCCGAGATCGCCGGGCGGATGGAGAAGTTCGAGTCGGGGCAGTCAAAGCTCGTCGACGCCAACGGCGCCATCCGCAGAATCGATGATCGCCTGCGGCGCTGGCATGCCTTCCTTTAGGGTCACCGCATGAGCGAACTGGTATTCGAAGTCACGCAGGAAGCAGATGGCGGGTTCGTCGCCGAGGCGCTCGGTGAAAGCATATTCGCCGAAGCGGACACTTGGGATGAGTTGCGCGCCAATGTGCGCGAAGCAGTACGGGCGTTCTATTTCGATGGGCAGCCCCCCGATCGGGTGCGGCTGCATTTGGTGCGCGACGAAGTTCTCGCATGAAATTGCCGCACGATCTCAGCGGACAGCGCCTCGTCAAAACCTTGATCGCCAAGTGGCAATACCGCGAGGTCAATCGCGTGGGGAGCCATATCATCCTTCAGACGGAGGAACCCCGGCACCATCGCCTTTCCATTCCTGATCACGCCTCGCTTCGCGTCGGAACCCTCAACGCCATTCTGCGCGACGTGGCACGCGCGAAGAACATCAGCCGCGACGAGATCATCGGGTCGCTGTAGATTTAGGAAGAATTTTCACTCTGACCCCGAACACTCTCGCTGCAAAAATTCGGTGACAGATCCAGCGTTCACCTGCAAGCTGGCAGCGGTTGCTGGTTCTGGGGCTTCTGGGCCAGTTTGCGCTCTGCGCCTCTCGCGGTTCCCCAGTTGATGAACGCTGGTCCAGGTACGCCATTACTCGTTCAATAGCAGCGCCATGAGCGCCACAAGGCCTGCCTTGCAAAGGCGTATCACCATCTCCGGATGGATTTTGTCCACGCCGCCGTTGCCCCGTCTTTCCGACGGCGAGGTAGAGCAGCGGGCGAAGTCTGCAATGGGCCGCGAAAGACCATCATCGCCGTGGTAGCGCGAATTGGAATACAGTTGGAAGTCGCGTACAGAGCTTGAAAATCAGTGGTGACAGACAAAGGCCTGAAGCCGGTTCTGATCAAAATGGCGTGACCTCGGATCGGGGCCATTCGTTCGCCATGACCCGAAAAAAGTGGTGGGGCCAAAAGTCATTTTGGGACCTGAACACCAAAAGAATTCCGGCGATACCCATCCGTACATGTCCACCACGGCGCGAGTGTCGGCCGCTATTGAACCGTTCCCTCCTGTTATGAAGTGTCCATGTTCAATGCTATTGAGGTCGACGCGGATTCCCGCCTGATGCGGGACCAGCGTCCAACGATGATGCGTGGACGCATGCGCAATCCCGCAACCAAGCAACACAGCAAGGGGGGACAAAAGCCAGCGGCGCATGGTCGTTTTCCCGGTCACGCCGTCCACAATATCTTGAATCGGCGCCTGAACCAACATTTACCTGCGCGAGGCACCAGCGCGCGATTGAACGTACCCATCCATTGGTGAATGCTCCGAGTACCTTATTCGGCTGGTCCGGCGGAAGACGCAATCGAGCTCGAATTGGAGGATTATCACTGATGCCCCGCAATCGTCTTCTCAAGGGCCTGAGGCCGATGCATCCGGGAGAGCATTTGCGTGAGGACATCCTGCCGGCGCTCGGGAAATCCAAGGCGGAAATCGTCGCCGGGCTGCTCGGTATCTCGCGCCAGACGCTCTATGAGGTGCTCTCGGAGAATCAGCCTGTGACCGCTAATCTGGCCATTCGCCTCGGCAAGCTGCTCGGCGACGGGCAAGACATCTGGCTCAGGATGCAGCAAATCCAAGATTGCGAGGCGGCGGAAAGCGAACCGCGCGACGTCATCGCCCGCGTACCGACGCTTCATGCGGCGGAATGAGGCAGCGACTCGGGAGTATCGGGACATGAACTGCATTCTTCATAGGATGACGGAAAATATAGTCCATGTTCCGGGATTCAGGAAGTCCTGATGCCGCTCGATCACTATGTCTCCCAGGTACATCTACGGAACTTCGCCTCCCCGAGAATTAACGGACTTCTGCGCGTCATTCGAAAGTCCGATCTTGCAAGGTTCAACACCCTTCCGCGCAACGTCTGCCGGATCGAGAACAACAGCTCGAATAAATATTTGCGAGACTCGCGCGCGATCGAGGAATTTCTTCCTGAAGTTGAGCCGCATTACAATGCATCGGTCGACAAGTTGCGATCCAACAATATTGATCAAAGGTGTGTGGTCGCGATCGCCGGATTCGCAGCGTACGTTAGCACCTGCTCGCCGGCCGCGATGCGAATTCGATCCGGCCTATTCAGGAGTTCGGTTGAAACGACATCCTTCATCCTAGACCGACAGGGCGTGTTTGGTAAGGCGCCGCCCGCACTCGGGGGAAAATCACTCACAGAGTTGCTCACGGACGGAGAAGTCAGAGTAGATATTGATCCAAAGTACCCGCAGGCGATGGGCATCACGTCGATAATCAAGTTCGTTTCGCGTTGGGGCAATTCCCGATGGCAAATTCTTTTGAACGAACACGTGGACGACCCCTTCTTCACAAGTGACTTTCCGGTCGCGATTGAGACGTTTGGCCTGAACGTGGCGACCAATCGTATCCTCCCACTTGCTCCTGATGTCGCGGTTCGGATCATTCCGGACATTGAGCAAGCGCGCGCTAAGGACGATCTGTCATTCTCGAAACTGCGAGTCTTGCACCGCAGGTTGAGCAGGGCGGAAGTCCACGCCCTCAACCGTTTGGTTGTGAGGTGCGCTGAAGATTTAGTTTTTCATCGTGACGATCAGGCATGGATTGAGCCATTTGTAGAGAAGAACCGGGAATACAGAATCGAAAGCGAATCGCAGCGGATACCGCACGGTTCGGGTTTCTTGCAGATCGAAACAGAGCGAATAAAGCTGAAGAAAAAATAATGCGCCAGTGACAACGAGTCCATTCGTTACCAGGAGCTTTGCTTGGCGCGTCAGTAACGCTGGCCGGGTCGCTGCATTCGCAGAGCGAATACAGTGGCAGGTCCAGCGTTCGCCTGCAATTGGCAGCGTTTGCTGGTCTGTACCTCATGGACCAGTTTTCGCCCCGCGAGCCATTTGCGGCACCCAGTTGGTGGAACGCTGGTCCAGGTACCGTATTCTGGCCCTCGAAACGACTCGGGCTCCTTTTTCTCGGTTCTTTTCCTGCTATATCTCGATCGGATTGCATGGGAGATATCATGCCATCGACAAGCCTTAAACGCGTGCTGGACCTCGCCCTCGAGCTGCCCGCAAGCAAGCGCGCGGAGCTGGCGCAGGATGTTCTTGCCAGCCTCGACGGCGAAGCGGATTCCGATTCCGCTCGAGCCTGGAAGTCCGAGATCGCCGAGCGGATGGAGAGATTCGAGTCGGGGCATTCGAAGCTCGTCGATGCGAAAGACGCCATTCGCAGAATTGATGATCGCCTGCGGCGCTGATGCGCACAGTTGGTAAGCCGCCGAAGGCGAAGCGGCGGCTAAGAAAGCGGAAGGCGCGGAAGTGAGGAGCGCGGGAGACCATGCATGGGAGTGAAATTGAATGGCGGCTTTGTCGTCCTGACTAAGGATGATCGCCGCTGCATCCGTTGCAAGAAGACGGCCCTTATCGGAATCGCCGACCTCCACAAGGGGCATGTCGTCGGCGTCTACTGCCGCAGTTGTTACGAGAAAGATCGCATCGCGGAAGGATGGGCGCGACCGCCAAAGCGACGAGCCGCTAAATTTTGACGCCGATTTGCGAAGTGCATAATTCCGTCGGATGAAATAGCACCTGTGCATCAGCAAAACGAATCGTCAGGGTCCGTCTTCGATGCCGCCGCCGAGGCGCTGCAGTCGGAGGTGGCGGTTCGCCATCCCAGGCTTCGCGAAGCGCTTGCGCTGGTGGAGGCGCGCAAATTCGGTGGCGCAACAGCCGTCTTGCAGGAATTCCGCAAAGCCCACCCGCGCAGCGCGGAGGCGTTGCTCATCCTGGCCGAAATCGCGGAGGAGGAGGGCCGTTTGGGAGACGCCATGGCGCTGTTTGCCGAGTGCATCGCTCTGGCGCCGGACTTCAACCTCGCCCGCCACGGCTATGCGCGCGCGCTCCTCGACGCGAAACGGCCCGACGCCGCTCTCGCCGAGGCGCGCGAACTCCTCCGGCGCAATCCGAAACAGCCGCTTTTTCTGCAGATCGAAGCCATGGCGCTCGAGTATCTCCATGATCACGCTGCCGCAGCGGCGGTGTGGCGCCGCCTCATCGAAGCCTGGCCCGATCAGGCCGAGCTCTGGACACATTATGCGCGCGTGCTGCGCGGGATGGGGGCGAGAGAGGATTGCATCGCCGCCTACCGCAAGGCGCTCGCCTGCGACCCCTCCTACAGCCTCGCCTGGCAGGGCCTGGCCGATCTGAAGACCTTCCGCTTTACCGCGGCGGAGGTGGAGCAGATGGAGCGGCAGCTGGCGCGCGCCGATTTGCCCGCGCCGGACCGCATCGCGCTGCTCTTCGCGCTCGGAAAGGCTTACGCCGACATCGAGCGCTACGACAAATCCTTCGCCAGCTACGCAAGGGGCAATGCGCTGGAGCATCTGGGGCGGGCTTACGACGCGAGCCTGCTCACGGGCCATGTCGCACGGTGCAAACATCTGTTCACGGCCGGGTTTTTTGACGCGCGCGCCGGGTTCGGCTGCCAGAGCGCGGACCCAGTCTTTATCGTCGGCATGCCGCGCGCCGGCTCGACGCTGGTGGAGCAGATTCTCGCCAGCCATTCGCAGATCGAAGGCACGACCGAACTTCCGATCGTGTCGCGGATGGCGCATGAGCTCGCCAAGCAGCACGGCGCGGCGTTCTATTCCGATTTGCTGACGACGCTGGATGGGCCCGCGCTGAAGCGCGCGGGCGAGACCTATCTCGAAGCGGCCGGCCCGCACCGCAAACACGGCAAGCCTCTCTTCACCGACAAGATGGGCGGCAATTTCTTTCACATCGGCCTTATCCATTTGATGTTGCCCAATGCCAGGATCGTGGATGTGCGCCGCCATCCGCTCGCCTGCGGGGTTTCCAATTTCGTCCAGATGTTCGCCGACGAGATGAAGAATGCCTCGCGGCTTTCCGATATCGGGCAGCACTATCGCGACTATGTCGAACTGATGGCCCATTTTGAGCGCGCGCGGCCGGGCAAACTGTTGCGCGTGTTCTATGAGGACCTCGTCTTGAATCCGGAAGCCGAAATCCGCCGTCTCCTCGCATTCCTCGGCGTACCATTCGAAGAGGCGTGCCTGGCGTTTCACGAAACCAAGCGCGTTCTGACCACGGCGAGTTCCGAGCAGGTGCGACAGCCGCTCTACCGCGACGCGCTCGAATACTGGCGCAACTACGAGCCCTGGCTCGGCCCGTTGAAAGCCGCTCTCGGCCCTGTGCTCGACGCCTATCCCGACGTGCCGGCATTCGACTGAGCGGCGAAGCGATCGGACCGAATTGGTTCTCCCGAACGGCTACGGCACCGTATTTTCAATCAGGCCATGAGCTTGGCTGCACGAGCAATCCGGGCGGGGGACGCCCCGGGTCCCAGGCAAAAAAACAGCGCCAGCCATTACTACCGCGCGAGCTTTTTCGCCCGCAGGGCGGACAGATAGGCCTCCCATTTCCTGTTCTTGTCGCGGCCGAGTTCGTAGAGATAGTCCCAGCTGTAGAGGCCGGTGTCATGGCCGTCGTCGAAGCGGATGCGGGTCGCGTAATTGCCGACCGGCTCCAGCGCCTCGATCTTCACCTGCCGCTTGCCGGGCACGGTCTGTTTCTGTGCCGCGGAATGGCCCTGCACTTCGGCGCTTGGCGATTCGACGCGCAGATATTCCGCCGGCAATGCGAATGCTTCGCCAGAATCGAAGCTCACTGAAAGCGTCGTGCGCGCGGCATCGACGCGCAACTCCACCGGCCAGGGCATCGCGCCGCCGCTCATCTGGCGTTGCGTTCGACGTCGGTGAGTTCGCGGGCCTCGGACGGAAGCATGATGGGAATGCCGTTGCGGATGGGATAGGCGAGGCCCGCGGCCCTGCTGATCAGTTCGCCGCGTTCGCGGTCATAGGCGAGCGTCGTCTTGGTCAGCGGACAGACGAGAATTTCCACCAGCCTGGGATCGGGTTCGACCATCGCGATCAGTTCACCGAGTGATTGCCCGAGGCCGAAGCCGACGACATTTCGAGCAGCGCGACCAGGGTATCCACCCGCTCGCGCCAATTTCGTGCTTCGACCAGCGCCTGTTTCTCCGCCGGCTCGAACGGACAGAGCATGGCCAGCGCATTCACCAGCGTCTCGGGCGGCGCGTTCGTCACCGCCTTCCAGTCGGCCTTCAGATCGCGCTGCGAAAGATACGTCTTGAGCGCACCGAGCAGCCGGTCGCGCGGGAAATGATCCGTTGAATCCTCGATGAGATCGCCGAGATAGGACGCGTAGTCCGGACGGATCTGGCGGAATGGCGTGTCCGCAATAAATTCTTCGGCGATCCGGAAGCGGCAGATGCCCGTGAGCGTAACGAGATAGCGATTATCGTCGGTTTCGCGGAAGCTCGTGATGCGCCCGGCGCAGCCGACCTTCGACAGGGTCGGCGCCAATACCGAATCCTCGTGCTCCACGGGCTGGATCATGCCGATAAAGCGCGTGCCCGAAAGTGCCGAATCAATCATCGCGAGATAGCGCGGCTCGAAGATATTGAGCGGCAATTGCCCGCGCGGAAGCAGAACAGCACCCGTCAGCGGGAACACAGGCAGCGTCGCGGGCAGATCGTCGAGGCTCGTATAGCTTTTCATCGGCCGTCAGGAGAACAGGATGGCGGAGAGCTGCCGCCTTGCATCGACAGTCCGTGGATCGGTGGGGCCCATCGCCTCGAACAGCGTGACGAGATGCTTGCGCGCGGCCTCGTCGTTCCACTTCCGGTCGCGGCGCACCAGTTCCAGCAGTTCGCGGATCGCGCCCTGGCGGTCGCCCTTCGCATCAAGTGCCAGCACCAGATCATAGCGCGCCTGGTGATCGTTGGGATCGGTCTGGAGCCGCGCGAGCAGCGGCGCGCTGTCCCCCGCCTTGGCCGCCTGTTCGCGGAGTTTCAATTCGGCGTCAACGGTGCGGATCGCTTCGTCGGCGGCGCCGTCCGGCCGCACCAGTCCCAGTGTCTTTCGCGCGCGGTCGATATCGCCGCTCTTCAGATAGCAGCGCGCGAGGCCCGCAACGGCGCGAGGATGGCCCGGCTCCTCCTGGAGCACATGGCCGTAAGCCTGGGCCGCCGCCGTCACATCGCCGGCCGCGAAGGCTTCGTCGGCCGCGGCGAGGATGTCCTCGGTCTGGTCCTGCCCTGCCGCGCCGCCGGTCAGCTGCTGCACGAAGGCGCGGAGCTGCGATTCCGGCACCGCGCCCATGAAGCCGTCGACCGGCTGGCCGTCGCGGAAGGCATACACCGTCGGGATCGACTGGATGCGCAGCTGGCGGGCGATTTCCGGGTTTTCGTCGATATTGATCTTGACCAGCCGGACCGCGCCCTTGGTCTCGCTCACCACCTTTTCGATCAGGGGCCCAAGCTGCTTGCAGGGGCCACACCAGGGCGCCCAAAAATCGACGATCACCGGCACCTGCCGGGACGCCTCGAGAACGTCCGCTGCGAAACTCTCGATGGAGCCGTCCTTGACGAAAGCGCCAGACCCGGCCGGGCCTTGCGCCGGCTTCACTGCCGCGCTCGTCAACGGCCTGCCACTCGGACCGATCAATGCCATGCGAAATCAAAACCTTTGCAGGGATTCGGCCCCCAACATGGGGAGAAAGCGGAGGAAAGAAAAGGGCAGGATTTCCTCCGTCGGCGGGGACGGCAGACCTCTCCCGGGTCCGCGGGCATCCCGCCCGCTCTTCCTTGCGACGGAGACTCCTACCGGGCCGGCTGGCTGTTGAAACAGGCGGGCGAGGATGCGCGCGGTCCGGGCGAGAATGCGTCACCGCGGCGAAAGACCACCCGTGGTATTTATCGCGGTGGAGACGCGTATTACTTACGCGCGCCTCGCACAGAACCGTACGGGCTCCTTTCCCGCGTACGGCTCCGACCTTGGATGTTTGATGATGAAGCGGTCTTTGGGCCATGGATGAAGGACGGCAAGCAGGTGACAGGGCCAATGTTTCCCGCTATCAGGCACCGATTCCCGGGAGAGGAATACGCTGGTCCTTTGGCCCGATATCCCGGGACCATTCATTCGGAACGATTGAGCACCAAGAGGAAACATGCAGAAGGGCTTTCGGGAGAAAAACTTCAGCGAG
The DNA here is from genome assembly GCA_036272695.1 of Rhizomicrobium sp. Taxonomy (GTDB): domain Bacteria; phylum Pseudomonadota; class Alphaproteobacteria; order Micropepsales; family Micropepsaceae; genus Rhizomicrobium. The sequence continues at coordinate 2,023 of DATAYG010000091.1, read as the reverse complement.
CGGCTGAGCGAATCCGCGACGGCGAAGCAGGCGCAGCTTGAGCGGGCGCGCGCGAAATCGCCGGCCAACGATCCCGCATTCGCCGCGCGCCAGGAAGCGCGTCGCCTGGCCGATCTCGCCAGGGTAGCGCGGCAGGAAGAGCGGCGGCAGGCCAAACTCGCGGCTCTGGCGCGCGAGGCAGAGGAAAAAAAAGCGGCCGAGTTGGCCCACGCGGCGGCGCTCCAAGCCGAAGCGGAGGCGCGCGAAGCCGAGCGCATCGAGCAGGCGCGCCGCGATGAAGAGCGCAAGATTGCCCAAAAGGCCGAACGCGACGCCCGCTACGCCGCCCGCAAGGCACGGAGGAAATAGGCCGGGAAGCGGAATGCAGCGCCGCAGGATCAGGGTCACTATTGCCGGCAATTGCGAAAGTTTATCGGCCCAACAACATCGCCGCACGCGATGCGAGAAGCCTGACGAGCAAGCCTGGAGGATAGCCCCGGTAGCTCGGCACATCTTCGCGAAGGTCGACGCCGTCCGGCTTGAACTTCGTGCAAATCCGGAACTGCAGGGGCGGAAGTTCGCCGTGAAATCGCGCTCTGTATGCCGAGACCCAGTGCGGGCCGGTATCGAAGTTCAGGAACAGCGCCGAATTGCAGCATGCGGCGACAACCCGGTTTGTGACTGAGGCTTCCCTGAGCTTGTAACTCTTCAGCAGCCCGGCTCCCCTGGAACATTCGAAGCGGTCTTTCCGATAGAGGATGTATGCCGTACCGCCATCGGGGTCGCGAACGGCGCCGGCATTCGGCAGAGATTCGATCTGGGCAGCTCCCTTTTGGCAGTCGTCGCAATAACAGATACTGCTCACGATCGGAGCGCCGAACGCTTTGAGTTCGACGCCGCCGCATGAGCAAGCTGCGGTCTTGATGGGTGAGCGTGCCATCTGCCGACGATTACCTCCGCGCCTCCGGCGCCCGTCCTTATAGAAGTGCCAGCCGGCCGTGACACCGCCGGGACCGTAGCACGGAAACCATGATGACCATAGGCCCGGAATTCCCGAGCGAAACGCGGGCGTACGCCACGGGCTATTCATTCCGTTCGGATATCCCTCTCAGGTCTTCGTATTTGCGCCCGCCGCCAAAGGGGGGAACAGGAAAATGCGGCGGTAGTTACTCCGCGGTGGCGGGTTCGCGGGTGAATTCGGGTCCCACATCGGGATCGCTCTCCACCGCCTTGAGCCGTTCGCGGGCGGCGGCGGCTTCTTTTTGTTTGTTCCACATGGCGGCGTAGGGACCGGCTTCCGTGACCAGATCGGAGTGTCGGCCGCGCTCCACGATGGTGCCGTGGTCGAGCACCAGGATTTCGTCGGCATCGACGACGGTGGACAGGCGATGCGCGATGACGAGCGTGGTGCGGTTCTTCGTGACGGCCGCGAGCGCGCTCTGGATTTCGCGTTCGGTATGCGTGTCGAGTGCCGAGGTCGCTTCGTCCAGGAGCAGGATCGGCGGGTTCTTCAGGATGGTGCGCGCGATCGCCACGCGCTGCTTCTCGCCGCCGGAAAGCTTGAGCCCGCGCTCGCCCACCATGGACTCGTAGCCGAGCGGCAACTCACGGATGAAAGGATCGATCTGTGCCATGCGCGCGGCTTCGCGGATTTCCGCTTCGTTGGCGCCGATCCGGCCATAGGCGATGTTGTACCGAATCGTGTCGTTGAACAGCACCGTATCCTGCGGAACGATGCCGATCTGCGCGCGCAGCGAAGTCTGGGTCACGTCGCGGATATCCTGCCCATCGATCGTCACGCTGCCCGACGCGATATCGTAGAAGCGATAGAGGATGCGCGAGATGGTGGATTTGCCAGCGCCCGATGGACCGACGATCGCCACGGTCTTTCCGGCCGGCACGCGGAAGCTGATCCCCTTCAGTACCACGCGCTCCGGTTCGTAGGAGAAAACGACATTGTCGAAGCGGATCTCGCCGCCCGTGACGACGAGGTCCTTCGCGCCCGGACGGTCCATGACTTCCTGCGGCTGATATAACAGCCGGA
>DATAYG010000090.1:0-22571 GCA_036272695.1 Rhizomicrobium sp. | reverse complement strand
GCTCTATTCCTTTTGCCAGCAGCAGGATTGCACCGACGGCCAGAATCTGGAGGCTGCTCCGATCGATGTGAAGGGCACTCTCTACGGCACCACTGCTTTTGGCGGCATTGGCGGCGGGCTCGGTGGCGGTGGCGGCGGCGTGATGTTCTCGCTCGATCCGGCCACCGGAACGGAGAAATCGCTCTATGTCTTTTGCAGTCTCGCCAATTGCCAGGACGGCGCAAATCCTCGAGGAAGCCTGATCGATGTGAACGGTACGCTGTACGGCGTGACCTCGGGGGGCGGGGACACAGGTTGCGGCGGCTATGGTTGCGGGACGGTGTTTTCCATCGACCCGAATACAGGCGCGGAGAAGGTGATTTATTCGTTTTGCAGTCAGCAGAACTGCGCCGACGGTGCGACGCCCTTCGCCGGTTTGATTGTAGTGAAAGGCGTATTGTACGGCACAACCCAAAATGGCGGTCGCACAGGGTGCGGCAACTATGGGTGCGGCACAGTGTTCTCCATCGATCCCAACACGGGCGCCGAGAAGGTGCTCTATTCCTTTTGCAGCCTGACGAATTGTGCGGACGGCGCGACCCCCTCTGCGAACCTGATTACTGTGAAAGGCATGCTATATGGCACTACTTCAGGCGGTGGTAGCTACGCGGAGGGCACGGTGTTCGCGCTCACCAAGCGTTGACGCAGTCGTCAAATGGACGTTGACTGCAAGAGTAAGGATGCACTGGCCCATTCGATGGTTCCCCACGCGACCGCGATCTTGTTTGTGCACCTGTCGCCAACAGAAAAATCGGCCGTGCCGGCGGCCGTAAAGTATCCGGTCTGCCCCTCCATAGTGGTGAAGGTAAACGCGGCCATAGTCTCGTTTTGTAGCAGGGTGAACGTTGCAATAGGCGAGCCAAGGACAGCGGGAACATAATTGGTGAAATTCGAAGCCGTCAAATCATACGGAACCAACCCTGTGGCGCGAGGTACACTGACTCCTGTAAGATCAATCTCCTGACCGCCGAAAAGCGAGGTGTAGGTCGTAAATCCGGACGGAATATTGGCCGGTACGCCGTTGGACCCACCGATCATGCAATATGAGGGATCGCTTGCAAGAAAGTGCGCGCCGATCCAGATCAAGTCCACGCTGTGCATCCCCTGGTCGGGCACGGCGATCGCATAGTTCAACAGATCACCGGCGCTTACAGAGTCGCTGTCCGAGGTATCTTCGAAATAACCTGTTTTTCCGATCGAAGAAGTGGATATCGCCATCGATCCGTTGGCGAGACCAATTCGATTGCGGACGACCACCGAACTGCCACTGAACGTGTTACTGTCGATATAACAGGCCATGCTCTGCCATACACCAGCGGTCAGGCAGTAGAACTGCTGGTGGATCTCGGTCGGATCCGCTTCCAAAACACCCTGAAAATTAAAGAAAGACGGCGAGGAACCTCCGATAATCGAAGCTGGCCCGACCGCGGTCAGCAGCTGTGCGCTGTCCGTCGTGGCATCGAAGCAGGCGGAGATGCAATAAAAGGCCGTGTCGTGGCACCCGGACGCTTCCACAGCGAAATCCAGCACGTCCCCGCTCGACACGTCGACGATGTCAGTGCTGCTGCTGGTCACCCAGCCGCTGGTGCATGCGCCGATGGTTATAGCCAGGTCCGAATTCGCCGAATTCTGTCTCAGAACAAGCGTCAGCTCATTGTCGACCGCCATATCGAGTCGCCACGAAAGATGCCGGATCGTTCCCGGCACGCGAATGATCTGGCTGACGTAGGACTCTGTCTTAAAGGCCACGCCCATGGGGCATCGGCCCAGGCCGACATTGGCATAGTACGTCCCGTCGTACATCCCGCCTGAGCCATGTCCGCTCGTGCCCAGAAGAGTGGGATAGGTCATTGGGGACTCTCCGACGCTGGCTGGAGCACCACGACGCCGTCGCCGAATTCGGTCAGTTTCACGGCCAGGTCGCGATGTGTCGCTTCGTCGATGCCGGGCACCGTGAACTCGTACCGGCCGCTTCCCAGATGTTTGAAATGCGGCTTGTGTTTGGCCTTGACCGTCAGCCTCGGCTGGCCCGCTTCGTCCAGGACCGGATCGCCGTCGCCGTCGAGCAACAGCTTCTTCATGCGTGCCGGAAGGGACTCTACGATCAACCCATAGGCGCGGTTCTTTACGACATGCTCTGCAAGCAGTTTTCGGTAGTGCTCCTGCACCACGTCGGCGCCATGCGTATCCCGGTGAATGAACGTGCCGTCCGGGTATCGCACCGATATGGCGCGGTGCTCACGCCCCGAATCGCGGCCCGTCTCCCGGTCGTATTCCCATTCGACCTCAACAACGTGACCGGGATGTGTGTCCGGTCGCCAAATCTGGACCTTGAGCAACGGTCTTCTTCCTTGCGGCTGTAGAAGCGTCGAGCGTTGCCACTCTATTTCGAGCAGGGGAATTGCGCCAGAGCTTGAGAGCGGAAAATTGCGCGCCAAATGCGTGCCTGGAGTGCCCATTGAGTCTTCGGGAAGTCGCGTGAACAGATTACAACAAATTGTTGAAAGAACGCCCGTTGATGGCGGACGGCCCCACCCGCAGTTCCTCACCCGCCCAGCGACGCGAGATACGCCACGATCGCAATCCGGTCAGCAGCTGTCATATGCGCCACTTCTGGCAGCATCGGTGCTACGGCGGCGCCGCGGCGCGTGCCGTGCCGGATGTCGTAGAGCTGGCGGGCGAGGTAGCTCGGCGAACGGCCGGCGAGCGGCGGTACGCTGCCCGCGCCTTTCAGATCCGGGCCGTGGCAGCTGCGGCAGGGCTGCGCGCCGCCGCCGGATGAAACAAGCGCGGCGCCACGCGCGATGCTGCCTTTCGGTACATAGGCGGTGAATGCGGTGTGCGGATTGCCGAGCTCCCACTGCTTCGCATCGTCGGGGACTTCGACGATGCGTTCCCCGAGCGGTTCGCGGTCGGGAATTTTCACATGCAGGCATATCAGGCCGATGCGGGTCCGGGGCGCCATGTCTGTTTCCACGACATGAAAATGCGAGGTGAATCTGAGCTGCGAGAAATAGCGGGCCGCTGCAAGGAGATCGGTGTCGGTGACGGATTTCGCCACCTTTTCCATCTCGCGCGCGGATTGCATTGCGGGCTGGGCAACGGTCCGCCGGCCGGCGCGGAATTCGTTTATTTGTTCGAGCATGTAGCCCGCCGGCAATCCCGGCAGCGCCGCTTCCGCAGGCCCGCCATTGCCCGTCGGCAAATGGCAAAGCGCGCATGGCATGACGGCGGGCTTGCGGCCCATGGATACGGCGGGCGGCATGGGCCCATGTTCTTCCGGAAACCAGTCGGCCACGAAGAACTCGTCGTTTATCTGTTTGTCCGTGAATGTCAGCTTCGACCCCGCGACATGCTCCACCTTGCCGGGTGCCGGTGCAGAGATTGCCGTGGATGGTGGACTGACCGGAAACGCCCATGCGGGCGGTGGATCGGATGCGTCGGCCGCGTGGCCTGCACGGACGAAACAAAACAATAATACTGCGCCAATTGCGGCGCAGAGCCCGCCAGACCCGGTCACGATGTTCCCCTCGACGCGCCGGTCACACTATCAGGTGGTATTGCGGAAAGCGCAATCGCGATGCAGTTTGCGAATTCGCGGGCCCCTGAAGATTGCCCCGGCGATTGCCGCCGGCGCGGCTTCCGAAGTCCGGGGAATGTCTGATATGATGAAGGTTCCGGACGATTTGGCGCAACACACATGAACGGCAAACCGCCCGCGACAGGTGAACACGGTGAAAGGGAAGTCCTCATGAAAAAGCGGCTGCTCCTGGGCGCATCATGCGCGGCGATTTTCTCGATATCCTTTGGTGCGCTGGCTCTCGGCGCCGTTCCGGCGACGCGGAGCAACAACCCGATCCCGCCCAAGGTCCAGACCGCGAGCGTGGCGGAAGATTCCACGACCGCAGACCCGTGCGTGAACGTCGCCAATGCAAAATTCGCGCAATGGAACCAGCAGCGCTTCATGATCCATCGGACGGAAACTTTCTCCGACGGGAGCAAGAAGGAGATAGAAGCGATTTTCATGGAGGATGTTGCATACGGGCACGAGGTCGGCTTGCCCTGGGAAACCGAGAATCTCGTCAGGAAGGAGCGGGCATTGCCGCCGCCGGACGTGCTGGTGAAGCGCATGGGCCTTGCCGAATGCCAACTTGCAGGGACGGCGCGGGACATAAAACAGCCGGCGTCCCTTTTCACTTACGGATACATCCCGGATTCGAAGGCCAGCCACGTCACCGGCAAAATGTGGATTTCGGATTCGTCTGACTTGCCCGTGCGTCAGGAACTCTCCCAGGAAGCGGAAACGAATCACAAGGTTCCCGTCGCCATGTCAGCCACTTTTGCCTATGGCGACGATGTGCAGGTCCCGAAGGGTGCGGTTCAGTCCAATAATTTGCGCCGATGGCTGCAGCAGCAGGGGCTCCTTACCAACACGTTGATCGTCGCCGGCCCCGGCCCAACTCTTGCCGGCTCGCCGAATCACCGCTAAGGCGCGCAAACCCGAGCTGAACCGTCACCGGGAATCGGCAGCGCTCGCCCACATCGGCTATTCCAATACGGTTGACAACGATACCTTTTCGGTATAAGCCTCCTCGTCGCCTGTTGATGAAAGGACGAGACATGAGCGATTCCCCCCTATCAGGTCGGCTATGGCAAGCCGCCGGTGCACACCCGTTTCCGGAAAGGACAGTCCGGCAATCCGGGCGGAAAGTCCGCGACCGAAAAACTTCTCAAGCATGATTTCGATGTGGCGCTCGCCAACGCCCTCAACGCGAATGAGGATGCGGTGCGCGAGACGAGACCTGCGAAGGTAATCGAATTGATCGCCCGCCAGATTGCACTGCATGCGGTCGACGGCCGGCCCTCGGCCCAGCGGCTGGTGGTTTCCATTCTCGAGCGGGACGCCCGCGAGGCTGCGATTGCGCAGGCGAGCGAGGCCGGGGAACCGCGACCCGTCGCACCGAGCGGCATGGACGAATTCCGGCAAATGCTTGGCGATCGCTACGACGAATTCGAGAAGCGTTATGACAAAGCAATCGGAGCGGGTTCGCTCGACGACCTGCTGAGACTCGCCGACGAATTCGCGGACGTCAAATTCCCTCAGTGAGGGAATTTCGCAGGGAAGTTTTTCAAATCATGACTCCGGAAAGCAACAAATCACCGACCTAAAATAACTTATTCAAAAGTGATGGGAAAATCGCAGATACGTTTGCCGGTGGCGTTGCAACGGCGTGGACGACGGCCGCGCCCACGCCGGTGATGCCGATTTCGCCGATACCGCGGGCGCCCATCGGCGCGTGCGGATCGGGCTCGTCGAGCCAGATCAAGGCGATCTCCGGGACGTCGAGATGCAGAGGCACATGATAGTCCGCGAGCGAGGGGGGCGACGGCGCGCGGTTCATATCGCTCCCTTGCGGCGCAAACTTACGGTGCCGGCTTTTTCCGGTGTTCTTCAAGCCGCGGCATGATGCTGACGAAGTTGCAGGGGCGGTGGCGGATGTCGAGCTGATGTTTGAGGATGTTGTCCCAACCGTCCTTCACCGCGCCGGTCGAGCCGGGCAGGGCGAAGAGATAGGTGCCTTGGGCCACGCCCGCGCAGGCGCGGGACTGGACGGTCGAGGTGCCGACCGACGCGTAGCTCACCTGATGAAATATGACCGAGAAACCGTCGATCTCCTTCTCGAACACGGAACGGAAGGCTTCGACAGTGACATCGCGGCCGGTCAGGCCGGTGCCCCCGTTCGAAATAATTACATCTATTTTTGGATCGGCGATCCAGCCGCGCAACTGGGTGGTGATCTGTTCCCGATCGTCGCGGAGCAGCGTGCGCGCGGCCAATACATGACCTGCCTCCGCAATACGCGAGGCGAGCGTGTCGCCGGATGTATCGTTCGAGGCGTCGCGTGTATCTGAAACCGTCAGCACCGCGATGCGGACGGGAACGAAGGCGACGGTCTCGTCAATGCGGGATGCTGGCATCGCTGATGATCAGGGGACCGGAAGGTTGTTTCGGCGCGGCGGGCGGCTTCACGGATATGGCCGCGCTTGCACGATAGGTCGGCCATTGCCCTTCCGCCGTCTGGTCGAGCGTCGGCGCGCTCTCCTTGGTGCGTTTCGCGTACATCCAGTAGTAGGTCATCACATATTTGATATAGCTGCGCGTCTCCGCATAAGGAATGCTCTCGATGAAGAGCAGGGGATCGTCGGTGATCTCCGGCCGCGTGGCGAGCCAGCGGGCGAGTGCATTGGGACCGGCATTATAAGCGGCCGCAAGCTGGAAGAGATTGCCGTTCGTCTGGTCGATCAGGCTCTGCAGATAACGTTCGCCGAGGCCCAGATTGTAGGAGGGGTCGCTGAGCTGGCCTTTTTCCGGCGGGGCGCCATCGACCAACCTGGCCGTGCCGGGCATGAGCTGCATGACGCCGCGCGCACCCGTCGTCGAAACGGCCTTGGACTGGAAACGGCTTTCGACGCGGGCGAAGGCGAGCACCAGGCAGCGGTCGATGTGATAGCCGCCGGGCGGCGTATATTGCGGCACCGGGAAGAGCCCCGTCAGCAGTGAACCGTGCCCCGCTTCGGCCTCGCTGGCGCTGAGCTCAAGACCTGGAAGGCTCAAATTCCGGGCCAGAGCCGCGAAGGCCGCCGCATCGTGCATATCCATTTCCGAAAAGGCGCGCCGCATTTCGGCTTCAACCCCTTCGGTGTGACCGACCTGCCAGAGGGCCACGGCGCGATGTGCCGCCGGAATCTGCATCAGCTCATCAAAGCTCGTTTCGTCGAGGATCGGCTCGTTGAATTGGTCTGGCGATTGCTGGCCGAGAAGTCGCTCGGCAAGCATGCCGTAGAAGGTGGGTTGCTCACGCGCCGCGGCAGTGAGGAGGCTCACGACCCGGAGCGGATCGCCCGCGGCCAAATGCGCGCGGGCGGCCCAGAAGGCGGCAGCGCTTCGTGTCCAGCCGGGAACTGCACCGTTCTGCGCCAGATGCTCGAACCAGAGCGCGGCGTCGGCATATTTCTTCAGCCGGTAGGCGGAGAGTCCGTTCACCCAGTCCAGCAGCGGCGCCGTATCGCGATCGCCTCCGGTGACGCCCGCCGCAACCCGATAGGCGTCCTCATCCCGTCCATCGGCGAGATAGGACGCCGCCACACGATGGGTCAGCCGGGCAATATCGGAGGGCGGCGCCGAATTCCCGGCGACCAGCTGCCCGAGAACGCCTTCGGCCGTCGCAGGCTGATCGAGCTTTACGTCGCCATCGATCTGGAGCTGCGCGAGGCGTGCGGCATCCGACGCGAGTGGTGGGTTGGCGATGCTGTCGGTCGATTCGTAATGGCCGATGGCCCGCTTCGGGATGCCCGGAATGCCGGCCAAAGCCACCTTGTGGCGGCGATGGCGGTTGCGCGCCTCGGCCAGGGCGCGGATGCGCTCGGCCACGGGTAGTTCGGCATATTCGTCGAGCCATTGCGCCAGATCGGCGACCGCCGGCTTCTTCAGATGGGGCGACAGATAGTGTTCGGCCTCGACATAGCCCATGAGAGAGCGGTCGGAGAGACCGGCAATCAATTCGCGGCCTTCGGCAAACTGGCCGTTTGCCTCGTCGGCGAAAATCTCGCGATAGCGGCGCACATCCTCCGCCGACAGGACGCGCGGGGTCAGCCCGGACGACGTCTCGACGCCTTGCACATCCGTCCGGGCACGCGCCGCGACGGGTGCAAGCAGGGCCGCCACCGCGGCCGCAAGGAGCATGTAGCGCTTCATGGCGGCCGGTCCCTTCGCTCGCACTGCTTCGGAGGAGGGAGTCTTAGCGAGCCGCGTCGCCGGGCTCAAGCAAGCCGAGCGCGTCCACCTTCGTCGAAATCGCCTGGAGGTCGCGCCAGGCGAGCCTCTTGTCGATGGGGCGGCGCAACACATAGGCGGGATGGAGGGTCGGCATAACCGGAACCATGCGACCCCCGACGTGGTATTCGAGCCAGTTCCCGCGCAGCCGCATAATGCCGTCGCTCCTGCCCATCACATGGCGGGCTGCCACCGCGCCCAGGAGGACGATGATCTCCGGCGCCACGAGCTCGATATGGCGGCGCAGGAAGGGCAGGCAGGCTGCGGCCTCCTCTGGCGCGGGATCGCGGTTTCCGGGCGGACGCCAGTTCAGCACATTGGTGATGTAGACATTGGTCTTCCGGTCGAGCCCGATTGCGGCCAACATCCGGTCGAGCAGCTTGCCCGCGCGGCCGACGAAGGGCAGGCCGGCAGCATCCTCGTCTTTGCCCGGCGCCTCGCCGATGAACAATATCCGGTGGACCGGGGTGCCGTCGGCAAAGACGGTTTTGGTGGCATGGCGTTTGAGCGCACAGCCTTCGAACGCCTCGACAGCCGCCTTCAGCTCGAGCAGCGTCGCGCAGGCGGCGGCTATCGCCATCGCCCGTCCGATCGGATCGTCGCCCGCCGGCGGATCGGACACACGGTTTGGCAGCGGCGGAGTTGTCGCGGCGATGCGCGGTCCCGACGCAACGGATGCTTCGAACTCACGCGACGGCGGGGCTGTGGGCGCGGGCCGGAAGCGATTGACCGGCCGCTCGCCGATGGATTCGTCCGCGCCTGCTTCCATGAGCCAGCGCAAAGTGCCGAAGCCCGTCACTTCCGAACGCGGCATGGATTGAGTCATGTCCGGATGATAGGGGAGATGCCGGGCGGATGGGAATCTCGATAACGGCGGAGCCGATGGCGCAGAACATCGAGCGCGAAAGCATGGAGTACGATGTCGTCATTGTCGGCGGCGGCCCCGCCGGGCTTTCGGCGGCGATACGCCTGAAGCAGCTTGCTGCCGAAGAAGGACGCGAAACGAGCGTCTGCGTGCTGGAAAAAGGGTCGGAGATCGGCGCGCATATTCTGTCCGGCGCGGTTATCGATCCCATCGCACTCAACGAACTGATCCCGGACTGGGGCGACCGCAGGACGCCGCTCGAAACGGCGGTGACCGAAGACAGGTTTTATTACCTCGGTCCCGCCGGCAGCGTGCGCATTCCGAATTTCATCATGCCGCGGCTGATGAGCAATCATGGAAATTACATAGCCAGTCTGGGGAATGTCTGCCGCTGGCTCGCGCGCGAAGCCGAAGCGCTGGGCGTGGAGATCTATCCCGGATTTCCGGCCGCGGACCTTGTCATCGGCGACAATGGCGAAGTGAGGGGCATCATCACGGGCGACATGGGTGTCGCGCGCGACGGCCATCACAAGGATTCCTACACGCCGGGCATGGCGTTGCTCGGTAAGTACACGCTGATCGCCGAGGGCGCGCGCGGTTCGCTGACAAAGCGGCTGTTAGCGAAATACGATCTCTGCGCCGGACGCGAGCCGCAGAAATTCGGAATAGGACTCAAGGAGCTATGGGAGCTTGCGCCGGAAAAACACCGCCCAGGCCTCGTCATGCACACGATGGGCTGGCCGCTCGACGATCGTACCGGCGGGGGCTCGTTTCTTTATCACTTCGGCAAGAACCTTTGCGCCGTGGGCTTTGTGGTGCATCTCAATTACACCAACCCCTATCTCTCGCCGTTCGAAGAATTCCAGCGCGCCAAGACCCATCCGCGAATTCGCCACTTCCTCGATGGTGGCAAGCGGCTCGCCTATGGATCGCGCGCGATCACCGAGGGTGGATTTCAGGCGGTGCCGCGGCTGGCATTTCCCGGCGGGGCGCTGATCGGCTGCGCGGCCGGGTTTGTAAATGTACCACGCATCAAAGGCACGCATAATGCGATGAAGACCGGGATGCTGGCGGCGGAAGCCGCCTTTGCCGCCATCTGCGAAGGTCGCGCCAATGATACCCTCGGATCCTATGAGGACGCATACCGCACCAGCTTCGTTTACCGGGATTTAAAGCGGGTGCGAAATGTAAAGCCGTTATGGTCCCGCTTCGGGACACGACTTGCGCTCGCCATCGGCGGATTCGACATGTGGACGAATGAATTGTTCGGGGTGAGCCTGATGGGCACGCTCGGTCATGGCAAGGCGGACTGGGAGACGCTCAAACACGCATCGCAATGCCGGGCCATCGTCTACCCCCGGCCGGACAACCGGATAACCTTTGACAGGTTGTCATCCGTCTTCCTTTCGAATACCAATCACGAGGAGGACCAGCCCGTTCATCTGGTGCTGAAGGACCCGTCGGTCCCGATCCGCGTCAATCTGCCGGAATACGATGAACCCGCGCAGCGTTATTGCCCGGCAGGCGTGTATGAGATCGTTTCCGAGGCGAGCGGTCCGCGCTTTCAGATCAACGCGCAAAACTGCGTCCACTGCAAGACGTGTGATATCAAGGATCCGTCGCAGAACATAAACTGGGTACCACCCGAAGGCGGCGGCGGACCAAATTACCCGAACATGTGAAAGGCTGAAATTTCCGTGCGCAAAATTCTCCCGCTTTGCATCGTGATTGCGGCAGGTCTCGCCGGCTGCGCGAGCCAGGAAGCCGCTCCCCGGCCGGATACGCAGCAAACCTCGCAGGCGCAGAGTTTCGGCGATTACCTCGCGGCGCGTCTCGCGGCGAGCGACCACGACATCGTCGATGCCGCGCGGCTCTATAATCAGAGCCTCGCATCCGATCCCGGCAACGCCGACATTCTGAGCCACGCCTTCCTCTACACGGCCGCTTCGGGAGATGTCGCGAAAGCGGCCGAGCTTGCAGGCCAGCTGGTGAAAACCGATCCCAACAACCGCGCGGCGCAGCTGGCGTTGGCGGTAGAGGCGATGAAGACGGGAAATTATGCCGGCGCGCGTGCCGATCTGACGTCGCCGGCGAAAGGTCCCATCACCGGACTTACCATGGTGGTGCTCGACGCCTGGGCAGCGGCCGGCACAGGTGACCTCAAGGCGGCGGAAGCTGATCTCGGACAGGTGGTCGCGCAGGGCGGTACGGAAACGCTCGCCGATTTCCATCGCGCGCTGATCGAGGATTTGGCGGGACAGGATAAGGTGGCCGAGAGCGCCTACAGGAGCGCGACTTCTTCGGGCGGGCAGAGTCCAAGGGTCGCCGAAGCTTATGGCCGGTTTCTGGAGCGTGATGCGAAGGCCGATGAGGCCCGCGCCTATTACACTAAGCTCAAGACAGACCTTGCACTGGGCCCTATCGCGACCGAAGGGTTGGCCCGGATCGCCGCCGGCAAGAAGCCAGACCGCCTGATTTCGAGTCCAGCTGCCGGCGCGGCCGAAGCCCTGTTCGGAATTGCCGCTTCCCTGACCGAGGAGAACAGCGCCGACGTCGCGGTACTCTATCTGCGCCTCGCGCTCTACCTTGCGCCCGACCTCGATCTTGCCAAGATCGTTCTGGCCGACCGTTTCGAGGCTCTGGGCAAGTACAAGGACGCCATTGCCGTCTACGACGCCCTCGGAACGGGCTCGACCTACCGCCCGGCTGCTGAGGTCCAGGTCGCACTCGACAAGACGCGTCTTGGGCATGACGATCAGGCGGTTTCTCAGCTTTTGACGCTAACCCACCAAGATCCCAAGGATTTGACCGCCTGGACCGCACTCGGCGACGCCTATCGCGATCAGGAAAAATACACCGAAGCTGCTCAGGCCTATGATCATGCGGTTGCTTTGCTGGGGTCCGACAAGAACACGGCCTGGCCGCTCTATTACGCCCGCGGAATTGCCGAAGAGCGATCGCATCATTGGGACGCGGCGGAGGGCGACCTGAAACATGCACTGCAGCTGAGCCCGGAACAGCCGCAGGTCCTCAATTATCTCGGCTATAGCTGGGTCGACCAGGGCCGCCACCTGCCGGAAGCATTGGCCATGCTCGAGAAGGCGCGTTCGCTGAGCCCCTTTGACGGGTATGTCGTCGACAGCGTCGGCTGGGCCTACTACCGGCTTGGCCGCTATCCGGACGCGGTGAAAGCCCTGGAAAACGCCATCCAGCTGGTCCCGGGTGACGCGACCGTCAACGAGCATCTCGGCGACGCCTATTGGAAGATCGGCCGCAAACTCGACGCGCGCTTTCAGTGGAGTCACGCGCTCGCCTTCGGCCCCGATCCGACGACGAAAGCCGAACTGGAGAAGAAACTCGCCTCCGCAGCCGCAACGAAGTGAGTGACCCTAAACGGGTTGTCGTTGCGGCGCCCGCCAAGCTCAATTTCTGTCTGCATGTCGGGACCCGCCGCACGGACGGATATCATGGCCTGGAAAGCCTCGTAGCATTCGCTGCCATGGGGGATCTGATCGCGCTCGAAGCGAGCGAATGTTTTTCGTTGTCTGTGGATGGAGCATTCGCAGGCTCGCTCGATAGCGGCGATGATAATCTTGCGTTGCGCGCTGCACGCCTTCTGGCCGCGAGTACGAATACCGACCGCGGCGCACAAATACGTTTGACGAAGAATCTTCCCGTCGCGTCGGGGCTCGGCGGCGGATCGGCGGACGCTGCGGCTGTGTTGCGCGGGCTTGTGCGCTTGTGGAGTCTCGATACGCCTCGTAGCGCACTGCGTGAACTTGCTGCTTCGCTGGGCGCCGATGTTCCCGTTTGCATCGAAAGCGCGCCCGCCTGGATGGAAGGAAAGGGCGAGCGCATTACACTGCTTCCGCCTCTGCCTCCGCTTCATCTGTTACTCGTGAATCCCGGCACTGCCGTTGCGACACAGGCGGTCTTCGCGACATTGCGTGAGAGGCGCGGGCTCGGTCTGGCCCGTCCAGACTCCGCATTTGCGGACGCCACCGCATTCCTTCAATTCCTGCAGACGACTGGCAACGATCTGGAAGAGCCGGCGCGGGCAATTTCGCCGGACGTCGGAAACGTGCTTGATGCTCTGATGGAACAGCAGGGCGTGCTGCTCACCCGTATGTCCGGCAGCGGCGCAACCTGTTTCGGCATTTTCGAGACCGCAGCTGAACTAGCGAGTGCCGCCTCGCATATTTCTGCGCATCATCCGGAATGGTGGGTCAAGGAAACAATGCTCGCGCCGGAAATTAAGGCCGCGCCGGCTTTCGTTCAGTAGCCGCGGCGGACGCAGAATTCGGCAACAGCTGCCAACGCATCGCGGGTCTGGCTCGGCGGGAGCAGCTGGATGGAGCGGCAGGCCTGACGGGCATAACGCTGGGCCTGATCGCGCGCCTCGTCGGTCGCGCCCGTCTGTTCGATGTACCAGATCGCGCGCTGCAGATCGCCGTCGCGTTGCTGGCCGAGCTGGATGGTCCGTTGCCAGAACCGTTTGGCGTCGTCGTCGCCACGCTCATAGGCGAGGATCACCGGAAGGGTGACCTTCGCCTCGCGAAAATCGTCGCCGACAGATTTTCCCATCAGCGCCTGTCGGCCGGAATAATCGAGCGCATCGTCGATGAGCTGGAATGCGACGCCGAGATTTTGGCCGAACGATTTGAACGCGGCGATATGGGCGGGATCGGCATCCGCGATGGTGGCGCCCGATTCCGCCGATGCGGCAAACAGGGCCGCAGTTTTGGCGCCTACAATGAGCAAATAGTCGGCCTCGGTGGTGGCGAGGTTGTTGGCCGAGCGCAATTGCAGCACTTCGCCTTCCGCGATCACCGCCGATGCGCTCGCCAGGATATGCAGTACCCTGAGGTCGCCGGTTTCCACCAGGAGCTGGAACGCGCGGCTCAAAAGGAAATCGCCGACCAGCACGCTCGGCTTGTTGCCCCACACCATATTCGCGGCGAACTTGCCGCGCCTGAGCGTGCTCGCATCGACGACGTCATCGTGCAGCAGGGTCGCGGTGTGGATGAACTCGACCGCTGCGGCGAGATGGATATGCAAGCCCTTCGTGTGACCGCAGGCGGTTGCCGCGGCCAGCGTCAGAAGCGGCCTGAGCCGTTTGCCGCCGGAATCCACGAGATGCCGGGTGAGATCCGGGATGAGCTCGACGGTACTTCCAATGCGCTCATGGATGAGACGGTCGGTCGCCGCCATGTCGATTTCCACCAGGGCATGAAGGTCATCGATGGGGGAGGCGTCGGAGTCCTGCGCTGTCTGGGTCGCCTCGGCGATGATCATTTCCTGCCTTGCCGCTGGCCAATGGCCCCTCCGGCATTTAGGAATGGTGGCCCTGTGCGGTCAAGGAGACCTGGTGGCGGAGAGCGCTGCCGGCCCGTTTACGCAATGCGCGATGTGCTGAAGACGAACGACCCCGTGCTGCTCAATTTCGCCGAGGCCCTGCTTTCGGATGCCGGCATCGACTCCGTCGTGTTCGATAGTCACATGAGCATCATGGACGGCAGCCTTGGTGTTCTGCCGCGGCGGCTCATGGTCAGCGACAGCGATTACGGGCGGGCCAAATCCGTCCTCGCCGCCGCGCTGCCCGACGTGGTCACCACGGGGTGATGCAAGGCTCTGGGGACAGCTTCCTCGGCGGACGGATCACGGCGCAACAGCCTTCGGACGGCTTCCGGTCGGGGACAGATGCCGTGATCCTGGCGGCGTCAATTCCTGCGCAGGACGGCGACGAACTGCTGGAACTAGGGTCGGGCGCCGGCATCGCAAGCCTTTGTGTAGCCGCAAGGGTTTCGGGATGCAGGGTTTCGGGGCTGGAGGTTTTCCCCGGACTCGTAGCTCTCGCGCAGGACAATGCGCGTATCAACGGGATGGAGGCGAGGATGACCTTCGCCTGTGCCGATATCTTCGATCTTCCGAAGCCATGGCGGCGAACCTTCGATCACGTCTTTTGCAATCCTCCTTTCCACGGTGACGACGGAATGACCTCGCCACGTGCGGAACGCGCCCATGCGCTGCAGGATTGGGGACAACTCGTAAGCTGGCTGATATCGGGGATGAAGCGGGTGCGGGCGGGCGGAACCTTCACAACGATCATCCGGGCCGACCGACTACAGGAAGCGCTGGACGCGCTTCCGCCGCTGGGCGTCACCATATTTCCGCTCTGGCCACATACCGGCGAACCGGCAAAGCGGACCGTCGTGCAGGCACGCAAGAATGCGCGCGCTCCGCTGGCTCTGCTTGCAGGGCTGGTGCTGCACCAGGAAGATGGCAAGTACACGCGGGATGCCGACGCCATTTTGCGCGGCGGAGGCTCGCTTGCCCTCGCAAACCCGCGCCGATAGGTTCCCGGCCCGTTGCACCAATGGATCACCTGTGCGCGCCAAGACATTTCAGGACCTGATTCTGACGCTGCAGACGTTCTGGGCGGGGCAGGGTTGCGTGATCCTGCAGCCCTACGACATCGAGATGGGCGCGGGAACGTTTCATCCGGCAACCGCGCTGCGATCGCTCGGCCCGCGTCCCTGGCGCGCTGCCTATGTTCAACCTTCGCGCCGGCCGAAGGACGGCCGTTATGGCGAGAATCCGAACCGGCTGCAGCATTACTATCAGTTCCAGGTCATCCTGAAGCCCGCGCCGTTCAACGTGCAGGACATCTATCTCGACAGCATCCGCGCGATCGGAATCGATCCGCTGCATCATGACATCCGTTTTGTCGAAGATGATTGGGAAAGCCCGACGCTCGGCGCCTGGGGACTCGGCTGGGAAGTTTGGTGCGACGGGATGGAAATCACCCAATTCACCTATTTCCAGCAGGTCGGCGGGTTCGATTGCGATCCCGTGTCTGCTGAACTGACTTACGGTCTCGAACGGCTCGCCATGTATGTGCAGGGCATCGAGTTCGTCTACGATCTCGCCTATAATGAGCAATTCCGCTACGGCGAGGTGTTTCATCAGCCGGAGCGCGAATTTTCCGCCTATGATTTCGAATATGCCGACACTTCCATCCTGTCTCGTCA
The DNA here is from genome assembly GCA_036272695.1 of Rhizomicrobium sp. Lineage (GTDB taxonomy): Bacteria > Pseudomonadota > Alphaproteobacteria > Micropepsales > Micropepsaceae > Rhizomicrobium. Next base: position 6,802 of record DATAYG010000090.1, on the reverse strand, counting down.
TTTCGAGGATGCCGAGAAGGAATGCAGATCGCTCGTTGCCGCGCATCTGGCGCTTCCCGCCTACGATCAATGCATCAAGGCGAGCCATTGCTTCAATCTGCTCGACGCACGCGGCGTGATCAGCGTCACCGAACGCGCCGCCTATATCGCGCGGGTTCGCGCGCTCGCGAAAGCCTGCTGCGGGGCCTGGCTGGCGAGCCCGCAGGGCGCCTACGAACCGAGATTCGCCTGAAATGCCCGATCTGCTTTTCGAAGTTTTTTCGGAGGAAATTCCTGCCCGCATGCAGGCCGGCGGCGCGCGCGAGTTCGAGCGCATCATGGTGGGGGCGCTTTCCGATCGGGGCTTGTTGTTCGAGGGCGCGAAATCGTTCTTTGGTCCACGTCGGCTGACGCTGGCCGTTGCCGGGCTTCCGGCGCAGCAGCCAGACGTATCAGAGGAGCGAAAAGGCCCGCGTGTCGGCGCGCCGGAAAGGGCTCTGGAAGGTTTCCTGCGTTCTGCCGGCGTGAAACTCGAACAATGTGTGAAACAGTCCGACGCCAAAGGCGAATTCTACGTCGCGATAATCAAACGTGCTGGCCGCGCGACCGGGGAGGTTCTTGCAGAAATCTTTCCGGAAGTGCTGGGCCAGATGAGTTGGCCGAAATCCATGCGCTGGAGTGCCGGCACCACGCGCTGGGTGCGCCCGCTTCACAGCATTCTATGCACGTTCGACGGCGAGGTCGTGCCTTTCGAATATGCCGGAATCAGCAGCGGCCATACGACACGCGGGCATCGCTTTCTTGCGCCGGCCGAAATCGAAATACGCCGTTTCGAGGATTACCGGCAGAAGCTGGCAGACGCCTTCGTCGTTCTCGACGCCGCCCAGCGCAAAGAAATCATCACACACGAATCGGGGCAAAAAGCCTTTGCATTGGGCCTGGAAGTCGTCGGCGATGACGGGCTTCTCGATGAAGTCGCCGGACTCGTCGAATGGCCGGTGCCGCTCGTCGGGCGGATCGGCGACCTATTCATGGATCTGCCCCCCGAAGTGCTGCAGACCTCGATGCGCACGCATCAAAAGTTCTTTGCACTGCGCGATCCGCGATCGGGCCAGGTTACAAACAGATTTGTTGTTGTCGCCAACATCGCCGCCGCTGACGGCGGGCATGAAATCGTCGCGGGAAATGAGCGTGTTCTGAGGGCCCGGCTTTCGGACGCCAAATTCTTCTGGGACCAGGACCGACGCCGGCCACTTGCAGCGCGGTTGCCCGAACTACAGAACGTCGTATTTCACGCGAAAGCCGGAACTATGCTGGACCGTGCCTTTCGCGTCCAGGCGGTGGCGATGGTACTGGCCCGAAGCCTCGGAGTCGATCCCGACGAATGCGCCCGCGCGGCACTGCTCGCCAAGACGGATCTCGTCACCGGTATCGTCGGCGAATTCCCGGAACTACAAGGCACCATGGGCCGTTACTACGCGCTGCATGACGGCGAGGAACCGGCAGTCGCAAACGCCATCGGCGATCATTACAGGCCACTTGGTCCCGCCGATCGCGTCCCGTCGGAGCCGGTCGCGATTGTAACAGCACTGGCCGACAAGATCGACAGTCTCGTTACGCTTTGGCACGCGGGCGAGAAGCCCACGGGATCGAAGGACCCGTTTGCCCTGCGCCGCGCCGGGCTTGGAATTATCCGCATCATTCTGGAAAACGCATTGCGGCTTCGTTTGACGCTGATTCTTCATGTACCGCTGATTTTCGAACGCCATAGGGGCGATATTCTCGGTTTGATCGAAAACACGATGTTATCCGACCGCATTGCGAACGATCTAATCACTACAGCCGAGGCAGCCGCGTACAGCAGTGGAACGGGCAATGGCCGCGAGACCGTGTCGCAGCTTCTCGAATTTCTCGCCGATCGGCTCAAATTTGCGCTCCGCAGCGAAGGCACCCGGCACGATCTGATCGATGCGGTATTCTCGCTCGGCGGCGAAGACGATCTCGTTCGTCTGGTCGCCCGTGTGCAGGCGCTTGGACGGTTTCTGGGGTCCGCCGACGGCGGCAATCTGCTCGCAGCCTACCGCCGGGCCGTAAACATCGTGAAGATAGAAGAAAAGCGCGACGCGTGTTGCTATCGTGGCGAACCGGATCCCGATCTTCTCGAACTGCCCGAAGAACGCGGCCTGTTCGCCGACCTTGGGGCAGCGCATGAAACAATTCTGGCTGAGATCGGGCACGAACGCTTCGAAGATGTTATGCGCGTCATGGCGCAGCTGCGGGAACCTGTCGATCGTTTCTTTGAGAAGGTGACTGTTAATACACCCGATGCCGCGCTGCGGAAAAACCGGCTCCTGCTGCTGTCGCGGCTGAGAGATGTCATGCACGCAACGGCGGACTTTTCCCGTATCGAAGGCTGATCAGATGAACAAATGGGTATACGCCTTCGGGAACGGCGCCGCTGAAGGCCGCGCCGAAATGAAAGAGCTTCTCGGCGGCAAGGGCGCCAATCTGGCGGAAATGTGCAATCTCGGCCTCCCGGTGCCGCCAGGATTCACGATCACCACCGAAGTCTGCACATATTTCTATTCCCATGGCCACGCCTATCCTCCGGAATTGAAGGCCTCGGTTGAAGAAGCTCTGACGCGCATGGGCGAGATTGCGGGCGGAGCTTTGGGAGATCGCGGGCGCCCGCTGCTGGTTTCCGTCCGTTCGGGCGCGAGCGTTTCCATGCCCGGCATGATGGATACGGTACTGAATCTCGGTCTCAATCCCGACACGACAGAAGCGATTGCGGGGATCACCGGCGACGCGCGGTTCGCTTTCGACTCCTATCGCCGCTTCATACACATGTATGCAAATGTCGTGCTCGGCCTGCCGCACGAACGATTCGAGGAAATACTGGAGCTCGAGAAGGAAACGAAAGGCGTCGAGTACGATACCGATCTCGATGCGACGGATCTCGAGCGCGTCACCCGCAAATACCGCGGTGAAGTGGCAAAGGCGACCGGTACGCCGTTTCCTGACGACGTGAACGCGCAGCTCTGGGGCGCCATCGGCGCGGTCTTCCGCTCGTGGAACAGCCAGCGCGCCAAGACCTACCGCAAGCTGCACAACATTCCGGAGAACTGGGGCACCGCCGTCAATGTGCAGGCGATGGTATTCGGCAATCGCGGCGCGACGAGCGCTACCGGCGTCGCCTTCACGCGCGACCCGGCCACCGGCGAGCGACTTCTCTATGGCGAATTTCTCATCAACGCCCAGGGCGAAGACGTGGTCGCGGGCATCCGCACGCCGCAACCAATCTCGAAGATCGTCCGTGAACGGATGAGCGGCAGAAAACCGTCCATGGAAGAAGCGATGCCGGAGTCATTTGCCGAATTGAACCGCATCGCCGAAGCGCTCGAAGCGCATTATCGCGATATGCAGGATCTCGAATTCACGGTGCAGGAAGGCCGGCTGTACATGCTGCAGACGCGGTCCGGGAAGCGCACAACGGACGCCGCCCTGAAAATCGCTGTCGATATGGTGCGCGAGGGACTCATAGATCGCCGCACCGCGTTGATGCGGATCGACGCCGCGTCGCTCGACCAGCTGCTTCATCCCACACTCGAAGAAACGGTGTCGGCCACATGCATCGCAACAGGCCTTGCGGCATCGCCCGGCGCCGCAACAGGTGAGATCGTCTTCACCGCCGACGAAGCAGAAAAGCTGGCGGCGGACGGCCGTGATGTCATCCTCGTGCGGGCGGAGACGAGCCCGGAAGACATTCACGGCATGCATGCAGCGAAAGGAATACTCACGGCGCGCGGTGGAATGACGAGCCATGCCGCCGTGGTGGCGCGCGGCATGGGGCGGCCCTGCGTTTCGGGCGCCGGCGCGCTCAAAATCGATGCGGTCAACGGAATGCTTGCCGTGGGAACGCGCACGTTCAAACGCGGCGAGCTGATTACTATCGACGGCTCGACGGGGCGGGTGTTCGAGGGCCGCGTTCCCATGCGTCACCCGGAAATGACCGGCGATTTCGGCGCGCTCATGGAATGGGCGGACCAGACGCGCCGGCTCAGGGTGCGCGCGAATGCCGATACGCCCGCCGACGCAGCCACGGCGCGGCGTTTCGGCGCGGAAGGAATAGGTCTTTGCCGCACCGAACACATGTTCTTCGATGCCGAGCGGATCGTGGCAGTCCGGCGGATGATACTGGCCGATACGGCGGAGGAACGGGCGACCGCGCTCGCCATGCTTCTACCCATGCAACGTTCCGATTTCGCGGCAATATTCCGGGAAATGGAGGGGCTGCCGGTCACGATACGGCTTCTGGATCCGCCGCTGCATGAGTTCCTGCCGCAAAAGGAAGAGGAAATCGCCGAGGTCGCCCGCGCAGCCGGCAAGGACGCGGCGCGGGTTCGGCAGCGTGCGATTGCGCTCCACGAAACCAATCCCATGCTCGGTCATCGCGGCTGCCGCCTTGGCATTACTTTCCCCGAAATCTACGAAATGCAGGCGCGCGCCATTTTCGAGGCGGCGCTCGATGTGGCCGGGCCGGGCGGCAAGCCCGCGTTGCTTGAAATCATGATTCCGCTCGTCGGTTTCCGCAGCGAGCTCGGATTGTTGAAAGCGCGCATAGCTGCCGTCGCCGAAGCCGTCCGCAGCGAACGCGGCGCAATTTCCGACTATCTGGTAGGAACCATGATCGAATTACCGCGTGCTGCCCTCAGGGCAGGTGACATCGCGGTGGATGCGGAATTCTTTTCGTTCGGCACAAACGATCTGACCCAGACGACGCTTGGAATGAGCCGCGACGACGCGGGAACATTTCTTTCCGAATATCTGCAGAAGAAACTGGTTGCCCGCGATCCCTTTGTGAGTCTCGACACGGAAGGCGTGGGCGAGTTGATCAGACTTGCCACGGAGCGCGGCCGCGCCACTCGCGCGAGCCTCAAACTAGGTATCTGCGGCGAGCATGGAGGAGATCCGGATTCGATCGCATTCTGTCACGCAGCGGGTCTTGATTACGTTTCCTGCTCCCCATTTCGCGTTCCGGTAGCAAGACTTTCGGCCGCACAGGCCGCGATTCGCGCTAATTCCGATTAACTCCTTCGTAATATATTCAATTCGGAAACGGCGGAATTCCGGGATTTTCTGGTTTATCTGACAAGCTGTCACCGCAATTTCCTGCAAAGCAAGCGATTTTGGTGACATCTTGTCAGATGTAGGAACGATTTTGATTTGACGATTGCGCGACAGGCTGGCAAGACTTCCCGGCGCTGAGAGGCGCGCGGGGGAGGGGAACCCCATCGGAATACGACGTCGAACTACTTTCGAAGCCACATCCGAGAGTGAAATCCCGAATGCTGTCAAAGACTGTCGCAATCATGCGCCGTGCGGATCGAAGCGTCGGCGTCGCACTGGTTCTCGCGGTTCTGTTTGTTGCTGGCGCGAGCACTGTTATTCCATCTGCTGAGACTGTTCCGGCGAAACCGTCTGTTACAAAGATGGCGGCGGCACCGTTGCCTGTCAGTCTGATGCCCGAAAGGCCCGTCGAAGCTATCGTGAACCCGGCTTCGCTCGTCGTGCGCACGACGCCTGTCGATCTGTCCCCACTGCTCAACCGGCTTGTGTTGGAGCGTATGCTCGCCGAGCAGCGCTGCCTCGCCGAAGCCATGTACTACGAAGCGCGCGGCGAAGGGCTTGATGGACAAAAGGCGATTGCCGAAGTTGTCTTTCACCGCATGCGGACGTCGGGTTTTCCCCATTCGATCTGCGGCGTGGTTTATCAGGGCGCGGCCTCGGGGCACGGTTGCCAGTTCTCATTCGCCTGCGACGGCGAGATGGTAGCGCCCAAGACCGTGGGCGCCTGGGCACGCGCCAAACGCCTGGCGGGCCGGATTCTGACCGGACTCGTTCAACTCGGCGACATGACCGAAGACGCGATCGCCTTCCATGCCGTGGCGGTCCAGCCGGGCTGGGGCGATCATCTCGTAAGAACGATCCAGATTGGAAATCACATCTTCTACCGCAAGGCGGCGCGTACACGATCGAGCTGAGGTGTGCGTTCAGAAGTCAAGCGCCACGTCCAGACTGCGTGCGCTGTGCGTGATCGCACCAGAGGAAATATAATCGACCCCGGTTTCCGCAATCGCGCGAACCGTTTCGATGGTAATTCCGCCCGACGCTTCCAGCACCGCACGTCCGGCCGCGCGTTGTACGGCAGTTTTTATCTCCGCAAGATTCATGTTGTCGAGCAGGATTCTGCGAACCTCAAGTGACAGCGCCTCTTCGAGCTGATCGAGCGAATCGACTTCCACTTCGATTTCCACCATATGGCCGAGGCCCTGCCGGGCGCGCTCGACCGCAGGACGGATCCCGCCGGCAGCGGCGATGTGATTGTCCTTGATCAGGACGGCATCGTCGAGGCCGAAGCGGTGGTTGAAGCCGCCGCCGCAGCGTACCGCATATTTCTCGAGAACGCGCAGCCCGGGCGTCGTTTTCCGTGTACAGACGATCCGCGCCTTCGTACCAGCGACGGCATCGACAAATTGTCGTGTCGCCGTGGCTACGCCCGACAGGTGGCCGAGGAAGTTCAGGGCGACACGCTCGGCGCTTAGTATTGCGCGCGCGCGGCCGTCAACGGCAGCGATGATGTCGGCGGGCGTGACGCGGCCTCCGTCGTGCCGCATTACATCAAGACGCACGGAAGCATCGATGAGGCAGAAGGCACATTCCGCGCATGAAAGTCCGGCAATGATACCAGGCGCCCGCGCCACCAGCCTCGCAGTGCCGGACTGATCCGCGGGACTGATGAGATCGGACGTGAGATCCCCAG
>DATAYG010000089.1:0-2312 GCA_036272695.1 Rhizomicrobium sp. | reverse complement strand
ATCGCCCGCGCCGTGTTCTCGAACAGTAACTGCTTCTGTTGAGGCGTCATTTTCCGGAACAAATTGCCGGGCTGTTCCCAATGGTCATCGTCAACGCGGTGGTCCCAATGCGCCGCGGCGCCTTCGATGGACATCGATGGTTCGGCGAAATCGGGCTGATTGTCCCAAAGCCCGGCGCTGTTGGGATTAAAATGGGTCATTCCGCCCAGATTGCCGTCGGTGCGCATCGCGCCGTCACGATGATAGCTCTGGAACGGGCATTTGGGCGCGTTGACCGGGATATGGTTGAAGTTGATGCCGAGACGGTAGCGTTGGGTGTCGCCGTAGGAGAACAGCCGCCCCTGGAGCATCTTGTCGGGGGAGAAGCCGATGCCGGGCACGATGTTGGCGGGTGAGAAGGCGGCTTGCTCCACTTCCGCGAAATAGTTCTCCGGATAGCGGTTGAGCTCCATCACGCCGACCTCGATCAGCGGATGGTCGGCCTTCGGCCACACCTTGGTGACGTCAAAGGGGTTGTGTTTGTGCGTCTTCGCCTCTGCTTCAGTCATCACCTGTATGAAGAGCTTCCAGCGCGGAAAGTCGCTGCGCTCGATGGCATCGAGCAGGTCGCGCCCATGGCTCTCGCGGTCATTCGCCACGATTGCGGCCGCTTCGGCGTCAGTCAGGTTGGCGATACCCTGTTGCGTGCGGAAGTGGAACTTGACCCAGACGCGTTCATTCGCGGCGCTGATCATCGAGAAGGTGTGACTGCCGAACAGGTGCATGTGGCGGAAGCTTTTCGGGATCCCGCGATCGGACATGACCACGGTGACCTGGTGCAACGCCTCGGGCAGCATCGACCAGAAGTCCCAATTATTATCCGCGCTGCGCAGCCCGGTGCGCGGGTCACGTTTGATGGCATGGTTCAGATCGGGGAAGCGCAGCGGATCGCGGAAGAAGAACACCGGCGTATTGTTGCCGACGATGTCCCAGTTGCCGTCTTCGGTATAGAATTTCAGGGCGGTGCCGCGGATGTCGCGTTCCGCATCCGCCGCGCCTCGCTCGCCGGCCACGGTCGAGAAGCGCACGAACATCGGGGTCTGCTTGCCGATCTTCGAGAAGATATTGGCCTTGGTGTATCGGGTGATGTCGTGCGTCACGGTGAATGTGCCGTAGGCGCCCCAGCCCTTGGCATGCATGCGCCGCTCCGTGATCACCTCCCGATCGAAATGTGCCAGCTTCTCGATCAGCCAGATATCCTGGAGCAGGGCTGGTCCGCGCGGGCCGGCGGTCATGATGTTGGTGTTGTCGGCCACCGGGGCACCGGTTGCGTTGGTAAACCTGTTGGCGAGTCGCTTGTCAGTGGCCATGATCAGATCCTCGGTTTGTTGAAGCAGTGAGATGATGAGGGTGCGCCGACGTCGAACCGGCGTGCGTGGCCGGCTGTGTCTTTGATTTCAAACTACGCGGCTAATGGGCTTACCCGCGCCAAGCGGATGCCGGAACCGTAGCTCGAATGGTATATGTCCAGCCATCGCGCGATGACTTGCCTGTATTGCCGTGATCGCACCGATTTTGCTTGAATCTTTTCAGAAGCTTAAATCCCCTTTTAATTGAGAGCATCGCGTTTCGCTGGCAATTTCAGCGCATCCTGGCGCTGTGGCTTTCTCCGCAGTGTGTTTCCTTGACTGAACCTCAAAGACGTGGCGCCAGAAACTCTATGTGGAGAAATCCACGCGTGTACCTTTTGAACACTTGGGGATCTGGAATGGCCTTGCTATCGGGTTCGTTTATTCGAAGGCGGATCATCTCGCTGGCGACGACCCTGTCGGTTTCAGCAATTTCATTCGCCATGGCTCAGGATCCAACGGGAGTGCAGCATCACCGTGCCGCTGTTCCCGATGCCAACGAGCAGCATTTCCTGCTCGACAACAATCCGGCACCGAGCAAGGTAAGCAATAGCAAGCTTGTCGAAGCGACGGGCGACGTAGATCGAGACTTCGTCGCCATGATGATCCCGCATCATCAGCGTGCAATCGAAGTGGCGCGGGTCGAGCTGAAACACGGTCATAACCCGGAGCTTCGACGCCTCGCTCAGAAGGTCCTCACGGAGCGGCAGAACGAGATATCGGAATTGCAGCTCGCCTTTGGAACGGCGTCGCCGACGTCACCTGTGCAGTGATTGCAAAACATCCAAGTTCTGGAAGTCCAATTAGGTGGGTCTCGTAAGCTAGCGGCTTGCTCGCTAGTGTTGCATCCAAGCTGGCGCTTTCCCGGCATCTGAAGGTGCAACACGTCGGGTGAGAAGCGTCACCGTCAATTCTCCCGAGCCG
>DATAYG010000088.1:0-10244 GCA_036272695.1 Rhizomicrobium sp. | reverse complement strand
GTCCGCGAGTTCGGCAAGGAGATCGGCGATCTCGTCGACGGCGTCACCAAGCTTTCCAAGCTCGAACTCTTCTCCGAGCGCACCAAACAGGCCGAAAATTTCCGCAAGCTGATGCTGGCGATGTCGGAAGACATCCGCGTGCTGCTCGTCAAGCTCGCCGACCGCCTGCACAACATGCGCACGCTGCGGCATGTGAAAGATCCCGAAAAGCGCCGGCGCATCGCGCAGGAAACGGTCGACATCTATGCGCCGCTCGCCGGCCGCATCGGCATGCAGAATCTGCGTGAAGAACTCGAGGATCTCGCCTTCGCCGAGCTGGAGCCGGAAGCGCGCGATTCCGTCATCACGCGGCTGGCCCGTCTCGACGCGCAATCCGGCGAACGCATCGGCCGCATCGCCAGCCGGATAAGAAAGGTGCTGGCGGAGCGCGGAATAGCGGCGACGGTTCAGGGGCGCGCCAAACGGCCATGGTCGATCTGGCGCAAGCTCAAGGACAAGCAACTGAACTTCGAGGCGCTGTCCGATATTTTCGGTTTCCGGGTTATCGTGAAGACCGAGGAAGAGTGCTATCGCGCGCTGGGCGTCCTGCACACCCACTGGCACATGATCCCGGAGCGCTTCAAGGATTTCATCTCCAATCCCAAGCTGAACGGCTACCGCTCGATCCATACAACGGTGGTGGGTCCCGAGCATCAGCGGGTGGAAGTGCAGATCCGCACCGAACAGATGCACGACGTCGCCGAGCGCGGGGTCGCCGCGCATTGGCGCTATCGCGAGAATGTCGAGGAACACGATCCGGCGGCGGCCAACGCCTATAAATGGCTGCGCGACATGGTGGAGCTGCTCGAAAAAGGGGATTCGCCCGAGGAATTCCTCGAACACTCGCGCCTGCATATGTATCAGGACCAGGTGTTCTGTTTCTCGCCCAAGGGCGAGCTGATTTCATTGCCGCGCGGCGCCACGCCGATCGATTTCGCCTATGCCGTGCACACCGATCTCGGTCATTCGACGGTGGGCGCCAAGGTCAACGGCACGCATGTGCCGCTGCATACGCCGCTCAGGAATGGCGATCAGGTTGAAATCATCCGGACGAAAGACGCGGCGCCGTCGCCGCTCTGGGAACAGTTCGTCGTGACCGGACGTGCCCGCGCGGAGATCCGGCGCTTCCTCCGCCATGCGCGCCGCGAGGAGCATGCAAAACTCGGCCGCAAGATTCTCGAAAAAGCGTTTGCGGACGAGAATGTCGAACTGACGCAGAAGGCAGTCACCGAAGTCGCAAAGAAACTGAGGCTCGCAAAGCCGGACGAGGTATACGCGCAGGTCGGCCGCGGCGCGCTGCGCGCCGATGACGTGCTGCATGCAGTCTTCCCGGAAATCCGGCGCAATCCGGCGCCTGCGAAGCGCTCCGGTTCGCGCAAGGCGATTTCCATCAAGGGATTGACCGCGGGCATCTCTTATCGTCTGGGCGATTGCTGTCATCCATTGCCCGGCGACCGCATTGTCGGTCTGATGGTGCCGGGCGAAGGCGCCGTCATTCACACGATCGATTGCGCCGAGCTCGAGAGGGCGCAGTCGAGCATGAATGACTGGCTCGATGTGCGTTGGGATGCGGCCGCCGCGGAGGCGGAAAACGCCGTGGCGCGTGTTCGCGTGCGGGTCAAGAACGCGCCCGGCTCGCTCGCCGTGCTGGCGAGCGTGATCGGAAACAATGGCGGCAATATCTCCAATCTGAAAGTCGCGAACCGCAATCCGGTCTATTTCGAATTCCTGGTGGACATCGAAGTGCGCGATGTGGCGCATCTCGAGAACATTCTCGGAGCGTTGCGCGTCAACGCGGCGGTCGAATCCGTGGATCGCGTGCGCGGGCCCGAAGAACACACGGAGACCATCGCAGCATGAGCCGGCTCCGTCTTGGCGTGAACATCGATCACGTGGCCACGATCCGCAATGCGCGTGGCGGACGCCACCCCGATCCGGTGCGTGCGGCACAGCTTGCGCAGCAGGCAGGCGCCGACGGCATTACCGCCCATCTGCGCGAAGACCGGCGGCACATTTCCGACCACGACATCGAACGGCTGAGCCGCGAGATTTCGTTGCCGCTCAACCTTGAAATGGCGCCGACGGCGGAGATGCAGGAGATTGCGTTCCGTCATTCGCCGCGCGCCGTCTGCATCGTTCCCGAACGTCGCGAGGAGCGCACGACCGAGGGGGGGATCGACGCGGTCCGGCAGTTCGATCGTCTGGTGTCCGTGGTGGGTTCACTTGTGAAAGCGGATATCCGTGTTTCATTGTTCATAGCGCCTGATGCGCGCCAGCTCGAAGCGGCGCGCACCCTCGGCGCACCCGTGGTGGAGCTTCATACCGGGGCTTATTGCGAAGCGGCGGCGGATGGCGATGCGGCGGCGCGGGACCGCGAACTCGGCTTCATTCGCGACGCCGCCGCTTACGGAACCTCGCTCGGCCTCGAAATCCATGCCGGCCACGGGCTCGGCTACGACACCGTCGGCCCCATCGCTGCGATTGCGGAAATCCGCGAGTTGAACATTGGCCATTTCCTTGTCGGCGAAGCGATCTTTTCCGGGCTCGATGCCGCGATCCGGCACATGCGCGCGCTCATGGACGAGGCGCGGGCCGAGAGCGGGGGACGCAAGACGGCATGATCCTCGGCATCGGGTCGGACCTGATCGATATCCGGCGTGTGGAAAAGAGCATCGAGCGTTATGGCGAGCGCTTCCTCGATCGCGTGTTCACGCCGGTCGAGCGGGCGAAGTCCGACCGCCGCGCCCAGCGCGGCGCGAGCTATGCGAAGCGCTTTGCCGCGAAGGAAGCCTGTGCCAAGGCGTTGGGGACGGGCTTGCGCAACGGCGTGTTCTGGCGCGACATGGGGGTTATCAACCATCCGGGCGGAAAACCCGGCCTTCGGCTCACCGGCGGCGCGCTCCGGCGTCTGGAAGAATTGACACCGAAGGGCCATATGGCCCAGATCGATCTCACCATCACCGACGATTTCCCGCTTGCGCAGGCCATCGTCGTGATATCAGCCGTCGCCTGTCCGGATCGGTCATCCGGCTGAAACATATCGTTGTCTTCACAATAGGGAATGTTCATGTCGAACCGGCCAGAAATCACGGACGCGCCCATTCTGCCGCCCCAGGCCGGTCCGAAAGCGGGAGCTCCGGCTTTGGATAAAGCAAACACGAAGAAGGCCGGGGAGTCCTGGGTCGAGACGGTCAAGACGATCGTCTATGCCCTGTTGATCGCGTTCGTGATCCGCACCTTTCTCTTCCAGCCCTTCAATATCCCGTCCGGCTCGATGGAGAACACGCTGCTGGTCGGCGATTATCTTTTCGTCGAGAAATTCGCCTATGGTTATAGCCGTTATTCCTTCCCGTTCGGCATTCCTCCGTTTCCCGGCCGCGTCTTCGGTTCGGATCCCCACCGCGGCGACGTGGTGGTGTTCAAAATGCCCAACAAGGATTCGCCCGATTACATGAAGGATTTCATCAAGCGCGTGATCGGCCTGCCGGGCGACCGCGTGCAGATGATCGGCGGGCAGCTTCATCTGAACGGGCAGGCGATTCCGAAAGTGCGCGCCGCCGACTATGTCACGGCAGATGCGCCGTGCCCGATGGCGACCGATGCAGGAGCGGACGGGTTTTATCACGTGCCGCGCTACCGCGAGACACTGCCGGGCGGCAAAAGTTATTATGTGCTCGATTGCATGCCCGAAGGACCGAGCGACAACACGCCCATCTATGTCGTGCCGCCCGGGCATTTCTTCATGATGGGTGACAATCGCGACAATTCCGCCGACAGCCGCGCGGATGTGGGCTATGTTCCCGCGCAGGATCTCGAGGGCAGGGCCGTCGTGCTGTTCTTTTCGATCGGCGACAGCGCGGTCTGGTACGAACCCTGGACCTGGCCCGGCGCGATCCGCTTCAACCGCATTCTGAACATCATTGACTGAACCGCCCTGCCTGAGAGAGCTGGAAGAGAAGCTCGGACACGCCTTCGCCGACAGGATATTGCTGGAGCGTGCGCTGACACATGCGAGCGCGAGTTCGAAGGCGTCCAACGAGCGGCTCGAATTCCTTGGCGATCGCGTGCTCGGTCTCGTCGTCGCCGAACTGCTTTTCAATGCGTATCCCGAGGACACCGAGGGTCTGCTGGCACTGAAATACAATGCGCTGGTGCGCGGCGAAGCCTGCGCGGCGGCGGCGGAATCCGTCGGGCTTGCCGAGCATATGGTTCTGGCCTCGTCGGAAGCGGCCAGCGGCGGGCGCCAGAAGATGGCCATCCTTGGCGGGGCATGCGAAGCGCTGATCGCGGCGCTCTATCTCGATGGCGGGTATGAAACGGCCCGCAACTTCATCACACGGCATTGGGAGCGCGCACTCGCGGAACTCGGCGAGGACATGCGCGATCCCAAGACGACGCTCCAGGAATGGGCTCAGTCGCGGTCGCGCGCGGCGCGCGGCGCGCCTTCATATCGTCTCGTGCGTCGCGACGGGCCGGATCACGCGCCGCATTTCGTGGTGGAAGTGAGTGTGGCCGGCGAAGGTATGACGCAAGGGGCGGGCCGCTCGAAGCGCGAAGCGCAGCAGGCGGCGGCAAAAGCCATGCTCGACCAACTGGGCCGCAAGGAAGACCACACCGCGCTTTCGCGCGAGGACGGCGTGTGAGCGACACGGGGACACGCTGCGGCTTTGCCGCCGTGATCGGTGCGCCCAATGCGGGCAAGTCCACGCTCGTCAATCGGCTCGTCGGCACCAAAGTTTCGATTGTCACACCGAAAGTTCAAACGACACGCATGCGCATTCGCGGCGTTGCGATCGAAGGCAGCACGCAAATCGTCTTTGTGGATACGCCGGGTATTTTCCGCCCGAAGCGGCTTCTTGATCGCGCCATGGTGCGCGCCGCGTGGAGCGGGGCGGCCGAGGCCGACGCCGTGCTGCTGCTGGTGGATGCGGCGGCCGCCGCGCGCGGCGACGCAGGCGCTGCCGCGGACGCGCTGTCGATCATTGAAGACCTGCGCCGTTCGGGGCGCAGAAACGTTGCGCTCCTTCTCAACAAGGTCGATGCCGTCGCGCATGAAAGATTGCTGCCGCTGGTCGAAAAGCTTCACGACCCGGCGGTATTTGCGCAGGTGTTCATGATCTCGGCCCTCAACGGCGACGGCGTGACGGATGTGCGCAACTGGTGTGTCGGGCGGATGCCGCAGGGACCGTGGCTCTACCCCGCCGATCAGGCCGCCGACATTCCCTCGCGCCTCCTGGCCGCCGAGATCACGCGCGAAAAGCTCTACATGAAATTACATGACGAGCTGCCTTACGCGGCAACGGTCGAGACCGACAAATGGACGGAGCTGAAAGACGGATCGGTGCGCATCGAACAGACGGTCTATGTCGCGCGCGACAGTCAGAAGCCGATCGTGCTGGGGCAGGGTGGGCGCATGGTGAAAGCGATCGGCGCCGCTTCGCGTCAAGAACTCGAACAATTGTTCGAGCGGCGCGTGCATCTGTTCCTGTACGTCAAGGTGCGGGAGAACTGGTCCGAGGAACGCGAACGCCTGAGCGCGATCGGTCTTGACTGGCCCGACGAATGAGTCCGGGGCATGGAATGGAATGACGATGCCATTGTGCTCGCTGCGCGCCGGCACGGCGAGACCGACATCATCCTCGAAACGCTGACCCGCGAGCATGGCCGCCATCTCGGGCTCGTTCATGGCGGCGCGTCGCGGCGGATCAAATCCGCGCTGCTTGCCGGCAATGCGCTGAGCGTCGTCTGGCGCGCGCGGCTCTCGGAACATCTCGGCAGTTTGGCCGTCGAGCTGCGCCGCGAAAGGGCGGGTGCTATTCTTGAGAGCCGGGACGCGCTGATCGGCCTCAATGCTTTCACCGCGATTGCGCGCGAGGTGCTGCCGGAACGCGAGCCGCATGCGACCGTGTATCAGGCGGCGGAAATCCTTCTCGATGCGATTGTTTCGAGCGAGTTTTCGCATTGGGCGCCGCTCTATGTGCGCTGGGAAATGGGCGTGCTCGACGCGCTGGGCTTCGGCCTCGATCTTGCGCGCTGCGCGGCGACGGGCGAGACGCGCGATCTTTGCTATGTCTCGCCCAAATCGGGCCGCGCCGTTTCGTCCGCAGCGGGTGAACCGTTCCGCGACCGGCTGTTCGAACTGCCGGCGTTCCTGATCGCGCCGCGCGATGTGTCGGCAAACAATGACGACATTGAAGCCGGGTTGCGGCTGATGGGATATTTTCTGTTCGAACGCGTGCTCGGCCCGCATCAGCGGCAGATTCCTGCCGCCCGCGCGCGTCTCGATGCGCTTGCGGCCCGCGAATCGGCGTAATTCTTCGCCATCAATTCTGGACCTTCCATGAGCGACAACCCCAATCCGGACGAGATCCGCCCCGCGCCGCTGAGCAAGGCGCTGAGCGAGCGCTATCTGGCCTATGCGCTCTCCACCATCACCCAGCGCGCGCTGCCCGATGTGCGCGACGGATTGAAGCCCGTTCACCGCCGGCTGCTGCATGCCATGCGCGAGCTTGGCCTCAACCCGCAGGCCGGGTTCAAGAAATGCGCCCGCGTGGTCGGCGACGTGATCGGCCGTTTTCATCCGCACGGCGACCAGGCCGTCTATGACGCGCTGGTGCGCCTCGCGCAGGATTTCGCGGTGCGCTATCCGCTGGTGGAGGGCCAGGGCAATTTCGGCAATGTCGATGGCGATAACCCCGCCGCGATGCGTTACACCGAGAGCCGGCTGACGGCCGTCGCCCAGGCATTGCTCGAAGGCCTCGACGAGGACGCCGTCGATTTCCGACCTAATTACGACGGCGCAGAACGCGAACCCGTCGTACTGCCCGCGGCGTTTCCAAATTTGTTGGCCAATGGATCGACCGGCATCGCGGTCGGCATGGCGACCTCCATTCCGCCGCACAATGTCGGCGAAATCTGCGCCGCACTGCTGGCGCTGATCGACAATCCCGATCTCGCCGAAGCCAGGGTGTTGAAACACATCAAGGGTCCGGACTTCCCGACCGGCGGCATCATCGTCGATGACCGCGCGACGATCGCCGAAGCCTATCGCACCGGCCGCGGCAGCTTCCGCGTGCGCGCGCGCTGGGAGAAGGTCGAGGGCCCGCGCGGCGCCTGGCAGATCATCGTCGATCAGGTTCCCTATCAGGTGCAGAAGGCGAAACTGATCGAGCGCCTGGCCGAGCTGATCGAGCAGAAGAAATTATCTCTGCTCGACGATGTGCGCGACGAATCGACCGATGAAATCCGCGTCGTGCTGACGCCGAAGAACCGCGCCGTCGACGCCGAGCTGATGATGGAACAATTATTCCGCGCCACCGATCTCGAAACCCGCATTCCGCTCAACATGAATGTGCTCGATGGCGGGCTGATACCGCGGGTGATGAGCCTCAAAGAGGTGCTGCTCGCGTTTCTCGCGCATCGCCGCGATGTTTTGAAGCGCCGCACCCAGCATCGCCTGGAGGAGATCGCGCTGCGCCTCGAAGTGCTCGAAGGCTATCTCGCCGTCTATCTCAATCTCGACAAGGTGATCCGCATCATCCGCAATGAGGATGAGCCCAAGCCCAAACTGATGAAGGCGTTCAGCCTGACGGACGTGCAGGCCGAAGCCATCCTCAACATGCGGCTCAGGGCACTGCGCAAGCTGGAAGAGATGGAGATCCGCAAGGAGCATGCGGCGCTGACCAGCGAACAGAAGGACCTGCGCAAGCTGCTCGGTTCGGAAAAACTCATCTCCGCGCGCGTCGCCGATGAAATACGCGGGATGGACGAGAAGTTCGGGCTCAAAACGCCGCTCGGCAAGCGCCGCACCAACTTCTCCGCGCCACCCGATATCGCCGCCGAAGCCGAGGCGATGGAAGCGATGGTGGAGCGCGAGCCGGTCACGGTTGTCTGTTCCGAGAAGGGCTGGCTGCGCGCCTTCAAGGGGCATCAGGAGCCGAGCGACGCCATCAAATATCGCGAGGGCGATCGCGCCCGCTTCTGGCTGCACGCCGAAACGACCGACAAGCTCATGCTGTTCGCGACCGACGGCCGCTTCTTTACCCTCGATTGCGCGAAGCTTCCCGGCGGCCGCGGCAATGGCGAGGCGATCCGCAGTTTCATCGATCTGCCGCCCGAGGCCGACATTGTAACAATGTTCGTGCATCGCGATGGCCGCAAGCTCCTGCTCGCCGCCTCGTCGGGCCACGGCTTTGTAACAAACGAAGACGATGCCGTGGCGCTCCGGCGCTCCGGCAAACAGGTGATGAACATTCCGACTGGCACCGAGGCCGCGGTTTGTACTTTCGTCGAGGGCGATTCCGTTGCGGTGATCGGCGACAACCGCAAGCTGCTGATATTTCCACTGTCCGAAATGCCGGAGCTGGCGCGCGGCCGCGGCGTCATCCTGCAGCGCTACAAGGACGGCCATCTGCTCGATGCGCGCGCGTTCGTCTGGAAGGAAGGCCTGCGCGACGCCAACGGCCGCACCTGGCCGCCCGCCGACCTCAAAGACTGGAAAGGCACCCGCGCCCAGGCGGGAAGACTGCCGCCAAGAGGGTTTCCGCGGTCGGGGAAGTTTGGGTAGGCGCGAACTACGTTCCTACTGGTCTTGGTCTTTGGCGAGCAGCCGCATTCGGAACCGTGCTTCGCCGATCACCGTGAATGCGCCGAACATTTTCTCTCCGAAGCGATCGATGGCCTCATCGAGACGCGGCCAGAAAAGCGATGCCTGCTCGTCGGGAATACGCAGCAACACCACGCCGAACGAAGCATGGATGGTTTCGCCGAAGACCAGTTCCCCAAAATCCTTGTCCTCGGTCAGTAGGAGCCGCTTTTCGCGGAGCGCCCATTCGAGAACATCGCCGTCTTCCGTCGACGGAGCTTCCTCTGCGATGTAGCTGACTTCGTGCCCGGCGTCACGGAGCTGTTTGACAAGCCGCGCCGGTACACATTCATCGGCGAGCCAGCGCACGAATTACGCCGATGCGAAGATGACTTCGTCATCGTGCATGTAGTCAGCCGCAAAGGCGAGTGCGGCGCGGATATCCTCGCGCGTGAGACGCGGATGGTCCTCCAGAATTTGTTGCTCCGAAACGCCGGCGCCCAGCTTGCGCAGGATCAGTTCCACGGTCAGCCGCGTGCCTTTGATGACCGGCTTGCCCAGCATGACTTTCGGGTTGATCTCGATGCGTTCGTGTTTCATTGCCGCGTCTTTCCTGTCAGGCAGATTATAGGCGGTCTGGTGCTCGCAGGCGAGGGCGGAGTCACGCACAAGGATCGCATCGCGGCCGCCGCTCAGCAACCTCTTTGCGACGACGGACGAGAGCGCGTTATCGATCAACCCGTCGGCGGCCATGCCGACGACCGTCGCCACGGGTATCCGCAAGCCGCGGATGCATGGCATCCCGTCCATCTGGTCGGGCTTCACTGTGATACGGGTGAACTTCATGACAGTCTCTTTGGCGCCGCTATAGCACAAGAGCGGATCGCGCGCTCGCCGTCAGGCGGCATAAACGGCCTCCGCGTCCGCGAGTATGTGGCGGCGGCGGATGGGGTTGCAGCTCGCCTCGACAGCCTTGCGGTCGACAAGATCGACGGGCCGCGCGAGCAAGGATTCCAGCGCCTCCTTGAAATCGAAAAAGCCGGCCAGATCATTCCCCGCCGCGCCGAACTCAACCAGAAAATCGACATCGCTCGTACCCGCGTCGAAATGCGTGACGCGCGCAGCCGATCCGAAAAGGTCAAGCCGCGTGATGCCATACTGCCGGCACAGCGCCGCCAGGTCCTCGCGTTTCTCGGCAATGATCGGGTGCATTGTCAGGCGTCCGCGCTTCGGGTCCGAAGCTTTGTAGCATGCCGTTTGGTTTTTTTATGCACGGCTCAGGCGGCGCGCGGATGGACGTCGTGTTCGATGGCGCCGCCATGTTCGGCCTGCGCCTTGGTCAGGTCGTGCATGGCCTGCAGATTCATCCAGAATTCCGCGCTGGTGCGGAAGAAGCGCGCGAGCCTGAGCGCGGTGTCGGCCGTTACGGCGCGCCGGCATTTGACGATGGCGGCGATGCGTGTGGCCGGCACGCGCAGCGCCAGCGCCAAAGCGTTCACCGACAGGTTCAGCGGCTTCAGGAACTCCTCGGCCAGGATTTCGCCGGGATGCGTAGTTACGCGACGGGGCATGGGCACGCCCTTAATGGTAGTCGACGATTTCGACATTGGCCGGACCCTCC
>DATAYG010000087.1:0-78947 GCA_036272695.1 Rhizomicrobium sp. | reverse complement strand
GCGAGCCTCTTTTCGCAGGACGATCTCCTCTTCGATCCGGCAAAATCGACCGAGCCTGAGCGGCAGGATGTTTTCGAAGTCGTGAGCCACGAGATGTCCCACCAATGGTTTGGTGATCTCGTCACCATGGCGTGGTGGGACAATCTCTGGCTCAACGAAGGCTTCGCCGACTGGATGGAGACCGTGGCGGCGGATGCGCTGCATCCGGAGTGGCAGAAGGGTCTTCAGGCCCAATCGATCTTCGAAAGCGGCAAACAGGCCGATGCGGAGCCGTCCACCCATCCGGTCGTGCAGGACGTCGACACGGCCGCTCAGGCCTTGCAGGCGTTCGACTCTATCACCTACGACAAAGGCGCCGTCGTCATTACCATGCTCAATGCCTATATCGGACCGGATGTTTTTCGCGAAGGCGTGCGGCGTTACATGAGAGCGCACGCCTTCGGCAACACGGTCGATACCGATCTGTGGGGCATCATGCAGACGGCAGCAAAGAAACCCATTCTCAGGATCGAACGTGACTTCACGCGGCAGGAAGGCTTGCCGCTCATTTGCGTCAGCTTTCCGCAGGCCGGGCTGCACCTCGCCGAAATCCGCTTCTTCGACAATGCACGATCCGGACAGCAGGGCGCCGCGCAGAGATGGACAATTCCGCTTTCCCTGGCGATCCCCGGCGCCCAAACGCGGCAGATGCTCCTCACGGACACGCCAACGCTTCCGCTCCACTCGCCCGTGCTCGTCAATGCGGGCCAGACGGCCTACGCCCGCGTGCTCTATCCGCAATCGGCATTTGTGGATCTCCTTCCGGCCGTGCCGGGCCTCGCGCCCGTGGATCAGCTTGGTTTGATGAATGACGGGCTGGCGCTCGGGCTCGGTGGCTACGCGCCACCGGAAAATGTCTTCCTTGTAGCGCAGACGCTTCCCGCGACCGCCGATCCGGTCGTGTGGCGGCGCGTGGCGGCAATCGTGATGACGCTTGACTGGCATTACACGGATGGTCCGGCCCGCGCGGCGTTTCGAGCCTTTGCACGCAGCCTGCTCGCGCCGGTTCTCGCACAGATCGGCGAAGGACCACGTCCGGGCGAGAATCCGAATGCGCCCATCCTGCGTGATACTCTGACGAGCACCCTGGGCCATCTCGGCGATGAAACAGTAATCGCGCGGGCCCGACAAATTCTGGCAAGCGGTGCCGGCACGCCGGACGAACAGCGCACGGCGCTCGACATTGCCGCGGAAACCGCCGACGCAGCGGAGTTCGATTCCCTGCTCGACCGCGCGCGCAAATCCCGGGACCCGCTCGACAAGGAGCGAATCTATGATTCATTGAGCAGCGTGGCGGACCCCGCACTCGCCAAACGCATGATGGCAATCGCGCTGACGAATGAAGTACCGGCCGGCAGCAGCGCAGGGATAATCAGCCAGCTCGCATATTACCACCCGGACCTTATCTGGAGCGAGGCGGTGCCGCATCTTGGCGATCCCGCGTCCGGAATGACGCGCGACGAGCAATGGGACGTCATCGTGGCGACCGCTCGCGGACTTTCCGATCCCGACCGCATTCCTGAAGTCCAGGCCTATATCGACGCGCATGTGCCCGCGGACGCGCGCCGGCCGTTTGTCGGCGCCGTCGCCGCGATCCGACAGAACCACCGCATCGCCACCGCCGTGCTTCCGGCACTCGACCGCTGGATCGCGGCGCAAACAAAACCATAGCGGCGCAACGCATTCAAACGCCCTCGGGCGGGGATGCGCAACGCGCTGTCCACTCCGCCGTAATGCGCGTCACGAAGCCTCAGCAAATTTATCCGGCCGGGATGGAATAGGCCGCGCTGCTCTTGCGTCTTATTCGCACAACATGGAGGTTTCCGTATGCATGTGAAGCGCAGCTTTGCAACTACTCTGCTTGTCCTCGCCGTCCCGTTGCTGACGGTCGCCACCGCGGACGCAGCTCAGACATTCTTCAAGGTCGTTCCACTGGTTTCCAATCAAAAGGGTCAGGCGAAGTTTACCGATCCCGATCTCATCAATGCCTGGGGTCTGGCACAGGGACCCGGCAGCGCGCCGGTCTGGGTCGCCGATACCGGAACGGGCCTGTCCACCGTTTATGACCAGAAGTCGGGAAAGAATGCCGGCATTGTCGTAACGATCCCTGGCGGCAGTCCGACGGGCATTGCGTATGTGCCGCCGAACAGCGGGTTCCAGGTCACCGAAAACGGCACAAGCGGCGATGCCGATTTTCTCTTCGATTCTCTTTCCGGCATGATCTCGGGCTGGAGTCCTTCCGTCGATGAGGCCAACGCTGTGGTCGCCTATGACGGCTCGGCCCAGGGCGACGTATTCACCGGGCTCGCGCTCGACACCTCGACAGGCTTTTTGTTTGCAGCCGATATTGCAAACAACAAGGTCGATGTCTTCGACAACAAGTTCAATCTCAAGAGTTCCTTCACGGATTCGAGCCTTCCTGCGGGCTACGCGCCGTACAACGTCGCCATCTTCAACGGCGACGTCTACGTCACGTTCACGGGCGGTGCCGGCGCCGGTGCCGATTCCCGCACGCCCAAAGGCGGTCCGGGATATGTCGACATATTCGACGAAAGCGGAAAGCTGCTGAAACACCTGATCAAACAGGGCCCCCTCGATGCGCCCTGGGGCATGGCGATGGCGCCCTCGAGCTTCGGATCGTTTGCAGGCTCGCTTCTCGTCGGCAATCTCGACGACGGAATGATCAACGCATTCGATCCCTCAAGCGGCAAATTCCTCGGCGCACTGTCCACAAAGAACGGCGCGCCGATCGTCATCAACGGGTTGTGGGCGCTCGACGCCGTCCCCAAAGGCGACATCACGTTCTCGGCCGGTCCGCAAGGCTATGCCAATGGCCTCCTGGGCTTGATCGAGGTGAATAAGTAGGAAGGCACCTCGGGCTGCGGAAGGCGCCGGGCTCCGCGGTCAAACGCCGCCAACCACCCCCTCCCGGTTCTTCGAGCCGGGAGGGGCCGCCTTTGCGAGACCACTTTTTTTATTATTGAGGCGGATTGGCGATCAGGTAGGGAAAGCCATTATTGATTGCGGCATCTTCCGCCCAGATCGAAGGATCGAAACCTTTCGGCAAACGAGAGCGGAGTTCGCGTGTGGTCAACCCGCGGAGGCCCGTCCTGAATCCGCCTCCGACTCCAATCTTTGTCTTGCTCGTCGTCGTGTCCCACACGCAATTTTCGATGGTCCCCGGGTTATAGCCGATAAAGCCGCCGACTTGCGCCCCTACGACACCTTTCACCTGCCCTGTGGAATAACTTGAACTGACACTCGCGTTGACTCCCACCAAACCACCCGCGATTGCACCCGAAAGAGCTTTGGAGACCCCTGTCGCGTATGAATTCGCAATCCTCCCGTCCCCACCACTGGCACCAACAAGACCACCCGCCTCATCCGCGCCGACGACCGTTCCACTTGCAAACGAATTTTCGATTTCACCTTCACTACCCCCAACCAAGCCACCCGCATCGTAACCACGTACTTGTGCGGACGACCAAGAATTGGAAATCGCGCCCGAAGATACGGTTCCCACGAGACCGCCCACAAAATCTCCTTGAATTCTTCCGCTCACCCATGAATTTTGAACCGCACCTCCGGTCACCACGCCCACAAGACCGCCTACATCGGCGTCGTGCGCCCCAGACTGAACAACGATATTCTGCAATCCGATGCTGCTGATCGTACCCGGAGATGCCAGTCCAGCAAAAACGCCAACCTCCATATCGGAAATATCCCCAATCTCCACATTTCTGATAGCATGCCCAAGGCCGTTGAGTGTGCCTGCGAACTCGACGGGAATTGGCGGCGAACGGAATAGCTTGTTCTGTTTGGCGTCATAATCGTTCGCGAGCGCAAATCTTCCCTTCGGATGCGCCACAATATCATGGGCAAGCCCTGCGATGTCCTTCTCCAGCGTGTACGCCTCGCCATTGATCGTCAGGCGATCCTTATCACTTGAGATTGTGATATTGCCTCCGGTCAGAAAGCTCAGCGCTTCTCCGCTGCCGCCGTCATTAGTGACGAGAGAGACGCCGCCGTCGCCGGAGTCGGTTACTCTGGCGCTTACGGTGATCGATTGATTGGCATCCAGGGTCAGCGTGTTTGCGGCGGACCATAAGAACGCCGCCGTCACGTCGATATTGCTCGCCTGAACGCCGCTTCCCGTCGTGGTGACGGTGAGTGGTCCCGATGCCAGCATGTTTTCGATGTCGGTCGTGTTGAGCACCGCATCACTTGCCGTAGGTGCACAAATGCCACCGGAGCAGCTCATATTTTGCGTCGCCTCCGTTGAAATGACGACATCTGCCATCGCCGGTACGGAGCAGAGGGCTAATGCGGTCGTGGCAACGCAGATCACGAGTCTTGGGCAACGGTCGGATTTCACGAGAATTCCCCCATTAGGTTCGGCCTAGAATAACCCGCGCGAGCCCGCGATGGAATAGCCTACGCCGCTTAGGTTCCGCAAAAAGTCTGCCGGACAATTTCGTCGGGGGCGGGCGGATCGGCGTAGCGGGCGAATTCCGGACGCTCCTGATAGGGTGACGCCAGAACCTCCAGCAGCTCTTCGAACGGCACGAAATCGTCGTGCTGCTGCGCCGCCACGATCGCGGCTTCGACCCGGTGGTTGCGCGGGATGTAAGCGGGATTGACCGCGCACATGGCGGCGGCGCGCGCCTGCGGAGTAATCATTTCTTCCAGTGCAAGCCGTTGGCGCCATCTTTCAAGCCACGCCCCGAATGGTGCCTGATCCCTGAATAGCGCGAGGAGCCGCACATTGTCGCCCTCAGCGCTGTCGCAGAGATAGCGGAATGTCAGCGTGAAGTCGGCGCCGGCTCCCGCCATCAAACCGAACAGTTCCCGGATCAGTTCCAGATCGTCCGCGCGCGCTTCCGCAAATCCGAATTTGGCGCGCAGGACTTCTTCATACACCGCCTCGAATATGGCGGGATACGCATCGAGCGCTTTCCGCGCCTCCGCCACTGCTTCATCACCAACACCCAGCAGCGGCAGCAGCGTTTCGGCGAAACGCGTCAAATTCCACCAGGCGATGCGCGGCTGCTGGTCATAAGCGTAGCGGCCGTGATGATCGATTGAGCTGAATACCGTCGCCGGATGATATGCGTCCATGAAGGCGCAAGGCCCGTAATCGATGGTCTCGCCGGCGATGGATGTGTTGTCGGTGTTCATCACGCCATGGATGAAACCCACACATTGCCAGCGCGCGATCAGCCTCGCGGTTCGGGCAATGACAGATTCAAGTAATGCAAGCGCAGGATTTCCCGCCTGCGCCGCGTCCGGATAGAGCCGCCTGATGACGTAATCGGCGAGTACGCGCACGCCTTGTGTGTCACCGCGGGCCGCGAAGAATTCGAACGTGCCCACGCGCACATGGCTTCGCGCAACGCGCGCCAGCACCGCGCCGGGAAGCGGACCTTGCTCACGAAAAATCTGTTCGCCCGTCGTCACCGCCGCGAGCGTGCGCGTGGTGGGAATTTCCAGCGTGTGCATCGCCTCGCTGACTATATATTCCCGCAGCACCGGGCCGAGTGCGGCGCGGCCGTCGCCGCTGCGCGAGAACGGGGTGCGGCCCGAGCCCTTCAGCTGGATGTCGTAACGCGCACCGTCGCGCGCGCGGACTTCGCCGAGCAGGATGGCGCGGCCGTCGCCCAGCTGTGGTACGAAATGTCCGAACTGATGTCCGGCATAGGCCATGGCGAGCGGATCGGCGCCTTCGGGCACAATATTGCCGGCCAGCGCGGCAACGCCGTCGGGCGAAGCCAGCCAATCGGGATCGATGCCCAGCTCCTGCGCCAGCGGCGCATTCACCCGGATCAGCCGCGGCGCCGAAACCTTTGCCGGCGCAAGCCGCGCATAGAAACGCTCCGGCAGCCGCGCATAGGAATTGTCGAAGACGAACATGTTATTTCGAACTTACATCTACACAAAACAATTTGTCATGGCCCGCATTTGCGGGCCACCCATGGATTCGTCCTGGTTCGCAGGGTAACCCACACTATCACGAAAGCATCGCGAAAGCGCACGATTTTGCCTCGGCTATAAAGTCGGCAGGTCGCGCCTGCGCGGACCACGCGGGAAGGCTTCGTCGATGCGGGCGAGATCGGCTGGCGAGAGATGCAAGTCGCCCGCACTGGCGTTCTCCTCTGCATGCGCCGGGCTTGACGCTTTGGGGATCGCGAAGACCGATTTACCCCGCGTCAGAAAGGCGAGCGCCACAGCGCGCGGCGTCGCGTTCTGCGCTGCCGCGATTTCGGCGAGCACCTGGCCGCCTTTCGTGCTTGCGGCAGGAAAACGTCCGCTGCCGAACGGGCTGTAGGCGGTCACGGCCACATGGTGCTGTTCGCACCATGGAATGACATCGTGCTCGATGGCACGCTGCTGCAAGTGATAGAACACCTGATTGCAGGCCATGCGTCCCTCGCCGGCAATCGCCAGGGCCTCTTCGAGATCGCCGACATCGAAATTACTGACGCCCCAGCTCAGAATCTTTCCCGCGCGCTGCAGTTCCTCGAAAGCCGCAATCGTGTCTGCGAGCTTATGGCGCCCGCGCCAATGCAGCAGATAACAATCCAGCCGGTCGGTTCCGAGTCGCGCAAGCGAACGCTCGCACGCCGCCAGCGTGCCGCCACGCGAGGCGTTTTCGGGCAGCACCTTGGAGACCAGGAATACCTCGCCGCGCCGCCCGGCAATCGCCTCCGCGATCAATTCCTCCGCCGCGCCACCGCCATACATCTCGGCCGTGTCGATATGGTTCATCCCGAGATCGAGCCCGCGCCGCAACGCGGCAATGGCCGAAGCACGATCCGCGCGTTCCAGATTCCAGGTCCCCTGGCCGATTATCGAGACATTGCGCTTGATGGGTCCGAAAATGCGGTGCTGCATGCTGGCGATGTCCTCTCGAAGTGCGCGAATGCTATTCCATGAAACTGCCGGGGCCGGATATTGTCACCGCAAATATCGACCCATGCCGCGAAACCATCGACGGATGACAGGGCGATCACCAAAGTCTATCATGCGCCCATGACAAAGCTACTCGACTAGGCGATTATCCGCCTGCGGGCACTCCCCGAAGGGGCGCAAGATGCCGCCGCCGAATTGCTGCTCGGCTTTGTGGAGCAGCCGCCCCGCTCGCTGTTGACGGACGCGCAATTGGCAGAAGTGCGCCTGG
Source organism: Rhizomicrobium sp. (assembly GCA_036272695.1). GTDB lineage: Bacteria > Pseudomonadota > Alphaproteobacteria > Micropepsales > Micropepsaceae > Rhizomicrobium. Next base: position 71,731 of record DATAYG010000087.1, on the reverse strand, counting down.
CGCTCAAGGAAGCGCAGGAAGGGCAGTTTCGCCACGAACGATGAAATGGCGAACGTGTGGCGCAAGTTCGACCGCTAACGCTGCGCGTCATGCGGTACGGCGCAACGGGCCTGCTATTGTCAATCGGTTCGGGAATGGGCCAAATCACACAATCGATTCGTCGCGCGCAGGTGAGGAGGAAAAACACAAGTGGGAAGCTTCATGCAGAAACAATTTGTCGGGTCACTCGACCATTCGAGTCGGACCGGCGCGCTGACGATTTGTTGGACATTGTGCATCGTTGTGTCGACCGCGTCAGTGAACGCCAAGGGAACATTCACGGTGTTCGATCCCGCCGGATCAACCTACACGGTGCCGCTGAGCATCAATGGCGGAGGCGCCGTCGCGGGATATTACAACGACAACACGGGCGCGGCTCACGGTTTTGTGCGAGTGCCGGGGGGCGCAATCACGGCGTTTGATCCTTCGGAATCCACCTATACGGTAGCCTGCAGCATCAACAACAAAGGTTCCATCACAGGATACTTTGTTGGTTCCGGCATAACTCACGCTTTCCTGCGCGTACCCGACGGAACGATCACGGCGTTCGATCCCGTGGGATCGACCAATACGGCCGCCCTGTCCATCGACGCCAGGGGGAAGATCATTGGCCAATACATCGACCAATCCGGTGACACCCACGGCTTCGAACGAGCGAACGACGGGACAATAACGACATTCGATCCCCCCGGATCGACACGTACGGAAGCGTATCAAATCAACAAGCCCGGTGCGATTACGGGATCTTACCGTGACGGCAGTTCGTCAATTCACGGCTTTGTGCGGGCTATCAATGGAACGTTCGAGGCGTTCGACCCATCAGGCTCGACCTTGACAATTGCCAACGGCATCAATGTCAACGGCTTGGTTGCCGGATACTATTTCGACATTGGCGACGCGACGCACGGATTTGCGCGGGCTTCGAATGGATCGATCACGATCTTCGATCCCCCAGGATCGGTTTCGACAACTGTCTGGAACCTCAATGACAAGGGCGCCGTCACCGGTTTTTGGATCAATGATAATAGAATGGCTCAGGGCTTCGTCCGCGACGCGGACGGAAAGATCAGGACGTTCGCATATCCCGGATCGGCTTATACCAGCGGCGAAAACATCAACGACGCTGGCGATGTGACCGGTTTCTACATAGATAGCGAGAGTGTCGCTCATGGGTATGTGCGAAGCAACTGAGGCCCATGAACGAGATCACGGGAATGCACGCGGCCAAGCATCTGCCCGGGACGCCTAAGACGGTTTTTGCTCTGTCGCACAATCTTTCCGCAGATGACCCGCTGGCTGCTTTGCGACGAAGCCGCGCGGCTCTGTGCCGAATTCGAAGCTGAGATCGAACGGCTGGGCGTCGTCCGAGCACTGGCACGTTCCTTTGACCATGGGGTCGGGGTTGCGGCTCCGGCTGCCGTGTATTCGGGCTCTGGTGGCAACTCATAACCTGCTTTGACCTGACTTCCGAGCAGTCGGCGGGTAGAGCAGTTGCAGTACCCCGCCAAGTAAGATGCTGCTATACTCTCGGAATGATCGACGAGGTTGGCCGACATCGCGAGGCATTGCAGGCTCTCTGCCGGCGCAGTCATGTGCGGCGGCTGGAGCTTTTCGGTTCGGCGGCCCGCGGCGATTTCGACGCCGGCCGAAGCGACGTCGATTTCCGGGTCGAATTCGATCGCGGCAATGCCGAAGCGTCCTCGTTGAAAGCATAATTCGAGTTCAAAGCCGCGCTGGAACAGCTTCTCGACCGCAAGGTTGATCTTGTCGAATAAAGCGGACTGAGCCACCCCTATCTCAAGGCGAGCATCGAGCAGTCGCGGGAGCCGGTGTTCGCGGCGTGACCTGAAAAGTTTCCTTCAGCGAAGAACCTCGCCCGCCCATGCAAATGCGCCTGGCGCAGCGGCCCAGGCTTGCGCGCCGTTGTGACTGACATAGGCGATCGCTTCGTCCTCGCCGCCCCAGCTGACAAGCGCCGGCAGTTGGCGCGGAAGTTTCTTCCGGCCGAGCAGATAATCAGCGACATGGGCATTGCTTCCAGATGCACGCACCAGCGCCTTCCGCGCCTTCTCGCTGTCGCCCTCGCGGCGAAACCGGGCGAGCGCTTCCGACCATAGCCACGCCGCGGCCCCGTCATCCTTGTAGCGTCGCAAGAGCTTTTCTACTTCGCTGTCGCGGCCGAGGATCAGAAGACAGTCGAGAAGAAGATAGCGGATGCCCTGATTGTCGTCCGGGTTGAGCCGCAGCATGTCGTGATAGTGGCCAACCGCTTCGTCGGGTGCGCCGGACTTCCACAGCCTCATGGCCAGTCCGTGCCGCGCGCGCATATAGCGACGTGTTTCGAGAATGCCCCAGAAATGCCCGGCACTCTCGCGGAAAGCGGACTTGCCCAGCGCCTGCTCGCCGGCTTCTACATCCTGCCGGCAAAGTGCGAGCGGGTTTGCCCCCTCGAAACAGGTAGTCGCAATCTGACCCCTAGGGGTTGATGGGCGTAGCTATAGGGCGCCCCTCCCCCAAATTTGGGCGTAGCTAGGGGTTGCACCCCACTACGACTCGGCATATAGGGGCTGCATGAGCGACTACATTAACCAGCAAATCGCGACCCGGCGCGCGCGCTTGGCCGAGATAGAGGGCACCTGGAAAGACCTGGACAGTGAGCGGACCGCGCTGCGTGCGGAAATCCGAGCCTATGAGGACGTTCTCGCTCATTCCGAGGAACGGGCGTCCACTCCCCGCGCGAATGGGGCACATCCAGAAAACATCCCCGATGCCTCAGACGGGTATTACTGGAATGATTTGGTAGCGCGCCTTGGCGCGGAGGGTGCGAAATTCACTACGGACGACGTTGCCAGAGAGCTGAAAAAGCTCGGCAAGCCGATTCAGCGAAAATCCATGCGCGCGAAGCTCTATGTCCTCGCGAAGAAAAAGAGGATCAGACGAATCAAGGACGGGGTTTACAAGCTCTTGGCGGAGCCGCCGCAGGACTTAGGCCAAGTGGCCTAGAAAGAACCGGGGCCACAGGGAGGTGACACTCCTTGTGGCCCCTTCACGGCGGGTCGCTCCCGTCAACCAAGCCCCTAGCCGGGCCAACCTCCGAGGGGAGGTGTTGCTTAGTGCGGAAAGACCGCGTGTTAAAAACCTAGCGATTGTCCGCTTCGCAGGGGGATCGCAACCCTTTGCGAAGCGGGAATCGCGGTGCGTCTAGCACAGCCAGCGTGGTTTGACCATATTGTGACTGTGGCAAAAGAACCGTTATCGCTCACCGATGCACTGGCCCAAGGCCGGTTACGGGAGTTTGTTGCCCAAGAGGAAGCGCGCGGCATAGGGCCAGCCGACCCCAAGCATTTCCGATCAAATCTCGCCAAAGTCATCAGAGCGCAGCGATCAGAGCGTCAAACATCGCATTCCCCATCTCGCGATGGTTCGCGCGGTAAGTGAATTCCCCGAGATATTCCGGCATGTGCCCGCGGCTGACGTGAACGTGCGTCCCGCGCACTGACGATTTGAAGTGCTTCCAGAAATTCTCAAGCCCGTTCACATGATGACGGTTTCCAAGATCGTCCGTCACGGCCCATTCCTTCTGGCTGTGATTTACGGAGCCGTGGTGGAACCCGTTATTCGTTAGTAACGAATAAGCTTTCCATTCATCTGTCGAGATTACCGAACCCGGTTCGATATTGCGGATGACAACGTCGTGCAGGCTGCTCATCGTCGCATTGGGGATGATTTCCGTGCGCAGGGCGCCCCCACGCTCTTTCATGCCCATGACAATGGTTTTGGCGCTGTGCCAGTCACGCCCTTTGTGGACGCCGCCTACATACGTTTCATCAAGTTCGCAATGGCCGCCAAGTGGCCCCTTGTAGTCAGCCTTTCTCATAAGCTTGCGGATTTGCACACCGATCCGGTAGCCGGTCTTGCGCGTCACGCCTAGCGTGCGGTGCAGTTCCATTCCGCTCACGCCATTGCGAGATACCGTGAACAGGTAGATCGCATAGAACCACACCTGAAGGGGCGTACGGCTGTCCTGAAAGATCGTCCCGGCGCAGGGGTACAGGTTATCGCCACAGTGCGCGCAGGCATATGCCTTGCGGTTCTGAAGGCGATGGAAGGTCGCATCTATCGTCCCGCATTTGCCGCAGGTGTGACGGAGCCCGAACCGCGCGTCCATGACGTGTTCAAGGCAGGTGTCTTCGTCTGGGAAACGCTTGAAGAATTCGCGGACTGAAAGCTTGCGGGGGATCGAGTTCTTTTCCATGCCCGCAATCTAGCCCTAGTCCGTACCTGTGTCAAGGGGGCAAACCCGAGTGCGAGTGCTTCTTCCGTGGTGGACGCGTCCTCGGCCAGGAGGACATAGGCGCCGGCGCAAAGGGGAGAGATTTTCAGCGCCTTTTTCGCGAGCGACAGCCGCTTGCGGCGATCTGTGGTGTCCCAAGCCTCCCAGGCGATATCCTGCGCCCGCTCGAGCGGCGTTTCGCTTTCTCCGCCGGCAGGCCCCGCAAACAACATCTTCAGGGTCGCAAGATCGGGTACGGCACCTCTTGTGCCGGGACTTTTCTTTTTCCGCGCGGGAGATTTCCGTGGCACGTGCGATCCCCTTCCGGGGATTCGATGCAGCCTAGCTCTTCCCGGATGGCTTGGGCACGCCCGACAACACCATTTCGGTTGACATAAATCCCGATATGGTATATGGCGGTAGCGAAGGTTTGAGAGCGTCGCGGCCGCTCTGTGCAACAGATGCTTGACGCTGGCTGCCGACCGCATCGCCGTCGCGTGCAGCCCGGTGCCAAAAATCACGGATTGCCAGTGAACAGAGACCGCGCGCGGAACATCGACGAAACGCTGCCCTCGGCGGCAGCGGCAGAGCGAAACAAAATGGAACAGTCTTCCCTGGTGCAGGGAAGAACGCAGGGAAGAAGAAAAATTCCGGCGCGGCGAAACGGGAAAGCGATCGGGGCGGAAGAAACGATACATCAACCGGCGGCAGGGCGAAACAAAATGAAACACTTTTCCCAGATGCAGGGAAAAACGCAGGGAGAAGTAAAATGCCGGCGCGGCGAAACACGAAGGGATTTTTGTTCAAGAAAGGATGCATCAAGCCACCGCAAATCGAAACAAAGTGGAACCAGTTTTCCGTGGTGCAGGGTAAAACGCAGGGAAAAAGAAAAACACCGACCGCAAATCGGAGAAATGAGCGGACAAATGAAATGATTTGTTAGGCAGCCTGGGATCGCCCGGCCGCAGTCCGGGAACGGGCGCCGCGCCCGCGCGTTCGCGCACACGGCCAGATGCGCCATGACGAGGGGAGATCATGATAATTAATAAAGACGGCTGCAGCAGCGTTCGCGGAAAGCTGCGGGAGGCGACCGCGAGCCTTCATGCCGAATTCGACAGCATGGCGGAGACCCTGCTCGCGCGAGGCGCCGAGGGCTATGCGGAGTTTCTCGCGGCGCAGGGTGCGGTGATCATCCCGCTCGAAAAAAGGCTCGAAATATCCGGAATCGAAAGGCTGGTGCCGGATTGGAACCAGCGGGCGCGCCGCTATGACCTGAAAGCGGATCTGCGCGAGATCGCCCAGCCTTGCGATTTTGTCGATGTACCGCTCTTCCGCACGCCGGCCGAGCTTCTGGGCGCGGCCTATGTGCTGGAAGGATCCCGTCTCGACGCCTCACTGCTTCTGCGGATGATGCACGCCGGCACGGCGACCCGGTTCCTGCGCCATGGACAGGGCAAGGGCTTATGGCCGCGCTTTCTCAGCCTACTCGAAACAAATAGCGAGGTGCACCAGAATTTCGACCAGGCAAGAGCCTCGGCAACGGAAGTCTATCGGCTATATCTTGGTGCAATGAAGGCTGTCGGACCCGCTTCGCTCCCGGCTGAATGGAACGCTGCCATCGCCCAAGTCATTGCCGGCCGGGAGACGATCGCTACGGATCGGTCCTGAAGGGATGCGGGCGGAGCGACGGTTTGGCCCGACAACCTTACTCAAGGGGGTTTTGTTTCGGTCGCCGCCGCTTCGCCCTACATGATCTTGCGCGACAGGATTAACCGACGCAATGATTCATCGCGAGCGACGGGAATAAAAGTGTGGACGAATCACACCCGCGACTGTGCGGAACCCATTTCCGCGATCGAGGACTCGATCCATTCCTTGATCTTGGATTTCGGCAGCGCGCCGACCTTGGTGGCGGCAACCTGACCGTCGCGAAAGATCATCAGCGTGGGCACGCCGCGCACGCCATATTTGCTCGGCGTCTGCGGGCTCTCGTCGATGTTGAGCTTGGCGACGGTGATCTTGTCCTGCAGCTCGGTGGCGAGTTCTTCAAGCGCCGGAGCGATCATGCGGCAGGGCCCGCACCATTCCGCCCAGAAATCGACGACAACGGGCTTCGTGGCCTTCAGCACATCGGTCTCGAAGCTCGAGTCGGAGATTTTCAGCGGCGGCATGGGAGCGTCCCGGAATAGCGTGTCAGATACAACATCTAGGAACCGGTACCGGTCCGGTCAAGGCGAGCGGCGATGCGGGACAGCTCGGCATCCAGCAACGCTGGCGGCAACGGCATCAGAGCGGGGCCGTCGGTCCACACCAGCGCGCAATCGATGCGCCGCCCCGGAAAGACTTTGCCGAGTGCGGCGCGGTAAAGTGCCATCTGGGCGAGATAGAGCGGCGCAACCGCGCCCACATCCGAAGGCGCCGGACGGTTGGTCTTGAAGTCGATGGCGAGCACCGAGTCCTCGGTCACTGCCAGACGGTCGAGCCTGCCGCTCACGCGTGCCCCTGCACCGACTTCCGGCAGATCGGCGATGATCGCCGCTTCGGCCCGCGAGCCTGGCGCGAAGGCGGCGGCAAAATCCGGATGATCGAGCACAGCCAGCGTTTCTTCGATCAGCTTTTCACCTTGCTCCTCGTCCACGCCGCGCGCCGACAGATAATTGCGAGCCGCATCGCCCCGTTCGCCACGCGGCAGATCGGGCAGATGGGCGAGCAGCGCATGCACAACGAGGCCGCGCTCGAAGCGCTCGGCACCGCGCGGCGAAAGGCGCACGGGTTCGTCGCTGCCCGCCGCCTCGGAGGGACGGATCAGCCGCGGCCGTGCCTGTTCGCGTTTCGCGGGCTGCTGCGCCCAATCGGGAAGTCTGACCGGTTCGGAGGCAGAAGTTATTTGTTCGGCTTTTCCGGCGGGAATGGTTTCGCGGATAATGTCTTCGTCCTCGCCGATCACGATCCCGCGCGCCTGGGCGATCGGGAGCATCAGATCGTACCAGGAGCTGGCACGGACGCCCTGTTTGCCTTCGAAGCCGCAGATATGGAGTTCGTCCCGCGCGCGGGTGAGCGCGACATAGAGAAGTCGGCGATGCTCGCGCAGCGCTTCCTCCTGCGCTTTCGCCTTCGCCGCGCGCACGCATTCGGGCGCATCCGTTTCGGTCATCGGAAAGAACACAGCGTCTTCGTCATAGAGAAGGGCCGCATGCCGCGCGGTGCCCTGGGGAATGGTCGTGGTGTCGGGCAGGATGACGATGTCGGCCTCGAGGCCCTTCGCGCCATGCACGGTCATCACGCGGACTTCGTTGCGGCCGCGGTCCATATCGCGCCGGATCTCCGCATCGCCCGCTTCGAGCCAGTGCAGAAAGCCTTCGAGCGACGGTGTATTGAGGCGCTCATAGGACAGCGCGAGCGAAAGAAATTCGTCGATGGCGTCATTGGTTTCCGCGCCCAATCGGGCGAGCATGCGCTTTCGTCCGTCGCGCGGCCCCAACACGTGCGCATAGAACTCGAAAGGCGGCGTGTAGTCCGCCCGGTTCCACGCTTCCGCCAAAAGGGTATGGGCAAAGGAAAATGCCGGTGTTTCATCGCGGCGCGTTTCAAGCGTGCGCCACAGCGTGCCGTCACGCCCTGCCGCGAGCAAATAGAGTTCCTGTTCCGAAATGCCGATCAGCGGCGAACGCAGCAAAGCCGCGAGATTGAGATCGTCCTCGGGAAGCAGCACGAACCGGCCGAGAGCGACAAGGTCCATGACCGCAATCTGTTCGAGCAAATGAATGCGATCCGCGCCGGCAACGGGCACGCCGCGCTGCTTGAGCTGCCGGATCAATTCGCTGGCGAACGGCTCGCGGCGCGGCATCAGCACCAGGATGTCGCCCGGCCGGATGGGCTCCTTATGACCAGGCAAACAGCTGCGTCCGTCGGTCCATTTGCGGATGTTCCTCGCGACCCGGTCTGCGAGCTGTACCACCGGGCTCCATTCCGGCTCGATATCGACCGGCGCCTGCCACGGATCACGCTCGGGCTCCTCGACGGGTTTGATTGTTGGCCAGAAGATCACGCGGCCCACCGCGTTCTCGCGCGCCGTCTCGTGTTTGATTTCTTCCGATGAAACGCCGTCCCGCACCTCGTCCTTCGCAAACACCGCATCCACGAACTCAAGAATTTCCTGCGCCGACCGGCGCGATCTGGTGAGACCGACCGAAACAAGGTTCTCCGCCGCATGCCGGCGGAAATGCTCGCGGTTGGCCTCGAACTGCGTGGGATCGGCGCCCTGGAAACTGAAGATCGACTGTTTCTCGTCGCCAACTACAAACAATGTGCGCGCGCGGCCGTTCTCCGCGCGCGCGCCCTGGCCAGCAAAGAATTCCGCCGCCAGATGGCGGACAATGCGCCATTGCTCCGGGCTTGTGTCCTGCGCTTCATCGATCAGGATGTGATCGAGACCGCCATCGAGCTTGTACAGCACCCAGCCTGCGGCATCGCGCTTTTCGAGCAGGCGAAGCGTCTCGACAATCAGATCGTCATAATCGAGAACGCCGCGCGCGCGTTTCGCGCTTGTGTATTCCGCATGCGCGGCTTGGGCCAGCGTAAGCGCCGCGGTTGCCAGCGCCGCGGCGCGGGCAGCCCGGCAGCGCAGCTCGGCATCGTGGAAGCGTATAGCGGCTTCCTGCAGCTGCATGTACAGCTCGCTGTTTTCCGCGATCAGTCCCTTGGTGGCGAGATTGGCGCGCGGCGTTCCCCCGGTGGTGAAGAACACGCGCCGAAATTCGTCATAACTTCCGCTTTCGAGCGCCTTTGCGAGTACGCGCGCGAGTTTGCCGTCGGTGCTCTTCCCGCCCGCGAGCCAGCGCGCGATCCGTCCGAGCTGCGCTTCCGCCTCTTTCATTTCGGCGCAGAACGAAGTTTCGATGTCTTCGTAACGCTCGCCCGGCGCCGCCCCGTGAGCCTGCGTTATCGCCGCGGCGATGTTGCCGGGATCGTGGCTCAATCGCTCGAGAAACCGTTCGAATTTGCGACGCTCTCCGCCGAGCGCGGACGCAAGTATGTAGTTGAGCTTGCCCTCGCCTGCATGGGTCGCCAGATAGCCGGCGGCGTCGGCGAGATTTTCCTCGCCTTCGCCGGCACGTTCGAGCACGCGCCCTCGCGCGTCCGCGATCAGTTCCCGCGCCGTCTGTTCGTCGAGCACATCGAAAGCCGGCGGCACGCCGGCCTCGATGGGAAAGCGCGCGAGAATGTACTGGCAGAAGGAATGGATGGTCTGGATCTTGAGGCCGCCCGGTGTTTCGAGCGCCATTGCAAACAGGCGCCGTGCTTCGCGCAGACCGTCTGCGTCGCGGGCTCCCGCTCCGATCTTTGCGAGGCTTTCGGCGAGCGCGGCATCGTCAAACATGGCCCACTCGCCGAGCTGTTTGAACAAACGCCCGGCCATCTCGGCGGCCGCCGCCTTGGTGTAGGTGAGACAGAGAATGCGCTGCGGCGAGGTGCCGTCGAGCAGCAGACGCGCCACCCGATTTGCGAGCGTGTAGGTTTTGCCGGTGCCGGCATGGGCCGACACCCAGGCAGAGAGGCGCGGATCGGCCGCATCATGCGCGACAGGGATCGCACTCATCCGCCGTCCCAGCCCGAGAGCGACCATTCGCGTACCCGCGCGAGATGATCATAATCACCTGCAGCATCGGCGCGAAACGGCGCAATCCGCGAAACATAGGCTGTTTCTTCGCGGTCGAATTCCGCGATCAGGCGAACCAGATTGGCATAGGTCTCGGCCACCAGCTGTTGCGCGTCGCCCTTGACGATGCGGGTTTCGCCCGGCTGCTCGCCGCCGGAATAGCGGATATAAACAAGTTGCGCGGGGGAAAGCGTGTCCACGCCTTCGAAGCCGCGGCGATCGAGGATTGCGCCTTCGAGGGGTAGCTGCGATGCAAAGAGGCCAACCTGCGAATTGCTCGGCGGCAGGCCGGTCTTGTAGTCGATGATTGCCGCACCGCCGGCGCGCAATTCGTCGACGCGGTCGGCACGACCGGTAAGTACGAATTCTCCGCCCGGAGCTTCGATGCTCAGCCTGCCTTTGATTTCGAGGAATGAGCGCAGGACTTCCGGCCGGCGCCGGCGCTCGTCTCCGACGAACCACGAAGCCGCGCGCGCGAAACGTGGTCGCCACACCGCGAGAGTCGCCTTCGGGACGCCATATCGCGCGAAGATTTCTTCCGAAATTCCAATCAACCGCGCCACGGGATTGGGGGGGAAACCTTCACTCGTCTCACGAATGAACTGTTCGAGGATCTCGTGCATGGCCCTGCCGCGATCCATGGGACCGATTTCCGCATCGAGCGGATCGAGCGGCTTCAGACGCAATACATGGCGTGCATAGATCGCGTAAGGATCGCGCAACCACGTCTCGATTTGGGTGACAGACAATTCGCGCGGGCGTTTTGCGACCGGCGGCCGCGGCTCCGGTCGCGGTGCGGGCACCGGCGCGCAATCCGGTATGGCAAACTTCATCGCATAGGCTGCGTAGGGTGTGGCCGTTTCCAGTTCTTTCCCGAGCTTCAATCCCTTTGTGAGTTGCTGAAGACGTTGCAACCAGCGCGATGCGACGGTCGGCGTGCCGTCGACTTTGAGGGCGCGTGTAAGCCGCACCTGCGGCATGGCTGCCAGCGTTGCGAAGTCATGCGCGGCGAGGCCGATACTTCGCTCCGGCGACTCCAGTCCCAGCGTTTGGCGCATCGGCCGCGACAGCCAGGGATCGGCCGCCGACGATTGCGGCCATGTGCCCTCGTTCAAGCCGCCCAGTACGACCAGATCGAAATATTGCAGCCGCGCCTCGAGCGGACCGAGAATCGCAAGTCGCGGATGACGTCCGTAAACGGGCCTGATCGCTTGTTCTTCAGCAAATTGGCCCAATAATATGGGATAGGCGCGGGGAGCGATGGGCGGCAAATCGGCGCCGGCATCAGCCAGCGCTTCCATCAGCCTGGCTGCTGTCTCTCCCGCATCGCCGCGCCATAACATCGCTTTGCCGGACAGACTTTCGGCAGCCTTGCAATGCAGCCTCACCAGCTCCGAAAGCGCAACACTGCGTGCCCGCATGGCATCTGCGAACGGTTGCAGCAGATTCATGCAGTCTCGAAACCAGACGATCAGCTCGTCCAGCAGCGCTGCGAGCTTGGACTCGTCTTTGTCCGCACGTTTGCTCGCGATCGCTTTCGCGATCCCGGCGAGACCGGGATCTGGACGCGGCCCGCGCAAGACATATTTGTCCAGCGCGCGCACGTGGCGCCGGAAACCGTCTGCGTTGTCGCCGCCGGCGAAAGGATGCTTGAGCAACGCGAGCAACGGCACAGGCGCAAATTCTTCTGCCGCAGCCCCGGCAAGCAATGAAAGAAACACGGCGGGCGGCGTCTGCGCGAGCGGCACGCCGGCGGAATCGTCAATTCCGATGTCCCAACGCATCAGCTCCGCGGCGACACGGCGCGCAAGCCCGCGGTCGGGCGTGACCAGAGCGGCAGTCCGCCCTGGTATTTCCACCGCTTCGCGGAGCATCAGCGCGATCGCGAGGGCCTCTTCGCCGGGATGTGCCGCTTCGATAACGCTGAGGCCGTTCAGGCCCTCCGCCATTTCTTCCGCGCCGCGCTCGGCAAGCTCACGCCAGGCGTCGGTGGTCGGCGCCGGCCGCAGCGTCTCGCGCAACAGCGCGACGCGCGCTTGTCTGTTGCGTACATCGTCCTGCAGAACGACATCGCCCGGCTTGTCCGGGCGATCCACTTTGACGTCCAGGGAAATTGGATCGCCCGCATGGAGCGGGCGATGACGACAGGGGGGTGCGGGGATTCCCGGCCAATCGGGAACATCGCCCCGCTCCGCACCCAACCGTGCGAGAAGTTGTTTCATCCCGTATTGCGGATGGCCCGGCTCGAGCGCGTTCCAGCTGTCGGCGTCCAGCGCGCGATCGAGGGTCGGAAGCACCACGGCGCCAGCGGGCAATTGGGCGATTGCGGCAAGCAGTTCGGCGGTGGCCGGAATGCTGCCCGTTGTGCCCGCCGCAATGACGGGTTCCGAAGGACGGGTTTCACGATAGCGGCGCGTCAGTCGCTCAAGCAGCAGATTGCGGCGCTTGGCAGGATCGAGCGCGCCTTCTACCGCAAGCAGCTTCGGCCATTCCTCGCGAAGCAGGATCAGAAAATCCCGGACATCGGCCCAATGCTGCGCAAATGTTTCTGGGACCAGACCTTCAAGCCTTTGCAGATCGACCTGCTGCGTTTCTGCTTCATCGAGGAAACGCGCGAGATTGCGCGCCATTGCGGCCGCTTGCGCGAAACCCGGCGGCGTTTCGCGGCGCCGCTCCGACCATCTGTTCACCAGAGTCGCAAGCAGAAAGCGGCGGCGGACGGGATCGATCGCCGAGGGCAGTGCAAGATCGTCCGTAAGCGGATCGAACAGCAATTCGTCGTCGTCGATTTCGCCGAGCGGACGAATATCCGGCAGCAGCGCCGCGCCTTCCAGCACGCGGGCGAAGGTTTCCACCAGCGTCCGCACGGCGCGCCGCGTCGGCAGATAAATCGTAACAGTGGACAGGACGAGCGGATCGTGCGCGGCGCCGAGTTGTTCGTTCAATCCGCGCGCAAGCGCCTCGGCGAAGGGAACGCCCGCGGGAATCGTGTAGAGCCCCCGGCGCATCGATTCACACCGGCATCAGATCGGCCAGAAACTCTTCCGATTGCGCGAGCGCTTCGGGCGTGCCGACATGCATCCACACGCCGTCGAGCCGGACGCCGAACAGACGGCCGCGCTCGATCGCCCGATCCCACAACGGATTGATCGAGAACGCGCCGGGTGCCGAGCCGTCGAAGAAACGCGGATGCACAATCTGAACGCCAGGATAGGCGAAGGGCGACAGGCGCCCTTCCGGCACGCGCGAGAGCCGGCCATCTGCATCCATCAGAAAGTCGCCGGGCCCTTCATAACCAATTGCTGTTACCAGCGGCGCGGCGAGAAGCAGCGCATCCATCGTCTCCGGTTTCCAGTTCGCGATCATGCGTTCGAGCGCATGGCCATAGCCCTCAACCCAGATCGAGTCGGCGTTGTGCACGAAGAAGGGCCGGCCCTCGAACATCGGCAACACCTTGAAGATCCCGCCTCCCGAACCGAGGATCGCGTCGGTCTCGTCGGAAATCCGGATCTCCACGTCGCGGCGCGCAGCGAGATGCGCTCTCAAGAGATCGGCGTGGTGATGAATATTGACGACGATCATTTCCACGCCCGCAGCGACGAGCCGGTCGATCACGCGATCGATCAGCGCCCTGCCCCGCACCCTGACGAGCGGTTTCGGCACATTGTTGGTGAGTGGCCGCATGCGCGTGCCAAGGCCGGCGGCCAGAATTATTGCGCGGCTTGGAGCGCTCACGCCATGGCCTCTTCGTATTTCAACCTGGTACGCTTCTCGTGCGGGATGACACGATCATACCAGCCGCGCATGTCGGCAAGCGCGGGATGGGCGAGATCGCCTTCGAGATAGCGCCAGACGCGCGGCAGATGGGCAAGATAACGCGGCTTGCCGTCGCGGCCCGCCAGCCGCGCAAAGATGCCCGCGATCTTGGCATTGCGCTGCGCGGCGGTTAACGCGGCTTCCGCCGTCCATAATTCTCCGTCCAGCTCGCGGCCCTGCGCTCTCATGGCGGAGAGATAATGCGATTTCATTTTGGCCGCCAGTTCGGGCGACACATCGCGCCGCGCATCTTCCAGCAATGAAATGACATCGTAGCTTCTGTTGCCGGCGAGCGCGTCCTGGAAATCGATCATGCCGACGCGCGCCGTGCCGCTTCGCTGCGGAAGCCAGAACAGATTCTGCGCGTGATAGTCGCGGTGCACGAAAACAGGGTCCGGCGAGCGGATCGTTCCAAGCGCTTCGCGCCACAACCCTCGATGCTCCGACACCTCGTCCGCGCTTGCTCGGCGGTCGAGAGCAAGCGGCACGAACCACTCTGTCATCAGATCGATTTCGGCGAGGCAGGCGGTCAAATCGTAATCGTAGAGCGCGGCCGCAGGCGAAAGACACGGCGGTGCCGGTTCCACATGCAGGCGCGTGATCGCGTCGATGGCCGCGCGGTAGAGGACCTCCTCGTCCGTGCCGCTGCCGAGCACATCGGCATACAGATCGTCGCCGAAATCCTCCAGCAACACGAATCCCTGCGTCGTGTCGTCGGCGTAAATCTCCGGCGCGGCCAGATCCCGCGAACGCAGGAAGTTCGCGGTCGCGATGAAGCGCTCGCAATCGGCGCCGGCAAGGCGTGCCGTGGCATTGTAGCCAAGCGCCTGCCGCTCTTCGGGTGTGGCCCCGGGCGGACTGGGCGGCGTCTCCCTGTTTTGCGGCTGGTCCATCAGCATGGCTGCATGACCGTTCTGGTTCACGCGATAATAGTGGCGGGTGGACGCGTCGCCCGGCAGTGCCGCGACCGTCGCGTTCTCCCAGCCGGCCCGCGCAAGAAAGTCACGCGCCGCCTCACCCCGTTCGTGGTTCACACTCCCGCCTTTCCGTCAGAAATCATTCGCGCCCAGCGCGCCGGTCCCGAGAATTGCACGGCGCGCTCGTTCTCGCCAAGAATCCCGATGCGGATTCGAAGGGCGTCACGAGGTATCCGGCCCGGCGCGCGTTCCGGCCATTCGACAAGCACGGCGCCGTCCCCGATCGCGTCCTCGAGCCCCAGCTCATCCACCTCCGCCGGATCGGCGATGCGGTAGAAATCATAATGGGCGACCTGCAGCTGCGGTGTGTCGTATTGCTGGACCAGAGTAAAGCTCGGGCTTGGCACTTCACCGGTCACGCCCAGTGCCCGCAGGATCGCGCGTGCGAGCGTGGTCTTGCCGGCGCCGAGATCGCCTTCGAGCGCAATGGTATCGCCAGCCTTCAGCGCCGACGCGATCCGCCGGCCGAGATCTTCGGTCTCGTTCAGGCTACGTACAAGAAAGCCCTCTTCGATATCCGATTCACCTTCTGCCGATCCGCGCGCCATTATTCTCTCGCTCCCGTCGTCAGCTCTGTCGGCCCCGAACCGGTTTCGCAGGTCGCGTACTAAGCCCCGGCGGTACCTTCGATTGAATTACAAATTCTGATAACAACTCAGAATGCTTGCCGGCGCCGCCATTCTCCTGCTGCTTTCCACCCTCGGTCTCGCATGGCTGGCCATCTGGCAGCACAGGCGGTTCGCACGGCGCATTGCCGAGACCGAACTGCGACGTCTTCGCGCCCAGGTCGATCCGCATTTCCTGTTCAACACGCTCAACGCGATTTCCGAGTTGGGTTATGACGATCCCGAGTCGGCGGATCACGCCATTACGACATTGAGCGGACTTCTGAGAACATCGCTCGACGAAACCCGCCAGCAGGAAATCTCCCTGCAGGACGAACTCGAGTTCCTCGGTGACTACCTTTCCCTGCAGCGGCTCCTGATGCGCGACGATCTTGCGGCCAGTGTTTCCACCGATCCGCGCGCCGCGCATGCGCGTGTGCCAGCGATGATCCTGCAGCCGCTGGTCGAGAACGCCCTCACCCATGGACGGCCGATCGGGGGCAAGGGCCGGATCCGCGTCTCCACATCGCGCAATGGAGAAACGTTGCTCATCGAGGTGCACGACAACGGGCCTGGTTTCAACTCCGGTGCGTCCGGCGCGGTCAGAAAGGGCATCGGGATTGCCAACACCCGCGCCCGTCTCGATTATCTTTATGGCGGCAAGGCCGTTCTGGAGTTGAAGGACGGCGACGAAGGCGGCGCGGTTGCGCGTCTGACCCTGCCGTTCCGCGAAGCACCATGAAACTGCGCATCCTGATCGTCGACGACATGCCGCTGTCGCGCCAGCGCACCCAGCGCTACCTTGCCGACGTGCCCGAGGTGGAGGTCGTGGGCGAGTGCGGCGATGCGGAGAGTGCACTGGAAGCAATTGATCGCCTCGCACCGAACCTTCTGCTGCTGGACGTGCAGATGCCGGGTCTGACCGGGTTTCAGCTCCTCGAGCGCATGCCTCCCGACCGGCGCCCGGTCGTCATATTCGTCACCGCCTTCGCCGAATTCGCCGTGAAAGCCTTTGTGGTGCAGGCGGTGGATTATCTGCTCAAGCCGTTCGACCGCGAGCGCCTCGCACAGGCGCTCGCCAAGGCGCGGGACGGTCTCGGCCGGTCTCGCGCCGCAGCGCCCGCGCCCGCGCCCGCGGAGACGCCGATCGTCTACCTCGACCGTATTGCCGTCAAATCCGTCGGCAAAACCGTGTTCGTCTCGACCAGCGCGATCGACTGGATCGAGACGGCGGGCAACTATGTGTGCCTGCACGCGGACAAGGACACGCATCTGGTTCGCGCGACAATGAACCAGCTCGAGTCCCAGCTCGATCCCCGGCGGTTCGTGCGCATCCACCGCTCCACCATGGTCCGGATCGAGGCGGTCAAGGAAATCCATCCGCTGTTCAATGGCGACCAGACAGTGTTTCTCGCCAATGGCGACAAGGTCGTGCTGAGTCGTTCCTATCGCGAGAAGGCCCAGGCCGCATTGGGCCTGCGGTAACGCGCCCGGCCATCCCGCGGCCGACACATTTCATCCCATCGCAGGCACGATCCGTCACTCTCCCATCGCGCTTTCTCCAGCTTGTACCAATCTCCTCCGAGAGGCTGGATGGATTCATGGTGGTGGACCCGCGCGATGCGCTCCAGGCGCTAAAGATCGACCGCGAGCAAAGCGAACGTCATGCCGAGGGCGCCCCGCGCTCGAGGCATGGCCGCTGGATTGCGGGTGCGATATTTCTTGTTCTGGTTGTTGTTGGATGCGTCGCGGCCGGCTGGTGGCTGTTACGGCCCCGACCTGCACTTGTGCGGACCGTGATTGCCGCTGCCGAAGGAAATGCGGCTTCGGGCTCGGTCCTGAACGCCTCCGGCTATGTGGTGGCGGAACAGGAAGCAACGGTCGCGGCACAGATCACCGGCATGGTGACTGCCGTCCGGGTGAACGAAGGTGACCGGGTCGCCGCGGATCAAATCCTGGCACGGCTCGATGACAGCGCGGCGCGCGCCACACTCGAATCCGCCGACAGCCAGCTCGAAGCCGATCGCGCACTGATTCCCCAATATGCGGCGCAGCTCGACCGCGACCAGCGGATGCTCGTCCGCTCGCAACGGCTCGCCAGACAGGAGGCATTGAGTCAGTCGGCTCTCGAAAGCGCCGAGGCAGCAGTAGCGGTCGATCAGTCGCTGCTGGCACATGCCAGGGGACAGGTTGCGGTCGACGAGAAAACCGCCGCGCTCGATCGCACACTTCTTTCTTACACCGTGATTCGCGCGCCATTTGCCGGCGTCGTCACCGAACGCTATGCCCATCCGGGCGAAATGATTTCACCACAGGCGGTGGGCGGATTCACCCAGACGGGAATCTGCAAAATTGTCGATATGCACTCGCTCGAAATCGATGTGGATGTGAACGAGGCTTACATCCAGCGCGTCCACGACGGTCAGGGAGTCGAAGCTACGCTCGATGCCTATCCCGGTTGGACGATCGCCGCGCATGTCATCAGCATCGTTCCCACCGCAAACGAGCAGAAGGCGACCGTGAAGGTCCGGATCGCATTCGACCGGCTCGATCCGCGCATTCTTCCGCAGATGGGCGTGCAGGTCAATTTCGTATCTGCCGGAGGGCCGGCAGGTCCGGCCTTGATGAGAATTCCCGCCGCGGCGCTGCAGCAAAACGCGAGTCGGATGTTTGTTTATATTGCCGAGAACGGACGCGCGGTCCGGCGCGCGGTCACGGCCCGTCGGATAAAAGGCGGCGACCCGGTCGTGACCGCGGGGCTCGACGGTGGCGAGCACGTCATCGTGTCGGCAAGTGCAGTATTGAAGGATGGAATGGAGATACGAGAGCCATGAGCATGACAAACATTGTGGAGTCGAAAGAACAAATGGTGCCACGAATGGAGTCGAATTCGGCGCCGCTCGTGCGGCTGCGCGGCGTGACAAAAAACTTCAAACGCGGTTCTGAGAAGCTCGAAGTGTTGAAACATCTCGATCTCGATGTGCCGCGCGGCGATTTCCTCGCGCTGATGGGACCGTCAGGCTCGGGCAAGACCACGCTTCTGAACATATTGGGCGGCATCGACAGGCCGACATCCGGCGAGGTGCTGATCGACGGCAACTCATTACAGCGCATGAACGAAGGCGCGTTGACGCGCTGGCGCGCCCGCCACGTCGGCTTCGTCTTCCAGCTTTATCATCTCCTGCCGGCGCTGACGGCGGAAGAGAACGTCGCGCTTCCGCTGATCCTGACGCAGCTGAACACAGCCGAACGAAAGCGGCGCGCCCGCGCGGCACTTGCCCTGGTCGGGCTCGAGGATCGCGGGCGTCACAAGCCGGGCGAACTGTCCGGCGGCCAGGAACAACGGGTCGGCATTGCACGCGCCATCGTCACCGATCCGACCATCCTTTTGTGCGACGAACCGACAGGTGACCTCGACCGCAAGGCGGGCGACGAGATTCTTCACCTATTACATCTGCTCAACCGCGAGCATGGCAAGACGATTGTCATGGTCACACACGATCCACGCGCCGCCGCACGTGCGCAGCACACACTGTTCATGGACAAGGGCGTCTTGAGTGAGGAACCGGAGGTCGTGCAGTGACTCGCCTTGGTCTCGCGGTCAGTGCCTTCCGACGGCATCGGGGGCGAGTGATTTTCACCGTGCTTTCGGTCGCAACCGCCTTCGCGATCTTCACCATCCTTGCCACCATTGAGGAAGGTCTCAACGGAAAAGTGAGCCTCGCTTCGGCACAGCGTCTCGATACGTCGCCCACGATGAACATCCCGCTGCCGGTCAGCTACGTTGTTACGATTCGCTCGGTTCCAGGTATCGCCGACCTTACCTATCAAGCGGGATTTGACGGTTACTTCCAGAATCCGGACAAGGGTGTGGGTGTACTGGCCTTTGCCGTACCTTCCGTCCTTAAAATCTATCCCGAATTCTCGATTCCCCCCGAGCAGAAAAATGCCTTTCTGCACGACCGCGGTGGTGCCGTGGCCGGAGACGTGCTGATGCGCAAGATGGGATGGCATGTCGGCGAAACGGTTCCGATCCAGGGCGGCCCGCCGCAGACAAACGGTAGCACAACGTGGGTGTTTCATATCGACGGCACCTATCGCACCGATCTTCCAGCCGGTTACCAGGAGTTCTTCCTGGTCAATTATGATTATTTCAACGAGGGTCTCGCCGCATCGCCGATCAAGGACACGGTCCAGCAAATCACGACACTTGTGGACGACCCAAAGAATGTCGACCGCGTAGCTCATACAATCGATGCACGATTTACGAATTCCTCGCCCGACACACGTACGGAGTCGGAGCAACAGGAGACAATGAGCGCGCTGCGGCAGTTCGGCGATGTCGGCTCGATAATTACCTATGTCGGCATTGCGGTGTTCGCTAGCATGCTGCTGATCACGGGCAATACAATGGCCAATTCGGTACGCGAGCGCATGAACGAGTTTGCGATGATGCGGGCCCTCGGTTTCGGGCGGCTGCAAGTCGCCTTCATCGTGTTTCGCGAGGCGGCGATTCTGATTGGTACGGGCGCGAGTCTCGGCGTGCTCGCGGGATGGTCCCTTGGCAAATTGATGGAACCCATCATGACGCCCGTGTTGCGCGGTTTTGCCATGCCGTGGACGGCGGTCGTGCTTGCCGCCGCTCTCGCACTGCTCTTCGCCCTGGCGACGGGGTGTCTTCCCGGCCGCCGCGTCGCCAATCTTGAAATCGCAACCACCCTGCGCAGGGCCTGAGCCATGGAATCCGTTCGTCACGGCGCCGCCGTCTGCAACTGGAATTTTCGCACCATCGGCACGCGGACGCAGTCGGCGCTGATCGTAGTGCTGAGCTTTTTCGGTGTGATACTTGTGTTCGTTGCCGTGTTTTCCGTGCGTGACGGAATCGTGGGACAGATGACAACCGACGGCGCCGACAGCGTGGCGATCGTTTATGGCGATATTCGTGGTGCGCTCACCACAGATGCGCTGCAGGTCGTGGAGCAGGCGCCCGGCGTACAACAATCGGCGCAGGGTCCGCTCGTATCCGCCACGCTTTTCGCGTCGATGGAGCTTCCCAAATGGGCGCCCGGACTGTTCGCGGTTGCACAGCTGCGCGGCATCGACTCGAAATTTTCATCGATCATGCCCCATTTCCGCATCGTGCAAGGCCGCATGTTTCATACGGGCCTCGATGAGATCATCGTTGGCATCAACGATCTGAAGCTTTTCGACGAATTCCGACTCGGCAAGACGATTCACTGGCGCGCGCGCGACTGGAAAGTCGTCGGCATCTTCGCGACCGGAAGTGCCCGCTACGACTCCTCGGCGATGGCCGACCTTCACCAGATTCAATCACTCAACGCATCCGGAACACGTATCTCGTCGATCTTTGTGAAACTGACCTCGCCTGCCGCATTTCCAGCCTTCAAGGCTGCACTCCAGTACGATCCGCGCTTCCGCGGCTCAACGGAGACGATGAAAGCTTATGAGGCGGAGATCGGCCAAAGTCTTTCGACGCTGCTTTCAACTGCCGACGGTATCATCACGCTTCTGATGGCTGTCGGCGCCGTATTTGGCGCGCTGAATGTGATGTACGCCAATGTGGCGAACCGCAGCGCCGAGATCGCGACACTGCGGGCCCTCGGGTTCGCGCGGGGCGCAATCCTGCTTGCGGTTCTGTCGGAGGGGCTGGCGCTTGCGCTATTGGGTGGCGGTCTCGGCGTTGCAGCCGCGTATTTCCTTTTCGACGGATATGAAGCAAGCACGTCGCTCGGCGGCACGCTCACGGAGTTCCGCTTCACCGTTACCCTGGCTGCGATCGGTATTGGTCTGCTACTCACCTTGTCGATGGGTTGCATGGGCGGGCTGTTTCCCGCGATCCGCGCCGCGCGCCTGCCGCTCGCGCGAGCTTTGCGCGATGCGTAGTGGCCCGGTGACGTGACGGACGCGTCGCTCACCTTCGCCGTCTTCCGGCGCCACAAGATGCGCACGCTGTTCACGGTGCTTTCGGTGACAGTAGCGTTTGCAGTCTTCCTGGTGCTGGCAAGGCTTTATAGCGGTTTCACGGGTCTCGTTAACTACGGGCGGGCACAGCGGCTCGATGTATGGAGCGACGGCTTCGGAAAGTTGCCGGTGAGTTATGCCGCCAGGATCGCGCCGATCGCAGGCATCAAGGCTGTGTCGTATTTACGCGATGCCTAGAGGCAGAAAATGAGCAAATTTGGTCTAGCCCTCAGCGCATTCCGTCGGCATCGGGGCCGTACGGTCTTCACCGTGCTGTCGGTGGCAATGGCATTTGCGATCTTCGCAATTTTCTCCGCGCTCCATCAGGGACTGAACGGGCAGATCAATTACACGCTCGCCCAGCGGCTCATCACTATCAACAAGCTGATGGCGGGCGACGTGACCCTGCCGGTCAGCTATGCAAACAGGATCGCGACGGTGCCCGGCGTTTCTGTCGTCTCCTGGTCGAAGCAGTTCGAGACTTATTACCGGCAGCCGGGCAACGTCGTTCCAGTGCTCGCCTTCCCGCGCAATGTGCTCCAGGTCTATCCCGAATTTGCCTTTGCCGCGTCGGCCGAGCGTCGCGCATTCCTCTCCGATCGCCGCGGTGCGATCGTGGGGCCCGCGCTCGCCAAACGCATGGGCTGGAAAGAGGGCGACACCATCCCGCTCGAAGGCGGGCCGTTGCAGAAGAACGGATCGACGACCTGGATATTCCATCTCGACGGCATCTACAGCGCCAATCTTCCGGAAGGTTATCAAAGCCTCTTCGTCACCAATTACGACTATTACAACGAGGGGATCGCCGATCCCAGGCTGAAGGACAGGGTCTACCAGTTCGATACGCTGATCGCAGATCCGCGCACGGTCTCCCGCGTCTCCCATGCGATCGACGCGCTCTATGCCGACGCGACGCCGCAGACCATGACTTTCTCCGAACAGCAGCTCACCCTGAGCGGCTTGCGCGAGTTCGGCGATGTCGGCGCGATCATCCTGTGTATCGGCGCCGCGGTCTTCTTCACGATGCTGCTCATCACCACCAACACGATGGCCAATTCGGTGCGCGAGCGCATGGGCGAGTTTGCCATGATGCGCGCCCTCGGTTTCAGCCGCCGGCAATTGACCGGCCTCGTATTTCTGGAAGCGGTCGTCATGATGATCTTCGGCGCGGCGCTGGGCGTTGCCATGGGCGCCGCGCTTTGCCGGTTGATGACACCCTACGTCACCGATGTGTTGCAGGCGTTCGCGTTCACTTGGGCTGCGGCGGGGGCTGCGGCCGGTCTCGCAATTTTGTTTGCTCTTCTTGCGAGCCTTGCGCCGGGCTGGCGGGTCACCGCGCTGCCGGTCGCGGCCGCGCTCAGAGGGAGCTGAAGGACATGGGCCAGATCGCTGCGCTTTGTCTGTGGAACATCCGCACGATTGCGGCGCGATGGCGCGGCGCGCTTGTTGTTGTGGTTGGTTTCTTCGGCGTGGTCATTGTATTTGCCGCCGTTCTGTCGATCCGCGACGGGCTCGAGCGATCTTTGAGTGCGCCAGGTTCGGACGCAGTGGCTGTCACCTATGCACGGATCGGCAGCCTTGGCCCGGATGCGGTTGCCGCGGTCGAAACGACGCCCGGCATCGCGCGGACGAACGGTGCGGCGGACATTGCACCAACGCTTGTCACCAGCGTCGTGATCAGCGACTGGAAGCCCGGCCTGTTCGCAACCGCCGTGCTGCGCGGCGTGGCCCCGCGCTGCTTCGCGATGCTGCCCGGATTCCGCATCACGCAAGGCCGCATGTTTCGCCCGGGAATGGGCGAAGTGATTGCCGGCACGGGCGCCGAGCGGCTCTATCCCGATCTCGGAGTCGGGCGCGTGTTGCACTGGAACCGCCATGACTGGAAAATCGTCGGTGCCTACGCGACCGGCGACAATTCCAATTCCCAGTTTCTGACCGACCTGCATCAATTGCAGGCCGCGAACAACGCGGGCGATGTCTACACCGAGATTTTCGCGCGACTTGCGTCCCCTGCCGCCTTTCCGGCTTTCAAGCGCACACTCGAACATCGTGCAGGGCTCGCATTGACTGTGGAGACGCTGGTCCAGCGCGACCGGGATTTCGGTGCTACTTTGAATGGGCTTCTCCTGCTGACGGACGCCGTGATCACCGTGCTGATGGCAGTGGGTGCGATTTTCGGCGCCCTCAACGTCATGTACGCCAACGTCGCGAGCCGCAGAGCCGAACTGGCGACCTTGCGCGCACTGGGGTTCTCGCGCCTGTCGATCCTCCTCGCTGTTCTTATGGAATCCATTCTGCTCGCGCTTGTGGGTGGCGGCCTCGGCATCCTCGCCGCCTATCTTGCGTTCAACGGTTTCGAAGCGAGCACCGAAGCGGGCAGCCTCGTTTCGTTCCAATTCCTGGTGACGCTGCGGGCCGTTATCCTCGCGCTCATCCTGGCCGTCACGATGGGGCTGTTAGGCGGTCTGCTGCCTTCCATCCGCGCGGCGCGATTGCCGCTCGCGAAAGCGCTCCGGGACGCCTGACCCCGGCTCATCGGCTTCCATCGAAATGAGTACGGAACGTTGACCCGACGTTTTCGCTAAGGAAGAGTCGCCGAAGCGGTGGAGCGCATCTCGTCAACGGAGCGAAATCGATGGTTCGACAAAGCATAACTGCTCTTCTGCTTACGCTCGCCACGAGCAGTGCCCAGGCGGCTGATGTGCCGGGCCAGCGATTCTCCATTTCGGTCGCGAGCCTGCCCAAGCCATTCGCCACGCCCCCGGTCGACAACACGTCGAAAGTAGTTCCGAGGCCCGCGGGTGCGGTCCCCAACGCACCGGACGGATTCGCGGTCTCGGTCTTCGCGGCGAATGTTCCAGATGCGCGCTGGATGACCGCGGCCCCCAACGGCGATGTATTTCTGGCGGAACCGGACTCCGGCAAGGTCGTGGTGCTGCGGCCATCGGCGGATGGATCGCGCGCCGCGCGGATTACGACTTTCGCGTCCGGATTTGCACAACCGCACGGCCTCGCGATCCATAACGGGTCGGTTTACGTGGCCGATGTGAAGTCGATCTGGCGGCTTCCTTATATCGACGGTGCGCTGAAGGCCACCGGGACACGCGTGCACATCGCGGACACGACTCCGCCGCAGGGTGTGGGCCATTTCACGCGCGACATCGTCTTCGATTCGAAAGGCAATCTGTTTCTTACGATCGGCAGCAAGAATAATCTGGCCGAGGATCCGCTGCCCTATGCGAGCGTGCAGAAGGTCGGCGTCAATGGGACGCTGACGACGTTTGCCAGCGGCCTGCGCAACCCGGTCGGCATCGCCTTCTATCCGGGTACGGACGATCTCTACGTCACGGTGAACGAGCGCGACGGGCTGGGAGACAATCTGCCGCCGGATTATCTGACACGCATCCGGCAAGGCGATTTCTTCGGCTGGCCTTATGCCTATACCGGCGCGCACGCGGATCCGACTTACGGATCAAAGCGGCCCGATCTCGTCGCCAGGACCAAAACACCGGACGTGCTTTTCCAGGCCCATTCGGCGCCGCTGGGGCTGGTGTTCTACGACGGCAACCAGTTTCCTCCCGACTACAAGGGAGATGCGTTCGTCGCGCTGCACGGCTCGTGGAATTCCGCGCATCCAACCGGATACAAGGTGGTGCGCATCCATTTCACGAACGGACGGCCTGAGAACGCGTATACGAACTTCGTGACCGGCTGGTGGGACGGCAGCACGTCACCCGCCCGCGTCTGGGGTCGGCCGGTCGGGCTCCTCGTTGCAAAGGATGGCAGCCTCCTCATCGCCGACGACAAGGCCAACACCGTCTGGCGCGTTGCTTATAAGGGCAAATGATGCCCAAGGCCCCGATCTCCGACTCGTTCCTTTATGGCGTTTCAAATGAACGGGATCGCTTTGTCCTACTGTTATTGTCATTCCCGCGAAAGCGGGAACCCAGCAGCGCGATTTATCCGAAAAGATCGGCGATCTGGGTCCCGCTTGCGCGGGGATGACGGGATGAGCGGTGAATTTCCAAGGCAATGCTATACGACAACCCACCGCGCGCTAATCCGGCAGCACATAGAGTGTGATGCTCTGTGCCGGTTCCTCGTCGGACAAAATCCCGTTCGACCAGGAAACGTTGGAGAGATGGGTGATCTGATTGCTGGAGGTCAGGCGATAGGCCTGCGCGCTGCCCGACGCCACAAAATGGGACAGCGTGATGTTTACCGGAAGATTCTGGCTGAGCGTTTTGTTGATCACCATGACCGTCATGGCGCCATCGCCGGTGCGCAGCGCCGCAAAGGCGGAAAGATTGTCCGGGTTGGGCGTTTTCCCGGAAATGCTCGTGTCGCCGAAGGCGGAGCCGGCGCCGTCATAGTTGCGATACATCTGCATCGCCTTGTAGGTCGGCGTGCTGCTGTCGGGGACAGTCCAGCGTGTCGCCATGTCGAGGCCCTCGCGGCCGAAAATGCCGTAGATGTCGGCCTGCGTCGTCGCGCCGTTGATGTAGCCCTCCGCGCCCCAATTGTACTCCGTTATGGCCACCGGCGTCCCGGAGTAATAATCCTTCCTGATCCAGCTTTTCATGCGCGGAATGAGATAGACGGGCGCGTCGATCCAGCTCTCCGAGACGTAGTTCGGATCCCACAGCTGGCGCGTCGACCGGTTGCGGAGCAGTTGCGTCTGTTCGGAGTCATCGTCGCTGTCTTCGCCGCCCTGCGGATAGAAATGGACGCTGACGACATCGACCGGATGACCGGACGCCTTCCACTCCGCGAGTAGCCAGGGGATGTAATCCATCCCATGCTGTTCTTTATGGTGGTCCGGCCATTTCGTGTAGCCGTGCTCGGCCGCATATTGCTGGTCGTAACCGCTATAAAAATAGCCCTCCCAGCCCCACTCTTCCGGAGCGACCACCTGCGCGTCCGGATCGGCCTTCTTGATCTTCGCCGACTCGGTAATGACCTTGTCGCGAAATTCGATCGCGTGCGGGCCTGTGGGATGAACATCGCGATGCGTCGAGAACCAGATGCTCGATTCATTGTCCATCAGATAATAGGGAACGCCGCCATTCTTTGCCGTACCCCAGGTCCGAATCAGATGTTCAACCCATTTCTGCTCGAGGTTCGGGTTGTCCTTGATATAGGCGTCGTGCGGATCGTTTCCCGTGATGTCGGTGCTGCAGTCCGTCTCGATGCCATCCCCCGCATCCGGGAAATACGGATCCGTGGCGCATTGGTTGCCATATTTGGAGACGGAGAAACTCGGCAAGATCGAACGGTTCTCGCCCAGATTTGCAACCCAGCCGATCAGCGGCACTGTCAACATCGGCTGGGCCTTCGCGGCCTGGCTGTCGGAGACAAACGTGTCGGCCTGTTCGCCGGCAACCGCGCTGTCCTGCGGATAGCTTTCGAAGTACCAGTCCGCGTCGAGATTCTCGGCATTGAGCGCCCAATTGTAGGTCGTCATCGAATTGCCGCCCATCCGGTTCAACGGCGCGTTCAGTGCGAGGAGATCGTCGGTCGATCCGAATGCCACGCCATAGATTTGCGGATTGATCGGGTGGACGTTCCTGGTCGCGTCTATGGCAACGGTCACGGCGCCATTTCCAGCCAATGCCGTATCGACGCCGGGCGTTGCGGCGAGAAACAGTCCTAATATCCCCGAAGAAAGCTTCACGCGTTTGCTCCCCGAAATGCCGGCGTATGGACGCATGGGCGCGTCTCCTCTTGCTCCAGCCGAACTATTCCCTGCCGGAATTAATACCGCATTGCCAAATCGATTGCAGATTTGCCTATTTTCCATGTTGCGCCGCGAGGGTTTCAGCCCCGCCCGGGAACATCGAGTCCACGTTGCACGGCGGGGCGCGCAAGTCCGCGTTCGAGCCACGCAGGAACATTGGTCAGTTCGTCGAACGACACGAGATCGCCCGCGCCGTAAAAGCCGATCAGATTGCGCACCCAGCCCAGCGTCGCAATATCGGCAATCGTATAATCGTCGCCCATGATCCATTGCCGGCCTGCAAGCTGGCATTCGAGTACCTGCAAGATGCGTTTCGACTCGTCCCGGTAGCGTTCGAGCGGCCGCTTGTCGGGGATATCCCTGCCGGCAAATTTGTAAAAGTAGCCGAGCTGGCCAAACATCGGGCCCACATGCGCCGTCTGGAAAAATACCCATTGGATGGTGTGATAGCGGCGCGCCGGATCGGCGGGCAGAAGCCGTCCGGTTTTCTCGGCGAGATAAATGAGGATCGCGCCCGATTCGAAGAGGCCGAACGGCGCGCCGCCGGGGCCCTCCGGATCGATGATTGCCGGAATTTTCACGTTCGGATTGAGCGACAGGAATTCCGGCGTGAGATTCTCGTTTTCGCCGATATCGACGCGATGCGCCTCGTAGGCGAGCCCGAGTTCCTCGAGCGCAATGGAAATCTTCACGCCATTCGGCGTCGGCAGCGAATACAGCTGCAGCCGGTCGGGATGTACCGCGGGCCAGCGCGAGGTAATCGGAAAATGGGACAGGTCTGCCACGACTACTCCACGGCTGCTGATGCTCGCTTGACGGATAACCACGAATCAATCGGCTTTGCCAAGGCGCTGAAGTCGCGCTAGGCATGGCTTTCAGGGGTTGAAGTCGTGGCGCACCCACCACGCATTCCAGATCGATCTGCGGGAAGTGTCTGAACGCATTGTCATCATCGGGGCCGGGCAGGCCGGGGCGCAGGCCGTGGCCACGTTGCGCGCAGAAGGATACAGCGGCGCGCTCACGCTGATTGGCGATGAGCCGTTCCCGCCCTATCAGCGGCCGCCGCTTTCAAAAGCCTATCTTGCCGGCACCTTCGAGCGCGAGCGCCTGTTTCTGAAGCCGGCAGCCTTTTATGGCGAGGCCGAATGTGAACTGATCCTGGACGCTACTGCGACACGGCTCGACCGGAAGGCGCAAACCATCGCGCTCGCAGGTGGCCGGCAACTCGCCTACGACAGCCTGTTGCTGGCAACGGGTTCGCGCGTGCGGCGCATACCCGTTGCCGGCGCGGGCCTCGACGGCATCTTTTACCTGCGTGGAATTGCCGATGTGGATGCGTTGCGCGGCGCTTTCGCGAACGGCAAACGGCTCGCGGTCGTCGGCGGCGGCTATATCGGACTTGAAGTCGCCGCCGTCGCCGCCAGGCACGGACTTGAAGTAACGGTTTTCGAATCTCTGGATCGCGTCATGGCGCGCGCCGTTTCGCCGGCGATTTCCGCGTTCTATGAACGGGTGCATCGCGACGCTGGTGTTCGCTTCGAACTGAACACCACCGTCGAAGCGTTCGAGGGAGAGCAGAAGCTTGCGGCCGTGCGCGCGGGTGGACAGTCACATCCCGCGGACCTCGCGCTGGTCGGCATCGGGATCGCGCCCAATGTCGAACTCGCGCAAGCTGCCGGCCTCGCCTGTGACGACGGCGTGATGGTCGATCATTCCGCGCGGACTGCCGATCCCGCCATCTTTGCCGCCGGCGATTGCACGCGCCATGTCGGCCGCGACGGCGCGCTGATCCGGCTCGAATCGGTGCAGAATGCCATCGATCAGGCAAAACATGCGGCACTCGCCATGCTCGGGCGGCCGACACCCTATCGCGAGGTGCCCTGGTTCTGGTCGGATCAATATGATCTGAAACTGCAAATTGCAGGTCTCGCGCGCGACGGCGACGAACTCGTGCTGCGCGGCGAACCCGCTGCGCGGAAATTTGCCGTATTTCATCTGCGGGAGGGGCGCATCGCCGCAGTGGAGGCCGTCAACGCCGCACCGGAATATATTGTGGGCCGCAGGCTGATCGCCGAAGCTGCGCGCGTTGCGCCTGCGAGGCTCGCAGATGTCGCGATCCCGATGAAATCCATCGTTTGAGATTACAGGACCAATCAATGCCGAAAATCACTTACATCGAACATAACGGCAAGGAACATGTGATAGAAGTGCCGGCGGGCTGGTCGGTGATGGAGGGCGCGGTCAAGAATCTCGTTCCGGGTATCGACGCGGATTGCGGCGGCGCCTGTGCCTGTGCGACCTGTCATGTGCATGTCGACGCCGCCTGGGCGGGCAAATTGCCGCCGAAACAGGATATGGAAGACACCATGCTCGATTTCGCGCAGGAGCTTGCGCCGACCAGCCGCCTTTCCTGTCAGATCAAGGTCACGCCCGCCCTCGACGGCCTCGTGGTGCGCATGCCCAAGAGCCAGCATTGATGCAGCGGCTGCTCACGGTCTGTGACAATGGTTGACCACCAAGACACCAAGAACACCAAGATACTTCTCCCTATCCCGGTTGAACTGGACGTGATCGGGCGCAGCGCCGTCGATGCTCGATTGAAAGTTCACAGTGCGTCTCTTGATGCCGGCTGCCGCATCGATCTCCTCCTTGCAGATACCGTAATCATCGCGATCAAATCTGTCGATGCGCTGCCCCCCTGCATCAAGCGCAATTGCCGACTTACCCGCGGCTTTCAAAATGCAGGCTCGGTTATTTGAAGAATTTCAATGTGCCGTTGTTCAGAGATGGTATGAGACGCATGGCCTTCTGACTTGGTGCTCTTGGTGTCTTGGTGGTGAGTTTTTCGTGCCTGCTCAGCCGGCTTTTGCCGTTGTGACCTGCGCGCGGCGCGGGATGTGACAGCGCACGGTGGTGCCGCGGTCGGGCGAGCTTTCGATTTCCACCCACCCGTCATGCAGCTCGATGAAGCGCTTGACGAGCGCGAGGCCCAGCCCGGCACCCGCGGGTTGGCCCGAGCGGCCCTTGGCGGCAAAGCGGTCGAAGACATTTGCCTTCACTTCGGGCGCGATGCCGGGGCCGGAATCCGCCACGGCGATCTGTACTTCGCCGTCGACGATGACCGCCGAAAGCGTGATGCTGCCGCCTGGCGGCGTGAACTTGAATGCGTTGGACAGGAGATTGAACACCACCTGCCGGACGCGCCGTCCGTCGGCCGTGATCCAGCCGATCTGGTGGTCCCAATCGCGGCGCAACGCAACAGCCAGGCTGTCGGCGTGTTTCTGCAGCGTGTCGGCCGCACGCGACAACAGATCGTGGAGATTCACCTCGCCAAGTTCGAGCCGCATCGCGCCCGAGTCGATGAGCGCCAGATCGAGTATGTCGCTCGTTACATCCGCGAGACTGTTCGATGCGGAGAGGATGGCACTCACATAATCGGCCTGTTTGGGAGACAAGGGGCCAGCCTGCCCCGCAGCAAGCAGGCTCGCAAACCCGTGGACGGCATTCAACGGATCGCGGAACAGGAACGAGGCGTGATGTACGAAGTCGGATTTGAGCCGGTCGGCAGCTTCGAGGGCTTCAGCCCGGTCGCGCAACGCGCTTTCGATGCGGAAGCGGTCGGTCACGTCGCCAAAAGTAATAAGCGTCGCGCCGTCGGGCAATGGCGCGAGAGCAAGCGAGAGAATGACGCCGTCTAGACGCTCGACTTGTCCCCAGTTCCTGCTGCGTTCGGTGCCGGAAGCAATTGTAACAGCCAGGTTTTGCCATATCCCCGCATCGCCGAATCGCGCGATGCAGGCTTCGGCGATCTTCTGGACATGCGGTTCCGATGTCAGGATGGAGGGCTCCAGTTCCCACAATCGCGCGAAGGCCGCATTGTGGAGCTTGAGGCGTGCATCGGGACCGAACACGGCGACGGCTTCGCTCAGCGTGTCGAGGGTCGCGGACTGGACCTTGATCAGCGTGTTGTACGAGCTTTCGAGCGCGAGCTTCTCGGTTACATCCTCGTAGAGATAGGTGAGGCCGCCGAAAGGATGCGGCTGCGCGATGACGCGCAATGTCTTGCCGCCGGGCAGATACCAGAGATCCTCCGGTGCATAGTCCATGGCCCGTTCGTAAAATGCGAGACGCTGGCGCTTCCAGGCCTGGTAGTCGCGCTGTTCGGGAAGCCTGCGAGTTTCGCGGAGGCGGTCGAGGATCTCTCCGTCGGTCGGATGCAGTTCGAGCCAGGAATTGGGCAAATTCCATAACCGCACAAAAGCATCGTTATGGAAGCTCAGCCTCTGCGTGCGGTCGAAGATGGCAACGGCCGTGGTCAGCCTGTCGAGCGTATCGGCATGCGCGTCGATGTGCTGCTGCAGCGTTGCTTCGGCATTCGAGAGATCGGTCACGTCGATCGCGGTGCCGACAATTCCGCCATCGCTGAGAGGAATATGAGTCAGTGAAAGCGCGCGCCGCTGGCCGCCGACGACCGCGAAACGCTTGGATTCGACCACATGGCCTTCCGAACGCGCCGCCGAGGCGAGATCGCGATCGGATTTTTCGAGCGCAGCCTGTGCGACTATGGCTGCTTCCAGATCCGGGTGGCCGGCAGCCGCGAGGAATGCCCTGTTCCCCCATGAAAGTGCGCGCGATTTGTTGCGCAGCCACACGGGCATGGGGATGGCATCGAGAATGGCACGGAAGTCCAACTGGCCGCCCGGACTGTTTGTTTCGACCCAGACGGCGGCCATGCCGCCCACGGCGCGACCGCGCAATGTGACGGCACGGCCCTGCTCGTCACGTACATTCAGCAGGAACGGCGCTCCGCGATCTGCCAGCGCATCGAGCGCTTCGGCCAGCATGATTGCATCGGCCCCGGCCAGGCAGGACTCGACGACCGCTTCTGCCGCGCCATAGCTCCGTGCCGGCGACTCCTCGCCGCCCCAGGCGACTACCGGATCACGTCCACCCGCGATCAGCGCATCACGCGCACCGATCGCAGCTCGGGCCGAGGCACTCGCCTCCCGGAGCTTGCGGTGGAGCAGCCGGACGACGCGCATCTGCGCCAGGGCCCACAAGCCTGCGGCGAGCGCCAGCGCCACGGCGCCCAGTGTCATGAGCGGCTCGATTGTTTCGGCGGTGACGGAAGCGAACGCCGTTCCTGGAAACGCAGCCAGTATCGCGCCCACGGCAAACCGTCCCGGCAATCCGCATCGCTCTCGCGGCGACCTCAAGGCCGGACGCATCGTGCGCCACCCCCGTCTCGCCCATCAGGCGAATCATCTTACGAATCAACATCATAGGGAGCACGGAAGCAGCCGCATAGATAATGTGGTTAAAAAAATGTAAAACCCAAATGATCGACTGGTGAACCAGAGATAGTTGGCTTGGACGAAAGTCAATCCAGAATATTGAGTCGCTTCAAGCGCTTAGTCGATCCGCAGCCGGAGCATTGCACGGTCAGGGCGCCGCCGCGACGCACACCCGCCCTTTTCGCTTCGGGACCGGACACGCGGTCTGGTAAGGCTTTCCCATCGAGGAGGCTTTGATGATCCGTGTATCGCCGGTGCTCGTCGTCATCTGGATTGCGGCTGCGCTGGGCGGTTGTCAGGCGGCCAATGACTTCGTCCTCGGCGCTGTCAGCGATGCCGGCGAAGGACAAGTCGTGACCGGCGTCTATCACCGGACGCTGCTTTCCGGCGATCTCTTCGATTTCTCCTGCCGCTACGGCCATGTCTGCCAGGCCGTCCTCGTCCGCGACGAATATCTGCGCGAACATTACGTGAGTCTCGGCGGCAGAAAGCTCGTCCTGCGCGTCGAGCGCACCAATGCCTGTCACGACCCGCGATCCTCTCAGTTCGCGTGCCAGACGAGCCGGGACGGAACGGCGCTTGTGATCCTGCAATGGATCCGGCCCGAGGTATGACCTGATTGCTCTGGAGGTACTGCGTTGATCTTCCGCCAGCTCTTTGACCAGCAAAGCTCGACCTACACCTACCTTCTTGGTGACGAGGACATCCGGGACGCTGTCCTGATCGATCCGGTCTTCGAACAGGCACGGCGCGACGCGGCGCTGCTGGGCGAGCTCGGCCTCATACTGCGATGGACGCTCGAAACGCATATCCACGCCGACCATGTGACCGGCGCCTGGCTGTTGAAAGAGAAACTCGGAAGCCGGGTCGTGCTCTCGGCAGCGAGCGGGGCGGAAGATGCGGATCGCTATTTGAAAGATGGCGAAGAGACCGTCTTCGGGCGGCATTCATTGCGGGTGATCGCAACACCCGGCCATACCAGCGGCTGCGTGACCTATGTCTGCGAGGACAGCAGCCGGGCGTTCACGGGCGACTGCCTTCTGGTGCGCGGCACCGGCCGCACCGATTTCCAGGGCGGGGATGCGGCGCAGATGTACCGGTCCGTCCGCGAGCGAATCTTTGCGCTGCCGGATTCCTGCCTGCTCTATCCCGCCCATGATTATCGCGGACTGACTTGCACCAGCGTGGGAGAGGAACGGCGTTTCAATCCGCGTCTGGGCGATCAGGCCGCGCTCGGCGATTTCTGCGGACACATGGCCAATCTCAAGCTCGCCCATCCGAAGCAGATGGATGTCGCCGTGCCGGCCAATCTGCGCTGCGGGCGGCCATTGCACGACGCCCCGCGTGAAGCCAATCCCGACTGGGCGCCGCTCGTCTTCACCTTCGCCGGCGTCTGGGAGATCGCGCCACAGACCTTGGAAGAACATGTCGCGCACACACAGATCGTCGATGTGCGCGAGCCCGCAGAATTCATCGGTCCCCTCGGACATATCGAAGGCGCCAAACTCATTCCATTGGGCGAACTGCAATCGCGCGCCGGAGAACTCGCGCGCGAGCGCCCGATCGTCACCGTCTGCCGCGCCGGCAGCCGTTCCGCGCAAGCCTATAATATCCTTCGACAGGCGGGCTTCACCCGCATCGCCAACCTGTCAGGCGGCATGCTGCGGTGGCGCGCCGAGGGTCTCGGCGTCACGGGCGGCGAGCATTAAGCAGCAGACGGATCCGCTCCCCGTTTCCCTAAGGAACAATCTCGTAGACAGTCCCCCCGGCATGCGTGCCACCACCATTTGTTGTACCATACAGAACGCCTGTCTGGGGGTCTTCGGTGGGCCGGCTCTGTGGATAAAGCCCATCGTATCTGGTCGTTCCGAAACTGTGCAGAACGGTCTCCGTCCAGTAACTTGCGTTTTTCACCAGCTTGAACAGGGTACCGTACCCATCGGCCCCGCCCAATTCCGTTGTTCCGTACAGGGTTTCGGCGGTCTGGTCCAGGTGAAGCCCTACCGGGACGCTGCCGTTGATGCCCCCGTTAAAGGTGTAAAGCACAGATTGCTTCCACCTGCGATGAACTCTGCTCAGCTCGAACACCACACCCAAACCGTTACCGCCGCCCGACGTCACGCCGAACAGGTTGCCGTCCTGATCGATATCGAGATCGACCGGCGTGATCCCGCCGCCGGCACCGCTGGAAAAGGAGTAGAGGACGGTGTCGAACCAGACCCCGTTTTTCTCGGCGAGTTCGAAGACGGTGCCCTCATTCCTCGCTCCGCCCGACTGGGTCGTGCCGAAAAAGGTCCCGTTAGTCATTCCCTTGCGAAGGCCGGAGTCCGGACTGCACCCGTCGCTGCCGCCCGCAAAAGTATAATCGAGGACGAAGGTCCACTTGCCGTTCGAAGGCACAAGCGAGAATGCTGTGCCGCAGCCGGAATTCCCGCCGCCCGACGGTGTCGAGCCGTAGAGAGTGCCGGTCGCCTTATCCCTCACGAGGCCGGCTGTAGGCTCGTTTCCATCAACGCCCCCGGTGAAGTTATAAAGCACGGTTTCGGTCCAAACTCCGTTGACCGATGCGAGGGAATACACAGTCCCCCGGCCATAGATGCCGCCATTTTGAGTTGTACCATAGAGCACACCATTGGGATCGGCATTCAGGACAGCATCCGGGTTCTGCCCGTTATTCCCCTGGAAATTGTAGATCGTGCGCCCCTTCCATGCACCGTGCTTTTCCGTGAGTTCGACCACCGAGCCCTCGGAGCGGCCGTAATAGGTGGGGACATAGAGCGCACCGGTAGGGTCCTCATAGGGGCGGGCATAGACGCCGCTGTGGGACGGGAAGCTGTAGAGAACCGTCTCGCTCTGGGCGCTCGCGACCGTGGTTGCGAACGGGAAAGCGGCGAGAACGCTCAGTCCCGCAGCGAGCTTTCCCCAGCCGTAATTCTTCATCCTGCCGGACGGACGCCCGACGCCACAGCTGCCTTCTGCGAAGCAGGATCTCAATTCTTGAATGTGCACAGGAACCCCCACTTGTTAAATACCCCTCCATCTCGTTCACTTTTCTTTCTGGTTGTCAATTCGCTTTGTGGTGGCTGGCCGGATTGTGACAGATTGGCGTCCATGCCGGTTGCGCATTTGAGCGGGGAAAGCAGCCGCTTGTGGACGAGCCCTTCCTGGCCGGCATCCTGCGAATGGTTGCAAACATGTCGGTGAAAGGTACTTATCCAAATTTCAACCGGCACGCTCGCCGGTGAATGATTTCATGGGCACCACCATGTCGAGACGATCGTGGCAATCGTGGCCGGTGCGGAGGCGGGCAACCGGGGTGGGGGAAATGCAGTTTGTGTCGCGGAATTTTCTTTCGGGGCTCTCATGACCGAACGTGTCTTGCCGGAAACAAAGCTGCGGCCGGTGCTCTACGCCATGTTGTTCATGCCCATGGGCATCACCAACGGCTATGTGCTCGTCGCACTGGCCTATCTCCTGTCGCAGGCGGGCGTGAGCGTCGGTCTGATTGCGGGGTTCGCAGGACTGAGCCTTTTCCCGCAGACCTGGCGCGTGGTCTGGGCGCCAATCGTGGATTCAACGCTTTCCATTCGCGCCTGGTATCTCATCTCCGCGGCGGCGAGCGGGTTGTTGATGGCGGCCACGGCGTTTATCCCCGCGAGCCGGGCCAATTTCGGCTGGATCGAGCTGCTCGCGGTCGGCTTCTCGCTGGCCGCAACCATCACCACCATCACCGGTTCGAGCCTGCTAGCGCATGGCACCCTGGATGAGGAGAAGGGGCGCGCGGGCGGATGGAGCCAGGCTGGCAATCTCGGCGGCAGCGGGCTCGGCGGCGGATTGGGCCTTTGGCTCACGCAACACGCGCCGGTGTGGATCTCTGGCACCGCGCTCGGCCTCTTCTGCGTCGCCACCGCGATCGCACTCCTGTTTCTCAGCGAACCTTCGGCGGAGCATCGTTCGCAGAGTTTGTTTGGAAGCCTCGCAAATGTCGGACGCGAATGCTGGGCGCTGCTCACCACCTCGCGCGGCGCACTGGTATTCTTTCTGATGCTGCTGCCGATCGGCTCGGGCGCGGCGCAAAATCTGTGGTCGGCCGTCGCCAATGACTGGCACGCCAGCGCCAATGCCGTGGCCCTGGCCAATGGCGTGCTCAGCGGCGTGGTCTCGATCGTGGGGTGCCTGATCGGGGGCTGGATCTGCGATCTCATCGACCGCAAGACGGCCTATTGCCTGTTCGGTCTCGTCCTCGCAGCCGCAGCGGTTGCGATGGCTCTGGCGCCGCGGACCGAAGCGATGTTCGTCGCTTTCGTGCTGCTCTACGCCTTCCTCACGGGGTTCTGTTACGCCGCCTTTGCAGCCGTGGTATTCGAAACCATCGGCAAAGGCGCGGCCGGCACGAAGTCCAATCTGCTGAGCGGGATCTCGAATGTGCCGCTGATCTATCTCGGCATCTTCGACGGCATGGGCCACGACCGCTGGGGTGCGAACGGGCTTCTCTATACCGATGCGGCTCTGGGTGTGGTCGGCGTGGCGCTGTTTATCGGTGTTGCGGTCATGGCGCACGCGATGAGGTCGGCTGCGCCGGCACGGGCTTGAACAATCATGCATTGTCGAAATTTTGGATTATCGTCAGGGAGCGAAGCGATGCGGAAAAAAGCGGTTGCGGCCATTCGCGGCAGAACTTGCCCTTCTGTTCGGCCGCGCCTTCGGCCAGACGCCACAATATTGGCTTAACCTGCAATCGGCCTACGACCTGCGGAAGGCCCAGCACAGACTGGGCACCCGGCTCAAACAGATTGAGACGCTGGTGGCTTGAAAAAGTAGAAGGAAATACATTAGCCGTCACCAAAATTTGTCACCAGAATTTTCGGGGATGCGCAGGGCAGCGATCGGAGTTCCTCATCGCTGAAAAATGGGGAACCTTCTTGTCGCCGGACCAGTCATGTCATTGCGCTGTCTGTCCCGCTGACGTTGCTCGAAGTTTTGCCAACGTCATGGTCCTGCCGCCCGGCCGGCCTAGCCTTTGGTTGTTTCGCCGTGGAATACGACTTGCGTGCCCTTCCTGACCGCGCGACCAAGTGCGGTTGCGTCCCAATTGGTCAGGCGGATGCATCCATGCGATGCCGTCTTGCCGACAAGCTGCGCATCCGGCGCACCATGTATTCCATAGGTCGGCTTGGTCAGTTGGATCCATGTCGACCCGACCGGATTGTTGGGCCCGGGCGCGATCTTCAGCGGACCTTCCGATTTTTTCCCGAAGGTGAGGCGTTTGGGGTCGTAAGTGTAATCCGGATTGAAAGTCACAAACGCGACCGCCCAGGTCCCGTCGGGGGCCGGCCGTTCGGTGCTTCCCACGGTGGCGGGAAAGGCAGCGACCAGTTTTCCGGAGCCGTCATAGGCGCGCAGCTGATTGTTGCTCTTGTCCACTTCCACCTGCGCGACGCTGCCGCCAAGGTCGCCATTGCCGGGCTGCAGCACGACGATCGACGTTCCCGCGGCCCCGAAATTGGCGCCTGGGTTCAGGGCCCGTAGGAGCGCCTCGCTCATATGGAAACGCTCGGCGAGTTCCTGCTCCGGGCTCAGATAGCCGAGTTGTCCGAGCGCGGCCTGGGCGGCGAAATCGGACGGCAGCGTTCCGATGAACGGGCCTTTTTCGTCGTCGGGCGTGATCGTGTAGTCCTGCGTGACCGGCTGTTTGTCGGCGCTCGCGAGCGCTGCGAAAACCTGTGCCGTCAATCCGCCATTGCCGGGCAGCTTGTGCGCCTTTGCATAGGCGGCGATCGCATTGTCCAGATTTTCTCCCGGCTTTCCGTCGATCACGCCCGGCGAGAAATGCGCGCGGTCGAGCAATGTTTCCACCTTGATCACAACCGGCTGCGGCGCCGCCGGATTTGGGGCGGCAGGCGAGGCGGGCGGTTGGAGATCGGAAAAACTGCTTTGTTCGATCGCCTGTGCTTGGGGCTGTTGCGATGCGGGCGCAGCCGGGCTTGATCCTGTTTGCCGTCCGGCTGCTTGCGGAGTGCTTGGGCGCGCCGACGGTTGCGCTGCGGCCATCGCCGCCGCAACCGGAAACAACATCGCCGCAAAAAGCCTGGTAATGTGATTACGCATTTCGCACTCTCGGTGTTCCCATAAGGGCAAAGCGAACCGCGGCGGCAAGTTCCAGGGCGGTTGAAGGAGACGCGCCATGAAACAGGCTGCCGCGACCTTGTTGTTGCTGATCTTTGCAGCCGGTGCGGCGGGCGCGGCCGAGGAATCCTGCAATGTGGGGCCGCGCGCCGCGGCGCAGACAAACGCTGCTTCCCTGAACACGATGAACTGGATCCCGTTCCGCCGGCCCGAGACAGGCTGGGCCGTCTACGCGCCGCTGATCGCCGAGGAGATCGGCGTTTCATGCCCGCCCGATTCGGCCGGTTTCGCGGCGGCCCTCGCCTTCTGGCAGACGAAACACAAAGATGCGGGGACGGGCGTGCTGGATGAAACAACATTCGGACAGATGCAACTGGACTGGGAACTCAGGCGGCCCTTTGTCGTTGCGTCGCGCACGGCCTGCCCGCCGCCGCCCGACGAAAGCACGCTGGCGAAGGCGTCCCCGCAGGAAAGCTATGGCGGCGAGCAGATATTGCTGCGCCCCGGTGCGCTCGCCGCCTATCGCCGCCTGGTGGCGGCGGCGCGCGCGGCGCTCCCGGCGTCGGCGGCCAATGCACCGCTCCTCACCATCTTCTCCGGCTACCGAAGCCCGCAATCCGATGCCGCGCGATGCCTGCGCGAGCAGAATTGCCAGGGCGGGGCGCGCGCGACTTGCTCGGCGCACCGGACGGGCACTGCCATGGATCTCTATCTCGGCGCCGCTCCGGGATTTCGGCCGGATTCGTCGGCCGATGCCAATCGCCTGTATCTGTCGCGGACCGCTGCCTATCTCTGGCTGGCGCACAATGCGGCGAAGTACGGATTCGTGAACTACCCTTTCGAACCCTGGCACTGGGAATGGACCGGCGGCGGGTGAGGGTTATTACCTCCGGGGCAGTTCCTCGCCGGAACTTTTGCTGCCGGACCGAGTTAGAACGCAGCAATTGTACCACGTCGAACCTTCAACGGGATCACCATGCAAGCGCTTGAAATCATTCTGGCCATCATTCTTGCCGTCATCGTATTCGTGGTGCTGAAGGTAATCGGCCTGGTCATTCATATCGCCCTCATTGGCGCGGTGGTCGGCCTTGTCGTTGGCTTTCTCCTCGCCCGCGCGTTTCGGAGGACGTGACGCATCGCTCCTTTATTGGTAACAGTGCAACAACTCGAACGCCCTTTCGCACCCCGGCCATAGCGATAGATCGCAAAGTCCCCGCTTTCGGGGTCGGAGTTATATTTTTGCGAATCGCGGCGAGTTCGGACGAGGAGAAAAACCAATCTCCGAAAAATCCAACTCCGGCGCTGAAAGCTCGGGTCGGCCATAAAGCAGGCGTAGCCGGCAGTCGTCGTTTGGTGGCCGAGCATCTGCTTGTTGCCGCGATCGGCTAACCTTTCGCGATTTGCGAATCGCGGGCGAGTGGATAATATCGGGCAACCAGCGGTGCGGAACATGACCTTGCATATCGACATCGCGCCCGAGACCTAAGCGAAGCTTGCTGCGCAGGCCGCGGAAAGAGGTATTCGTGTGCCGGAATACCTCCGCCAGCTCTTGGAACAGCAAGCGACCCCGGCTGGGCCCGACATCCACTCGTCTGCCGCGCGGGCGGTGTTCTGGCGCGATTCGGTGAAGGGGCTTCCCCCTACAACCCCATTGCCGGGCCAGACGATCAGCCGTGAAAGCATCTATGGCGACGACCGCGCTGGATGAGCGTTCTTGTCGATACGTGAGCGTACTTATCGACACGAATGTGTTGCTGCGGCGGACACAGCCGGCTCACGGAGGAATCGGAGTCAGAATTGGAATTCCCAAGAGCCGGAACTGGAGATGCATCCCGTGGCGCGGCTTCCATTCACGCTGCGCGCAGCGGCTGGACTCCGCTTACATCTACGCTGCGCTCCGCGTGCCAGGCGTCGTAGGCGGCCTGCATCCGAAGCCACACTTCGGCGCCGTCGCCGAATGCCGCGCCGAGGCGGACCGCGATCTCCGGCGATACCGGCTTCCTCTCCCCGAGAATGTCGTAGAGATGCTGCCGCGAGATTCCGAGCGCCTCGGCAATTTGCACCTTGGTCTTGCCAAGGGCGGGCAGGATATCTTCTCTCAGCAACTCGCCGGGATGCGTGGGGCACCGGTCAGGGTTCCTCCTTGCGGCAAAACTGGGCATGTTCAGACCTCGTTATCAGTCATAGCGTTGTCGTTCAGTGATATTGCTCGAAATCGATATCGACAGCATCTCCATTTGCAAAGCTGAAGGTAATGCACCACGGTCCGTTCACATGAACCGTGTAGCGCGTCGGCTTGTGACCCTTCAGGGCGTGGAAATCCAACCCCGGAAGATTCATTTCCTCGGGCCTTGTCGCGACGTTCAGGCGATCAAGGCGGCGAATGATCCGCGCGTGCATCCGCGCATTGATCTTGCCGGTCGCCCCCCTGTTCCAAAGATCAGCGAGGGCTTTGCTCCGGAACGTCTTGAGCATGGATACATGTAAGCATCACGCTTACATGCCGTCAAGAGCGGCGAACGTCCACCGATTTTACGCCTTCTCGGGCAATTTGCGCCCCGCACTGCCCATGCGATACCTCAGTTGGTGAACGCCGGTCCAGGCACCGTATTCTTGTTGCTTTTGTAGGCGAGACGCGCGCCGGGGATGACAGGCTGGTGTGTGCTAGAGCGGATTCCGCTCATATTGAAGCACTGCCCCCCTCCGCCTCGCTACGCTCGGCACCTCCCCCACGGCGGGGGAGGAAAGAAAGGGCGCGTCATCGCGTTTCCTCCCCCACCGTGGGCGAGGTGGCCCGAAGGGCCGGAGGGGGTAGTACTCTCACGCGATTCAATCTCAACGGACTTCGCTCTAAAGCCTTCAGCGCGCCAGCCCGATTTGACATCAAAGCATCAAAAATTTCATGCTTTGATGTATGAGAACGACGCTGACGATCGATGACGATGTGGCGCCGGAGCGGGTGCGAAAGAGCCGTAACGCGAGTCTCAAGGAGATCGTCAACGATGTTTGCGTCGCGGATTGAAGGGGGCGAACGCGCCTCAGAAGCCGCGCGGGGTCTTTCGCACCCGCTCCGTCGATCTGGGAAATCCCCGGTTACCCGACCTCGATAATGTCGCCGAGGTGCTCGCGATTGCCGAGGGCGAAGCTTTCCGGTGATCCTTGTCGACGCGAACCTGCTTATTTACGGCGAGTCCTCAAAGAACAGCTTGATACTTCGGTCGCCCACGGCAATCTCGTCTACGCCCATCTCGCCGCTCTGGCGGTCAAGCTCGGCCTTCTGCTCTGCAGCGCGGACGCCGACTTCGCACTTCCCGCGCTTACGCTGGCACAATCCGCTCACCGGCCGCAAATCTTCACTTTGAGATCAGGCCGTGCGCCCGTTCCATTATCGGTTGACAGCAATCCACGGTTATAAAATAGCGGCGGCGCCTTATCTTCCATTCGCGACGTTGCGCGCGCAATGGCGTATGACTGCAAGCATCCGGGAAAAGGGTAAAGCCATGACTCTCTCCGACGTTGCATCCATCGGCAGTCTCATAAGCGGCTTGGCGGTGCTGGTGTCGCTCGTCTATCTGAGCCTTCAGGTCAGGCAAACGGATCGAAACCAGCAGGCGACCATCAGGCAGGGGCGCATCAATCGAGCCGTAGAGCTTGTGACTACAAGAATGGTGCCGACCGTCGCCGAGGCGGTAAGCAACGGCCTGGACGGCGATCAAAATCTGACGGCTCAGCAGCTTGCACTGTTTGTATCGTATGCAGATGGATATTTCCTGCATGCAGAAGACACATATTATCAGCACGAGGTGGGACTTCTGGATGAGGCCGCGTTTGCGACCTTCGCCGCCTATCAGCGGGTTGCATTCACGCAGTGCGGTATGCGCGTGCAGTGGAAGCGGCAACGCGCCTATTATACCGGCGCCTATGTCACGTTCATGGACAGACTGCTTGATGAAGCCAGAATCTCACCGGCACATGACGCCCTTGGGGATTGGCGGGCGGACGTATTGGCCGAACGAGCCGTTGAGCCAGGCGGGTAAAAATCGCGGGGCATTTCGAGACGCGTCGCCGCCCGGCTCCCGATCGGGTTGACACGCAACCCAATTCAGTTATAAAATAACGTGGACGCCACGTCTGCCATCCGCGGCGATGCGCTCGCAATGGCGTACGATCCGGGAACGATCGCGCTTTGTTTCAGGGAGCGGAGATGGATGCACATTCTCAGGGAAATTTTGCATGTCTTTCAGGAAGGGGACAAAGGTGGCCGCTGATAATCTGTATCGGTCCGGCATTGGGTGTGCTTCGACACGCTCAGCATGAGGGAAGTCTTACTGCCATTGGCATCGGTGCCGATGCAGGTATGGCTGTCCTCATCCTGAGCCTGTCGAAGGACGCATTGTGCCGGGGCGGGACTTTAATGACCTTCACTTTAGCGGGACAGCGGAAGGGCTGTGCTCAATCTCAGGGAATATTTGCAGCATGTATGAAGCGGAGACGTGCCGCCGGCACAATCTCAGGGAAATTCCGGGGCGAACTCCGTACCGGCCCTCCAATACACGCTTGGCCAGCACAATCTCAGGGATCTTTTGCGGGCGGCACATGCAACGGCGGAACGTCGCTGTTTGTTCACAGGAACCAGCGCCGCGGCGCAATCTCAGGGAAATTCCGGCGCGAATTCCGTACCGGCCCTCCGATACTCGCAGGGCCGGTACAATTCTCGGGGAATTTTGAGGCGAGAGGCGGGGTGCGTGCGCGTTTAGTACCGATACTGGTCCGGTTTGAACGGTCCGTTTTGGGGCACGCCGATATAGGCGGATTGCTTGTCGGAGAGTCTGGTCAGCCTTACGCCGATCTTGTCGAGGTGCAGGCGCGCCACCTTCTCGTCGAGATGCTTGGGCAGCGTGTAGACCTTCTTCTCATATTTGCCGGGATTGGCGAAAATCTCGATCTGCGCCAGCGTCTGGTTGGTAAAGGACGAGCTCATCACGAAGGAGGGATGGCCCATCGCATTGC
This sequence comes from Rhizomicrobium sp., assembly GCA_036272695.1. Classification (GTDB taxonomy): domain Bacteria; phylum Pseudomonadota; class Alphaproteobacteria; order Micropepsales; family Micropepsaceae; genus Rhizomicrobium. The sequence goes on along the minus strand of DATAYG010000087.1, from coordinate 28,213 downwards.
CGAGATTCACCAGCCGGCCTTCGGAGAGCAGAATGATCCGCTTGCGGTCCGGAAATTCGATCTCGTCCACCTGCGGCTTCACATTGTGCCATTTGAAGTTCTTCAGCGCGGCGACCTGAATTTCGGAATCGAAATGGCCGATGTTGCAGACGATGGCGCGGTCCTTCATCGCCCGCATGTGATCGATGGTGATGACATCGAGATTGCCGGTCGCGGTAACAAAGATATCGGCGCGAGGTGCTGCATCTTCCATGGTGACGACTTCATAGCCTTCCATCGCCGCCTGGAGCGCGCAGATGGGATCGACTTCGGAGACCATCACGCGGCAGCCGGCCTGACGGAGCGAGGCGGCCGAGCCCTTGCCGACATCGCCGAAGCCCGCAACCATGGCAACCTTCCCGGCCATCATCACATCGGTGCCACGGCGGATGCCGTCCACGAGGCTTTCGCGGCAGCCATACAAGTTGTCGAATTTGGACTTGGTGACGCTGTCGTTCACGTTGATGGCGGGGAAAAGCAGCTTGCCGTCCTTCTCCATCTGATAGAGGCGATGCACGCCGGTCGTTGTTTCCTCGGTCACGCCGCGGATCGCGTGCGCAAGCTCGGTGTACCAGCCATGGCGATGCTTCAGCCGGCGCTTGATCGCGGCGTAGAGGACTTCCTCTTCCTCGTTCTCCGGCGTGTCGAGGAAGGCCGTATCGCCGTTCTCGGCGCGGAGGCCGAGATGGACGAGCAGCGTGGCGTCGCCGCCATCGTCGAGGATCATGTTCGGCGCCCCGCCATCGGCCCATTCGAAGATGCGATGGGTGTAGTCCCAATAATCCTCGAGGCTCTCGCCCTTGATGGCGAAGACCGGCGTGCCGCTGGCGGCTATGGCGGCGGCCGCATGGTCCTGGGTCGAATAGATGTTGCAGGAGGCCCAGCGGACATCGGCGCCGAGCGCCGTCAACGTCTCGATGAGCACCGCGGTCTGAATGGTCATGTGCAGCGAGCCGGCAATGCGGGCGCCCTTGAGCGGCTGCGAATCGCGGAATTCCTCGCGGGTCGCCATCAGGCCGGGCATCTCGACCTCGGCGATGTCGATCTCCTTGCGGCCCCAATCGGCGAGGTTGATGTCCTTGACGGCGTAATCCTGGGCCATGGCGGCTCTCCTTGGGGCGCGGGCGGGCTATATCAGCCGGACGCGGGCCATTCAAGCAGGACATAAAGAAATGTGCATATCCTTATCTGACATGGTGCGGCGGGGAGCCGCCGAAAAGGAAGATTTACCACCAAGAGCAGAAAGAGCACGAAGACAAGAATGGCGCCTCGGACGCGCAATAGTTCTTGGTGCTCTTTGTGCTCTTGGTGGTTAAACAACTCTGCGGCTCCGCGGCTCCGCGTGCATAATGGGTTCGCCCAGTTCTCCAATTCCCGAAGGCACGCTCTTCCTGTGTGTAAGAGTGCCCAAGAGCGGCAGCGCCAGCCTGATGCGCGGGCTCGCGGAAGCGTTCGCTGGCCGGCGGATTTTCTACCTGCCGAACACGCTCGATCCGGACAGCCAGGTGTCGCCGCTGCAGAAGCTGCGCTTCCTGCGCGCGCGCTTTCAAAATCTGTCCCGGCATTATGGCAGGATCAGCATGGGGAGTGTCTGGGCGCGCATCAATCGCGATGCCGCGCCGGGCGATCTCCTGATGGGTGGCCATGCCGATTTTGCCACCGTGCGTGCGCATATGGGGCGACCGGTCAAAATAATTACATTGCTGCGCGAACCCGTCGCGCGGGCCCGCTCGGAATATGATTACATGCGGCGCGGACAGTTGCGCAAACCGCCGCTGCGCGGCTTCGATTCCAGCGTGCTGCACAAGGCGGCCGGCCGCTACGATTTCGATTCCTATCTCGATTATCTGTTCGACCGCCGCGCGATCTATGGCGACGTTGCCTGCCAGTATCTTGGCTGGGACGGCAGCGAGGATATTTCGGCGTTCTTCGCGCGCGATGTCTTTCATTGCGGCGTGCTGGAGCGAAGTGTGGAATTCGCCGAAAGCCTGGCCGCGAAACTTGGCCGGCCGTTCTCACTCCCCCATGAAAACCGCGAGCCGATGGCCCGGCCCGAAGTCACGCCCGCGCAACGTGCCAGGATAGAGCAGATATATCGGCGCGATATGGTATTATACGAGTGGGCCCGCGAAAATTAGCTCACACAGAGGCACAGGGTCTCATATACGCCATGGCCGGCCCGTTGCGCCGGCCATCCATGAATACCATCGCGGATCGTGTTCATGGGTCGCCGGGACAAGCCCGGCGATGACGAACATATTGTTGACTCCCTGCGTGCAAATAATTCCTAGCGCGGCTTTCGGAATTTGAGGATGAACTGGTCGGTATGGCCGCGGATCGACGGGTCGAATACCTTGGCAGTGTGCGGATCGGCGGGATTGCGCAGGATGTTGCTTTCCGCGACCAGCTTGAACCCGGCGGCCTCGACTTCCTTCTTCACCGCCGCTTCGTCGATGCGGTGCAGCGTGTCGGTGTCGCGCAGGCCCGAGCCCGGCTCGGCCACATGGTCGAGCACGATGTAGGTCCCGCCGGGCTTCAGTGCGTCGTAGACCGACTTGTTGACGGCCGGAACGTTGGCCGGTCCGAAGAATTTGTCGTGCAGATCGTGATAGTTTTGCGAGGTCCAGACGATGTCGAGTTTCTCCGGCGCAACAAATTTCGCAATCGGCGCGTGAAGATAGGTAACGTTGGGATAATTCGGATCGGCCGGCGGCGGAACGGGCAAGTTGTGTTTCTTGTAGATCTCGTCGAGATCCGACGGGATGTAGCCATATACATAGCCTTTCGGCCCGACCGCCTTCGAGAACAGGCGTGTGAAATAGCTCCCGCCCGGGATAAGGTCGGCGATGCGATCGCCCGGTTTGACGCCGGCGAAGGTAAGGCTCTCCGCTGGCTTGCGGTTCGCATCCCGGGCACGGTCCGCCGCCGGGCGCGCGGGATCGGCCACGGCCGCCGCGATATTCGCCGGAATCGTGTCTGCCGCTGCCATTGCGACCGCCGTGCCGACTGCAAGGGCAACCGCCGTTGCCATCAGTCTGGAAATCATTGCTCCCTCCCCGCCCGGTGACCGAAATTCAATCCTTATGGTTAAACGTTTGCAAGTTACGACGCCAAAAGGCAAAATTGCCATCGCATCGGAACCGATGACCGCCAAGTGGGGTTTTCGGGATTGCAAAAGCATGTTATCGGTCAAGTCCGATCATTCGGCAGGAGAGTCTCATGAAGTGGACGACACCCAAGGTCGTCGAGATTTGCGTCGGCATGGAAATCAACTGCTACGCCTGCGCAGAACTCTGAATCGTTGAATTGCGGATGCCCGGGACGCCGTGCCAAAAGCGCGGCGTCCCTGGTTTTTTATGGGACGTCCGATGCATGCCCTCGTTCTCGGTTCCGCCGCTGGTGGCGGCTTTCCCCAATGGAATTGCAACGACGAGGCCAGCCGGCGGGTGCTGACGGGCGATCCGCGGTTTTCGCCGCGGACGCAGTCTTCGCTCGCAATCAGCCCGGACGGCCGGCGATGGGTGCTGCTCAACGCATCGCCGGACTTGCGCCAGCAGATCAACGAGCGGCGCCAGCTCCAGCCGGGACCGGACGATCCCAAACGCTCAAGTCCTATTGCGGCGGTCGTCCTGACGAATGCCGACGTCGATCATGTGGCAGGCCTGCTGACGCTGCGCGAGAGTCAGCCCTTCGCGCTTTACGCCCATCCCCGCGTGCTGGACCTGCTGGCCGATAACAGCATCTTCAACGTGCTCAATCGCGATTTCGTATTCCGGCGAACGCTGGCGCCAGGAAAGCCGGTCGCGCTTCGCGATGCGGCGGAGGTGCCGCTCGGTCTTGAAGTGACCGCCTTCGGGGTGCCAGGCAAGGCTGCGCTGTGGCGCGAAGACAGCAAGCAGCCGGCATTCGGCACACGAGAGGGCGACACAATCGGGCTCGCCATCCGCGCCCGCGACACGGAGGACGTGCTGTTCTACATTCCGGGCTGTGCCGCGATGTCCGAAGACCTTTCACAGCGCCTGCGCGGCGCCGCCGTGGTGTTTTTCGATGGCACGCTGTGGCGCGACGACGAGATGATTGCCCAGGGCGTAGGCCGGAAGACGGGTCTTCGCATGGGGCATATGAGCTGTTCGGGCCCGGATGGAAGCATGGCAGCCTTCGAAAAGCTGGACGTCGCGCGCAAGGTATTCATTCACATCAACAATACCAATCCGTTGCTCGACTCGGCCTCCGCCGAACGCGCAGAAGCGGAACGGCGCGGCTGGGAAATCGCCTGTGACGGCATGGAGATCGTGTTGTGAGCGCGCCGCTCGCGCCCGCCGCATTCGAGGCCGCGCTCCGGCAGGTCGGCGAGGAGCGCTACCACGACAAGCATCCCTTCCATATCCTCATGCATGAAGGACGTCTCGACAAGGGCCAGGTCCAGGCATGGGTGATCAACAGGTACTACTACCAGAAATCGATTCCGTTGAAGGATGCGGGCCTGATCTCGCGTGCGGACGACATTGCCCTCAGGCGGGAATGGATAGGCCGCATCCTTGATCACGATGGCCGCAAGCCCGGCGAAGGCGGCATTGAACGCTGGCTTGTCCTGGCCGAAGGGGTCGGCCTCGACCGCGATTACGTCGCGAGCTGTGATGGCGTGTTGCCGGGAACACGTTTTGCCTGCGACGCCTATGTCCGCTTCGTGCGCGAGAAAAGCCTCGTCGAAGCAGTTGCTTCATCGCTTACCGAGTTGTTTGCGCCGAACCTGCACAAGACGCGCATCGACGCGCTGCTCGCCCATTACCCCTTCGCCAATGACGCGACGCTTGCCTATTTCCGCACGCGGCTCGTCGAGGCACCGAAGGATGTGGCGTTCGGCCTCGATTATGTGCTGCACCATGCCCGCACATATGAAGAGCAGATGCTCTGCGTCGCCGCGTTGCGCTTCAAGACCGACGTGCTCTGGGCGCAACTCGATGCGTTGCATCATGCCTATGTGTCACCCGGCTTGATTGCGCCGGGCGCGTTTGTTCCGGAGAAAGCGCAATGACGGAACGCGCGATAGCAGAGCCATCGTCGCGCCCGCGTCTTGCCGCGCATCGCCGCCTGCGCTTCGACCAGGCGCGCGAAAGCTGGACCATCCAGGCGCCGGAACGCGTGTTTCTGCTGGACGAAATCGCGCATGCGATCGTTTCGCGCTGCGATGGCGAAAAGCCAATTTCCGGGATCATCGACGAACTTTGCCGCGCCTATGCCGATGCGCCACGCGAAGCGATCGCTGCCGATGTGATGAAGCTGGTCCAGGATTTTGCGGACAAGGGCATGATGACGCTGTGAACGACGCACTTCAACCGCCTATGGCGCTGCTTGCGGAACTGACGCATCGCTGTCCGCTGCAATGCCCTTATTGCTCGAACCCGCTTGAGCTCGACCGCGCGGGCAAAGAATTGGAAACCGGAGAATGGTTGCGCGTGCTTGGCGAAGCCGCGGGCCTCGGTTGCATGCAAGTGCATTTCTCCGGCGGCGAGCCCACCGCGCGGCGCGATCTTGAGCGCTTGATCGAAGGCGCCGCGAGCCACGGCCTTTATTCGAACCTGATTACTTCCGGCGTTCTGCTCGACGAACCCCGAATCGCAAGGCTGGCCGAAGCGGGCCTCGAGCATGTTCAAATCAGCTTCCAGGACAGCGAAGCGGAAAACGCCAACCGGATCGCCGGATTTGCGGGGCACCGGAAAAAGCTCGAAGTCGCGGAACTGATCCGCGCGGCAGGGCTTCCGCTGACAACAAATTTTGTCGTGCACCGGCAGAACATCGGACGCATCGGCGCGATGATTGAACTCGCCGTTTCGCTCGGCGCGCAACGTAGCGAAATCGCCCATGTGCAGTATTACGGCTGGGCGCTCACGAACCGCGCCGCGCTCATCCCGACGCGCGATCAACTCGAAGCCGCAACCGCAACGGTCGAAGCCGCGCGTGCGCAGCTCAATGGCACGATGGTCATCGATTATGTCGTTCCTGATTACTACGCGAAGCGGCCGAAGGCCTGCATGGGCGGGTGGGGACGACGTTTCCTGAACGTGACACCGTCGGGAAAGGTCCTGCCCTGCCATGCCGCGGAGTCGATTGAAGGACTGGTTTTCGACAATGTTCGCGAACGATCCCTGTCGGAGATCTGGCAGCACTCCGAGGCGTTCAACCGGTTCCGCGGACTGGAGTGGATGCCGGAGCCCTGCCGATCCTGTTCGCGTGCGGAAATCGACTGGGGCGGCTGCCGCTGTCAGGCATTTGTGTTGACCGGGGACGCTGCGCGCACCGATCCGGTCTGCGCGCTCTCACCGGACCATGATCGGGTAACGGAGATTGCGGCGACCGAGTCGGCGCCGGCACCCCCACAATTCCGATACCGCAATTTCTCCGCACCGGTTCCGGCGGCCTGAACTATCCCTTCGTCGGCTGCATCGGCGTAGTTGCGGCCGGCGCAGGCTGTTGCGGCGCGGGCGTTGTCGGCGAAGGCCCGGCCGGCTGATTTGCCGGCGATTGCGCGGGCATCGTGGTCGTCGGATTGGCAGTGCCTGGAGGCGACGTGGTGAAGGACACCTGCCCGTTCGTCGTGGTCTTCTGCGTCGCCTCGTCGGCGGCCTCGACCCAGCCACCGCCCAGCGACTGATAGAGACCGACCTCGGCCTGCAAGTGCGACAGATGCACCTGAATCAACTGGTTTTCCGCCGTGAACAGTGTCTGCTGGGCCTGCAAGACGGTCAGAAGCGCGACGATGCCTTCGCGATATTGAAGCTCCGAAATGCGGAATGCGTTGGCGGAAGCGGCCACTTCCTTTTCCAGCGCCGCCTGCTCTTCGCCGAAATTCGATACCTGTCCGAGCGAGGTTTCCACGCCCTGGAATGCCGTCAGCACCGTCTTGCGATAGGTCGCGATCAAGCCCTGCTGCTGTGCCTTGGCCAGATCGCTTTCGCCGATGAGCTTGCCGCCATCAAATATGGTTTGCAGCAGATTTGCCCCAATAGTCCATTCTTTGGCGGAGGCAGTAAATAGCGTGTCGAACACCGGGCTTCCGACGCCGTAGGCCCCACTAAGCGAAATTTGGGGGAAGAAGGCAGCGCGAGCAGCATCTACACTGGCATGTGCACTGGCAAGGTTGGCTTCGGCCTCGGCAATGTCGGGCCGCCGCTCGATCAGCTCCGACGGGAGCCCCGGCACGACGGCGGGCGATTTGACCGTGCTCAGATTCTTGGCCGTGACGTCAAAGCCCTCCGGCGGCCGCCCAAGAAGAATGGCGAGCGAAAAGATCGCTTCTCGCTCCTGTTCGCGAAGCGGCGGCAGTGCTGCGATCTGTCCTTCGACCGTCGCCTCCTGCTGCGCGAGGTCGAGCTGGGAAGCGACACCGTTCGTCACCTGCGCCCTGGTGATGGTCAGGATGCGATCGGCAGCCTGAATATTCTGCTCGATGGTGGCGATTTCTTCGCGCAACGCCAGAATGTCGAGATATGTGTCGGCGACGCTTGCGGTCGTCGTCAGGGCCACTTCCTGCTGGGCAAACCGCGACGACTTCAAACTCTCCTGGGCGGCGCGGAGATTGCTTTGAGCCAGTCCCCAGATGTCCAACGCGTAACTGCCGGTCAATTCGGCGTTGAACGAGTTCTGCCTGGATCCGGGAAAAGTCTGGCCACCGAATATTTGGGTCGGAGTCTGCTGCCTCTGCCCGCTGCCCGAAAGGCCAATGTCCGGAAACAGCGCCGCGCGCGCAATGTCGCGATTGGCCGTCGCCTGAAGAACATTCGCCATGGCGACGGCAATATCGAGGTTGTCGATCTGCGCGGCGGTGACAAGACCGCTCATTTCATTGCTGCCGAAGGCCTGCCACCAATTCGGGTCGGGCCACAGGGACGATCCCGGCGCGACGGGCCCGGTAAAGGTCGCAGGCACATCCTGCGGCTTCGTCACCTGCGGAACAGGGGTCGAGCAGGCCGTCAAGACGCACGCCGATGCTGCCAGCGCAAGGTACCGGGTTGGTAGAGTCATGAAAAAAGCCCGCTCTCAAGGATACGCCGCCACGCACAGCCCATCTACATAGCCTGTGCAGGCGGCAATACAAGCCGACCCGCCCGGAACCGGTATTCGCCAGGGGGATAGGTCCACGAATACTGCTACGGGGCGTGCCCGTGCCGCGAAGTCCGGACCGCAATCCTCCGCCGGCAGATTGGCGGCCGGACGCATTTCCTGTTTCGGGGTCCAGGAAACGGTCCGGCCACCTGCGCGGCCACACCTTGTTTGGAGCGCCGACTAAGGTGCGATCGCGACAGCACGAAGGCATTTGTGCGGTTGCACGAACGGCACCATGACGCGCATGGGGAAAGCGATTGGGGCGAAGCGTCGGCCGGCGGCGCGATGGGTACGCCGTCGAATTCCCTTTCACACCCACTCACCCGTAGCGCAACCATGCTACCTCTCGAGCCGCTACGCGAGACAAACAGATATCCCTCGCATGGTGCCGCGCAACAACGGAATTGTATCAATGTGTCGCGCGGTGCCGCCGCCCGGCACACATTGCGCCATCAGGTGCCGTCGGATTTGCGCACGACGCGGAAGCGCGCAAGCTGCTCTGTTGCGAGCCTGAAGCCGGGCTGAATTTCCGCCGCTTTCTTGTAGTCCTGGTAAGCTGCGCGGATGTTGCCGAGCGCTTCATCGACGATGGCGCGATCGTAATAGGCAATCTCGAGCCGGTTCGCACCAAGCGATATCCCCTTGTCGAAATCTGTAAGCGCATCATCATAACGCTTCAGCACAATCATGACTGCGCCGCGATCTACATAGGCTTCGCCGAGCGCCGGATTGAGCACAATTCCGTGGTTATAGTCGGCAAGCGCGCCCTCGGAATCGTCTCTGCGGGCCCGCAATATGCCGCGATTGACGAAAGTCGCGGCACGGTCCTTGACCGAAAGTGTGGTCTGATCGAGCGCAAAGTCGCAGGTGGTGACGGCGTCGGTGGTGTTGCCACCGAACTCCGCGAACTGAAAGCAGCTATGCGCCGCTCCATTTCCCAGAACCGTAACGGCCGCCCATGCGCCCGAAGCGGCGAAGCACGCTGCCGAAACGGCAACAAAACCGAAGAAACGAGATCTCATGGCGCCCTCCGTCTACACGTGCAATTGTCGCATCACCCCCCAGGTTTCGTCCATGCGGCCGGCGCCGGACGCGCAAGCTCTCAAAGTCGCAAGGCGCACCCTGCAACACCGGAATTCCCTGTAAATTCAGGCGTTTTGCGCCAATGGCGGTTCCGCGCAGCTAATCGCGCGAGGCTTCAATTCCCCGTGATTTTCTCCGGCCGGCTTCCCCCTGCCAGTCTGGGCCGCCACGCGGCGCCTCTTGCCACGCTACCGATGCCGCCGATATGTCGCTTCCCGCAGACAGAGGCATTGCCGCCCGTGAACCCACGCATTTTGCCGGAAGGCTTTCTTGCGAATGCCATTGGTCGTATTCAGCCGGCGCAAACCATGGCGGCCATTCAGAAGGCGCGCGATCTGAAGGCCCAGGGACGGGATATCATCTCGCTCGGCGCGGGCGAACCGGATTTCGATACGCCTGACAACATCAAGGAAGCCGCCATCGCCGCCATCCGCCGCGGCGAAACCAAATATACGGCGGTCGAGGGCGTTCCCGAACTGCGCGCAGCCATCTCGGCAAAGTTCAAGCGCGAAAACCGACTCGATTACACGCCGGCGCAATGCTTTGCCGCGCCGGGCGGAAAGAGCGTGATCTTCCATGCGATGATGGCAACGCTCAATCCGGGCGATGAAGTCATTATCTCCGCGCCCTACTGGGTGAGTTATCCCGATATCGTGCTGCTCGCCGACGCCAGGCCCGTCATCATCGAGACCACGATCGAAGACGGCTTTCGCCTGACGCCCGATCAACTCGAGCGCGCAATTACGCCCCGCACCAAATGGCTGATATTCAATCAGCCCTGCAACCCCTCGGGCGCCTGCTACACACGTGAACAACTGAAGGCCTTGACCGACGTGCTGCTGCGCCATCCGCATGTCTGGGTGCTCGCGGACGACATGTATGAGCACCTTGTTTATGACGAGTTTCGGTTCTGCACCCTCGCCGAGTCCGAGCCGCGCCTCTATGAGCGCACACTGACGATGAACGGCGTTTCCAAGGCCTATGCCATGACGGGCTGGCGCATCGGCTATTGCGGCGGGCCCGTGCCGCTCATCCGCGCCATGGCGAAGCTGCAATCGCAGACCGTGTCCAATCCAGCCTCCATCTCGCAATGGGCGAGCGTGGAGGCGCTGAACGGGCCGCAGGACTTCATTTCCGAATTCCGCGCCGCATTCCAGGAGCGCAGGAATCTCGTCGTCTCGATGCTCAACCAGGCTCACGGCGTTGATTGCCCTCGGCCTGAAGGTGCTTTCTACGCCTTTGCATCCATCCGCAAGCTGATCGGTAAACGCTCACCGTCCGGGCGAACGATCGCCTCCGACGAGGATTTCACCACCGAACTTCTCGAGGCCGAGGGCGTCGTTCTCGTGCATGGCGCCGCATTTGGCCTGTCGCCATTTTTCCGGGTCTCCTACGCTGCCTCTACCCCGTCATTGGAAGAGGCCTGCCGGCGTATCCAGCGCTTCTGCGCTGCGCTCCACTAGGAACGGACCGGCACCGGGCCGCCGGACTTCGTCCCCCTTGCCAGCGCCGGTTCCCGGCGCGAGCATCCTCTCCCGGAAAGGTGGCCAGCTGTGCCATGGGCATGCGCCCATTCGGCCGCGGCCAACCCGGCATCCGGCAAGGAGGCAAACATGTCGAGAAAGAATGGAGGCAGTGGGCCACGTGCAGTGGCCCTGGTGGGACCCTATGGCAGCGGAAAAACAACGCTGCTTGAAAGTATTTTGAGCGTCACGGGCGCAATTCAGCGCAAGGGTTCGGTCGCACAGGGCAACACGGTCGGCGACGCCTCGCCCGAAGCCCGCGCACGGCAGATGAGCGTGGAAGCAAATTGCGCTACGACCAAATACCTCGATGAAAGCTTCACGTTTCTGGACTGTCCGGGTTCGATTGAATTTCTCCAGGACACGCTCAATATACTTCCGGGCGTCGATGCCGCGGTCGTCGTCTGCGAGCCCGATCCGGCCAAGGTTCAAATGCTGAAGCCGTTCCTCAAGCGGCTCGCCGATCTCGCCATTCCGCATTTCGTTTTCATCAACAAGATCGACAAGGCATCGGGCAATCTGCGCGATCTGCTCGCCAGCCTGCAGGAAGCCAGCGACAAGCCGCTGCTTCTGCGCCAGATTCCGATCTGGGAGGGCGGTATCGTAACCGGCTTCGTCGATCTCGCGCTCGAGCGCGCCTATGTCTACCGCGAACATAACGAGTCAAAGATCGTCGAACTGTCGGGCGATATCCGGGAGGAGGAGAAAGAGGCGCGATTTTCCATGCTCGAGAAGCTCGCCGACTACGACGAGCATCTCATGGAAGAATTGCTGTCGGACGTGGAGCCTCCGCAAGACGAGGTGTTCGGCGGACTTTCCAAGGAGCTCGCGGAAGGGCTTGTCGTTCCCGCGCTGATGGGGTCGGCGGAGCGCGACAATGGCATCCGCCGCCTGCTCAAGGCGCTGCGTCACGAAGTACCGGACGTATCAACGGCCGCCGCAAGACTCGGCGTCGCGGGCAATGGCGATGGCGTCGTACAGATACTCAAGACCTACAATGGCTCGCACGGAAAGCTCAGCCTTGCCCGGGTCATGACTGGCACGCTGAAGGACGGCGCGGTGCTGCATGCGCGAGACGGGCGCGATGCGCGCGTCGGCGGAATATTTGCGCTTAGAGGCGAAGCGCAAACCAAGCTTGGCGAAGCGAGGACCGGGGATACCGTCGCGCTCGCGCGGCTCGAAGGAATGGCTACGGGCGAGACGCTCTCGACGACAAAGGCGGCGCTGCCCAAACCGGCGATCGAATCGCTGGAACCCGTCTACAGCCTTGCCATCGAGACTACGGACCGCAAGGACGAAGTGAAACTCACCGCGGCCATTCACAAGCTGCAGGAAGACGATCCGTCGCTGCACTTCCGCCAGAATGCGGAATTGCAGGAGATGAGTCTCGCCGGCCAGGGCGAAATCCATCTGAAGGTGTCGGCCGAGAAACTGGCAAGCAAATATGGCCTCAAGATCACGACGCACACACCCAAAGTCCCCTATAAGGAAACAATCAGGAAGCCCGGGAAGCAGCATGGCCGGCACAAGCGCCAGTCCGGCGGCCACGGCCAGTTTGGCGACGTGCATATCGAAATCAAGCCGCTGCCGCGCGGCACGGGCTTTGTGTTCGAAGACCAGGTCAAGGGCGGCGTTGTGCCCAGGCAGTTCATTCCATCGGTCGAGAAAGGGGTGATTGACTATCTCCGGCAGGGCCCGCTCGGCTTTCCGGTCGTCGATGTGGGCGTGGCACTGGTCGACGGCTCCTATCACAGCGTCGATTCCTCCGACGCCGCGTTCCAGACGGCGGCGCGCATCGCCATGACGGAGGGAATGCCCAATTGCTCGCCGGTGCTGCTTGAGCCGATCATGCGTGTGAGGGTTCACGTGCCGAACGATGCCACGTCGAAGGTGAACCAGGTTGTGAGCGGCCGCCGGGGCCAGCTGATGGGCTATGACGCGCGGCCGGGCTGGAAGGGCTGGGACTCCGTGGAGGCGCAGATGCCGCTTGCGGAGCTGCACGATCTCATCATCGATCTGCGCTCGCTGACCCAGGGGGTTGGCACGTTTGAGACCGAGTTCGATCACCTGGCCGAACTTACGGGCAAGCTGGCCGATCAGGTGGTAGCTTCACACAAGGCGGCTGCCTGAGCCGGACGCACAAAAGCCGGGGCGAATAATTTCGCCCCGGCTCTGTGCTTGGGATGCGTTTCCCGCCAGAGGGGGAAAGGCGGGAAACCGCCGCGCCGTCGCCATGGGGAGAAGCGCCGGCCCGACAGACATAGGATGCCTGATAACTGTTTCAATAGGATTGAGAGCGGCGTACGAATTTACAGGAATCCGGTGGGACGCGCGATTATTGATCACAATGGATCAGCTAAGTAGACTGACCTGACAGGTGGCCAATGACTCTGGTAAAAATTCACGAAGCCGAAACTCAGCTGTCCGTTCTGATCGAACGCGCGGAGGCTGGCGAAGAGATCGTGATTGCCCGCGGCGACACCCCGGTTGTTAAGCTCACACTTGTCGCCCATCCGAAGACAGAACGCGTGCCGGGGTTGATGAAGGGAAAATGGCCCGACCTCCCCGACTCGTTTTTTTTCGATCCGCTGCCCGAAGACGAATTGAAGCTCTGGGAAGGCAGAGATGAGAGTACTGCTCGATAGTCACGCCTTTTTCTGGTGGGCGGTCGACCATCCAAGATTGTCGGGCAAGGCGCGTGGCGCGATCGCGGACGCAGAGAACGAAATATACGTCAGCGCTGTTGTGCCTTGGGAAATGGCCACAAAAGTGCGCCTGGGCAGGTGGGATGAAGCTAAGCCTGTCATCGCCACGTTTGACGATGCGATTCTGCGTTACGGCTTTCTTCCGCTCTCCATCACAATTGCACATGCGCGGACGGCCGGATCTCTCACGGCGGCGCATGGCGACCCCTTCGACCGCGTGCTGGCATCGCAGGCGCAACTCGAAAACATGCCACTCGTGACTGCTGATCCGGCTTTCCGGCTGTTCGGAACGCAAACAATCTGGTGACTCTGGCGTACGCTGCGCTGCCTCAGTACCGCCATTCCCTTGCTTCGCGGACGAGAAAATCCCGGAAAGCACCGACGCGCTTGGATTGCCTCAGCGCATCGCAATAGGCCAGATGCACGTCGAATGTCGGGCCTTCGACCTCGGGCAGAATGCGCACAAGGCCTTTGCGCTCCGCCGCTACGTAGTCCGGCAATGCCGAGATGCCCATGCCCGCTTCCGTAGCATGGAGAATGCCCGACAGATTGTTGATGCGGAGCACGCGGCCGACGCCGCCAGGTTCAAGGCGCAGCGCCTGACCGGCCAGCCAATTCACTTCCCGGATCTCCGGCGCCGCCGTCTCGCCATAGGTGATGAGGCGGTGCGCCGAGAGATCTTCGAAGTTGTCGGGCTTGCCCGCGCTCGCGAGATAGGCCGGTGATGCGTAGATGTGATAATGGACGGTGAACAGCTTCCGCTGGATCAGATCGGCCTGGACCGGCGCGCGCATGCGAAGCGCGATGTCCGCTTCGCGCTGGGAGAGATCGAGTTCGCGGTCTTCCAGTACCAGATGAATCTGCAGTTCGGGAAAGTCGCGCAAGAATCCGTTGAGCCGCGGCAACAGCCAAAAGGAACCAAGACCATGGCTTGCCGTGATTTTCAGCGAGCCGCGCGGCGCGGCCTGCGCATTCTTGAGCGCTTCCTCGGCCTGGCCCAGACGCGTCAGTACATCCGAAACCGCCCCATACAGAAGCTCGCCTTCGTCGGTCAGCGTGAGTCCGCGCGCATGCCGTTGGAAAAGCGGTGTTGCGATCTCCTCCTCGAGCGCACTCACCTGTCGGCTGACGGCCGACTGACTCAGCGCAAGCATCTGGCCGGCATGGGTAAAGCTCCCGGCCGAAGCAACAGCGTGAAAGATGCGAAGCTTGTCCCAGTCCATGCCGCCTCCCTTCCTTTCGCGTCTAGTGACTGCCCGCGAGAAACCGCTCGGCTTCGAGTGCGGCCATGCAACCCATCCCCGCGGCGGTGACCGCCTGCCGGAACACCCGATCCTTCACATCGCCCGCGGCAAAGACACCCGGCACGCTGGTGCGCGTGGAATCCGGCTCGGTGCGAATATAGCCGTCGCCATCCATGTCCACCTGTCCTCTGAAGATTTCGGTCGCGGGCGAATGGCCGATGGCGATGAAAAGGCCATCCACGGTGAGGTTTTCCACCGTCCCGTCTTCGAGGCTGCGGACCCGGACCGCATTCACGGTACGCGGTGTCTCGGAACCCCCAATTTCGTCAACGACCGTGTCGTAGCGAATCGAAATCTTGGCGTTGCCGGCGAGCCGCAGCTGATTTGTCTTGTCGGCGCGGAGGACAGGGCCACGATGGATCAGCGTAACGTGATCGGCGAAATTGGTGAGGAAGAGCGCTTCCTCTGCCGCCGTGTTTCCGCCGCCCACCACCGCCACGCGCTTGCCGCGAAAGAAGAACCCATCGCAGGTGGCGCAGGCCGAAACGCCGAAGCCCTTGAAGGCTTCTTCCGACGGCAGGCCCAGCCACTTTGCCTGCGCGCCCGTGGCGATAATGAGCGTCTGGGCGCGATATCGGGCGCCGCGATCTCCAATCAGGGTAAAGGGCCGCTGGGCGAGGTCCACGCCCGCGATCATGTCCTGGACGATGCGTGTGCCGACATGAGTAGCCTGCGCCTGCATCTGGTCCATGAGCCATGGCCCTTGGATGGCGTCCGCAAATCCCGGGTAGTTTTCGACATCGGTGGTAATCGTGAGCTGGCCACCCGGCTGGAGGCCGGCGATCATCACCGGTTCCAGCATGGCCCGGGCGGCGTAGATCGCGGCCGTTGCTCCCGCGGGTCCGCTGCCCAAGATGACGACCTTTTCCGCCGCGTCCGTCATGCTTTTTCCCGAAAGCGCAATCTGCGAGGTGAGCGCACCGCGGCGCGACAGCCCCTGCCCGATATCGGGACAGTGCCGCAAAAGGTCAAGCGAGTCGTAAACCCCGCCCATTGGCAAGGACTCTCCATCGCGCCTGCCTTGTCGGTCACTTCAGTCCAATTCGAATTACGATGTGAACTTACCATATACCGAAATTTTATTGCGCAAGCCGTTGTCCGGCGCTAAATGCCCCGCCGCAGTCACAGAAGAGGCACATTATGGAGCGTCACAAGCTCGACTCCATCGATCTTCGCATCCTCGCCGAGCTTCAGAGCCACGGCCGAATCACCAATGTCGAGCTTTCCCGGCGCGCGAAGATCACCGCGCCACCCTGCCTGCGGCGCATGCGCACTTTGGAAAAGGCAGGTTACATCAAGGGTTATCACGCTGATCTGGACGGCAAGGCACTCGGTTATGAGGTGACCGGCTTTGCCTTTGTGGGACTCTCCAGCCAGGCCGATGCGGATCTGAAAAAATTTGAAGAGCAAGTCCGCATCTGGCCGGTTGTGCGCGAATGCCACATGCTCTCGGGTGAGGTCGACTTCCTCCTGAAATGCGTGGCGAAGGATCTGTCCTCGTTCCAGTCCTTCATCACCGAAACGCTTACAGCAGCCAGGAATGTCGCCAGCGTAAAGACGGCGCTCGTCATCCGGCCGAGCAAATACGAGCCGGGCGTTCCCCTGGACCTGAAGTAACGCCGGTCCTAACAAACAATCTCGCGGCCGTTTGTCTCCGGAAGAAATAGCAACGCGACGACGAAGCCGATCGCGGCGACGATCGTGGGGTACCACAGCCCCGCATAGATATTTCCGGTCGCCACAACGATCGCATAGGCGGTGACCGGCAGGAATCCGCCGAACCAGCCGACGCCGATGTGATAGGGAAACGACAGCGCCGAATAGCGGATACGCGTCGAAAACAGCTCGACGAGCGCGGCCGCCTGCGGTCCATAGAGCGCTGCAGCCGCCACAATGAAGACGAGCAGGATCCCTAGTGTGCGCGGCACGTTCAGCCCCCCGCTATCGGCAATGGCCGGGTATCCGGCCCTGCGGAGCACCGACTTCAAGCTCCCGGCAAATCTGGCTTTCGCGGCGGCGAGCGCCGTGGCACCGAGATTTCTGCCGTCCGGGCTTGGAATGACAACGTCTCCAATCTGCACCCGCGCCAGCGCCCCCTGCTGCGCCGCCCTGTTGCGATACGGCACGCCCGCGCCGGCCAGCGCGCCCTTTGCGATATCGCAGGAACTTGCAAATCTGCTCTTGCCGATCACGTCGAATTGAACGGAACAATCGGCCGATGCAGCAATCACCGTCACCGGCGCCCGGGCGGCAGCCATGACCAGCGCCGGATTGGCGCTTTCCGCGAGCCACTGAAATCCGGGCACGAAGCTTACGGCTGCGAGCGCCAGACCAAACAGCATCACCGGTTTGCGTCCGGTGCGGTCCGACAGCCAGGCAAAGAACATATGCAGGACTGCACTCGCCGCCGTCGCCGCCATGATGAGCGCGTTGACGAGGGCGGGCTCGACCTTGACCACGCCTTCGAGAAAGAACTGCGTGTAAAATTGTGCGGTGTACCAGACGACGCCCTGCCCCATCAGCAGCCCGAACAACGCAATCAGCACAACCCGCAGATTGCGCCAGCGAAGAAACGACTCGGCGAGCGGCGCGCGCGACTGGGTGCCCTCTTCCTGCATGCGGCGGAACAGCGGGGATTCATCGAGACGCAAGCGGATCCAGAGCGAAATCGCCAGCAACCCGGCGGAAACGAGAAAGGGAATGCGCCACGCCCAGGCGTGGAAAGCATCTTCGCCGAAAACCGTGCGGCAACAGAGGATTACGGCGAGCGCAAGAAACAGGCCGAGTGTCGCTGCGGTCTGTATCCAGCCCGTGGCGGCGCCGCGTCTGTGCCGGTCGGCGTGCTCGGCCACATAGATGGCCGCGCCGCCATATTCACCGCCGATCGCAAAGCCCTGAACGACACGCATCGTCACCAGCGCATAAGGTGCGGCAATGCCGATCGCAGCGTAATCGGGCAGAAGCCCAACGCCCACTGTGGCAAGGCCCATGAGCGTGATCGTGACCAGAAAAGCGCGCTTTCGTCCCTGGCGGTCGCCAAAGCGGCCGAACACCAGGGCACCGAGCGGGCGCACGGCGAAGCCGGCTGCAAAAGTGAGCAGCGCCAGGACATAGCCCTGCGAAGGTCCGGCGCCACTGTAGAAATGCGCGGCCATGATGGCGGCGAGCGACCCGAAGATGAAGAAATCGTACCATTCGAAAACGGTCCCGGCGCAGGCAGCGGCGACGACGAGTGTGATGTCCTGGTTTGTAGCGGCTGGAGCCGCCGCTGCCTCGACTGCCGACATTACAAAATCCCTCCCGGACCGTTCCAAGTGCTCGCCAAAGCTGCAAATCCGCAAGGACGCCGCCGGGAGCCTGCTTAATTTTCGCCGGTCCACAGCGGCCGTGCCAAGGGGACGGTAACCAATTTCCCGTAGCCTTTGGCGGATGAGGGCAAACTTCTGGCTCGGCCTGTTAACCGCACTTGTTCTCTCCTGCGGCTGCGCCGGGGCGGCCGTAGTGGACGTGGACATTTCCGACGCCCATGGGCATGCGCTGTCCGACGCGGTCGTCGAGCTTTCTCCGACTGATAAATCGACCATGCCAGGGACGAATCTGCCCACCGAAAGCGTCATTGATCAGCGGCATGAAACCTTCCTGCCGCTGGTGACCGTCATCCGCCGGGGTGGCCATGTGATCTTTACCAACAACGACACGACCATGCACCAAGTCTACTCGTTCTCGGACATCAAGCAGTTCGCGCTAGAGCTCGACGAAGGCCGGCGTTCCCAGCCCATGGTGTTCGACAAGCCGGGCGTGGCCGCGATCGGCTGCAATATCCACGATCAGATGATTACTTACGTCTATGTGGCCGCGCAGCCATTTGCGGCCATGTCGAACGGCCAGGGCCGGACCGCGCTGGAGGGCGTGCCGGACGGGCGATACCGGGGCACCGTCTGGCATCCGCAGCTCCCACCCGGCGCGCCGCTGCCCGCTTTCGACCTAGTCGTAACCGGTGCGAGCGCCCGCACATCCGTAACATTGCCGGTGACCGCGGCGCCGAGGAGAAAGCCGACGCACATGCAGATGTATTGAGGTGAAAGTATCGCGATGAGCTTTCGCAACCGGCTCGCGCTTTTCCTGATGGCCACGCTTGTCTGCGTGCAGGCCGCGACGGCGATTTTCGCCTATGCCTATCTGCGCCAGCAGGTCGTGGAACAGGGCAAGCGGGAGCTTTCCGCCGCGATGCAATCGCTTACCCGCCAGATCGATTTCCTGTCGCAACGCGCGAGCGACGGCGTGAAGGTGCTGGCGCTGGACTATGCATTACGCGCCGCTATTGCAAGAAGCGATCACAACACGGAACTTTCCGTGTTGCGCAATCACGGCAGACGCATTGGCGCAGCCCGCATGCTGCTCGTCAGGCTCGACGGCGCAATCGCGGCCGATACGACGATGGCCGCCTCGACAGGTCATGCCTTTCCATTTCCAAGACTGCTCGGTGCCGCGGCGACGGGCGACCGGGGCACCGGGCTCGTCACACTTGCCGACCAGATTTATTGGATCGTTGTAGTTCCGGTGCGCGCGCCGGTCCCCATCGCCTTCATTGCCGCCTGCATCCCGCTCGACAACAATCTTCTCGACGAAATGCGCCGCATCTCGTCGTCGCGCCACGCCATCATCCTTGCTACGAAGAGTGCGAGTGGCCGCTGGAATGTGGCGGCGCATACGAGCGGCGGCACCGGCATAGCATTGCCGCCCATTTCGACGGCAAAGCCTGGCATCGACATTGTCAGGCAGCACGACTCCGAAATGCTGGCTATTGCTGCACCGCTACAGACCGCGACGGGAAGCAGGCCCATCGCTGCGATCATCGATTATCCGCTGGCCGAAGTGCTCGGTACCTATCGCGGCCTGGTCATGCCGATGCTGGTAGTCCTTGGGCTCGCGCTGCTCGCGGCGATCGGCGGCGCAACATTCATCGTCCGCCGCTTCTCGCGTCCGCTGGAATCGGTCGCTTCAGCGGCGCAGCGCATCGCGGCGGGCGATTACAGCAATCCGTCGCTGCCGACCGGCAGCAGCGACGAGATCGGACATCTCGCGCGCGCGATAGTGGAGATGACGGGCGCCATCGCGGAGCGCGAAGCCGCACTCACCGGCGCAATGGAAACCGCGGAGCTGGCGCGCGTCGAAGCCGTCAAAGCCAATGACGCAAAATCGCAATTCCTTGCAAATATGAGCCATGAGCTGCGCACGCCGCTCAACGCGATTGTCGGCTTCAGCGAGATGATCGGTCAACAGGTGCTGGGGCCGGTCGGCACGCAACGTTATGTGGATTACGCGCAGCATATCCAGGACAGCGGCGAACATCTGCGAACGCTGGTCGAGCGCATGCTCGATCTCGCGCAGGCGCATTCCGGCGAACTTGCAATGACGCGCGATTGTCTCACGGCAAGCCTTCTGCTGCGCGAAGCAATGGAAATTCATCGCGGCTTCGCGCTGCAGGCGCGCGTGTCCCTTGTCATGTCTCCAGGTGCGGACTCCGCGCGGATCAGCGGCGACGCGCTGAAATTGCGGCAGAGCTTCGCCAACATCGTCCACAACGCAGTGAAATTCACGCCGCGGGGTGGCATCGTCACGATTACGTCAGCAATCGAAGGGGCATATCTCGGCATACGCGTCGCCGATACCGGCGCCGGAATTAGTCCAGATCTGTTGGAGTCGGTCTCGAAACCGTTTCACCGTCTGCGATCCGCACTCGACGGCAGACATCAGGGCGCTGGTCTCGGCCTCGCTTTTGCCAGGGCGGTCTTTGAGTTGCATGGCGGGTCGCTCGCGCTCGCGAGCAAGCCCGGCGAAGGAACAATCGTCAGCATTCTCTTGCCGCTCGCCCGGCCGGTGATCAGCCATGCGGCTTGAGCGGGCAATCGCCGCGCCATTCGCTTTTGCTGCCCTGTTTTCTGCGGCACCGGCATGCGCCGTGGACTTCCAGTTCGACGGCTTTGCCGATTTTCGTCTTGTTGCTCCGGGCGGCGAGCGTTCCTGGTTGAACGGCGGTCTCGGCAAGCTTCGCTACGGCGGCGGCGATTCCAACGCCCAGTTCGCCGGGGCGGTCGGACAGGCGACCGTGCTGTTCACGCCGGAACTGATAGCCGTGGGCGTGGCACGCGCGGATCCCTCGCAATCCACTTTCGCCATGCCGATGGAAGCCTATCTGCGCTACCGGCCGGTGTCGGTGACACCATGGCGCTGGTCGGTCAAAGCCGGCGCTTTCTTTCCTCCGTTCTCGCTGGAGAATTCGGAGGTCGGCTGGACGAGCTACTGGACGCTCACGCCATCCGCGATCAACAGCTGGTTCGGCGACGAACTACGAACCATCGGCGGCGAAGGCACGCTCGAGTGGCGTCTGTCCGAAGGCACGCTCGCATTGACTGCTGCGCTGTTCGGCTGGAATGACCCGGCTGGCGTGATTGTGGCAGACCGCGGTTGGGCGCTGGACGACAGGCCGACTGCGCTGTTCGAGAATGTGCGCGAGCCGGACGCCACCCTCACTCTGCTTCACGAGCCGCCACCCGGGCATACGCCGATTTTCGACGAATTTGACGACCGCGCGGGTTGGTATGCCGGCGCGACCTGGTCGGACGCGGACAACTGGAAACTTCAGGCCTTCCGCTATGACAATGACGCCAACGCGTCTGCGCATGACGGCAACTACTTTGCATGGCACACCGATTTCTGGGACGTGGGCATCTCCAAGACCTATGATGAATTCACCGTGCTGGCGCAAGGCCTTGCAGGTACCACGATCATTACACCGTTCCCGCGTTTCACGAGCGTCACGGATTTCGACGCAGTGTATGCACTTGTCGGCTGGGAGCGCGACGAATGGCGCCTCGCCGTGCGGGGCGATCTGTTTCGCACGCATAATGACGCCAACAGCCTCCTCGGCGAGAACGGCCATGCGGTGACCTTTGCGGCGACCTGGATGCCGAAAGACTGGCTGCGCCTCACCGGCGAGGTGCTCTACATCGACAGCAGCCGCGACGAACGCGAACTGGAGGGTCTTGCTCCAAATCAGGCCGACACGCAGGCCCAGCTGTCTCTAAGACTTTATTTGTAGGCCTAAGACTTTATTCGAAAAGCCGGCGTATTTGCTCGTCGTGACTGCGGCTTGCATCATGCCGGACATCCCGACAAAGGCGGCCGCGGAAAAGCTGCGGGAGCCGCACCATGCTGATCCGATTTGCGGGTGTAACATTTGTTGCAATAGCATGCCTCACGGCGGGAACTTCGACTGCCGCGCCATTTTCGGACGAACAGAAGTCCGAACTGCTGGCCGCTCACAACAAATATCGCGCCGATTTGCGCGAGCAACCTCTTGTCTGGTCGGACGACCTGGCCGCCGGCGCGCAGATATGGGCCGAGCACCTTGCCCAGGAGGTGCTTACACTAAAGCATAGCGGCGAAGCGGGCGCGGGCGAAAACCTTGCCATGTGGTCGGCGGGTCGCTCATCACTGACCAAGCTGGTGGATCTGTGGGGAGCAGAAAAACGATACTTCATCGAAGCGTCCTTTCCCGACGTCTCGACGACCGGAGACTGGAGAACCGTAGGTCATTATACGCAAATGATATGGCGCAACACGACGGAAGTCGGTTGCGGCGTCGCCCGTGGAGGCGGTTATGACTTCCTCGTCTGCCGCTACAGCCCGCAAGGCAATTACCTGGGCGAGTGGGTATTCTGACTTTACGGCATCGCGGGCGCACCACCCGCGCGTGCGCGCGGTCGCCAGATATAATCACCCGTTCTCCGCCAGCACGCGGCCGGCGAGATGCAGCGAGCCGCAGATGAGTATGCGTGGCGGTCCCTCGAAGGGGCGCGCGCGGGACCAGGCGGACACCTGCATCATCGCGTCCTGCGGATCGTCGGCCGGGCTCGCATCGAGGCCGCTCGCCCGCGCGGCATCGTAAAGCTCACCTGCGCCACGGCTCGCCTCTTCGCCTTCGATGGCAATGGTGACCACATGGCGCGCCATGCCCTGAAAGGCCGAGAAGAACCCGACTGCGTCTTTCGTCTTCAGCATGCCGCAGATGAGATAGAGCGGCTTCGGCGTGCGCTCCTCGAAATCGGCGATGGCGCGCGCGACGACCGCGGCACCGTGCGGATTGTGGCCTCCGTCGAGCCAGATTTCCGCGCCGCCCGGAGCAAGATCGATCAATGGCCCGCGCGAAAGCCGCTGCATGCGCGCCGGCCACTCGACGTTGCGCAAACCCTTCTCGATTCCAGGTTCGCTGCCCCAGCCCGCCTCTCTCAGCATGGCGATCGCCAGTGCGGCATTGTCGATCTGATGCGGTCCTACAAGACGCGGCGACGGGAGATCGAGCAGACCTTTTGCGTCCTGATAGATCATCCGGCCATGTTCCTGATAAGCAAAGAAATCCTGTCCATACAGACACAATGGTGCGCCGAGCGCTTCCGCACGGCGTGAAATCACATCGCGCGGAATGTCATCCTGCAGGCCGACGATGACCGGCACGCCGGGCCTGATGATGCCCGCCTTCTCCGCCGCGATATCGGCGAGGGAACTGCCGAGAAACTCCTGGTGGTCCAGACCCACCGGTGCAATTGCCGCGACCCGGGGTCCCTCGATCACGTTGGTCGCGTCGTATTTGCCGCCAAGCCCCACTTCGAGCACCAGCGCGTCGGCGGGATGGCGCGAAAAGGCAAGAAACGCCGCAGTAGTAGTAATCTCAAAGAAGGTAATCGGCTCTCCGCAATTTACCCGTTCGCATTCCTCGAGCGTAGCCGCGAGTTCGTCCTCGCCGATCAGCCTGCCCGCCAGACGGATGCGCTCGTGAAAATGCACCAGATGGGGCGATGTATAGACATGCACACGAAGCCCTTGCGCTTCGAGCATGGCGCGCGCGAAAGCGCAAGTCGAGCCCTTGCCGTTCGTGCCCGCCACATGCAGCACCGGCGGCAATTTGCGCTCCGGATGGTCGAGCGCTGCGAGCAGCCGCTGGATGCGATCCAGCACCAGATCGATGCGTCTGGGATGGAGCGCAAGAAGGCGTTCGAGAATGTCCTCGCTTGCTGGCGTGCTGCTCATTTGCGGCCGGCGCCGGCAACCGCGGGAACGCGCGCGGCCTGCGAAATATCGTCCGGATCGGCCACTTTCGCGGCTGGCTTGTTCATGAGCAGATGCGCGATCCGCGACAGCGTGGCGCGCAGGTCGCGACGATGGACAACCATGTCCACCATGCCGTGCTGGAGCAGATATTCGGCGCGCTGGAACCCTTCGGGAAGTTTCTCGCGGATCGTCTGCTCGATCACGCGCTGGCCGGCGAAACCGATCAGCGCGCCGGGTTCGGCAATATGTACGTCACCGAGCATCGCATAGGACGCACTGACGCCGCCGGTCGTCGGATCCGTCAGCACCACGATGTAGGGCAGTCCCGCCTCGCGCAGCATGTCGACGCCGATGGTGACGCGCGGCATCTGCATAAGGGAGAGAATGCCTTCCTGCATGCGCGCGCCGCCCGACGCAACAAAGAGAATGAACGGCCTGCGCTCCTGAACTGCCGCCTGCATGGCCAGCACCAGCGCCTCGCCCACGCCCATGCCGAGCGAGCCGCCGAGGAAATCGAATGGCTGCACGGCGATCATCACCGGCAGACCGTCGAGCGTGCCGCGCGCGGCGGAGAGCGCGTCGGAGCGGCCGGTTTTCGCGCGGGCATCCTTCAGACGGTCGGTGTAACGCCGCTCGTCGCGGAAGCGCAGCGGATCGGCAACGACCGTCGGCGCCGGCAATTCCTGGTATTTGCCGTCGTCGAACGTCATGGCTAAGCGCGGCGCGATACCGATGCGCATATGATAGCCGCAGCGCGGACAGACATGGAGCGAAGCCTCGAGGTCGCGATGAAAGATCATCTCGCCGCAGCCCGGGCATTTCATCCACAGATTCTCCGGCGTCGTGCTGCGCGCCGCCATCCAGCCCTTGATCCGCGGTCTGACGTAATTAGTAATCCAGTTCATTTGTCTTGCCTGCCAATAACAGGGGATTGCATCAGCATCGTGTGTTCTTCGATCCGCCTACGCCAAGGCTGCGGCGGATCGAAGCACGCACATTGGTATTTCCATACATCCATATCATCCACCATTCCTTACCGCGCCGTATCCACGGCTTCCGAGAGCCCGGCGCAGAAATCGATGACGTCCTTGACCAGCGCGCGACGGCGCAGGCGCCGTTCGAGACCAGCGGCCACGCGCGTGACGACGGCGGAGCCGACGACCACGCCGTCGGCGATTCTTGCGATCTCCGCCGCGAGTTCGGGCGTGCGGATACCGAACCCCACGGCACAGGGCAGATGGGTTAGCGCCTTGAGGCGTTCAATGGCGCGCCGGACGTCGTCGGTGGAAACGCCTTTCGTTCCGGTCACGCCCGCAATCGAGACGTAGTACACAAACCCGCCGGCGCCATCGAGAATGGTCGCAAGCCGGCGCTCGTCCGCGGTCGGCGTGGCAAGCCTCACCACATCGATCTTTTGCGCCGCGGCGGGTATGCGCAGCACTTCATCTTCCTCGGGCGGCAGATCGACGGTGATGAGTCCGTCGACGCCCGCAAGCGCCGCCTCTTTTGCGAAGCGTGCCGTGCCGAAGGCATGGATCGGATTGTAGTAGCCCATCAGAACGAGCGGCGTCTTGTGATCTGCCTGGCGGAAGCGCCGGACCATCTCCAGCACTTTCGTCAGCGTCATACCGGCCGCAATCCCGCGGTGCGACGAGGCCTGGATTGCCGGCCCGTCCGCCATGGGATCGGAGAACGGAACGCCGAGTTCGATCAGATCGGCGCCCGCCTCGGGCAATTTCTCCAGAATGGCGAAACTCGTATCGACATCGGGATCGCCCGCCGTGATGAACGGAATAAAGGCCGCCCGCCCGGCTTTCCGCAGTTCCGCGAATCTCTGCGCAATCCGGCTCATGACAACTCCGCAAGTGGAGACGCAGCGTGCGCGGAATGGTTTAACCACAAAGAGCACGAAGAGCACAAAGAAACACAAATTCGTATTGCGCGCCCAGGACGCGCAGTTCTTTCCTTTGTGCTCTTTGTAGTGAGTCTTTCTTCTCTGCGGCTCCGCGGCTCCGTGTACGCTGGGGTCATATGGGCTGCCCCAGAGCAGAGGCGACGGTGAAGACGTCCTTGTCGCCGCGGCCGGACAGCGCGACAGCCACGATCTGCTCTTTTGAAAGCCCCGGCGCGAGCCGCATCACATGGGCAAGGGCGTGAGCGGGCTCGAGCGCGGGGATTATGCCTTCATGCTGCGACAGGATGGCGAACGCATCGAGCGCCTCCTTGTCCGTCGCCGAGAAATATTTCACCCGGCCCTGGTCCTTGAGCCAGGAATGCTCCGGTCCCACGCCGGGATAGTCGAGCCCCGCGGAAATCGAATGCGCCTCCAGCACCTGGCCCTCATGGGTCTGCAGCAGATAACTTCGCGCGCCGTGCAGCACGCCTGGTTCGCCCTTGTTGAGCGTTGCGGCGTGATGCGCGGTTTCCATCCCCGATCCCGCCGCCTCGACGCCATGGATTTCGACCGCATCGTCGTCGAGGAAGGGATGAAAGAAACCGATGGCGTTCGACCCGCCTCCCACGCAGGCGACAATCAGATCGGGCAGCCGCTGCTCGGCTTCGAGCATCTGGGCGCGTGCCTCGTCGCCGATCACAGTCTGAAAATCGCGCACCATTGCGGGATAGGGGTGCGGGCCCGCCGCCGAACCGATGATATAGAACGTGTCTTCCACATTGGCGACCCAGTCGCGCAACGCCTCGTTCATCGCATCCTTCAGGGTCTTCGAGCCCGACGTTACTTCGCGCACTTCCGCACCCAACAATCTCATGCGGAATACATTCGGCTTCTGCCGCTCGATATCGACCGCGCCCATATAGACCACGCAGGGAAGCCCGAAACGCGCCGCGACCGTGGCCGTCGCCACGCCGTGCTGGCCGGCGCCCGTTTCCGCGATGATGCGCGTCTTGCCCATGCGGCGCGCAAGCAGCACCTGGCCGAGGCAATTGTTGATCTTGTGCGCGCCGGTGTGATTGAGATCTTCGCGCTTCAGATAAATCCTGGGGCCGCGCAGATGATTGGTCAGCCGCTCGGCAAAATAAAGTGGGCTCGGCCGGCCGACATAGTGACGAAGCAGTCCGTCGAGTTCCGTCCGGAATTGCGGATCACGCTTTGCCGCCTCCCAGGCGGCGTCCAGCTGGAGCACGAGCGGCATCAGCGTCTCGGCGACGAAGCGGCCGCCATAGGCGCCGAAATGGCCGGCGGCGTCGGGCCCGTTGCGCCAGGAATTCGCGAGATTCACGCACTCTCCTCCGCTGCAAATTCCGCCCTGCGTGCCGCGGCGACGAAGGCGCGGATCGCCTCGTGGTCCTTCACGCCCGGCGCGCTTTCCACGCCCGATGATACATCGACGCACCGCGCGCCGCTGCTTTGAATCGCGCGGCCGACGTTGCCCGAGTCCAGTCCGCCCGCCAGCAGCCAGGGCCTACTTATCGTCCGTGTACGGACTAACAGCCAGTCGAAGGCACGCCCGCGGCCGCCGGGAATGGTACCCGGCACGGGTTTCGCATCGAACAGCAGCATGTCGGCCACCGCCTCATAATCGGGCAGAGCTGCGAAATCCGCGGCGCCGGAAATTCCCATCGCCTTGATCACCGGCCTGCCGGATCTTGCGCGTAACTCGGCGACGCGCTCCGGCGGCTCGTCGCCATGCAGCTGGATGAAATCCGGCCGCGCCGCCGCGATCGCATCGGCAATTGCCATATCGGACGGGTTCGCCAGCAGCGCCACGATGCGCACCCGGCCCCTGAGACGCTCGGCGATTGCCCGCGCCTGTTCGGGCCGCAAATGCCTGGGCGAGCCCGGATGAAATACGAGGCCCGCGAAGTCCGCACCTGCGGCCGCAACCGCCATGGCGTCTTCCGGCCGCGTCAGCCCGCAGATCTTGACCTGCACCGTCATGGGGCGCCGCTTATGGTCCTCCCCCGGGATGTATGCAAGCGCTCACCCGAATGCGACCGCTGCCGCAAAACTCCGCCCGAAATTCCCTGAGATGGTGTCGCCGCGGACAACGGGGGCTCGAAAAATCCCTGAGAATGTTTTGACCGACGTGGGTATCGCCGGCAGCCTTCGTCTTTGCCGGGTCGAAAATTTCCCTGAGATTGCGCCGCCTGTTTTCGACGACGCAAGAAATTCCCTGAGAATGTGCAAGCGGTCCGGTTTTTGATCCGCCGTTCGTCCGGCAATTTTTCTTTTTCCCTGCGTTTATCCCTTCTGTAACGGGCCTTTGGAAGTCAATCCCTTTTGCCTTTGTCCGTTCGCCGGGGTCCCGCTTCTGTCCGTGGTCGGCAGATGCCGCCTACATGATGGAGTCTGAAAGGCAGATCGACCCATCTGCACCACGCGCTT
>DATAYG010000086.1:0-1731 GCA_036272695.1 Rhizomicrobium sp. | reverse complement strand
ACGCAATCATCTATCACAATCCGGAGTGCGGCACGTCGCGCAATACGCTCGCCATGATCCGCAACGCCGGCGTCGAGCCACATGTGATCGAATATTTGAAGACGCCGCCCTCGCGGGTTCTTTTGCAGCAGCTTGTCGCGCGTATGGGAATTTCTGTACGCAACCTCCTGCGCGAGAAGGGCACGCCTTATGCCGAGCTTGGGCTGGGAAACGAGGCGCTGACAGAGGACCAGCTTCTCAACGCGATGATGGCGCACCCGATTCTGATCAACCGGCCGATCGTGGTGACACCGCACGGGGTAAAACTGTGCCGTCCCTCCGAATTGGTTCTGGACCTCCTGCCGGCGCAGCGCGGCGAGTTCACCAAGGAAGACGGTGAGCGCGTTCGCCTGGATCGCGACGCCTGATGCCGTCACTTGCACAGCGCGCGTTCGCGGAGTGGCTCGGCACGGCGTTCCTCCTGGCCGCCGTGGTCGGCTCCGGCATCATGGCCCAGAGGCTTGCGGGCGGGAACGTCGCGCTCGCCCTTCTGTGCAACACGATCCCGACCGGCGCAATTCTCGTTGTCCTGATCCTGATCTTCGGGCCGATATCCGGCGCGCATTTCAACCCGGCCGTGAGCATCGCATTCGCGGTTCGCGGCGAACTGACCTGGCCCGACATGGCGCTCTACATCGTTGTGCAGATCGTCGGAGCTATCGCGGGCGTCTGGGCAGCCCACCTCATGTTTGAATTGCCGGTGTGGCAGTTCTCTCTTACTTCCCGCCATGGCGCGGGGCAGTGGCTCGCCGAGGCTGTCGCGACCTTCGGATTATTGCTGACGATCTTCGGGTGCGTTGCTCGCCAGCCATTGGCCGTGCCTTATGCGGTCGGCCTCTACATCATTTCGGCCTATTGGTTCACCGCGTCCACCTCATTCGCCAATCCCGCTGTAACGATTGCGCGCTCGCTTTCCGATACGTTCGCCGGAATAGCGCCCGTTGACGTGGCGGAGTTCGTGGCGGCCCAACTGGCAGGAATGGCTATGGCGGTGGTTATCGGAAAGTGGCTATGGGGTTATAGCGGCGACGCTACCAAGCCCGTCGGATAGGTTTCGCTCCGCTCCACCTATCCAACCATCCAACGTGCTTTGTTTCTCCGCCAATAAAACGATGCCCCGCAGGATAGGCATCGGGTTTTCAATCATCGTATGAGGTGCATCCTCCCTTTGGGGGATTGCAATCGAAGCCGTCCACGCTGCAATTGTCGAATGCTCGTTGCGCCGTGGAGCCGGTTCCGTAACGCGTGGATCGAGCGTTGTGGCCGACCGAAATGAAGCCGCAGCCGCCGTTCGAGAACGTACTTACGATATGGCAGTTCGTTCCCTGTGCGAAACAAGCGTCGTTCGCAGCATCCGCGGCCCGGTCGGGCGAACTGAAATTCTTGGCGGTTCCTGCGGTGACGTGAAGGGCGCCGCTGTCGTCCTTCCAGAAACCGGCCGAAAGTGCACCGTACTGGCCTGCGGCCGCGGGCGCGATCGAGCCCGCGCCTATCAGCGAACCAAACAAAATGGCGCCGAAATATTTTCTGGCGAACATCGCAAATCCCCTGTGCTGTGACGGGGACCATCCCCGAATGCCCGGTAGTTGCGGGATCGAGGGGATGCGTTCAGTGCCGTTCGCGGGCCGTGTGATTGGAATCACATTGGCGGGATGATGCGTGCCGTATCGCAGCTCGAAGCGATGGGTTTCG
>DATAYG010000085.1:0-40379 GCA_036272695.1 Rhizomicrobium sp. | reverse complement strand
GACCAGGCGCTTAACTAACAAACCGCGCCGCATCGCTTCACTTTCCTCCCCCGCTTTGCGGGGGAGGTGGCGCGAGCGTAGCGAAGCGCCGGAGGGGGTAAGTGGGCGCGAGTCCC
Source organism: Rhizomicrobium sp. (assembly GCA_036272695.1). GTDB lineage: Bacteria > Pseudomonadota > Alphaproteobacteria > Micropepsales > Micropepsaceae > Rhizomicrobium. Next base: position 40,263 of record DATAYG010000085.1, on the reverse strand, counting down.
CTCCGCCCCTTCGGGGCACCTCCCCCGCTCCGCGGGGGAGGAAAGAAACGGCGCGGGGTCGGTTATGCAACGCAATCAAGTTTGTACTTCGCCAGATATTCGTAGTGCGGGCGCACGGTATCCGCGATACGCATGAGTTCGCCGCTAAGCGGCCGATGGTTGCGCGGGCTGGCGAAACCGGTCGAGCACTCCACGGAATCGTACCAGGCCGGCGCCCAGGCGCCGTCGGTGGCGCGCGGCCCCGGCGGCCAATGCAGCATGCGCTCCGTGAACGAGACATCCAGCGCAGCGCACAGCGCGCCGAGCGCCGCGCGCGGATTTTGCAGCACGTCTTCCGCGTCGATCACGGGGGGCGCCGTGCCGATGCGCTCCGCTTCGCAGTCGAAGATTTCGCGCTGCGTCTGATAACCAATATCCGCCGGCAGGAATGCCGGCCGTTTCGCGCTGTAGGATGCAAGCACGGCTTCCGGCGCTCGGATGAGAAACGCGTTGCGGCAGACTGCCATCCAGTCGCGGCCGATTTCCGGCAGCATGTGATGGGTCATGTGCTTCTGATATAATATCGCGCGGCCTTGGGGCACGGGACCGGTGAGGACTTCCACGACCTTGCGCCAATCGCTTTCATGCATCGCAAGCGTCTCGTCGCGCAGCGGATGGTCGATGCCCGAGAGTTTCAGATACGCCGCATAAAACGGCTCGTCGATCACCGCGGCGTCGGAGCGGTTTTCGAAGGCCCGCATCATTGCAGTCGAAATGTTGCGCGGCCCCGACCACATCGCAACGCGAATGCTAAGGTCCGTCACCGCGTGCCCGTACGCCCGATATCGGCTGCGGCGTCCTCGTCTTTCAGTTCCCGATAGAGCGCGTCGAGGCGGCGTGTCAGCCCGTCTTGCGGCGCCACCGCGAGCGCACGCCCATCGACCGCGCGGACGGGGACCACACCGCCGAATGTGCCGGTGACGAAGGCCTCCTGCGCATCATAGACTTCATGCAATGTGAAATTCCCCAGCCGGATCGGAAGTCCATGCCGCCGGCAGAGCGCGATGATGTTGTCGCGTGTAATTCCGTTGAAACAATAAGCACCGGCCGAAGTACATAGCTCGTTGTTTGCGACAAAGAAGAAATTCGTCGCGTTGCAACTCGATACGAAACCGTGCGGGTCGAGCATCAGCGCCTCGTCGGCGCCGGCGGCAATCACCTGGGTCAGCGCGATGACGAGATTGAGCCGGCTGTGCGAGTTGAGCCGCATATCGAACATGTCGGCCGGCGTGCAGCGGATCGTGGAGGTGAACAGATTCAATCCCTGAGCTCTTACGGCGGCGCTCGGCTCCTTGTATTCGGCGACGATGGCGATGGTCGGGCGCCCGAGCGCGTTGCGCGGATCCTGATTGGGCGTCTTCTTCTCGCCGCGCGTCACCATCAGCCGGATGTGCACGCCGTCCTGCATGCCGTTCGCGGCCACGAGTTGGCGCAGCGCGCGCGCCATTTCCTCCCGGCTCATACCGATATCGAGCGCGATCGCGCGCGCGCCGGCATAGAGCCGGTCGAGATGGGCATTGAGAAACAACAATCCGCCCTTGTGCAGGCGCACGCCCTCCCAGACGCCGTCGCCGAGCACGAAGCCCGCATCGAATATTGAAACCCGTGCTTCGCCGCGGGGCAGGAGTGCGCCGTTTAGCCAGACGCGAACCGACTCGTTGCGGGGATCGGGGGCGTAATCCTGGCTGCCGGCCATGGTCAGTTTTCAACCACGCTGTGTTCGGATGACGCCGCGGCCGGCCCCCTCCACCGCTTCGCGGTCCCCCTCCCCCACGCTGCGCGCGGGGGAGGAAACAAAAGCGCGCATAACTTTCCTCTCCCGTGCGAAGCATGGGGGAGGTGCCCCGCAGGGGCGGAGGGGGCCACCGAACGCGCAAATACGACGGAAGCCCGCACCGGGTTTTCCGTTGCGGGCTTCCGCCTGTTCGCGACCCGGCTTGCAGGGAGGGGCTTGCAGCAACCCGGATCAGAGACCCGAAGATGCCCCTCCCGTTCTGAACGGGTCATGGCGGCGCCGTTCATCTGCCGTTCATCAGTTCCCGGTTCCGCCTGGGCTATTTCTGCACATTGTCGGTCTGGCGGATGAAGTCGGCAACGTTGTCGTGCAGCTCTTTCAGCGACGGCGTGTGCGCGTAGACCATGTGGCCCGACGTGTAGTAGCGGTAGGAAATATTTCCCTGCAGCTTGGGCGGAATCTGCAAATGGTGCATTTCGTACCAGCCCTCGTAGTACGGCGTGGCGAGATCGAAATAGCCGCCATTGAGCATCACCTTAAGATTGGGATTGTACTTCATGGCGGTCGCCAGATCCGGCATGACATTGGCGGGCCCGCGAACAACGCGGTTCGCCCCCGGCGGCTGATGCGAGAAGTCCCACGACCGGTAGAGCTCGATTTCCGGATTGTAGTGCAGGTTCTGGCCGAAGTTCAGCGTCTTGCGGACATAGTCGTTAAAGGCGGAGACATAGGCCGAGCTGATGGCGGCCGATTGCGGATCGTAATCGGCGCCTTCGCTCAACGGATCCATGGTCGGTCCGGAAAAGCGAGTGTCCAGCCGCCCGATCGTGATGTCGTTCGCGCCTTCGAGGCTCTTCTCGAACTCGCCGCCATCGATGCGCAGATTGGCCTTGTCGATATAATCGGGCGGCAGGCCAGTGAACATATGCAGCTTGGCGATGATCTCCTTCCGCCATGCGGGACCGATCGTCGCGCCGCGCTGCAGCGCCAGCGCATATTCGCCCATGGAGAAGGATTCAACTTTATGGATCAGCGTGGGCAGATCCTTGGGCGCACTCGGAGGCAGCTTGTGATGATACCACGCCGTCGCCGCATAGGTCGGAAGTGCGAGCTGATAGGCGAGATCGATGCCCGGCTCATATTCCGGCCGGTCCGGGCTCAGCGCAAAATTGAGGATCTGCGACAGCAGTATGACGCCATTGAAATCGATGTTGCGCTGGGTTTCGAGCTGCTGGACGAGGACAGCGGAACGCGGCGTGCCGTAACTTTCGCCGAACAGATATTTCGGCGAATTCCAGCGGCCATATTTCGCCAGGAACTGGCTGATGAAGTCGCCAAAGGCGTAGGCGTCGGGATCGATGCCGTAAAACGCCTTTTCCTTGTCCTTGCCGGCGATGCGGCTGAAGCCCGTACCCGGCGCATCGACGAACACGAGGTCGCTGACGTCGAGCAGGCTCCCGTCATTGTCGATCAGCTGATAGGGCGCGGCCGGCGAATGGGAGTCGTCGGCGGTCACCACGCGCTTGGGTCCGAACGCGCCCATATGCAGCCACACCGTGGAGGAGCCGGGGCCGCCATTGTAGAGAAAGGTGATGGGGCGCTGATTGGGATTCGCGTCCTTCTTGAAGTAGGCGACATAGAACATCGAGGCCTGCGCCTGGTTGTCCTTGTCCTTGCCCTGCGGTTCGGTCGCGTCATCCCAGCCTTTGGGATGCACGATGATCGTGCCGGCATGGGCGGAGTAGCCGACATGGTCGCCCTCGACGGTGACCCCACCCTGGGTCACGCTTTCCTGTGCCTTGAAGAAAGCGGGGTTGGGCGCCGGCGGCGCGGCGGCAGCCGACTTGTCGGCGTCTTTGTCATCCTGCGCCAGCGCGGGCGAGCAAATTCCGAGCGTCGCGACGAGAGCAGCGAAAACGGCGAATCTCATGGGCGGTCCTTCCCCGGGTTGAAAATCGGGTTGTTCGCTCCAGCCAAAAGATTAAGCGACGCCGGCAGCCATTGTCATTCGTAATCCCGCGCGTGCGTCGCTAAAGCCCCGCCTCAGACCTTGCGACGGCGCTGGGCCGGCTTGCCAGGCTCCGCCTCATGCGACCCGGCCCGCGCAGGAACAGGAACGACATGACCGAACGGAATGGCCGGCATCGAAAGCGACACGTTGATCGCGTAGCCGAAGAAGCTCGACCGGCTCATGCCCAGATCAGCCGCGCGCCGGTCGGCGCGGGCGAGAAGGCTGCGGGAAAGATAGATATTCACGCGCTCAGAGGGATCGGGCGGCTCGCTGCGAGCGAAAAAAAGGGGGATGGGGGGCAGCTTGCCCCCGACGCGGAATTTAAGTATGCCCTCTCGCCCTCCGCGGACAGGTGGCAGAGCGGTTGAATGCACCGCACTCGAAATGCGGCATACAGGCAACTGTATCGGGGGTTCGAATCCCTCCCTGTCCGCCAGTTCCTTGCTCTCGATAACGGTTGCGCGAAACATCGGGCATCGCGATGCGATGCGGCAATCGCGCGTCACGGCGTTGACGCCATCGCGCCGGCACTTCCGGAAGCCGGCGCCTAATCGAACGATGCAGGTCTATTTGTGCGACGTGTTATCAGACACTAATAACAATTACGAAATGCGGTTGCGCACCGAATTGAGGGCGGCAATGGCTGCTCCCATGCACGCTACGGCGCAAATGGCGGCCGCGACGTGAAAGGCGGAGAACAGCGCCAGAGCTCGCGCGGAAAAAACGCTGCCCAGCAGGGCGGTTGCTACCAGGCCCCCGAGCCGTGCGACGGCGCTGTTCAGCCCGGACGCCGATCCGGTGTGCTGGGTGTCGACGGCCGCCAGAACGGCAGTGGTCAATGGCGCGACGGCGCCGGCCATGCCGATCGAAATCACCAGAATTGCCGGGAACACCCCGCTCCAATAATTTGTGCCGGGCCCGATACGCAGCAGCAGCAGAAAACCGGCAGCTACGATCAGCGGGCCGAGCGTCAGCGGAAGCCGCGAACCGAAACGCCCGGCAAGGCCGCCCATGGCCCGCGATGTGGCGGCGACCACGATGGGGAATGGAAGCAATGCCGCGCCCGCGGCGGTGCCCGAATAGCCGGCGCCTTCGATCAACAGATAGGGAACAAGCACCAGCAGCGCGCCCAGCGCGCCATATAACAGAAAGGTGAGGACCGTCAGGCCGACAAATTCCCTTGTATTAAACAGCGCGAGCGGCATGATCGCGCCGGCCTTCTCGCGCTTTTCAACCCACAGAAAGGCAAACAGGAGCAGCACGCCGATGGCAATTGCGCCCGCCGGAAGCGCCATCCGGCCCGCGCGGCCGGTCAGGACCGTCAATCCCCATGTCAGCGCGGCGAGCGATGATGTAATCAGCAGCGCGCCGCGGACATCCAGCGGAGCCGGTTGACGCTCCCGCGCCGGCTCGCGGACGGATGTGACGGCCAGAACAATGGCCGCAAGCGCGAGCGGGACGTTGATCAGAAATATTTCGCGCCAGCCGAACGCGTCGATGAGCCATCCGCCAAGCACCGGCCCAATGGCCGCAGCCATTGAGCTCGACGCCGACCAGGTGCCGATCGCGCGGCCGCGCGCCTCGCCGGAGAATGCGGATCCCAGTATCGCCAGGCTGTTCGGCAGCAACAGGGCAGCCCCGGTCCCCTGCAGGGCGCGCGCGGCCAGCAACCAGTATAAATTCACCGCGGCGGCGCAAAATGCAGAGCCGATCCCGAACAACAACACACCGAGCAGCAGGACATTGCGCCGGCCGAAACGGTCGCCCGTACCGCCGCCCAGCAGGAGCAATGCGCTCAACGGCAGGAGATAGGCGTTGATGATCCACTGCAATTCTGCCGCGTCGGCATGGAGACTGCGGCCGATCGCCGGAAGGCCGACATTGACGACAGATCCGTCCACGAACGCGAGGCTCGAGGCGAGGATTGAAGTCGTAAGCACGAGCCCGGGATGTGCATACGACACGCGTGAAGCGGATTGCGCCGCGCATGCGTCACCGGATGTTCCCAATGTCCAAGTCATGTCCGTTCAGGTTTTGTTGAATTGAAGTCAAACCACCATGCACGTCCGCCAGGTCGCCACCGACGCAGCTTAGGCTGCCGCGCCGTCATGCGGAATACTGCTCCGGCCGCATCAGGCGGCGACGGGCACAGCCCATCCCCATGAGGCAATCTCCGGCAGCGGATGACTGTGAAAATCTCCCAGGGATGCAAATGGACAGGGCGGATGACTGTCGTCATCCGCCCTGTCCGCAATCGCGTGGCATCCTGTTGTCGTATAACTTAAACGCCTGTCACGTGGTATCGAGCGGCAGCAGCCGGGCGGTCGACGCGTCCACGCCGATATAGCCGAAAATCAGGCTGAGCTGCGAAATGGAATTGGCCTGCGAAATGCACGCGGCGTCGCCGCCCGACGTATCCGAGAAATATTTGGACGAGTCGGAAGCGACCTGCTGCATCGTGGAACAGGGTGTGATGGACGGCGTGTCGGTGGGACAATCACTGGCGTTGGTCGAGGCGCCGTAGGCGATGGAATACACCCAGGTGCCCGCCGCCGCAGCGGTGTTGGCGGCAGTGACCGCCGCATGACACTGGTTGCTGGCCTCGCTCGGCGGCATGTTCGCGGCCTTTGCATTCGCGGCGCCATCGCTCAGGAGAATAATCACCTTGCGGGCCGTCCGCCTTCCGTCGCTTGCGAGCGCCGACTGGGCCGCGCTGATGGCATCGGCGAAGAACGTGCCGACGCCGCCAACCGCGCTGAGGCCCTGCTGGCAGCCGACCGCCCCGCCGCGCGCCGCAAGCACCAGATTGGAGGTTGTGTTCAGGGAAGGAGCCCTGTCCGAACTGCGGAAGTCGCTGGAGAATGGAACGATCTGGTAGACAGGACTGGCCGCATACGACGCGATCTGAGGCGATGGCGAACTGCTGCAGTCATATTCATATTGGGTCTGGCCTGCCTGCAGTCCGGGAAAAACCATCAGCCCCACGCGGTCGATCGGATTGGAGACGTTGCCGTTCGTCACGCTGCCGCAACTCGCAAGCGTCGCCGAACAGGGTGCAAGCTCGGACAAGAGTGTCTGAACCCCTCTGACTGCGCATTGCTCCCGCGTCGCTCCCGGAATGGTGCAATTCGGATCGGGATCGTTCATCGAGGCAGTCGTGTCGAGAATGATCTCCACGTCGACCGGCTGGGCCGTACCGCCGCGCGCGCTCGCCAGCGACGTAGCCGATATATTCCAGGTGCTGAGACCGAAGAGGCGCGCGAAGAATGTCGGCACTACGGCCGTCTGACTGACCTTGATGGCGTTTGCATTATCGGTCCCGCTGCAGGACACACCGGTGCTTCTGAGGCATTGCAGGACCGGATAGCCCGGGGCCATCGAAACACTGGCCTGGCCATATTTGTTAAGCGCACCGGAGCCTGAGGCGCTGTAGTGGGTTGCAATTCCAACGGCCGTGCCGCCTGTGCCGACATTGATGTTTTCCGCGCCGGCCAGGGCCGCCGCATCGGTCGTCGTCTGCAGTCTGGCCTGACAGTAATAAACATAACCAAAGTCCACGCCGAGGCCGACCATGCCGATGAGGACCGTCATGCAAAGTCCGGCGAGAACCGAGATGGCGCCGCGCGCGTCCTGACAGATCCGCGCGAGGAGCCTGGTGCGGCGCGGGCTCATTCCACGCGCTCCGTGGCGGCGACGCTCAGTGTGCATCCAGGGGCGAAATTGGTTCCCATCACCACGAGACTGCAGGGATAGGACGCCGTCACCTGTGCGGGCACGCCTGCAGCCAGCGCGGTGCTGCAGCCGGTATCGCCGCTGCAGGCCGCGCCGTTCACGGCATAGCTGATCGTGATGTTCGACGTATTGAGATTTCCTGCCGACGTGTAAATCTGGGTCTGGGTATCGGACACCGGCGTGGAATCACCGCGGCTGATCGCAAGCACCCGGGCGCCCGCCCCGACTGCGTGCTCGAGCGTCATGTAGTTGCCGAGCACCATGGTAAACTGGCAGACACCGGTGATGATGAGAAGCAGAATCGGAGCAAGAAACGCGAACTCGATCGCGGCGACCCCACTCTGCGAACGCAGTCCTGCATGAAAGCCGGCCGCGCGCCCGACGGATTTGTTTCGAAGAATTCGGCTCATTGGCAACCCCTGTCCGAAGGTATGAAGCCATTCGATTGCATTTGAACCAAATAATACGGGGCGGAGCGAAATGCTTTGGTTACCTCGTGGGATAATTTACAAAATGTAAACGCGCCCGCTTATGGCGTTCATCATTTTACCGGCGGGCGTATGTTCAGGTGGAAAGAGGCAAACATGTCCCGCCGAAGTTCTCCGCCTGCCAGCTGACAAGAACGACGAAAAGCGATTGAACGCCCATCTTATCGTCGCCCAATGGCGCGAGCAGGGCTTCGCCCTCGATCCAGACCCTGCCCCCGATGAGCATCTTGGAACAGAACCGGACTGGCCGTGCAGCCTGAAAGCACGTCAAGAATGCCTCCCGCCATCTTTTCACGACGTGCGGCGGCAATACTTCCTCCAGCTGCCGGTTCGCGACCTGGCCATAAACCTCCGTGCCGTGCTGGCCTTGCAGGGAAACGCGGAAATCCGGGGGCGCCTCGGAAGGATCGCATACGACATCGATCAGGTTCACGTTCTGCAGAAACTCGCGCATTTGCGCGGGGCTGAGTTCGTGCCGGCGCGGCATTTTGCGGTCACCGCACAGCGAATGCCAATACGCGCAGGCGCGTTGCGTGGGCTGCCGGGAAAATTGCAGATCCCAATCGAGGACCAGAGGCGCGAGAGTCGGATCGAGAATGGCACGCTGCTGGGACGGCGCCAGTGGGGCGGCGTAAGACACGTAAACCCTCCGCGGACTATCAGGAGCAGGCAACGACCGGGCACTGCCGATCCATGGTTACCACGCGATGGTTACCTAATTCTTTCTCAGCGAAGAGTCACAAATAGTGTTGCGATGTAGGCCGCAAGAGCGAGAAGCGAAGCCGGCGCGATGATCTTATGGACAATGTCCTTCCGCGACACGATACCCGCGACGCTGAGACTGATAAACACGGCATGGCCTGCCAGATCCCCGGAGTTCGGGAGACGTCCGCCCAGTATGAGACTCTTCGCCAGGCTGTCGAGCACCAGCAGGAGAACTGCCGCGAAAAACCAGCGGGCCTCGCGGAAGTAGGCCCACTTCAAATCGAGAGCTTCGCCGTCGCGGATGTCGGGCACAAGGAAAGCCGCCGCCAGATAGGCGAGCACGGGCTGCATCAGCACCACGAGAAAGCCCGGAAAACTCCATTGCGTGCGCTCCCGCAGCGCAAACAGCGCCCACCACAGCTGGACATGAATGAGGAACACAAGGCCCATCTGGGCGGGCAGCGGCCAATACATCACCACGCGGTCGCGGGCGCGTACCATTGATGCGAACCCTGCAAGTAGACTTGCGACGCCAAGCCCGAGAACGATGGAATTCAGGACCGAGAGATAGGAAAACGCATCCATCCGGCACCGCGCAATGTTCCGCCCCGGGCGCTATGATCCATTTCCGGTCCGGAAAGGCCAGCCGTGAGGAAAGAAGCATCCATTCGCAAAGCCGCGCCAGCGGATGCGCCCGCGATCGGCCGGGTCCATGTCGCCTGCCTGCACGAGACCTACACGGGTCTCATGCCGCCCGACTGGCTGGCCGTGCGGACGGTGGAGGAAAGAACCTCGCGATGGAAAGACATTCTCGACGAACCGGCCGCATGCGGCACGATTGCCGTCTACATTGCCGAATACGAGGGCGGTGTTTGCGGTTTTGGATCCTGCGGCCGGCAACGATCGGAATTCCTCAAGGAATGGGGATTTACAGGCGAGTTCAGCGCGATTTATGTGCTCCGGCAGTTTCAGCGGCACGGAACCGGCCTGGCGCTGATGCGCACCCTTGCTGCGGTGTTGGTCGAAAACGGAATCGGTGCGGCGGCGCTCTGGTGTCTCAAGAACAATGCCGGCGCGCGCAGTTTCTATGAGAGAATCGGTGGCGAGTTCCTGATTGAGCAACAGGGAACGGAAGCGCATGCAAATCGCGTCGAAGTTGCGTATGGCTGGCGAAACCTCACGCAATTGGCGGCCCCAGCGTCTCTCTCGACATTGCCGGCTTCATGGGAGCGATGACGAATAGTGGTGGCGCAGCGCACGAATCTTCCCCGCAACCTTCGCGCCTTTGCGACGCACGCCGAATCGCACTCGACCGCAAGAAAAACGCGTCTTCCGCGGCGATGCTGTTCGCATCATCTGCGCGGTGTCCTGACCTTCACGGGCGCGCTCTTCGTGCCCGCTTGCGCGACCAGCGCAGCGCAATTCGCGTTTTTTGCGAGATCGGCATCGACAAAAGGAAGAAGCGCGGCGGGCGGAAACAAAAAACCGAGTACCACGGCGATACCCGCCTGCGCGATTGCGTGTCCCGACTTCACACCGACAGTAGGATGAGCAAGAGAACCCTGCACGGTAATGGGCACATTAAGGTGCAGGAGTTGAAAATGCTTGGGCTTGGCTTCGGCTGTCATGTTCATGGTTTCGTCGCGCAGATCGATATCACCAGCGCCGCTGATGAGCACGGGGTCGGTGTCCATGACCATCTGCTGCGCAGTGAAGACACCACGGCGTGCCTGGAAATGGACCAGCGCGCAACGCAGGCCGGCGTCACTGGTATCGCCCGAGAGCGTCAGTCCGAGCGCGCTGATCACGTTCACGCCCAGCCATTCCGCCAGGCTCCGCCGTATACGACCTTCCGGAATAACAACCGTGAGCGCGCCATCGGCGCTTTCAGCCGCGGAGCGAACGGAATTGCCTTCCCCGCTGAGCACCGCGCGCGCTTCGACGGTGCCGGACAGCGGCTTCTCCGCGCTCTTGATGAACTGTTCGATATGCACATGGGTGAGCCGCGCGTCCATGCTGCTAACCGTGACAGGTCGGCGCGCGTCGACACGCACGGAACCTGCCAGTTGGCCGCGGGAGAATTCGAAGGCGAGCGGCTTGAGGAGAAGCACACCGTTTTCGAGGCTGATATGGGTGGCGAGCTTGCGCAACGGAAAGTCGCGCGACTTGACGGAATCCGCCGTGTAATCGACTTCCGCATTCGTTCCCCGCAGGCGGCTGACGCGTAGCGGCGTATCGGGCAGAAGGCTCCTTGCGCTTGAGGCTTTTGATGCGGATTGGCCGACCGCAGGACCGAGATCGGAGAAAACAAGCATGCGCGAAGCTACAACTGCGCGCAGAAATGGCAGCTTGCCTGAAACATCGACGGAGGCATTGCCGTGCAGGTCGCTTCCGCCGACTGTGCCGGTGAAATTCGTCAGGCGGTACAGCGCGCCATCGCGGACCAGTGTGCCCGAAATGCGGTAAGCCGGCGTGCCGGGCAACGCCAGGGACGTGAGATCGTACAAATCTGCAAGATTGCTGCCGCTCACGGTTGCGTGGGCGATATAATGGCCGAGGTTGAACGGTTTGGTAATTTGGCCGTCGATGACGGCATGCGTGGCACCCGCGCGCACCTCGGCGGTGAACGTATAGGGGCGCGTTATATCGACATGAATAAGCGGGCCGCCGTGAATGCCGGCACGGAATGTCTTGCCGTTCAGCGTGCCATCACCGAACAGCTGGAACGCCGCCCCTGTCGCGCCGGCATTTTCGCGCGAGGAGACCGTTCCCGAAAACGTGAGATGGCGCGCGTGGTCTTCGACATGGACCGATCCGTCGTTGAGCAAAAACCTCTGGATTGGCGGAATGTCGGCCCCTTGGGCATTGTTTGTGAACCGCCAGTTCGTCCTGCCGTCGGCTTCCCGCACGATGTCGATGTCAGGATGATCGAGGCTTACAAACGGCAATATCCAGTGACCGCCGAACAGCAGTGGCAGGAGACGGAATTCGAACGAAAGGTGCTGCACATCCGCAGCAGGCTGCCGGTCCACCCATTTGGGATTGGCGATCCAGAGACCACCCAGGTCTACATGGGGCTGCCAGGAAAACAGGTTGACCCGGAGGTTGCCGTTTATACGTACTTCCCGCCCCAGCCGATGCGACAGGTAGCGGGAAACGGGCCCGCGCATTGTGTTCCAGTCAAGAAAATAGAGCGCAATTATGGCGGACAGGAGGACAACCACGACGGCAACGCCGAGCCGCGCGGTCCACACGAGCCAGATGTGTAGCAACCCGTGTTCCGCATGTGTAACCGGCACCGGGCGTTTCGGCGAAACGATCGCGGCCGTCATCCGGACTATTCCTCCCTGGTATCCTCCCTTCTTTGACAACGCGGAACGGACAGAAAAGTGGGCGGATCAACCGATGTCAGGCAGGTGTCGAGACCAGGGTTATGGCAGCCGGTTCCCGTGTTCTGCGGCCGAGAAGAGGCGCTAAAACGGCGGCGACGCTCCGCATTTCCTCGTCGAATCCGAATGGCGGATTGATGACGAGCAGCCCTGCCGCGGAAAGACGTTCCTTGTCCGCGTCCGGTGCGCGGCCTGTCTCGATTTCGAGGCGTAACACCGGCGCGACGCCGTTTGCGCCCAACTCGCCATAAAGCGCGTCGATCGCGGCGGGTGATTTGATTGGATACCAGGCGACATAGATGCCCGTCGCGAAGCGGCTGTGCGCCAGCGCCAGCAGATCGCCAACGCGCGCGAATTCGTCGTCTGCTTCATAGGGCGGATCGATTAGTATTACGCCGCGGCGTTCACGCGGCGGAAGGAGCGCGGCCAACCTTGCATAGCCGTCGGCCGCGACAGTGCGGACATTTGGAAATGCTGCCAGCGACCTACGCAACGTCCTGGCTGCTTCCGGATGTTTTTCGATCGCGACGAGCCGATCCTGCGGCCGGAGCAGGCAGGCGGCGATGCGTGCCGATCCGGGATAGCGCCCCTCGCCCTCCCGCCTGACGCCATCGAGATAGGTCTTGAGCGATTCCGGCAGTTGCGGATCGTCACCGATTGCAGCGATCCGGCTGATCCCTTCCGCCGCTTCACCGGTTCGCGCCGCTTCGCTGCTTCCAAGATCGTAGACACCACCGCCTGCATGCGTGTCGATGACACAAAACGGCTTTACCTTTCGCCGGAGGTGCAGCAGGATCGCAACCAGCGCGATATGCTTTATGACATCCGCAAAATTGCCGGCATGAAACGCATGGCGGTAGTTCATGCCAAAACCGGTGGAATGAAAAGATAGTCCCGCCCCGTCGTGCAGGTCGCTTGCTCTGCACCGTCTTTCTGCGTCATGATGTACCTACGGCGGGGGTTCTGAACTGGAACCAGGGAACGGCGACGTATGTCCGCTTTGCCCCAACGTGCGCTTATCCGAACGCAGCCGCGCCGCGGCGAGGCTGCGGTGCCGCTATCGCGCATCGGAAGCGGGCTCACGGTGACCGGCAGTCTCGAAACGGATGGCGAGCTGCATGTGCACGGCAAAGTGCAGGGCTCTTTGTGTGCCGATCGCCTGGTTCTGGCCATGGACGGCGAAGTGGAAGGGGACATCGTCGCCCGCGAAGCGCGCATCTGCGGCCGCGTCAACGGACGCGTGTTTGCCCTGAATGTGACGGTCGACAGCACGGCCGATATCAAGGGCCGGATTTTTCATCATACGGTGGAGGTGGCAAGAGGGGCGCGTGTGGACGCGCGTATGCCCTGGCGGCCGCTCAATTTTTTTGAAACGCTCGAACAAATCCCGGAGACGCAACCATGACCATGTTCTCGCGCAACGACAAGACGCCTGAGCCCGCGCCCGCCGCCAAGCCGGTCGCGTCCGCAACCCCGATCAACACCGTGCCGCCCGCGTCGCAGTCTGCGCCGGCGCCGATGGAGCCGCGGCGAGTTTCCGCGGCGCCTGCCGCACATGGGACGCCGTCGGTTTCCGTCATCAGCAAGGCACTCAAGATAACCGGCCAGCTCGAGAGCACCGAAGACATTCACATCGAAGGTGAAGTGGACGGCGACATCCGCGGTGTCGGCGTGAAGATCGGACACAATGCCAGGGTCAAGGGCACTGTCTATGGCGAAGAGGTCGAAGTTGCCGGCACAGTGGTCGGCAAGGTCGAGGCCCGGAAGGTCGTCATCGCCAGCACCGGCCACATGAGCGGCGATGTCGTCCACCAGGACATCCGCATCGATTCCGGCGCCTATATCGACGGCCATTGCCGGCCGGAATACGGCAAGCCCGACGGCAAGGCGCATGCGATCCAGAAGCCCGCCACGCCGACGGCGGCGACGAACTATTCCTCCGCCAAGCCCGCCGAGCCCGCCCGCTCGATCGCGTAATAAATAACTAAGAATTACCATCGCGTCGACTTTCCTCCCCCGCTCTGCGGGGGAGGTGGCGCGAGCGCAGCGAAGCGCCGGAGGGGGACGTCGCGCACGAAGAGCCCCCTCCGCCCCTTAGGGGCACTTCCCCCGCCAAAGGCGGGGAGGAAAATATGGGGCGGGTCTTATTTGCTCAATCGTCCCCGGGCGCCAGGCCGCGGTGGACCAGCATGGGCTGGATGTCCGGATCCTTGCCGTAGAAGGCATGGAACATCGGGCCGTAGTCGAGCGAGTGTCCACGCGACAGGATCATGTCGCGGAACCGCTGGCCGTTTTCGCGAGTCAGCCCGCCATGCGCCTTGAACCAGGCGAAGGCGTCGTCATCCAGCATTTCCGTCCATAGATAGGCGTAGTAGCCGGCCGCGTAGCCATTGGCCCAGATGTGCAGAAAATAACTCGAACGGTAGCGCGGCGGCACGTTGGGGAAATCCACATGCGCGGCCTTGAGCGCCTGCGCCTCGAATGAATCGGCAGCCTGTTTCGGCGCATCGGGCGAGAGCATGTGCCATTGCATGTCGAGCTCGGCCGCGGCGACCACTTCGCCTAGCGCATAACCCTGATTGAATTTTGCCGCTTTCTTCAGCTTGTCGATCAGCGCCTGCGGCATGGGCTTGCCGGTGCGGTAGTCCTTCGCGAAGTGCTTCAGCACCTCGGGATAGCTCGCCCAGTGCTCGTTGAACTGCGAGGGGAATTCGACGAAATCGCGCGCGACGCTCGTACCCGAGATCAGCGGATAGGTCGAATTCGCGAACAACCCGTGCAGCCCGTGACCGAATTCGTGGAACATGGTGGTGACGTCGTCGAAGGACAACAGCGCCGGCTGGCCGGGCGCCGGCTTGGTGAAATTCGCGACATTGTAGATGACGGGCTTCGTGCCGTTGAGCTTGGACTGTTCCATGAAATTGCTCATCCAGGCGCCGCCGGACTTGTTGTCGCGCTTGAAATAATCGAAATAGGCAAGCCCCAGCTCAGAGCCGTCCTTGTCGAACACTTCGAACACGCGCACATCCGGCTGATACACCGGGATATCCTTCCGCTCCTTGAAAGTAATTCCGTAGAGCTTGTTGGCAGCGTAGAACACGCCGTTCTCGAGCACGCTGTTCAGCTCGAGATAGGGTTTGATCTGACTGTCGTCGACGTCATATTTCGCCTTGCGGACCTTCTCCGAATAGCGCTCCCAGTCCCAGGGCTGCAGCTTGAAACGCTCGCCCGAGGCGTCGATCGCCGCCTGGTTTTCCTTCGCCTCCGCAGCCGATTTGTCGGCCAGCGGACCGACAAGCTGGCTCATGAAATTCAGCACCTTGTCGGGCGTATTGGCCATCTGGTCGTAGAGCACATAGGCCGCATAATTCGGATAGCCGAGCAACTTCGCCTTCTGGGCACGGATCTGGGCGAGTTCGGAAATGATGTCCCGCGTATCGTTGGCATCGCCCTTTTCGGTGCGCGTCCAGGAATTGTGGAACAGCTTTTCGCGCGTGTCGCGATTTGCGAGGTCCTGCAGCGCCGGTTGCTGCGTGGTGTTCTGCAAGGGGATGACGAATTTGCCGTCGAGCTTGCGCGCCTTGGCGCCCTCCGCGGCGGCGGCGATTTCCTGGTCGCTCATACCGGCGAGATCGGCCTTGTTATCGACCACAAGGGCACCTGCCTTGGCGGCGGCAACGAGTTTCTGCTGGAACGCGGTCTCGAGTGTCGCGTCGCGCTTGTTGAGTTCCTTGAGCTTCTCTTTGTCCGCATCGGACAGCAGCGCGCCAGAATGGACGAACTGCATGTAATAAAGCTTCAGGACCTGCGCCGACTCCGGGTCGAGACGCATCGAATCCCGCGCGTCGTAAACCGCCTTCACCCGCGCGAAGAGCCTCGGATTGAGGAAGATCGCGTCCGCATGGGCCGCGAGTTTCGGTGCCTCCGCCGTCTGGACCTTATCGAGCGTGTCGTTGGTGTTGGCCTGCACCACGCCGGCGAAAGCGAGCGAAACGCGGTCGAGCAGCCGACCCGATTTCTCCATAGCCGCGATCGTGTTCTCGAAACTCGCGGGCGCGGGATTGCTGGCAATTGCATCCATCTCGGCGATCTGCTGGCGCATGCCCTCTTCGAAGGCCGGCTGGTAATCGCTGTCCTTGATCCGGTCGAAGGGAGGTGCCTGGTATGGCAGCGAGCTCTCTTTGGCGAACGGATTGGAGGCCGGCAGGTTGGCTTCCGCGGTAGAGGCGACGGCGATCATCAGAAATGCGGTAGCGCCGAGGCAAAGCGTACGCAAGCGAGGCATGGATTTCCCCTTGGAAGAAGGCGGCGAAGTCGACCGCGGAAAGGCAGGTCGAACTTGGATTTTTAGCCGGATACATGGGCGGCCGCCACAGGGGAAGGCCCATCCTCTGTTCAGTTTTTAGTGATTTCCAGCGTGGACCGCCAAGGGTGGCGGCCCTCGAACTCATCGTAAGGCAAATTTGCCTTTCTTCGCGCGTTCCGATATAGTCGAGCCATGACAAAGCTTACCGTCACGGCAAAAGGACAAGTCACGTTCCGCAAGGATGTGCTTGAACATCTGGGCGTTCATCCCGGCGAGAAGATCGAGGTTGAGAAGCTGCCCTCCGGGCGCATCGAAGTGCGGGCCGCAAAGGGCGCAAGCTCGATTTCCAGCATATTCGGGATGCTGAAGCGCAGGGACGGTCCTCGCCTTTCGGTCGATGAGATGAACCGGATTGCTGCCCGCGCCTGGGCCGGCAAGAGGTGAAAATCACCGCTGACACCAATGTGCTGGTCCGTGCGCTGACCGGCGATGATGCGCGACAAAGCCCTTTGGCTTGCGATGTGCTTGCCGCGGCCGATGTTGTAGCGCTTCCGCTCCCGGCACTGTGCGAGCTCGTCTGGGTATTGTCACAGGGTTACGGAGTTGCAGTGGACGAAATGGCCCAGGCGATCCGTGGACTTGTTGACAGCGCAAACGTCCTGGTGAACCGCCCGGCGGTGGAGGCAGGACTAAACATGCTCGACCGGGGCGGCGATTTTGCGGACGCGGTCATCGCCTACGAAGGTCGGCGGCTTGGCGCGGAAACATTCGTGTCGTTTGACAAAAAGGCCGTCAAACTCGTGCTGGCCATGGGCAACAGCGCAAAGGATTTGGGCTAGGCCGTTTGAATCGGGGCTACATCGCATCAGACGCATTGCCGGCAAGCGACAAGCGAAACAGAGCAAACAATCAAAGAAAGAGCTGCACCAGGCCGAGGCCGGGCTTCGCTTGCGCCACGTGTATTTCTTGCACCTGAGTCGCCCATGACGGCGCCCAACAAGTGCGTCGGCCAGTACAGAAATCCATCGCGGGGACAGCCGGGCGCTGTCCCCGGACTTCGTTTTCGCTCTTGCAGAATTCCTTAAGGTCTGCCGCCGGTCCCTGCGCCGCCGGAAGCGGCCCCGCCAGACGTCGCACCGGTATTGTTCATATTGGTCGTCGTTGCGGAACTGCCGCCCTGATAGTTGCTGGGCGGTGGCGGCGGCGTTTGGTTGTAGGACTGCTCGTTGGAAGGCGGCGGTGCCGGGGGCGGTGTCGACGCATTGGACGCACAGCCTGCAAGCGCGGCCGCCGCCATGAGGCCCGCAAGAGCGGCGCCGAGGTTCCTGTTACGCGAAGAGTTGGTCATGATTTTCTCCTGCGCCCGCTCGACCGCAATGAGAACGCGAAAAGCATTTCGCACGTTCCGCCATGCGTGGTTAGTCCGTTCCCTGCAACAAATGTGTACCAGGCGCAAAAACTCTATTGGCGCGAGCGCCAGCGCCGCATCATGAGCACCACCATCATGCCCAGCATGAACCACCCAAGCACCGCTCCGAAGCCGAACGCGATGCGTCCGAGAAGATCGCCACCCGCGCCGGTGCGTTCGGTGAATCCCGCGCCGGTGCCTCCGGTGAATACGCCCGCAGACACGATGAAATGACGTTCGCCGGGGCCGAACGCCACCCAGCTGAGGAGCGTCGCAAGCCCCGCGACAATCACGATCCCTAATGCGTAATTGGCAATCCGCAAGACGGGCGGTGCGGTGGCAGGGAGGTCGCCGTTTGCATCACCGCCCGTGAAGCTTCTGATGATGGTTGTGATACCGGCAAAAAAGAACATCAGTCCGAAGAGGATACCGATCCACTGGGGCGCCTCGTCCGGCGAGGAGCGCCCTGCAGGGAGCACCCCCATGAGGGTGAGAAAGGGAAGTGCGCCTACGGCAAGGCCTACAAGTCCCATAGCGAATATTGCTTTATTCAACGCGTCGACCCCGCCTTGCCAGCGCCAAAGCATAGCCTGCCGGTGGTAAACACATCCTGCCGGGAACGCCGGCAACGCAAGCGGGGGTCCGCAGGGTTGCTCAACGCGGGCCGCAATGACCCGTTGCGTCCCGCATCAACTCATGCCAATTCCGGAACGAGGCGATCCATCGTCCGTTAACGGAAGCCAGACAGGAGTTTCATCATGGCGATGTCCGACGAAGACGAGAACAGACCGGGTTCCCACGGCCGCGCCGGCGGCGGGCTTCCCGATACCGAAGATCTATGCGGCGAAGTGGAATCCTATATCCGGGCCAAGCCCTTCCGGGCGATCGCCATTGCGCTGCTTGCCGGCATCCTCGTCGGCAAGATTCTTCTCTAGCTGTCGGCGCAGGGTATCGTCACGCCATTGTGTAGCCGCGGCACGCGACCGCCGGATAATATGTGTGCGTCGCGAACAGGGCCGTCGGTCATGAAGTTCTATGTTGTTGCTATCGCCTTCGCGCTTGCTGCTGTCATGGTGAGCCCCGGGAGGGCCTCGCCAGTTCCGGATTACATTGCAAGGGCGGCGGCCGACGCGTCGCGGCCGGCTGACGAGCGCAAGCTCGACGCCGCGCGCAAACCCGCCGACGTGTTGACCTATGCCGATATCAGGCCCGGCGAGACAGTCGCGGAATATCTGCCCGGCGGCGGCTATTACACCCGCATGTTGAGCGACGCGGTCGGACCGGGCGGCAGGGTCTATGCGCTCGAAACCACGGGCTGGGGCGCCGACAACATCAATGCCGCGGAAGCCATTCCCGGGCAGCCGGGCCACGCCAATGTTTCGGTCGATCTCGCGCCGCTCGGAGAGTTCCACCTGGCGGAGAAGGTCGACCTGTTCTGGATCACGCTCAACTATCACGACCTGCATATTCCGAAATATGCGAATATCGACATGGCAGCGTTCAACAAACGCGTATTCGATTCCCTGAAGCCCGGGGGCGCCTATTTCATCATCGATCATGCGGCGCCGGACGGCACGGGAGCGACGCTCTCGCCGAAACTCCACCGGATCGACAAGGCGACGGTGATCGCCGAAGTCACGGCGGCGGGCTTCAGACCTGCCGGCGAAAGCGACATCCTGCGCAATCCCGCCGACGATCACACGAAGGTGGTTTTCGATCCTTCGATCCGCTGGCACACGGACCAGTTCATACTCAAATTCGTCCGGCCGTGAGGCGGACGCCGCGCTTCCGAAACGTCATTCGAGACCGAGAACACCGTGTCCCATTCGTCGGGGCCCTCGGCATCGGCTGTCGCACAAAAAGGGCATGTCCGATATTGTGTGCAAATCTTGGAGGACTGCCCCATGACCAATGTGGAAACGGGTGACGGCGCGGCATTTCCCTATGCCACGCATCTGAATATTCTTTTCCGCCACCTCGAAAAGATCGACGTAGCGGCGCTGGCGGGCACGGTCCAGGACCGCTGGTATAACCAGACACTCTGTCAGGTGAACGGCTCGGTCCTGCGGCTCGGCGTGCTTCAGGGCGAATATCACTGGCACAAGCACGATAGTGAGGACGAACTCTTCTTCTGCCTCGAGGGCGAGCTCCTGGTCGATCTCGAAACGCAAACGATAACGCTCGGTCCCTGGCAGGGTTTCGTCATTCCGAAAGGCACGATCCACCGCACGCGAGCACCCGAGAAATGCGTCATTCTCATGGTGGAAAACGCCGGCATCGTGCCGACCGGAGACTGATTGGCGCCCGACTACCGCACCGCTAAAGTGTCATCCCCGCGCAAGCGGCGCCCATCAAGCCCGACTGGTACTATGCGTGCGCCGTCGTCGGATCGATAGTCTTGGAGATTTCGGTGATCTTCGTCGCGGGAAAGCCGCTCATCTCGGAGTGCTTGCGAATGATCGCTTCGTCTTTGGCGAGATAGACGCAGAAGGTTTTGTCGCCGGCGACGTAACTCTCCACCCATTGGATGGCCGGCGCGAGCTCGGCGAGCACGGCGTTCGATTTCTGCGCCGCGGCGCGCAACGTGTCGCGCTCGGCAGTTCCGATCTCGGGAATTTCGCGTTCGATGATGAAGCGGCGCATGAACTGTCTCCGTTCGGTCGGATGAAATCCTACGATGAAAGAATTTCACTCGCAAGCCGGGCCCTCAGCCATGCGGCAGCAGAAAGCCGGCGCCGTCGGCAATCCAGTGCGCGAGCATGTTGGCCCAGAGATTGCGGCGCCAGAGATAGAGCACAGTCAGCAACGCGCCGCCATAGCCCGCGACGATCAGTTGTGCCGGCCCCCAGCCCCCAAGATGGGCGTACGTGAAAGCGGCCCAGGTGACGATTGCGGCAAGAGCACGGCTTCCCGAAAGTTCGTTCAGCCGCTCGAATGAATAACCGCGAAACAGGAGTTCCTCGGCGACGGCCGCGCGGGTGATGAGGAGTAAGCGGTACCAGAACGGGGTTTCCATGAGAGCTTTCATCTGGCCGGCATTCATCTTCAGATGCAGCAGCGGAAACACGACCTGATAGATAATGACTATGCCAACGACCATCAGAATTCCGACGATTACCGCCAGTATGATATCGAGGACATTCGGCCGCCGGAATCCGACCGAAGCGAACCGCCGCCGCTCGACGAACGCGATGTAAGCAAGCACAACGACGATGGCGACCCACCAGAAGACTTCGCGTCCCAATGGAAGGCCGAGCCCGCTATACTTGGCGCCCCAGTCCCCCAGCGGCAAAAACGTCGCCACGCCGAGCGTCAATACAAGTCCGATGACAGCCCGGATGCGGTGGCCCGCGGTCATGAGGAAGCACTCCGGGCGATGCGACGCGGCCGCGGCACGAGTTCGCCGCCGCAATTGGGACAGCGATTCTCCATTGCCGCCGTGCAAGCGCTGCAGAAGGTGCATTCGTAAGAACAGATGCGTGCGTCGGAGCTATCCTTCGGGAGCCCCTTGCCGCAGCGCTCGCATACCTCGCGCATTTCCAGCGGCATGAAATTTTCCTCCTACGGTTCGGCGCCGATCTCTGCGATCAGCATATCCGCAAATGCTCTGACGACGCGCGGCAGACGCCGCTTTCGCAGCACAATGATATCAAGCGTGGTATCACGAAATGCCGCATCGGCGAGCGTGATCGCCCGCATTTCTCCGGCCCGCGCCTGCCGGGCCACCGCGCGCATCGGAAGGATCGCGGCACCCGCGCCGCAGCGGACGAAATCGCGCAGTGTTTCGAACACATTGCTCGACAGCACCGACGTGATCTGCACGCTCTCACGCGCACAGGCGCGGTCGAGTATCCGTCGGACGCCGAAGCTCGTATCCGGTATTGCCAGCCGCAATCCGGCGAGCGCGCGCAGCTCGACGTGCCCGGCGAGTGGAGATGCAACCGGGACAGCCAGCATGATCGGCTCGGGGATGCGGGCGAGGATGGACAGCTCCGGCGCCGGATCGGCACAGAAGGCCACGCCGATATCGCAGCGGTCCTGTTTTACCGCGTCGATGACGGCCGGCGCAGGCAGGAGCCGCAGATCGAAGGAAACGGCCCGGTATTTCTCGACGAATTTCGCGACGGCGCCGATCGGGCCGTGCGACGCGACGCTTTCCACCAGCACCAGCCGCAACAATCGCCGTTGCGTGCCGCGCATATCGTCGAGGTCGGCACGCAGGGAATCGTAATCGAGAAGTACCGCGCGCGCATAGTCGGCGACCAGCTGGCCCGCATGGGTGAGTGTGACGCCACCGGAGCCACGCGCGAGAAGCCGCGTCCCCATTTCCCGTTCGAGCACCGCGATATTGCGGCTGATCGAGGACGGCGCCACGCCCAGCGCTTCGCTCGCCTTGCGGATCGATCCGGCACGCGCCGTTTCGTCCAGCGCGCGCAATGCGGTGTAAAACATCGGACCGCTGCCTGATATACTTGGCCATGATGTTGCGATTTGCGCAACACCGCAATCCGTCATTTGGGCTGTCCGGCGTGTCGGGCCGGTCTCATGATGAACGGGTCGTAAGCGGAAATTCGCAAATGGGCAAATGGCTTGCGGTGCTTCTGCTATCCCTGGCCGTTCCAGCGGCAGGGGCAGTGCGGGAACTTCCCTTCGCGCCGCCCGACGCCGGCGATCGCACGGCGCTGGCGCAAAGCATGTCACAGCTGGCAGGCGCCGTGCTTACGGTCTATCGCGAGCCAGACCGGGCGACCTGGCTCGACAATATGTTCCGTCTGCAGCTGGCGGCGGGACGCTACACAGACGCAGCACAAACAATCGCGTTACTTCGCGCGCGGCCCGATTCCATGGACCCGCCGCAGGCAAGGGCGCGAGACGCACAATATGAAATCTTCGCCCGCGCCGAAGCGCGCGTGCAGCGCAAGAAGGTTACTTTTGCCGACGCGTTCAAAGCCGAATTTCGCGCGCTTGCGCAACCGTTGGATAACCGCACCGCGGCGCTGGTCATGCGGCTTTTCAATGGCGAGGAAACAGGTGGTCTCAGCCTCATCATCGATCAAGCGGACCTACGCCGGAGTCTCGCGCAGCTTCTGAAACGGCAGGCGGGCAAGCAAACAATCTCACTGGCCGACGCACTCGCGTTGATCCGCGCCTGGCAGGTCGAAGAATCCTATCGCAGGTTCATGCCGCTTGCGGCACCGCTGGTGAACGAGGACGACGCCCGCCGTTACATCGTCGAAACGAACATACGGGTTCGCATGCCGGATGGCGCGACGGTTTGCGCCCAGATCGTCCGGCCGCGCGTCGGCGGACGGCTTCCATCGCTTCTCGAATATACCGTCTATGCCGACACAATCACCACGATGAGCGAAGAACGGCGCTCGGCTTCGAACGGATATGTCGGCATCACCGGCTTCACCCGCGGCAAGATGTGCAGCCCCGACAGCCCGCTGCCGCTGGAACATGATGGCGCCGACGCGGCGGCGCTGATCGACTGGATTGCGAAACAGCCTTGGAGCGACGGCCGCGTCGGCATGTTCGGCGGCAGCTATGACGGCTTCACCCAGTGGGCCGCGACGAAACACCTGCCGCCCGCTCTCAAGGCGATCATGCCTTCTGTCGCCACGGCACCCGGCATTGACATGCCGATGGAGGGGAGCGTCGATCTCAGCTTCAATTTCTACTGGCCGCTTTATGTCGCAACCAGCCACGGCCTCGATGGCGCGGCTTTCGAGGATACGGCACGCTGGGACAAACTGTTCCATGACTGGTACGTCAGCGGCCGCGCCTATCGCGACCTTTCCGTCATCGCGGGCACGCCCAATCCGGTTTGGGACAGATGGATTTCGCATCCCGACTACGACGCCTATTGGCAAGCAATGGTTCCTTACGGGCCGGAGTTCGCGCGCGTCGATATTCCCGTGCTCGCGACCACGGGCTATTACGACGGGGCAGAGCTTGGCGCGCTTTATTACTTTCAGCAGATCCCGGCCGCCACCGAACATTATCTGGTGATCGGCCCCTACACGCACATCACGGGGCAGCGCGGCACCGTCAGCGTATCGGGCGATCCCGTGGATACGGTCGAGGGCTACAAGCTCGACCCCGCGGCAAAGGTCGACATGGGCGCGTTGCGCTACCAGTGGTTCGACTACGTCTTCGGACGTGGCCCCAAACCGGCGATTCTGCAGGATACCGTCAACTATGAAGTGATGGGCGCGAACGCATGGCGTCATGCGCCCTCCCTGGCAGCGATGGCGAACCGGACAATTCGATTTCATCCGGGCGCAGAGAAGACCGGCCATGCATATCTTCTCTCGGAGACCGCGCCGGCGCACGAGACGACAATCGGTCAGAAAATCGATCTGGCGGACCGGTCGGACGCGAATCGGGTTGCGCCGGGGGGAAATATCCTCGATCCCGCCCTGGATACCTGGCTGAGCCTCGAATTCCTAAGCGCGCCTTTCGACAAACCTGTGGAATTCAGCGGGCTGTTTTCGGGAACGCTCCGCTTTGTCACCAACAAGAAGGATTTCGATTTCGCCGTTCAGCTTTATGAGCTCACGCCCGACCACAAATATCTCCAGCTTTCGTGGTACCTTGCGCGGGCGAGCTATGTCGCAGACCGCACTCACCGTCATCTTCTCGAGACCGGCGTACCACAGCAGCTGATTTTTCGGAGCGGCCGGCTGATCAGCAGGAAATTCGCGCGCGGAAGCCGGCTTGTCGTGCTGCTTGCTGCCGTGCGCCAGCCGAACACCGAAATCAACTATGGCACCGGCAAGGACGTAAGCGGCGAAACGATTGCCGATGCGAAAACGCAGCTCGACATCCGCTGGCTGACCAGCAGCACTCTGGACATTCCCGTCCGCGAATGACCTGCCTGCCGCGTCAGTCTTTCCGCATCAACTCGTTGACCTTCACCGGAGCAAACGAGCCTTCGAAGAACGGATCGGAGCGGCCGTCCCGCAGGAAAGCTTCGGCAAGCTCATGTGTACGGCCCAGCGATGCTTTCGCGAGCCCGGCTCCGGCACTCAGCCGCCGTACTCCGAGCGCCTTCAGCCGCGCGGCATCCGGAAGCCCCGGCCAGGCGAGGACATTGAGCGGCAGGCCGACCTCGCGCACGAGATTGCCGATGGTTATTTCATCCACCGCACCGGGAGCAAAAATGGAATTCGCCCCCGCTTCGCCATAGAGCCGCGCACGCCGTACCGTTTCATCATAGGCAGCCTGCCCTTCGGCAAGTTTGTGCAGATAAACATCGATCCGCGCATTGATCCAAACATCGACGCCGGACCTGGCTGCAGCGCGCCGCACCTGTTCGATTTTCGCGCAAAGCAGCTCGGGCGCGTCATGCCCGTCCTCGATATTTACGCCGACCGCACCCGCATCGATGATGCGCGCGGCGAAATCGCCGGCGGCCTGCGGATCTTGCGTATACCCGGCTTCAACGTCGGCGGTCACCGGAATGCTTGCAACGCGTGCGATTTCGCGAACCGTTGAAATCAAGGCTTCCGGTGGAATCGCCTCGCCATCCGGATAACCGTGCGACCAGGCGACCGCCGCGCTCGAGGTAGCAACGGCCTTCGCACCGGCATGTTCGACGATGCGTGCGCTGCCGGCATCCCAGGCATTGGGAAGAATCAGCAACCCTTCCTTATGTAGCGCATGAAAGACCGGTGCCCGATTATTTGTTGTCACGTCGATGCCTCCAGTTCGAATTGTGCGCCGCAATGCCGCGCTTCATGTTCGAGCAGCCATTTCTTCCGCGGCAAGCCGCCGCCATAGCCGGTGAGCGAGCCGTCGCTGCCGATTACGCGATGACAGGGCACCACAAGGCTGATCGGATTGGACCCATTCGCCAACCCGACCGCTCGCACCGCCTGCGGCTCGCCGATCTTCTTCGCCAGCGCACCATAGCTGGTCGTCCTGCCGACGGGAATCTTGCACAGCGCCTTCCATACCTTGTTCTGGAATGGCGTGCCGTCGAAATCGACGGGAATGCGGTCGAGCGCCTCCATGTCGCCGCCAAAATACGCCCTGAGATTCGTGGAATGTCCCGACGGATCACGTTTCGCGACAAGCTTGCCGCCCGCATGACGTCGCTCGAATTCGTGCCGCCAGCGATCGTCGCTATCGTCGAAGTACAAAATCCGCATCGCGCCTTCCCGACCCGCGACGATCACGACATCGCCAATCGGCGACTTGATGCGATCGAAATAAAACACATCCTGCTCAGCCATTGGCAATGCTCCTTGTATCCACATCCGACGACCAGAGATGCTGCGCGGCATAGGCGCGCCAGGGCCGCCAGGCCTCGGCGCGCTCGGCCAGGGCCTTGGGCGTCAGCCTTTTTCCGTCAACCATCGTGGCGCGCAGAAGCCCCACATCGGCGGCGGGAAATGCGTCGCTGTCGCGCAGCGCCCGCAGCGCCCAATATTGTGCGGTCCATTCGCCGAAACCGGGCAGCGCACGCAGGCGCGTATGCGCGTCGTCCGGTGTCTTGTCGGGTGCGAACAATTTCGGATCTGACATGGCGGCATGCGCGAGCGCCTGCAGCGCGGCGATGCGGGCGCGCGGCATGCCGAAACCGGTGAAATCGGCCGCAGCGATTTGTGCCGGCGTTGGAAATCCATGCGTCAGCGCCTCATGTCCTGTTACCTCCCGCGCAATCGGCATGCCTGCAAGACGCACCAATTTGCCGGCCAGTGCCCGCGCGCCCGAGACAGTAATTTGCTGGCCGAGAACGGCGCGGACCGCATATTCGAACGGATCCCAGGCGCCGGGCGTGCGCAGACCCGGCCGCCGCGCAACAAGCGGTGCAAGCCCTGCGTCCCGCGCGAGATGCGCGCCGATCGCTTCCACATCGGCGTCGAGATCGAACATGCGGCGCAGACGTCCAACGACGGACAGCAGCGCGCCCAATTGCGGCAAACGGATGGTTGCGACCAGACAGTTCTCGCCTGGTGCTATTTCGAAACTGCCGACTGCCGCACCGATGGCAATCGTGCGCCGATAGCGGCCACGCTCAACCAATTCCACGCCCGGAATGGCGCGTGCCGCGAAGAAAGTCAGGATCGAGTCCCAATCATAGGGCGGCCTGTAGCCCAGACGCAGCGTGACCAGAGACGGCTCTACAGCCGTTCTTTTCAGGATACGCAGATCGTGCGGCGCGCGGCCATAGAGTTTCCGGAAGGCGTCGTTGAACCGGCGGACGCTGCCGAAGCCGGACGCGTCCGCGATTTCGGCCATCGACAGGCGGGTTTCCTGGATCAGTTGTTTCGCGAACAGGATCCGCCGCGTTTGTGCGACGGCGATCGGCGGCACGCCGAGATGCTTGTCGAACAACCGGCGCAACTGGCGCTCGCCGAGACCGAGCCGGTCGGCTAGTGCGGTAAGACCGGAATCGCCGCCGTCCAATGCTCCTTCCGCGATCAGTGCAAGCGCGCGCGATACAGTATTCGACGTACCGCGCCAAGCGGCAGCATCGGGCGAGATCTCCGGACGGCACCGCAGACAAGGCCGGAAGCCGGCCATCTGCGCCGCGGCGGCGCTCGGGAAGAAGCGGCAATTCTGGTGCTTGGGTGTGCGTGCAGGGCAGATCGGGCGGCAATAGATGCCGGTGGTTTCCACACCGACGAACAGGCGTCCGTCGAATCGCGCATCGCGGGCGGAAAGCGCGCGGTAACAGATGTCGTCGGCAGGCAGCGTCAGGTGCATGGGACAGAATATGGTACGAACGGCCACAAAAGTCTGGCCATTTTCGGACATGATCGTCCTCCCCTCACCATGGCCGGGCGTAACCCGGCCACCCAGCCGGCGAGCGTCTGTGAGCCGAAGTGACTCTATCCGTCCGCTTGCGTAGCTTCAGCCATTTGCCGCGCCGACGCGCGGCCTCTGGGTGGCCGGGTCACGCCCGGCCATGGTGAAAGTTGGGCTCAACTCATAAACGGATGTCAGCAAAACAGTCAGGAACCGCGTGAATCACTAGCCTTGAGGGAGGGTAATTCACGCGTCGTAGCTGAGTACGACTTCGTCGGATGTGGGAACGGCCTGGCAGGTCAGAACATAGCCCTGCGCGATCTCCGCTTCGCTCAGACCATAGTTCTTTTTCATCGCCACGGTGCCGGAAATGATCTTTGCACGGCAGGTCGTGCAGACGCCGCCCTTGCAGGCATAGGGCGCGGGCAACCCTGCCGATTGCACGCTTTCGAGAATGTTGCCCTTCTCCGCATCGAACGGGATGCGCAGCCGGCGGCCGTCCAGCGTGACGACGAGGCCCGTGCCCGCAGCCTTCTGCTGCAGCGCTTCGTGGCTCGCGAGCTGCTCTGCCGTCGGCGTGCTGGTCGTGAATCGCTCGATGAAAACGCGATCGGCGGAGACGCCGCGATCGCGCAGAGCAGCTTCGGCCGCATCCATCATCGGACCAGGCCCGCAGATGAAGAACGCATCGACCACGCTTGCATCGACAAGTGTCGAGAGCACTTCATCGCATTTCGCGCGATCCAGGCGGCCGTTGAGCAGTTCGATCTCTTCCGCCTCGTATTCCAGGAAGTGATAAACTTCGAGCCGTTCGAGATAGCGGTTCTTGAGCGCCGCCAGTTCCTCGAGAAACATGATCGACGCCGTGTCGCGATTGCCGTAGAGCAGCGTAAAGCGGCTTGCAGGGCGTGTGTCGAGAACGGTCTTCAAGATCGAAATGACAGGCGTGATCCCGGAGCCGCCGGCCAGACCCACATACCAGGGCGCAGGAGCATCTTCTGCCGGAATGACGAAACGGCCCATCGGCGGCAGGACGTCGATCGTTCGGCCTACCTGCAATTCCGTATTCGCCCAGACTGAAAATCTGCCCGCCATCATCTGCTTGACGGCGATGCGGATCTCGTTCTCCGACGGCGACACGCAAACGGAATAATTCCTTCGCACGTCCTCGCCGTCGAGATCGGCGCGTAAAGTCAGATGCTGCCCTGCCTGAAATCTGAATGTTTCTTTCAGCTCCTCCGGAATTTCGAAGCGAATGGAGACGGCATCCGGCGTCTCGCGCCGGACTTCTGCGATCCTGAGCGGATGAAAGCCGCGGTTAAGGGACATCGGGCGTCAGTGACACTTGAAGCGGTCGAAGGGCTCGCTGCAATCCAAACAGCGATGCAGCGACTTGCAGGGCGTCGAGCCGAAGCGGCTGATTTCCACCGTCCGCTGCGATCCGCAGCGCGGACATTCGGCCAGTTCATCGTGCAGGCTGTGTTTGCCCGCGCCTTTCGGCGGCGGCGCAATTCCATAGGCGTGGAGTTTCTCCCGGCCTTCATCGGTGATCCAGTCGGTCGTCCATGGCGGCGACAGCGTGGTTTCGATGCGCATCTCGGCAAGCCCTGCGCGGTCGAGTGCTTCCCGTATCGCGGCGTGTATCGCAAAAGTCGCCGGGCAACCAGTATAGGTCGGTGTAATTACAACGCTGGGCGCCTCTCCCGCGCGGACCTCGCGCACAATGCCGAGATCGACGACGGAGACACAGGGAATCTCCGGATCGGGAACGTGACTTAGCAAATCAAAAATGCGCTGCTTAAGTTCCTCTTCGGTAACCCCGATATTGTCATCCCCGCGAAAGCGGGGACCCAGCGCCTGCAACCGTTGGAGTTGATGCACTGGCACCGGCGCCTCTTCTTTGAACTCCGTGCTGCTGGGTCCCCGCTTTCGCGGGGATGACAACAGAGAAGTGTTGGTACTCACCACACCGCTCCCGGATAGGCGCGGGGCAGGAACTGCATTTCCGTCAGCAGGTGCCCGAGATGTTCGGAGTGATGGCCTGCGCGCCCGCCCAGCACCGCGCGCCGCGGCTTTGGGTATTCCAGCTTTGCTTCGGCAAGCGTCGCAGCGATGCGCCTGTCCCATTCCCCGCGCAGCGAAGGCGTGCCCTCCCTGGGATCGAACAATTCATCGACGAAACGCCACATCCAGTCGAGGCCGGCGATCATGCGCGCGCGGCTCTCCTCCGTGCCGTCGCCCAGGCGCACGACCCATTCCGACGCGTAGCGCGCGTGATAGGAAATTTCTTTCACCGCCTTGGCGGCGATGGCGGCGAGCCGCCGATCGGGTGCCGCCGCGATCTCCCGCATCAGCAAGTCCTGCCAGTTCGAGAACAGGAACTGCCGCGCGATGGTCTGCGCAAAATCGCCATTGGGCTGCTCGACGAGCAGACAATTGCGGAAATCCAGCACGTCGCGATGGAAGGCGAGCGCATCAGCGTCACGGCCGTTTCCTTCGATCTCGCCCGCAACGCCGAGGAGGTACGTCGCCTGGCCGAACAGATCGAGCGCGATGTTCGCGAGCGCGAGATCGACCTCCAGCATCGGCGCATGTCCGCACCATTCCGACAGGCGCTGCGCGAGAATCAGCGCGTCGTCGCCGAGCCGCACGGCATGATGGAACAACTCATTTTCTTCGGAAGACATCAGATGTTCTTCACATTG
This sequence comes from Rhizomicrobium sp., assembly GCA_036272695.1. Classification (GTDB taxonomy): domain Bacteria; phylum Pseudomonadota; class Alphaproteobacteria; order Micropepsales; family Micropepsaceae; genus Rhizomicrobium. Next base: position 9,986 of record DATAYG010000085.1, on the reverse strand, counting down.
TCCGGAATCGTATAGAACGTGGGATGGCGATAGACTTTGTCCTGTGCCGGCGCGAACAGCGCTTCGGCCTCGCCCGGGTCGGATGCGGTGATCGCCGCCGAAGGCACGACCCACAGGCTCACGCCTTCCATGCGCCGCGTGTAGGTGTCGCGCGCCGCTTCGAGGGCCATGCGCGCATCGGCGGCGTGCACGCTGCCGGCATGTTTGTGCGACAAGCCGTTCTTCGCCCGCACGAACACTTCCCAGAGCGGCCATTCCTTGTTCATGTCATTATTCCGCCGCCATGCGCGCACCGCGCTTTGCCTCATGGGCAAGTGCGGCCTCGCGCACCCAGGTACCGTCCTCCCAGGCCTTCACACGCGCCATTATGCGTTCCTTCGCCACCGGGCCCTCGCCGCGCACCACGGCATAGAATTCCTCCCAGTCGATCTCGCCGAAATCATAGGAACCGCGCTCCTCGTTCCACTTGAGCGCTGGATCAGGCACGGTAAGTCCGATCGCATCGGCCTGCGGCACAGTCACATCGACGAATTTCTGACGCAGCTGATCGTTGGTTTCGCGCTTGATGCGCCAGCGGATCGATTGCGCCGAATTGGGAGAATTGTCGTCGGGCGGACCAAACATCATCAGCGACGGCCACCACCAGCGATTCAGCGCATCCTGCGCCATGTGCTTCTGCGCCGCGCTGCCGGCCGCCATCGCCATCATGATTTCGTAGCCCTGGCGCTGATGGAAACTTTCCTCCTTGCAGATGCGCACCATGGCGCGCGCATAAGGCCCGTAGGAGGTGCGCTGCAGTGGCACCTGGTTCATGATCGCGGCACCATCAACCAGCCAGCCGATCGCGCCGATATCTGCCCAGGTGAGAGTCGGATAGTTGAAGATGGTGGAATATTTTGCGCGGCCGGAATGCAGCGCCGTAATCATCTCGTCGCGGCTGGTGCCGAGCGTTTCCGCGGCAGCGTACAAATAAAGTCCGTGGCCGCCCTCGTCCTGCACTTTCGCCAGCAGCACGGACTTGCGCCGCAGGTTCGGCGCCCGCGAGATCCAGTTGCCCTCGGGCAGCATGCCGACAATCTCGGAATGCGCATGCTGCGAAATCTGGCGGGTCAGCGTCCGGCGATACGCCTCCGGCATCCAATCCTTCGGCTCGATAAAGTCGTCGGATGCGACGCGCTCCTCGAACGCCGCCAGCCGCTCCGGATCTTCCGCGGCCAAAGCGGCCGGAGCCGCCTTCGCGTTCTTGTCTTTCAGTTCGGTCGTATACATGAAAAGGCACTCATTCTGACGCCGATCCACACCCTACGATAAACCGAATGAGCGGTCAATTAATTCGGTTTCCGACTAGTCCGAATTTGAGTTTCGGAGACCCCAAAAGTACGAACCGCAGAGGCGCAGAGACGCGGAGGACATCACGAGTTCACAAGCCGGCGCATACCGTGCTTTATTCGTGGGACGTTGAAATTGATCAGAAGCCCAAGCCGGTGACCGGACAGCTTCAGGTAAGTCAGGAGCTGGGCGTCGTGGATGGGCAAAATCCGCTCGACCGCCTTGATCTCCACAATGACGAGCTTCTCGACGAGCAGATCCAGACGAAAACCCGCGTCTATCCGATTATTCTTGTAGCAAATCGGCAGGCCCACCTGACGCTCGACCAACAGATTACGGCTTTTCAACTCCACCGCGAGGCACTGATCGTAAACGGACTCCAGCAATCCCGGACCAAGCGTCGTGTGTACCATATAGGCCGCATCGACGATCGTTCCCGATACTTCATTGTGTCGCGACGAAGGCTCAACGACCTCCGCGTCTCTGCGCCTCTGCGGTTCAAATTGCATTGCACGACCATGGCCCCGAGTTGCCTGTGGATCGCGCCGAAGCGGATGGAAAAAGGGTTGCCCGCAGTGTCGCGACGCGTAGCCCTAATACAATTTGTGACAGTGACGAAAGCAGCAAACACCGGCCCTCGGATTCTGCGCACCAAGCGGGCAATTAATTCAGGTTAGACCTGCAAAGTCGATGAGAATTCGGTTTATGTTAAACGTGCAAGAATTGGAGATTGCGATGAGCGCCACAGCTGAAGCCTACATGAATGCATTTCGCGACATAGTATTCGAGTTAGCGTGCCGAGCCAAAGAATACCGAGGGCATGACGTTGGCTACCGGACCGCAATGATGGAGACGCTCGGTCTTATAAAAGATCAAGCTACTACGTTTGGCCTAGACTTGTGCCTGCTTGGTCTCGCCGACTTCGACCCGGAGAAATGGTTTCTGAAAGGCTCCTAAAATAAGGGTCATTACTGCGCTCAATTGTCGTATCGCGCCACATATTCATTGAGCGGCGTCTCGGGGCGGCCGCCGTAGTGTGAGATGATTTCGGCGGCGGCGAGGCTCGCAAGGCGGCCGCATTCGGCGAGCGGAAGGCCGCGCGCCAGGCCGAACAGGAATCCCGCCGCGTAAAGATCGCCCGCGCCGGTCGTATCGATCACCTGCGCAACGGGCGCCGCATCGATGTGCAAACGCTCCGACTTCGTAGCGATCACCGAACCTGCTGCTCCGCACGTCACGGCGGTAATTTCCACTTCCTCCACGATGCGCGACAGCGCGTTGTCGAGATTTGTTTCGAACAACGCCGTGATCTCATGTTCATTGGCGAACAGGTAATCGATATGCAGCCGCGTCAGATCGCGGAATTCGTCGCGATAGCGGTTTACGCAGAAACTGTCGGACAGCGAAAGCGCGACCTTGTGGCCTGCCGCGTGGGCGATCTCCGCGGCGCGATGGAACGCGGCTTTCGCCCGCGGCGGGTCGTAGAGATAACCTTCGAGATAGGTGATTTTGGCGGCGCGGATCAGCTCTTCGTCCACATCATCCGGCAAGAGACTCACGCAGGCGCCGAGATAAGTGTTCATGGTGCGCTGGGCGTCGGGCGTGACGAAGATCAGGCAGCGCGCGGTGGCGGGTCCGTCCGCAGCCGCGCGGGTCGGAAATTTGACGCCTGCGGCTGTGATGTCGTGACGGAAGATGTTACCGAGCGCATCCTCCTTCACTTTGCCGATATACCCCGTGCGGGCCCCAAGCGAAGCCAGACCCGCGATGGTATTTCCTGCCGAACCTCCCGAGAGCTGCACGGCCGGCCCCATTTCCGCGTAAAGCGTTTCGGCGCGCCCCTCGTCGATCAGCGTCATGCCGCCCTTTTGCATCTGGTGACGCGCGAGAAATGCGTCATCCGCATGGGCGATGATATCGACGATGGCGTTGCCAATCCCCACGACATCAAGCTCGTCCGACTGCATCTTCGCACCCCTTCTTCCCCGCATGACCGCGCGACGCGGAACGGCTATAATCTTCTGGACGTTCCGCACTCGGGAGACAAGCGATGGCGCATCAGAAACCGGGAAGCGATTCCCCCCCGAAAAAGCGCGAAGAAGAAGAGCGGCGCATCGACGAGGAAATCGCGGACTCCTTCCCGGCAAGTGACCCGCCTTCCTACGCCGGCGGCGGCGCGGTCGGCGAGCCCAGGCGTCCGAAGGAACGGACGTCCAAGCCTTGAAGCGTCATTTGCGCGTTATAAGGTGCCGGGGGTGGGGAGCGCCGTTACCGAGGGAGTGAAACGTGCATCTCGATATCGACATCGTCGCCATTCAACCGTTGATCGCGCTGATCTTCGGCATCCTCATCCTGATTCTGCCCCGGATCCTCAACTATCTCGTTGCGCTCTATCTCATCCTGATCGGCCTGGTGGGGCTCTGGCCCCATCTCTTCTCGCATCTCTCGCGCTGAGGCCCGGAATCCGAAGCCTCACCCTTCGACAGGCTCAGGGTGAGGGAATTTGTTCATCCCCTCATGCCGAGCCCGTCGAAGCATGGGGGGATGACTGCCTTATTCCGCCGCGTGTCGCGTTGCGCCCGCGACGTTCATGCGCTCTTCGGCGATGCGGTCGGCGATCGCGCTCGTGGGCGCATTTTCGTGCTCGGCGCGATTGAAAATCTGCGCCAGCCGGTCGGCAATCGCGCGCACGCGGCGCTCGATCTCCGCGTTGCTCCAATCGAAAATCTGACCGGCCACGCAGATCACTCCGCCGCCGTTGATTACGTAATCGGGCGCGTAAAGAATGCCGCGCGCCTGCAACGCAGCGCCGTCCGAACTATGGGCGAGCTGATTGTTTGCAGCACCGGCGACGACGCGCGCGTGCATGTGCGCAATCGTGTGTGCGTTCAGGATCGCGCCAAGCGCGTTGGGCGAGAACACATCGCATTCCACGGTGGCGATCTTTTCGGCATCGACGACCTGCGCCCCGAAGTGATGAACCGCCCGGTCCACTGCGGGCTGGTGGACATCGCAGACGATAAGTTTGGCGCCCTCTTCATGGAGTTGACGGGCAAGTTTCATGCCCACTTTGCCGAGGCCCTGGACTGCAACGGTAAGCCCCCTGGTCGAATCCACGCCAAGGCGATGCTTCACGGCCGCCTTGAGCCCGAGGAAGACGCCGAGCGCGGTCATGGGTCCCGAATCGCCGCCGGGCTTTCCCGGCTGGTCAAATCCGGCGGCATATTTCGTGCCGCGGGCAATGACCTGCATGTCCTGCTGCGTCATGCCGACATCCATGGCCGTGATGTAGCGGCCCCCCAGCGTGTTGACGGCATCGGCATAGGCGAGCAGCCGCGCCTCGGTCTTGTCGGTCGCGGGGTTGCCGATGAAGACGGCCTTGCCGCCCCCGAGCGGCAGGTCGGCGATGGCGTTCTTGTAGCTCATGCCGCGCGACAGGCGCAGCACGTCGATCACCGCCGCATCATTGTTCCAGTAGGGATAGACGCGCGTGCCGCCGCAGGCGGGTCCGAGTGTCGTGGAATGAAGGGCGATGATTGTTCTGAGGCCGGAAGGTTTGTGGTCGAAAAACGCGACGGTTTCATGATGATCGAAATCTGGCGCCTCGAATGGGCTCATGGACGTCTCCCGAATAATGCGGACCCGATTCGGCCGCGATTTTCCGGCAAACTACTCCTCCACGGCCGAAATGGGTTTGCGTTGTTGGGGGCACGCCTCGCACGGAAGGTGCGAAGAACGACCCCGCGCCGCAACTTTCGGTGGACTATTCCCTTCGGCACCCTGCAAACGATCGGCTGTGCTCCGCCCAAGACCAATCATTCCGCCGCGTGCAAGGTCGGTATCCGGCGCGTATCCACGCGGCGCTCAGCCTCCCAAAGATCGTAGGCGCTTTGCACGTTGCCCCAGAGTCGCGGGCCGTTGCCGCACAGTTTCCCCAGCCTTACGGCCATCTCGGGGGTAACCGGCCTGGGTCTTTCGCGCGCGATGATCCGGTAAAGCGTTTGTCGCGTAACGCCCAGCTTCATCGCCGCATCGGCCACCGTAAGGCCCAGCGCTGGCAACACATCCTCGCAGAGAATTTCTCCTGGATGCACGGGCGGCATTGCTCGCCTACTTGCCATGATAGTCCTCCAGGTCGATGTCAGCTGTTGTTCGGCAGCCCCTCCCGTCGTCATCGCCCGCTTTATGCGGGCGATCCAATTTTACCTGCGAAAAATGGATCGCCCGGACGAGCCGGGCGATGAGGGAATAATATTGGGCGCGCGCATGCGTATATATCAATGCGCGACCGCGCCGAGAATTGTATCGGGGGTGAGGATTTGCGGCAGCACGACGGCGTCCGCCGCACCCGGCGCGTAGTAGAGATAGAGCGGAACACCTGAGCGCGCATGCGCCTGCAATAATGCAGTCACTTGCGGATTGCGGTTGGTCCAGTCCGCGATGAGAAAGGCTATGCGCCGCCCGGCAAAGGTATTGCGCACGCGCACATCATCCAGTGCGACTTTCTCATTGACGAGACAAGTGACGCACCAGGCGGCAGTCGCATCGACAAACACGCCGCGTTTTTCTCCGCGCAATGCTGCGAGGCGCGCGTCGCTGTAGCTTTGCGAGGGGATCGCGGCGGTCGCGGTGCGCGCGCCGGCCGAGCTTCCCGCACCAACCATTGGTACGAGTGCTGCAAGCGCAACGATAGCGAGCGCGGTAACCCCCCAGGCGAGCCAGACGCTGGCGCCGCGGCCCGACTGCTGGATCGCGCCGACGAGCCAGAGGGCGAAGGCAAGAAGGAGGGCGGCGCCGAGCAGCACGATGAGCCCACTGGCAGAGGTCTGGAAACTCAGCACCCAGGCGAGCCACAGCGCGGTGCCGTACATGGGAAAGGCAAGCACCTGCCGGAAGGTAGCCATCCAGGCGCCGGGCTTCGGCAGCAAACGCAGCAGTGCCGGCGAAAAGCCGATCGCAACGAAGGGCGCGGCAAAGCCGATGCCCAGAGCGACAAACACGAGCAGCGCCACGGCCACCGGTTGGGTAAGCGCAAAGCCGAGGGCCGCCGCCATGAAAGGTGCGGTGCAGGGAGCGGCAACCGCAACAGCGAGAACGCCGGTAAAGAACGCGCCGACATGCCCCCCGCGCCGCGCCAGCGCTTCTCCGGCACCCAACCCTGGGACTTCGAAGACGCCCGAGAGGTTGAGCCCGACCGCGAAGACGAGCAGCGCAAATGCGGCCACCGTCACCGGTTGCTGGAGCTGGAATCCCCAACCGAGCGCCTGTCCCCCGGCCCGCAGCCCCACCACGGCCGCGCCCAGAACGGCGAAGCTCAGCACCGCGCCCAGGCCATAGGCGAGGCCTTCGCCAGCGGCCTCATGCGCGCGTCCGGACTTGCCGGCGATTGCAAGCGCCTTCATCGCCAGAATCGGCAGGACGCAGGGCATCAGGTTGAGGATCACGCCACCAAGTAGTGCAAACAGCACCGCAAGCGGCAGCGTGAGCCCCGATTGAGCAACGAAGTCCGGCACCGGACCCGGTGTGGCGGAAATCGTCAACGCCTGGGTTGGCGTCCCGGCCGCCTGCAGGACCAGCACGCCATTGAGCGCGCGCAATGCGGCTGCCTGTTTGCCCGGTGCGAGACGCAGCGACAGGCCCTGCGGAGAAATCTGCCATTGCTGCGGCGCGATTCCTTTCACCGGCCCTTCGCCGAAAGGAAAGAAATGCACCGCCGTCGGATGCGCCTCGGCGAGCTTCGGCGCGGCGACGAACAGATCGAGCCTGCGGTCCAGCCGGAAATGCACCGGCCAGGGCGAAGCGACGGGCAGGAGCTCGCGCGCGGCCGCATATTGCGCCTCGAGCTTTGGATCGGGCTTTGCCGGTGAGGCACCGATCGAAAGGGGCAGTGTCAGCGTCGCATTCTCGGGAATGCAGACTTCCTTGCAAACGAGCCAGCTGACCGCGGCATTAAGGGTGGCGTTCGTGCCCGGCTTTGCATCCGCCGGTGCGGTGATGTCGACGAGCAGCCAGGGGCGGCCCTCATAGCCGTAATCCATCAGCGGCCCGACCGGCAGCTCCTTCGGATAAGGCCAGGCGATCGGCCCGGCATGCCAACCGGGTGGCAGCTTCCAGACAATCTCCGTCGGTTCGCCCGCATCGCCCGGATTGCGCCAATAGGTGTGCCAGCCAGCCCGGATATTCTGTTCCAGCGCGACCGCAACCGTCTGGCCGGGCACGATCGTATTCTCTTCGGCGATGAGCCTCGCATGCACCTTGGGCGCTGAATCGATCTGCGCGGCCGCAGGTAGCGCCGCCCCGCAGGCGATGAGGACGACGAGGAGAGCCTTGTTGAGCCGATGCATGGCCCCGCGGCTATAGCCGGGCCGGTCCCGAACCGCCAGCCCGCGCAACACAATGTGAGCCGCTCAATGGAGCTTCAGAGCGGCCAGGAATTCTCCGAACCCGCTGCCCAAAATCTGCACGCCGATGCAAAGCAGGATGAATGCGGAGAGGCGCAACGCAATGCTCGTGCCCGTATTGCCGAGAACATGACGGATCCGGTCGGCATAGGCGAAGCAGATATAGACGAGCAGCGTGAGAACGGCGTTCGCGAGCAGGGCGGCGAGGTCGAACTCGATGCGGTGCTGAATGGGATCGCGCGACGTATGGCTGGTACCGAGCGCGATCATCACCGAGATGGTGCCCGGTCCGGTCGTGAGCGGCAGGGTGAAGGGATAGAACGCCATGCCGGACAGCTTTTCAGGCGATGGCATCCTGTTCGCCGCGTCTTCCTTGGCCGGTTCGTTCTCACCCTGCTGCAGCAGCCTCCAGGCCGCAGCCGCCACTACGATACCGCCGGCTATGCGAAGCGCCGGTACGGAAATACCGAAGAACTCCAGCACGTAGCTGCCGACGAACAGCGAACCGTTGAGGATCAGAAAACTGTAGAAAGCGATCTTGCGCGCGAGATGCTCCCGCACGTCGTGCCCAAAATTGCTTGTAATCTCGAGGAAGATGAGCGCGCTGCCGGCAGGATTGACGATCGGAAAAGCGGCTGCGAAAACCAGCAAAGCCGCGCTGGCGAATCCCGCTGCAAATGCGCTGCCCATTCCGAATCGCCCCTGCCGTGCCGGACGATGTTAGATAAGGTGCGCGGCACTGCACAACGCCGCCAGCCATTCAGCCGGAGACCGCATGGCCGACGCATTGAACATCACCATCGAACCGCCCGACGAAGTGGTTACCGGGCAGATTCATGCAAGCCTCGGCGCCTTCAACCGCGCGGCGGTGGACCGCTCGGCCCGGGAATTTTTCAATGTCGCGTTGCGTGACGCAGAAGGTCGCCTGCAGGGCGCCCTGATGGCATCCATCCGCTTCGACGTCTTGAATATCCAGGATCTTTTCATCGCGGAACCGCATCGCCGCGGCGGCAACGGCGCGCGGCTGATCGCGGTGGCCGAAACGGAGGCGCGAAAACGCGGCGCGCGGCTCGCCTGCGTGATGACTTTCAGCTGGCAGGCGCGGCCGTTCTACGAAAAGCAGGGCTATGAGGTATTCGGGGAACTTCCCTATCAAGCGGGTGCGCACACGCTTTACTGGCTGAAGAAATCGCTGTGCGCATAACGGGCGGACGCTTCCGGGGCCGCGCGATTGCGGCACCCGCGGACGAACGGGTGCGGCCTACCGCCGATCGCGTGCGTCAGGCCGTGTTCAACATTCTTCTGCACAATGAATTCGGCATCGGCTTCGCACTCGAAAATGCGCGCGTGGCCGATCTCTTCGCCGGAACGGGCGCGATGGGCCTCGAAGCGCTGTCGCACGACGCACGTTATTGTTTGTTTGTCGACAGTTCTGCCGATTCCCGCGCCTTGCTGCGCCGAAATGTCGAGGCGCTGGAATTGACCGGGATCACGAAAATCTGGCGCCGCGATGCGACACAACTCGGCCCCTTGCCGCCGGGCGCCGGCGGTCCTTTCGATCTCGTCTTCCTCGATCCGCCCTATCGCCAGACCCTGATTGCACCTGCCCTCGTCTCGCTCGGCGACGGCGCCTGGCTCGCACCACGCGCTCTCATTGTCGCCGAACACGTGCTCGACGAAGCCGTTCCGCCCGTCACCCAATTCTCCCGCCTCGACACCCGTACCTATGGCGACACCGCCGTCGATTTTCTGGTGTTCGAATGCCGCTGAGCGAGCCCTCGTAAACTTGCAAGAGCGGCAGCACTCATGCACTCTGATAATGAGTAATACAATATCAATAGCATGACGAAACCTCTGCTCCACCGGCTGCCGTCCGAAGGTGGTACGACCATACCCTACCCGGTGATCAAGGCCGACCCGCTTGACCGCACATTCCTGAAACTGGCGGAAGCGGCTTTCGAAGAGTGGAACAACCCCGAGGACGAGACGGCTTTTGATGACCTATAGGCGCGGGAACGCGATCGCTGTCTCCTCTGCGTCTCCCGGAAGAACGGATGCCGGTTAACGCACTGCATGGGAAACCGCTTCGTCATTATTATTCACTTCCCTGCTTTCTTCCCTTCTGTAACGGGCCTTTGGAAGTCAATCCCTTTTGCCTTTGTCCGTTCGCCGGGGTCCCGCTTCTGTCCGTGGTCGGCAGATGCCGCCTACATGATGGAGTCTGAAAGGCAGATCGACCCATCTGCACCACGCGCT
>DATAYG010000084.1:0-2667 GCA_036272695.1 Rhizomicrobium sp. | reverse complement strand
CCACCTTTGGCTGCGGACATAACACCACCAAAGGCGCTGAAATCTCACACGTGCGCCTTCCCTATGACACAGCCCGGCAGTGCGGAATTCGTATTTGCGATCGCAACGGATGGTTCCGTCAAGGATTTGCGCATCTATCGCGCGAGTGGAGATCGCACGACGGTCCAGTTGGTGCAGAATTGCGTCGCGAAGTTTCGCTACGCCCCCGCAACCAAGGACGGGCAACCGATCGAAGTGCCATGGTGGGTCGCTGTTTCAGCGCGATTCGACTAATGGCTTGGCGAATCGCGTCGCTTCTGGTTGCGTCTGCCTCGTTCGCATCGTTCCAGGCGATGGCAGAATCCTGCATGCCGGCGTTGCCTGGATTCGTTACGGCCCCCGCCTCGATTGGCGCGCCGCACACCTGCCTGCAGGATTATCCGCTAACGGCAGTTCGCCTCGGCGAGGAAGGCAAGGTCCGGCTGGCCTACACCATCAAGACCGATGGCACGATCCGATCGCCATGGGTGATTCAATCGTCCGGCTTTGCCGACCTCGATCAGGCGGCGCTGGATTGTTCGCATCGTTTCGTTTACCGGCCGGCGATGAGCCACGGCAAACCTGTCGAAGTGCCGTGGCAGATCACGATTCAGTTCAAGCTGACGGGTTGGGGCACGCAGCCCTATGTGGCCGCACCCTCGCCGAAGCCGTATCCCCCAGCCCGCAAGCCGCAGAACAAGGCGAAGCCCAATCGCAGATGCACACCGGTGGCGATGCTCTCTGGTCGCCCGCCGGCCTAATCCTTGGAGCCTGAGTCATTGCGGCGCGCGGCTTCCGCTTCCTCGATGTCGGCCTTCACTTGCGCGAGGCTCTTGGCACCCGACGCCTTGATGCGATCAACAATCGCGGACAGCGCGACGCAGGCCACTTGCCGGCCGTCGCAGGTGTGCGGCGCACGGAGCGCCGTGCTCACCTGCGATGCAATCGACTCGTTCTTGCTGGGACGGCCGAGGCCCAAATCCGGCTCGTGCGGCATGAGGACCGCCACCACCGCTATCCAAAAGATCGCCCGAAGGATCATTTCCGCGCTTCCCGCTCGTGTAACGGGAAGGCTAGGTCCGCGCGTTTGCGAGCGCCTCAACGGGATCGATAAAATGCGAGCAAAACCCCGCCGAATACGTTGCTTTACTTATCAGGAAAAATACGCGGTTCGCTGGAACCAAAACGCTCGAATCAAATCAGCCGCGAATTTGAAGGGTGTTTCGTTCAAATTGTCTGAACTTCAGCCGGCCGGCCAAAGGAGCTCCGCGGTGAAGCCTTCACCTTCGCGACTGCTGACGGACAACGATCCGCCGTGCAGTTCGGCCAAGCCCTTTACGAGCGGCAGACCGAGACCTGCGCCGTCGCGGTGGGTGTTCACGCTGCGGCCGACCTGCTCGAACGGCTCGAGGATGCGCGAAAGATCGGATTCGGCAACGCCGGGGCCGTTGTCGGCAATCACGATGCGCCCGTAAGGCCCGATACGATTTGCCGACAGCCACACGCGCCCGCCCTCCTGCGTGAAGGTGACGGCATTGTCGAGAAGCTGGACGAGCACGTTGGTGAAGGCGTTCTCATCCGCGCGCACGCACAAGCCCTCTTCGCAGCCTTCGACATCCATCGCGATGGATTTGCCGTCTGCCTTTTCGCGCAGGTGATCGAGCGCCGTCCACAAGGTGGCGCCGACGGAGACCTCGACCGGGGTGATGGCGAAGCGGCCCGAGGCGATCTTGGTGAGATCAAGGATCTGGTTGATCAGCCGCAGCAGGTTCTTGCCGGCGCCGTGAATCAGCCCGGCATATTCGCCAACCTGTTCGCCGGAGAATTGCTTCGGTGCCGTCTGCATCAGATCGGAAAATCCGATGATGGCATTGAGCGGCGTCTTGAGCTCGTGGCTCATGGTGCGCAGGAGCGCCGTCTTGGCGGTGTCGGCTTCGGCTTCGGCCTTGCCGAGGCGATCGGTGAGGTCGGCCAGATAGCCCGCCTGCCGCTCGGCATGCACCTGCGTTTTTGCCAGCGCTCGCTTCGTGCGCTCAAGCGCGCGCGTCTGCTCGTTCAAAGCGGATTCCACGCGATGGTGGTCGGTGACGTTGGTGTAGACGGTGGCGCGGCCGCCGTCGCGCGTGGCGCGATCGCGCACGAGATACGCCTCGCCGGAAGCCGTGATCACGGTCAGCACGCCGGCCGGCGAATGGTGCGCATCGAGCCTGCGCGCGATCCAGGATTCCGCGTCGCTGTCGATCTGGAAGCGGCCGCGCTTCACGGCGGAGCGCAGAAGCTCCTCGAACGACGACTTCAGCGCCATCTCGGTCGAGTTGTGGCCATGGATCGCGGCAAAGGCCGAATTGCACAGCATCAACCGGTCGTGGCGATCCCAGAACGCGAACGCATCGGCCGACAGCTCGACCAAATCCTCCTGCCGCATGGCGCTGTGGCGTGCATAGGTGACATCGGTCCACAACGCGATCCAGCCGCCGGACTTGGTGCGGCGCGCCTTGATCTCGACAATGCGGCCATCGGAGAGCGCGATATCCCGCGGCAGGAATTCGCCTTCGCGCATTTGCTCGCGCCGTTTGGCGATGAAGTCCTCCACCGAACCGTTCGGCGGCACGACATGGCCGGTTTCGACCTCCAGCCGGATCATGTCGG
>DATAYG010000083.1:0-22205 GCA_036272695.1 Rhizomicrobium sp. | reverse complement strand
CGATGGTACGGTGCAACCAGTCGAGGTGCGTACGTTTGCCAGAGGGAAGCTGATAAAGCGGGCAACCGGGCGACGCGGAATGGCGAATAGGTTAGTACGATGTTCTTGACTACGCCGCTGGATGTTCGAATTGCTGCCAATTTGTCCTCTCCTGATTGGTGGACTATCGGACTAACTGCGGCAGCTACAATATTTGGCGCCATTATCGGCGCCGTTATAGCCTACGTCATTGCGCGGCAGACCGCGAGGGAGAGCCGCACTACGCAACGAGAAGCACGGCGGGCTGCCGAAGAGGCTGCGACCCTGCGAGCGGAAATCAAAGTTGTGGACCTCGTGAACTTGGCCGCAGGCTATCACAATCAAGTTGAGAGAGTTATCGAAGAAGGCAAGAGGGACATTGGGGATCAAAACGTTGAGACTTGGAAGGTAATGCGCGCTTTCGTTGGGAAGCCGGTCGAGATACATATGGATGCTGACGATCTCATTGTGTTCACTCGATCTCGAAAGTTTGGTTACGTTACTGATCTGTTAAGGGCGGTCTCTGCCTATAATAGTATGATCTATGGGGTGGAAGCATATGGGCGCCAACGTGATGCGTTAATGGCGCAGATTACGCCATATGAGATGGACGGGTTGATCGGAAAAACTGCGATCCATCATGATCATTACATGAAACTCGCTCCGTACATGGCTACTGTTGAGAAATTGGCAAATGATATGCGGAAGGAGATTGAGGATGTATATACGGCATCTTTGAAAGCATCGGATGACTTTGGTCCGATAGTTATAAAATATTTCAACGATCCAAAATTCCCTGTACCGGGACGTTCAAAGGTTGAAGTGGCGGCGTCAACAACTGGGAAGAGCGAGCAGCATGGCGCAGGAGCAACATTTTTGTAACGAGATGCGTTTCTGCCGCAGTGACGGATAGGTGACCATCGAAATATCCCACATAACGCACACCCCGTTCTGACCGACTTCGGTAAATCTCAAACCGGTGTTGCCCGCGAGTGAAATGGACAATCGGACAATCGTCCTTGTGTGCTTCCACGTTCATCGCTTTCGTGCCCCCTTGCCATCGACATTCGTTAAGGGTGCTCGAATTCCCACAGCAAAGCCTCTCTTCGGCGGGTAATTGAGGGTCGCATCACCCTCGTCCTTTGGCGTTTCGCGAACAATCTCCCAAAGCATGTACTGCCCCGGTCCCTGAAATGACCTGAGTCGACCCGCGATCCGTTGTCCTCTCAGTGCAACGCCCACACGCTTCGACATCAGGCGGATCAGGTTTTGGTCTCGCTTGTCCAAGGCCCGCTCCACGATCAATTCGAACGCTATATCGCGTGTCGTAAGCGGTTCGGTGGCCCGGCGCAGGACACTGTAGATCACCCGCATCATCTCCCCGCGCTTTGCCCAATCTTTCGGAGGACGAAAGGCGCGGGGGCGGATCGACTCGATTGCGAGGTTTGGATCGAATTGGAGCAGGGTGGCATCGAGGTTCTCAAGGTCGATGACCATCTGCCTTAAGCGCTCATGCGTCTCTTCGATGTCGTGAGTAAGTTTGGCTCTTCTCCTCACCAGCCCGGCAACCACTATGTCGGCCATGCTTCCCTCCATTGCTGGCGGGTAAGCTCTTGATTTAATTGCGGAAAATCAAGCCGTGCTCTGGTGCGTTTGCCCTACAATCCCGAACGCTTCGCGCGCAGTCAGAGGCGGCAGCAGTCCGGGCAGTCGCTGCGCCAGCATCGATTTGCCCGCACCGGGCGGTCCAACCATCAGCATGTTATGACCGCCGGCCGCCGCGATTTCGAGCGCGCGCTTGGCGGTTTCCTGGCCCTTGACGTCCTTCAGATCGAGAATGTTGGTTGTTTCATCCGCGATTTTCGGCGTCGGCGCGCTCAGCATCTGCGCGCCTTTGATGTGATTGACGAGGGCGATCAGGGAGGGTGCGGCGACGATTTCAATCTTGCCCGCCCAGGCCGCCTCCGGACCGCTTGCGGCAGGACAGATGAGCCCGCGGCCTGCCGCCGATGCGGCAAGGGCGGCGGGCAAAACGCCTGCCACCGGAGTAAGAGTCGCATCGAGCGACAATTCTCCGAGCGCCACATAACCCGCCATCTCGCGCAATGGCAGCACGCCCATGGCGGTTAGTATTCCGAGCGCGATCGGCAGGTCGTAATGACTTCCTTCCTTGGGCAGATCGGCGGGTGCGAGATTGACGGTGATGCGGTCGGGCGGCATCGCGAGGCCGATCGCCGACAGCGCGGCATGCACGCGCTCGCGGCTTTCCCCGACTGCCTTATCGGCGAGGCCCACGATGGTGAAGGTGCAATTGCCCCGCGCGATATGGACCTGTACGTCGACCTCGCGCGCCTCGATCCCCTGGAACGCCACCGTATAGATGTGCGCGATCGCCATGCCTTCCCCCGAATGTCATTTCGGCAGAGCATGGCGGCGAATTATCGGGACAGTTTGTTGGAGATGTACCGAAGTATCGCGGAGCGGC
This sequence comes from Rhizomicrobium sp., assembly GCA_036272695.1. Lineage (GTDB taxonomy): Bacteria > Pseudomonadota > Alphaproteobacteria > Micropepsales > Micropepsaceae > Rhizomicrobium. Next base: position 19,702 of record DATAYG010000083.1, on the reverse strand, counting down.
GCTTTGGGCTTTGAATGAGAAGATTACCACGAAGCACACAAGAAGCACGAAGCCAAATGCGGGCCATACGCGCTAAACTTCTTTGTGCTCTTTGTGCTCCTGGTGGCAGATTTGGCCTGAGGTGTGCGTGCCTCGGGTGTAGAGCTGCTGGAAGAGCGCGACGCAGTCCTCGTGTTTGGGTGAGAGGCGGCCGCGGTCGTAGATGCCGGCGTCGAGATTGCGTTGCACGGCTTCGGTGATGGCGATGTCCTCCACCGTGGTGACCTCGGATGCCTCGACCGCTGCCTGCATTTCGGTTTCCGGCAGATCCGGCGGGAAGAAATAGAGATAGTCGAGCCGCGTGCGCGCAAAGTCGAGCGGCCACATGCGCTCCATCATCACGCCGTTGGCATAGCCATTGATGCCGAGGCAGGGCCACATCCAGCCCCACAGCCCGCTGATGGCCGCGCCTTCCCGCGGCGGCGCGTAATGGAAAACAATTTCGCCATGTATTTCGATTTCATAGCGCGATGAATCGATCGCGGCGCAAAGGGAGGGATGCACAACCGGCACGTGATAGCCCTCGAGATAATTCTCGACATAGGTCTTCCAGTTGCAGCGGATTTCGTGGCTTGTGTGGCGCACGGGCCGGAAGCTTTCGAGCGGCATGTGTCGTAACCGCTCCGCCAGACGCGCGATCACCGAGGCCAGCGGTGCCGCGTTCTGGTCAATGTTCACGAAAAGAAACCCGCGCCAGTTTTCGCAAGACACGCCGATCAGACCATAGTCGCGCGGATCGAAATCGGCCGCCGGTCCGAAATCGCGGGCACTGGCGAGCCTCCCATCAAGCGCGTAGCGCCAGCCATGATACCGGCAGACGAGCGCGCCGTCGCAGCGGCCCTGTCCTTCGGGTGCGAGCGGTCCGGCGCGGTGGCGGCAGACATTGTGGAAGCAGCGGATATTATCGTCATTGCCGCGCACGACGATCAGCGGATAGCCGGCAAGGGTCAGTGCCAGCCAGTCACCCGGCTCCGGGAACTGCGCTTCATGCGCGACCAGTTGCCAGCTGCGTGCGAAGATGTGGCGGCGCTCCGTCTCATAGAGCGAAGGATCGCGGTAGAGCGCGGCGGGCAGGGTTTCGGCGGCGATGCGGTGCATGACGGGCAATCTAGCAGGACTGGGCCCGCCTTGCGAAGCAGGAGGCCCGCTCCTAGGTTCGCCGCGACACTATTTGCGCTGGAATACCGATGACATCTCCCCAGTTCGAAGGCACGGACCGCTATATCGCGACCAACGATCTGCGCATTGCGGTTAACGCGGCCATCACGCTCGAACGTCCGCTTCTTATCAAGGGCGAGCCGGGCACGGGCAAGACGCAGCTCGCCTATGAAGTGGCGGATGCGCTCGCCGCACCGCTGATCACCTGGCACGTGAAATCCACCACCAAGGCGCAGCAGGGGCTCTACGAATATGACGCGGTGACGCGGCTGCGCGATTCGCAGCTCGGCGACCCGCGCGTCAAGGACGTGAAGAATTACATCCGGCGCGGCAAGCTGTGGGACGCGTTCGACATGGACGAGCGGCCGGTGCTGCTGATCGACGAGATTGACAAGGCAGATATCGAGTTTCCCAACGATCTGCTGCTCGAACTCGACCGCATGGAATTCTTCGTCTATGAGACGGGCGAGACGATCCGGGCGAGGCTGCGCCCGATCGTGATGATCACCTCGAACAACGAAAAGGAGCTGCCGGATGCGTTCCTGCGCCGGTGTTTCTTTCACTATATCCGCTTTCCGGACCGCGAGACGATGCAGCGAATCGTCGATGTGCACTTCCCGGGCATCAAGCAGCGGCTGGTCTCGGAGGCACTGAGCATCTTCTATCAAATCCGGGACGCGCCCGGCATCAAGAAGAAGCCGTCGACGTCAGAGCTGCTGGACTGGCTGAAGCTGCTGCTCAACGAGGACGTGACGCCCGAAACGCTGCGCGAACGCGATCCGGGCCGGCTGATCCCCCCGCTCCACGGCGCGCTGCTCAAGAACGAACAGGACGTCCACCTCTTCGAACGCCTGGCTTTCCTTGCGCGCCGGGAGGCAAGGGGATGAAAAAATCAATGTCATTCCCGCGAAACCGGGAACCCAGTCCGCACGAAATTTCGAGGCGATTCGTGATGGAGTCACACCCACACTGTTCTTTGGCATCAAGCTTCTGGGTCCCCGCTTTCGCGGGGATGACAATGCTGTTTGTGACGTGCGCCGGCGCGATCGCGCAAACCGTGGCGGGGGACCAGTTCGCGGATGGGGCGGACGGGGCGAAGGTGCATGTGGCGTCGGGATTTGTCTGTCCGGCGAAAATCGGAATTTTCGAGCGCGACGCGGTAGGTGAAACGAATCCTCAGACGGGCGCGGATTTCTGCGCTTACTCCGCGCTCGACGGCGTCTATGGCACGATCACGTTTCTGCCGCAGCAGGGTAGCTACGATCCGAAGCAATCCCTCGCCGATGATTTCGCCGAACAGCAAGGCACGGGCGGAAAAGAAATTGCCGAAGGAACGACGAGCATCGCCACGGGCGCCTCATCGCAGCCGCTTGCCGTTTACACGCGCAGCTATGAAACCGCGAAGCTCGAAGAGCTCCATTATCGCGTGACCTATACCGGTGCCGCGATCGGAAACTGGGCCGTGCAGACGACGCTCGAATATGCCGATCCGCGCGATACGAACGAGGCGCAGTTATTCCTGCGCGCTGCTTATGCGGGCGCGACGGCTGAAATCGGCAGGCCACACTAGGCCCGACCGCGATGTTCTTCCGGTTTTTCGACGAGCTGCGCGGCGCAAAGATACCGGTGACGCTGAAGGAATATCTCGCGCTCATGGACGCCCTGTCGAAGGGCGTGATCGATCTGAAGGTTGTCGATTTCTATTATCTCGCGCGCACGGCGCTGGTGAAGGACGAGCGCAATCTCGACCGCTTCGACCGCGTCTTCGGTCACGTGTTCAAGGGCTTGGACGCGTTGGACGCTGGCGAAATTGTGCAGATCCCTGCGGAGTGGCTCAAGGCGCTGACGGAGAAATACCTCACCGAACAGGAAAAGAAGCTGATCGAATCGCTCGGCGGCTGGGAGAAGCTCATGGAGACGCTGAAGAAGCGGCTTGAAGAGCAGAACAAGCGCCATGCGGGCGGCTCGAAGATGATCGGCACGGCCGGCACTTCGCCGTTCGGCGCCATGGGCTACAACCCGGAAGGCGTGCGCATCGGCCAGAACAAGAGCCGGCACGGTCGCGCGGTCAAGGTGTGGGACCGGCGTGAATACAAGAACCTCGATGATTCCGTCGAGCTCGGGACGCGTAATATCAAGGTGGCGCTCCGGCGGCTGCGCAAATGGGCGCGGACCGGCGCGGAAGTGGAGCTCGATCTTCCCGGCACGATCCGGGAAACGGCGAACAAGGGCTATCTGGACCTGAAGCTTGTGCCCGAGCGGCACAATCTGGTGAAGGTGCTGCTGTTCTTCGATGTCGGCGGTTCGATGGACGCGCATATCCGCATCTGCGAGGAGCTGTTCAGCGCCGCCAGAAGCGAATTCAAGCACATGGAATTTTTCTACTTCCACAACTGCCTCTACGAGGCGGTGTGGAAGGACAATCGCCGCCGGCGCAACGAAGCCGTGCCGACCTGGGACGTGCTGCACAAATTCCCGCGCGACTACAAGATAGTCTTCGTAGGCGACGCGACGATGAGTCCTTATGAAATCACCTACCCGGGTGGATCGGTAGAGCACTGGAACGAAGAAGCTGGCGCCGTCTGGCTCCAGCGCGTGACAGAAATCCACGAACACGTAGTCTGGCTCAACCCCGTGAACGAACAGCACTGGGACTACACGCCGTCCGTCGGGATGATCAGACAACTCCTGGCCGGCCGTATGTACCCGCTCACCCTGGCCGGGCTGGACTCGGCAATGCGCGAACTGGGGCGCTGAACGCCGCATTCAGACGGGCTTGATATTCCTCTGGATCCACTCCGCGAGTTCGGTCTCGGAGAATGAGCCGGCCGCAACCGATAGCATGACAAGCACGCATTGTGCGTCGTTGGCCGTCAGTTCAAAGCCGTTCAGCACGAGAAACAGTTCCAGCGCGACGAACCCCGTGCGCTTGTTGCCGTCCACGAACGGATGATTTCTTACAAGCCCAAACGCATACGACGCGGCCAATGCCGCGTCGCCCGGATCGCCGTAGATTGATAGATTTCGGGGTCGCGCCAATGCCGAGTCGAACAAGCCGCGATCCCCAATGCTCGTTGCGCCGCCGTGTTCCTCGAGTTGCTCGTCATGCGCCGCGAGAAGAACATCCGGATCGATCCATATCCAATCAGTCACTTCGCAAGTTCGCGCAGCGCATGCCGCCGCGCCTTCATAATTTTCCGGGCGGCTTCGAGCTGTTTGGCGTGTTCGGTGTCATAGGCGCCGATGCGAAATCCGTCGGGCGCGGGCGTCACGGTGAGCGTGTCGCCTTTTTCGACCTTGAGCGCAGCCAGAACTTCTTTAGGCAATGTCACACCGAGGGAATTGCCGATCTGGATGATTTTCAGCGTGTGGTGCATGGCTTCGTTCCAACATATGTTATAACGTATGTACTCGACCGGCCGTCCCTCCGCAAGGGTTCTCATTGCCCCGGCAGCAGCGGAGACTTCTGGTCGAAGCCGAAGCAGGGGAGGCCGAGCGTATCGTTATGGCTTCCCGGTGGGCAGGGGCGGTTGATGGGCCGGGCCTCGCGAAAGCGTTCTTCGATCTCCTTGGTAAAAGGCGAATTGGGATCGGGCGGCGGTCCAAGACGCACGCTCTGTTCATGCGGCTTGCCGGCATAAGAACGCAGACAGCCTGCGCGGGCTTCCGGCGAGAGCGTGTCGAGCTTTGCGGGGTCGCAGCCGAATAGCGCGCGGCCAACACCTTGAAGTGAACCAGGCGCGGGCGGAGCAGCAGATACACCGGGCGTTCCCTGGGGTGCTGGCGGCACGATGATCTCGGGCATCGCAGGCCGGATCAGGTTGGGCCGAAGCGGAGGCGCAGGCAGCGGTACCGCATGGTGCAGGACGCGCGGAATGAACAATTCGATTTCCCGTCCCGTGCCCGGCTGATGGGGACGCGCAAGGTTCGAAAAAAAGAAACCCGCGAGCAGAAGCAGATGGAGCAGAAGGACGGCACCGGCGGTCGCCGCACGGCGCAGATCCAGATCGAGGGCTGCCTGCAGCAATGCTCGCGCCGCTCCTCCCGAGATCCTTGCCTCGAATAACCGATTTGCATGGCAACAGAAAGTCGATGGCCGCGGCTGCGTGCTCCAAAATGGGACCGCAGCAGATGGCCCGGGCATTGCAGTTTGGATTTCAGCCGGTGTGGACCGGCTCGAATCCCCGGGTGACCCATGAGCCAGTTGAATTTCAGTGTCAACGCCCCGCAGCCAACCATCCGCCAGCGCGCCTACAATCCGCGCGGCAAGGTGTTACTCCGCTCAAACACCCTGGTCTGGCAGCTTGTTTCGATCGCCGCCGTAATGGCGGCGGTTTTCACTATCGTCTGGTTCGTCTGACGTGCAAACCGGAGTGATTACTCCGGTGCGACCGTGACTCTTATGCCGTCAAGTTCGGGCTTGCAGACGATCTGGCAGGAGAGGCGCGAATTCGGCTCGACCGCGAGCGCCATGTCGAGCATATCGGTTTCCGCGTCGCTGCGCGGCGGAAGTTTATCCAGCCATTCCTGATCAACATAGACGTGGCAGGTGGCACAGGCGCAGGCGCCGCCGCATTCCGCCGCCACCGGCAGTCCCCCGTCGCGCAGGATCTCCATCACGCTCCAATCGTTGCGCCCTTCGAGCACATGCTCCTTGCCGTTGCGGTCGGTCGCAATAATCTTCATGCCACACCAAGTTTCTTCTGCAGGCTCGACGAAGAGGTCGTGTACTGGAAGCGGAGCTTCTCGTTCGGACGGCAGATATGGAACGCGGCCTGTGCCATCAGGGCTGCTTCGTGGAAACCACAAAGAATGAGTTTCAGCTTGCCGGGATAGGTGGCGATATCGCCGATCGCGAATATGCCGGGCGTTGCGCTCTCGAAGCGGGCCGTGTCCACGGCAATGAGGTTTTCATTCAGATTCAGGCCGAATTCCGCAATCGGGCCCAGCTTGATAGTAAGACCGAAGAACGGAAGAAACGAATCGCAGGTATGAACCCATTCCTTCTTGTCGGCGCCCGCAAGCGTCACGGCTTCCAATTGTCCATTCGCGCCGTGCAAGCCTTTCACGCTCGCAACATGGAACGCGACCTTGCCCTCGGCAACGAGTTCGCGCATCCGGTTCACGCTGTGTGCTTGCGCGCGGAAGCCGTCGCGGTGGTGCACGAGCGTGAGGCTTTTCGCGATCGGCGCAAGATTCAGGGTCCAGTCGAGCGCCGAATCGCCGCCACCGGCGATCACGATATCGCGGCCGCGAAACGCGTCCATCTTCCGCACGGCATAATGGACGCTGGTGCCTTCATAAGTGTCGATTCCGGCAATGGGCGGCCGCTTGGGCACGAAACTTCCCGCGCCGGCCGCGATGACAACCACCGGTGCCACTATCTCGGTGCCGGCGTCGGTGGTCAGCCGCCAGCGGCCATCATCCAGGCGCTTCAGCCCGTCTGCCATCTGGTTGAGATGGAAGCCGGCGTGAAATGGCTTTATCTGCTCGAACAGCCGGTCCGTCAGTTCCTGGCCGCTGACGATCGGCAGGCCGGGGATGTCGTAAATGGGTTTTTCCGGATATAGCTCCGTACACTGACCGCCCGGACGGTCGAGTATGTCGACCAGCTCCGCCTTCAGGTCGAGCAAGCCGAGCTCAAAGACCGCGAACAGGCCACAAGGCCCCGCGCCGAGGATAGCGACATCCGTTTCGATTGCCATTCCGTGAACTGCTTTGCTGAAGCCCGCGGGCTTATAGGTGGGCAGGAGCACCCTCGCAACCACGGTAAACAGCCAAATGTCCCGGCCGTTCCGGGGCTTAGCCGTGCCGATAGGCTGCGACGAATGTGCCTACCATGTTGGAACCCGATTTGAGCGATTCAAGCGCGGCGGTCGCCTGCGACGGAGCAAGCTCGGGATTGATGGCTTCGGCCGCAGCCAGTTCCTCGGCCAGCGAGAAGGCGCCGACGCCAAGCGCGGAGCCCTTGAGCGTGTGCAGAATATCGCGCCAGGTCCCCGCATCACGGGCCTCGATCAGGGCATGAAGGCGGGTCAGCGCCAGCGCGCATTGGCGCACGAACATCTCCAGCACTTCGGCATTGAGATCGGCTTCGCCCCCCGTGTACCGGGCAAGATGATCGAGATCGACCGGCTGCCGCGCCGTTATGCCCGACATGAAACGCCCCCACGAGTTCGGCGCCAGCATGAGGCGCCCGTGCAAAGACAACGTTAATGCCCGCTGCGCAACGTTGGGCCGTTAGAAAAATCCTGTCATGGCCCGCAAATGCGGGTCATGACACTCAGTGTGGTAATCGATATTGGCTAAAACGGTACCCATCCTCCCGGGAAGGGCGAGACGCCGAACAGGTGATAATGCGTGAACAGGATGGCGAGAAATACAATGAGCGCCACCCCGAAACGCCACCCGAAATCCTCTGAAAGATTGAGCCGGGTGCGCTCCGTCAACACCGCCGCGAACGGTATGTTGGAAGTCCGGGCGGCGAAGGCCTCCCACGCGGTGCCCATCTTCCGCCGTCGCTTCGCATCGATCAATGCGGTGCCGAAAAGGGCCAGCACAAAGAAGGTACCAAAGAAAATGACCGAAGCTTCGTCGCCGTTGGCGGCCAGATGGAATGCCGACCAAATAACGACGCTCCAGAGAAAGGGATGGCGGGTAATGCGTACGACGCCATGTATCGTATCGGCCGGCGCCCGGGCCGGCTGACCGACCTGCACGCGGGTCGGGTTGCGCGCCAGGAGGCCCTGCACGCCCAGGAAGAAGGCGATAGCGACGACCGGAATGCCGAGATGCCGGATGCCGGGGCCCAGATCATAAAGCAGTGGATCGTTGCCGGCCTGCGCCTGATTGTAACTGACGGCCAGCCAGACGATTCCCGCCAGCGACGCCAGTGAGAACAGCCCCAGATAAGTGCGGTCGCCGATCGCCCCCGTAATGGAGTCACGCAGCCGCGTTCCCGAGACGATAAAATGCAGCGCCAGAAATACCAGCGCCGCAGCAATGAGCATCGCCATGCAGAAACCCTCTCATTCCCGAAGCATCGCGGCGCAAGCGAACTGCCGCCCGCTGGCCGCATCATTTGCTGCCGCAACGACAATACCGCATGCCTGCCGTGATAGCATCCCGCCGGGATGGGACGGGATGCAAACAGGGCAGTTTCTGCAGAGCGAAGGACCTACGCGAACCTGGATTAGCGGCGCGCAGTCTGTTCCGATGCGCGAGCCTTCATCGCCTGGCCATGGTGCCGCCCTTCGGCGATTTCTTCGACCAGTTTCGCGCAGAATGCCGCAAGATCGTCGGGGCCGCGGCTGGTGATCAGTCCTTGATCCACGACGACTTCCTGGTCCACCACGTCGGCGCCGGCATTTCTCAAATCCTGCCGGATGGTCGGCCAGCTCGTCAGGCGCCGGTTCTTTGCAAGACCGGCATCGATCAGAATCCATGGTGCGTGGCAGATCGCCGCCATGGGCTTCCCCGCATCGGCGAACGCGCGGACGAACTTCTGTACCTCGGGCCTGGTGCGCAGCTGATCAGGATTGTTGGCGCCGCCGGGCAGCACGATTGCGTCGTAATCATCGGGCTTCGCGCTGTCGAGTGTTATGTCGACATGGACTTTCTTGTCCGGCTTCAGATGATCGAAGCCCTGGATATCGCCGGGCTTGGGTGAAATGACTTCCACCTCGGCGCCTTCCTTGCGGAGCGCCTCGAGCGGCTTAAGCAGTTCAACCTGTTCAAAGCCATCGGTCGCCAGTATCGCGACCTTCTTGCCGTTCAGTTTCTGGGTCATCGTTGTTTTTCCGTTCGCTGCTTTCCTAATTACCTGCTGCGGGCCATTTGCGGTCCGGTCGGAAGCGCCTGCGCCATGTCGAGATGATGGTGCAGGACGGGAAGTGTCGTGTGGGCGAACCGTTTCAGGCGCGGATTCTCCCCGGTCCGCGCGTAGCTCGCAAACATCGCTACTGCATCCTGGTGACCCTGCACCTGTTGCTGCGCATAGGTGGTATTGAACTGCCGCGCGTCGACCGAACGCAGTTGTGCGACCAGGCCCGCATGTTGATCGTCGAGTTGCCGGGGCAACCGGATTCCGATGCGGGAGGCGGTCGCCTTGAGTTCCAGGTTGTTCCTGCCGTGGTCGCGGATCATTTGACCGGCGAAACGGTCTATGTCGCGATTGCGCGAGCGCTGCTCCGCGATGCGCGCCGCCTCGACTTCGTACAATCCGGTTATTGCCGCCTTGTTCGCAAATTCCTGGCTGGACAGGGTCGCATCCGTTGCCGGCATGTTCGATGTCGGCGGGGCGGGTGGTTGGGCTTCGAGTGTTCCGGAAATCAAAAGGGCGGCCGCAACCACGGTTCCGGTCAGCAAATATTTTAATGGCATGTGGCGCTCTCCAATGCGCTGCATTCCGTCAACCACAACACCCGCTGATCGTTCCGCAGGCCCGGTCCGGTCCTTCGCCACAGCAAAGACATAAGAGACATATTATTTCCCTCAAAAGCTGTCACTCCCGTTATCCTTGCAATCCGGCGAGCGCCGGAGCAGGATTCGTTCCGTGATGTGCCTTGCGGCCGAGGGCTGGCGAACGGCGCGGGGCGCGGATGTCTCAACAGAGACACAGGAGGGATTCCGCCATGCTGGTAAGACATATTCTCCGCGAAAAAGGCCGGGATGTTGTGACGATCGCCGGGGAGGCGATGCTGTCGGAGGCGGCGCGACTGCTCGCACGCCGGCGGATCGGAGCGATCATAGTCCGGGACGCCGAGGGCGGGGTGTGCGGCATACTTTCCGAACGCGATATTGTTCGTGCCGTGGCGGAGCACAGCGTGGCCGCGCTGGGCCACAGTGTAGCGATGCATATGACGCGCGACGTTTCGACCTGCGGTGAAACAGACACGGTCGACGCGCTGATGGAAACTATGACGCATGGCCGTTTCCGGCACATGCCTGTGCTGGACGATGGCAGGCTGTGCGGCATCGTCTCGATCGGGGATGTGGTCAAATCGCGTATCGAGGAAACCGTCCGCGAGGCGACGTCGCTGCGCGAATACATCGCCGCCGGATAGTTGATCCATCTATAAGAATTAATTCAGGCGGCCAATTCGCCGCCATTGCACTTTCGTGCGACAGCGCGATGGCGTTCGGCAACCGTTACGGCCTGCGGCTGCGGCCGGCAGGACACGCCGACCAGCGGCCAGAGCCACCGGTCGTAATCCGGCCTTGGGACCTGCCCGTCTTCGCGCACGTTGGAACCACTGCCGAAAGGGGCGCGTTGCCAATTGACGCAGAGGCGAGGCGCCTCGCGGCAGAACACAGCATAAATAGGAGACGCATCATGAGATGCCAATTAATTTTGCTGGGCGGCGCGATGGCGTTGGCGCTGTCAGGCGCGGCCTTTGCCCAGGGGTCGGGTTCCGCACAGAACTCGCAGCCGGTCGCACAATCGCAGCAATCATCGGATACATCGGCAACCGACAAGTCGGGCTCGCAGACAAGCAAACATATGACCCATCACATGCGGCATCATATGCGCCGTCATGTCCTGCGCACCGCTTCGGCACATATGCGCGTGACGCCGGCGGAACGGGCCGAAACCAACAACCTCAATCGCGAACAACTGCGCGCGGTGCAATACGCGCCCGGGCCGCAATACGGACAGGGTAGCGCCCGCTATCCCCAGGAACCCGGGCGGGCTACCGGGCTGACGCCCGCGCGCCGGCTCCCCAACGGAGTTCCGTTCCAGTCGGCGACCCCTGCCGGCGGGCGATCCGATACGCAATCGGTGAATCAGGCCCATCGCCTGTAACACGGGAACCGCTTGCAAAAGGGGCGCGTTGTCTTTTGACGCGGAGGCAACGCGCCTCGCGGCAGAATACAGCAGAAAAAGGAGACGCATCATGAGATGCAAGTCATTGTTGCTGGGCGGCGCGATGGTGCTGGCGCTGTCGAGCGCCGCATTTGCCCAGGCGGGATCAAGCCCCGAGAACGCGCAACCTGCGGCCCAATCCCAGCAATCCACCCCGCAATCGTCAGACACCTCGACGTCGCAGACGACCAAACATGCGACCCATCATCATATGCGGCATCACATGCGCCGACATCATGCGACCCATACAGCATCGCTGCATACGAGGTCGTCGCCAGCCGAGAAGCGGCAGACGAATAATCTCAATCAGCAACAGCTCCAGATGGCTACGTCGGCCGCAAACCAGGGCAGCCAGGCTTCCAATGCACAGCCGGGCGGCGGCATGAGCCAGAACACCGCGCAACCGGCCGGTTCGCCCGCGGGTTATACGCAGCAACAGGGCGCAACACCGGGAAGCAGCATGCAGCCCGGTACCTACACCCAGCCCTCCGGCGGCGCGGCGCCAGGCACGGAGCCTGGTAATGCGGCCTATACGCAGCCAAGCGGGCAGTCCAGCCCGGGAATGTCGGCTGCACCGGGCGCACAGCCGGGAAACGGTTCGAATACGATGCAGCCGCAGTCCGCTGAGCCCGGGCCGTCTTATATGAGCTCTCCGGGAGCCAACGGACCTGTGGGGACGCAGGGCAATCCCACCACGCCGGCAGAACAGACCCAGCCTCCGGCGAGTCAGAATCCGAGCAACCAGCCCGGTCCCAGCAGCTAGGTATCGTACCGGGAATCAAAGCGAGCGCGCGCCTTCGGGCGCGCGCTTCTTTTTTGGAGGCAACGCTGGAGCAGGCCTCGCGTTTTCATAAGGAGTAGTGCCTGAGCGCGAGCCCGCCGATCACAGGAGAGCAGCCATGAAGCAAATACCAGAAATCCGCCGGCTGGCAGGCCTGTTTGCAACAGGCTGCGTCGTCGTCCTTTGCGCAGGTTGTCCGGCCATGGCGGCCGGAATGGCGGGCACAGGAACCGGTGTCGGCGCTCCGCCGGCGTTGCCCGCAAGTCCCCCCACTCCCGGGACGACAACGCTGCCTGGTGGTTCCGTTCCTGATCAGCCCACGACGCCAACGGTGAATTCGCCGACGGGAACAACCGGAGTGACGACCGCGCCCATGCCGGGCGCGCTGACGACCACGCCAGCAAACACAACGCCGGGCGCAACACCCGCCCCACTGGGGGCTGCAAGCTGTGCACCGGCCATCGGCGCCGGCGCGGGCTGTGCCCCAGGCACCGGCACCGTCACAAACGGCCTCAATCCACCTCCGGAAAGCGCTTATCCGCTCAGGCCGGGGACGAGCGCGCCACAATGAACCGGGAACCTGCTCCTTGGCGCTCACGTTTTCATTGCGCAGGACGTTGAACGCCAAGGAGTAAGCCAATGACAATCCGCACCGTAATTCTGCTGGGCGCGGCCGCCTTGGCCCTTTCGAGTTCCGGCGCAATCGCGCAGAACACCGACTATAATCGCTATGGCGGTGGGCCGCCGGTTTCGACACCGGACGAGAGGGCACAAACGCAGGGCCTGAATGCCGAGGGCATGAATGGAACTACGTCATCCCCGGCGCAGCTCAACGGGGCGGCACCAGCCCAAGATCCGTACGATGCGACAACTGTCGAAGGGTATCAACAGAACCCGCCCTACTCGCGCGATGCCCGATATGGCGGTCCACCGCCGGAGGAAAATGCGCCGGTGGGCGACGAAGCCGGGCCGCCGTCTGGCCCGCAGGCGCAGTATGAAGACCAGCAGCAGCAATACCAGCAACAGCTCCAGCGTTACGGAAATCAGCAGCAGCGCTACCAGTATGACCGGCAACGCTATGTGCAGGACGCACGCGCCTATGATCTCGCGCAATATGCGTGGAGCTACCCGGCGCCTGTCGAATACCGCTACGATGAAGGCGGGTTGCAGCCGCTCTACCTGATCGCAGAACCGAGCCAGCAGCTTTGGCAGGTTCCGGTGTCCGGCCCTGGCGGCCGCTGGGTCGGCCGGGTGCGCAATGTGGAAACGGCGCCGGACGGGCGGCCGCTGCGGATCGAGATCGCATTGAACCGGCGTGTCTCGGTCTGGGTGAGACCGGGCGATCTGCGTTTCGATCCCGACGACCGCGTGCTCTATACCGATCTGACGCGGGACCAGCTCTGGGACATGCCCGGGGCAACTATCGAAAGCAGTCCGCTCTGAATATAAGTATAATTATCAAACGATCACTGCCGCGCCCTCGGGCGCGGTTACTTTTTGGCCAGATTATCGATGGCCGGCGCGGTATTGCGCGGGCGTGAGGCCGAAGCGCCGCTTGAATTCGCGGCACAGATGGGAATGGCTGCTGAATCCGCATTCAAGCGCGATCGCGCAGATGGCGGCCCGCGGGTCGGCAAGTTTCAATGCGGCAGATTCGAGGCGCAGCTTTCTGAGATAGGCGCCGACGCTCAGGCCATAGAAGCGGCGAAACTCGCGCGCCACATGGACTTCGTGCCGCCCTGCCACGCGTGCCAGATCGGTCATTCGGAACGCTGCGGCGGGTCGGGCGTGCAGAAAATCGCGGACGCTGTTGAGCCATGCCGGCGGTTTCGGCGGCCGGCGGGCCGCCGCGTACTGGCGGCCGAACTGGGCGACTACTTCCAGCAAAATGCCCTCGCAAGCGATGTCCGCGAATTCGTCGCGCGCCCGGATTTCATGAAACAGCCGGTCGCCGAGATGCGGAAATGCAAGACTATTGAGGCATGGAGCTTCGCCGAGCCTCGCCTTGCAGTCCACGAGATAATCGAGCCAGCTATCCTCCGGACGGAAGACGATCTGCCGCGTGTCGGCGCTGCCGAACTGCTGGGAATGCACCACGCCCGCTGGAAAGTAAGCGACGTATCCACGCGAGTAATGACGTTCTGCCCTTCCCATCCGCTCCACGAACCCGCCGCGAAGGACAATGTTCATCGAAGCCGTGTCGTGCATATGCGGCGGCATCGCATGGAAGGCAGGATAGTCGCGAATTTCGGTGCGGGGTGGCATGGCAATCCTTCGCTAAGCCTGTGCAAGCCCGCTTGCCGCGTGGAAGACGGGAGCGCGGGGGCCGCCTAATCTGCTACCAGATTTTCCGGGTGTCACCCTCATGCGCGTCTCGTTTACGCTACTCGGCCTTTGCTTCTACTCTGCCATCGCGCTCTCCCGTCCCGCATGCGCCGCCGAGCAGCCACTCTCGTCCGCAAAAGCGCTGAGCTACGTCCGCGCGGGCGACCTGCATTTTTCGCCTGATGGATCCGAGCTTGCTTACGTGGCCACCAGCTATTTGTGGGACGTCCGGCCCCATATTGCGATTGTCGATATCGGCACCGGCAGTACGCGCGAGATTACGCCGGCGGACAAATCGGAGCGCTCGCCGCAGTGGTCACCGGATGGAAGGTCGCTGGCGTTGCTTTCCAATCGTGGCGGCAAGACACAGGTCTATGTCATGCCCATGCGCAGCGGTGAAGCCGTGCCGCGGACAACGCGCAAATTCGGCGTCGAAAGCTTTCACTGGTCGCCGGACGGACGAAACATCGCATACCTCGCGAAGGACGATGGCGCGCCGGACGAGGACAGCGGACCGCAAGTCGCCGACCGCGAAAGCGATCTTTCAAGGCTGTGGGTGCTGGATTTGGCGTCCGGAAAGCAGCGGCAAATAGGAATCACGGGCATGCGGGTCGACGGGTTCGGCTGGCAGGATCGCGAACATCTGCTGATCGATGCCACATCGACACCGCAGATCGACGAGTTCACCGACGCGATCTACAGCCTCTCGCTTCGCGATGGCACGGTCCGTCCGGTCGCCCATCCGCCACAGCCTTTCGACAGCCTGATCGTCTCGCCGACTGGAAATTCCTTCGTGGTGCGCGCAACAACCGTCGGCGGCCCGATGGAGCGCGATCCGCTGACCGCGAATGTCAATGGCGGCGATTTGCATCCCATTGCGGGCGTTCCCGATCTCGCTGCCGCCGAAATACGATGGCATGAGGAACCGGTCCTGTGGCTGCGGCTCGTCCATGGCTTCCGGAACGAGATCTGGCGCGTTGCGCCGGAGAATGCGCCGGCGCGAATCGACCTGCCGCTTTCGGTAGCGTCCTTCGATGTATCGGCCAGGGGCGACATCGCCTATGTCGGCGAAGATTTCCAGCATCTTCCGGAGGTCTGGCTGCGCAGCAGGGGTGGCAGGATCCGCCAGCTGTCGCATCTGCAACAAGGCTGGGACGGAATCGAACTTGCCCGCACCACAATATTCACAACGCGAAGTTTTGACGGCACGGAAATCGAAGCCGCCCTCATGAGACCAAACGCGCCGCAGGAACACGGAAAATTGCCGCTTGTATTGCGTGTTCATGGTGGTCCATCAGCTAATTTCTCAGAGAACTACGGATGGGAAACGGCGTGGTCCGAATTGCTTGCGGCGCATGGCTATCAGGTGCTGATGGTCAACCCGCGCGGCTCCAACGGCTACAGCGAGGCTTTCCTCAAGGCCAATCGCGGCGATTGGGGCGGAGGTGATTACAAAGACCTGATGGCGGTTCTCGATGCGGTGATCGCAAAAGGTGAAACCGATCCGGAGCGGCTTGGCATCGGCGGCTGGTCCTATGGCGGTGAGATGAGCACCTGGGCGATCACACAGAGCAACAGGTTCAAGGCGGCAATTGTCGGCGCAGGTGTTTACGATCAGCAGGCGGAATTTGAAACCGAAGGCCATTCCGATGGCGATGAATGGTATTTCGGCACGCCGTGGGAACATCCGGATGTTTTTGCTCGCAACTCGCCGGCGACCTTCATCGGCCACGCGCACACGCCGACTCTGATTCTCGACGGAGAGGACGACGAGAACAATCCGGTTGGCCAGTCCAAGGGGCTCTATCGCGCGCTGAAGCATCTGGGCGTCGAGACGGAGATGGTACTCTATCCCGGCGAGGGCCATTCACCGAAGAAGGGCAGCTATAACATCGACATGTTCACCCGCATTCTCGACTGGTACGACCGGCACCTGAAAAACCGGACATAAAGTCAGTCTTCGTTCCCATAATTCGGTCAATTTTGTTTCCACAACTCTTGAGGTGGCGTTCCAGCGAAAGCTGGAACCCGGAGGCAACGCATTCCTGCTTGACTCTTCCATATCCGGGTGGTTATACGACAATCAATATCCAGTTGGTTATTGATCCCGGATGCCCAACGCTCACGATATGCTGTTCAGAACGCTCGCCGACCCGACCCGGCGGGCGATTTTCGAGCGGTTGTGCCGCAAGGGCGAGCAGACGGTGGGGGCACTGACGGCCCAAGCCGGAGTATCGCAACCGGCGGTGTCGAAGCATCTGGGAGTTCTCAAGCAGGCCGGGCTGGTGCGCGACCGCCATGAGGGCCGGCAGACGCATTACAGCGCGCAGCTCGGCGCGCTCGCGCCCCTCGTCGACTGGACGAGCGAGATGGCGGGCTTCTGGCAAAGCCGGTTCGATGCGCTCGAAGACCTGCTGAAAAGAATGGACCAATGAACGAAGGGCTATGAAACGACGCGGCAAAACACACCTGGCGTCGCAAACGGAGGCAATGGCAATGAAGATCAAACTGACCAGCGTGTATGTGGACGATCAGGAAAAGGCCCTGCGCTTCTACACCGATGTGCTTGGCTTCATCAAAAAGGCCGATTTCAGCCAGGGACCGTATCGCTGGCTGACCGTCTGCTCGGCAGAAGAGCCGGACGGAACCCAGCTGCAACTCGCGCCCAACAACAATCCGGCGGCGAGCGCCTATCAGCAGGCCATATTCCAGCAGGGTCAGCCGGCGGCGAATTTCCTGACCGACGACATCAACGGCGAACATGAGCGCATCACGGCGCGCGGCGGGGAGTTCGCGATACCGCCAAAGCAGGTGACCGGCGCGACCATCGCGCAGGTGAACGACACCTGCGGCAACCTCATTCAAATCACCCAGCTGGCGCGCTGGTAGAGCCGGCGCTCAACCAACCGCCAAATGAGCGAACCCACGACCGAGACGCTTTCCGTCGTTGTCGAACGGGAATTGCCGCATCCGCCGGAAAAGGTCTGGCGCGCGCTCACCAAGCCGCACCTGATCGAGGAATGGTTCATGAAGAATGACTTCAAGCCGGTCGTGGGTTACCGCTTCAATGTTCGACGGAATCCCAGACCCGACCTTAATATTGTCGTCGATTGCGAGGTCCTGGTCGTCGAACCGAACAGGACATTGTCCTACACATGGTCGGCTCTCGATATTCAGGGCGTCGTCACCTGGACGCTCACGCAGACGGATACAGGGACCCATCTGCGTGTCGAGCAGTCGGGCTTCCGGCCGGATCAGAAGCAGGCCTATGGCGGCGCGAGGGCCGGGTGGCGCCAAGTCTTCGTAAAATTGGAGCAGGTATTGGCCCGGATGGATTAGAGTCCGCCGGGTGGCTTTGAATTCGAGGCAGGCAATGCATCCATCGGAGCGTATCGACGAACTGATCGCAAAACTGACCGACTGGCGCGGCAAGACCTTGGTCAGGATCCGCAAGAGCATTCTTGCGGCCGATCCGGAGATCATCGAGGAATGGAAATATATGGGAAGCCCGGTCTGGTATTGTGCCGGGATGATTGCAGTCGGCAATGCCCATAAAGAGAAAGTGAAGCTCACCTTTCCTCACGGGGCGATGCTCCCGGATCCCGACCGGCTCTTCAACGCGGGTCTCGGAGGCGGCGCATGGCGGGCGATTGATCTTCTAGAGGGCGACAAAATCGATGAACGGGCCCTGAAAGAGCTCGTCCGGGCCGCTATCGATCTTAATAAGAACAAATTGCGCGAGAAGGCCCCTGCTGCCAAGCGCTCGAAAGCACAAAAAAGCAAAGCTACGCCTGGGCGATCGCGGGCGCGCTGATTCTTCGCGGCCGCCGTGCCAGTGGAACAAAATCCGCGGCGAGCGTGTTCAATCGCGAAATCATTTCATCGGCGGCGTGGCCGGGCGCGGGACGGGCACGCGAAGCGATCGGCTCATCGCCTTTCAGCATGGCGACAAGCGACTGACGCGCACGCGACGCGCGGCTTTTCAAAGCCGTTGGCCGGCAATGCGAGATCGCGGCCGCCTCTTCGCTCGAGAACCCGCCCACATCGGTGAGTATCAGCGCCTCGCGCTGCCGCGACGAAAGGGTGCCAATGGCGCGCACCGCGTCCGACAGTTCGGCATTCCAAATCTGCTCGTCCCGCGCGCCCGGTATCTGTTCGGCCGCTTCCTGGTTCCACGGCGCTTTTCGACGCGCGCGCCGGAATTCGGAACGAAACTGGTTGCGCATGATGGTGAGGAGCCACGCTTCCAGCTTGGTGCCGCGCGCGAAGCTGCGGCGTGCCTGCCAGGCTTTCGCCAGCGTCTCCTGCGCGAGATCGGCGGCTGCTTCATCGTCGCGATAGAGCCGCCTTGCCCATTGACGCAGTTGCGGGATGAGGCGGAGCAGTTCTGCAGAAAAGCCCGCGTCCGAACCTGTTTGGACGTTCTTGCCGGAATTCATCGGGAGGGTATTGCCCATGACAGACCGTCCTGTGTGAGCGCTAAGGTGCCACGAGCGCCAGCGGAAGTGTCCCGAGAAGCAGGATCCCCGGCAGCGCGAACAAATATCGGCGTTGATCGAGAAGCAGCAGAGTCGTTCCAAGCAGAAGGAATGCAGAAAGCACCACGCCCCAGATCCGCAACTGCGGAATCGCAAGAAAAACGGCTGCGGCCATCGCGAAACCACCGGTCACCCAGTTGAATCCGCGGCCATAGCCCCATTCCGCAAGAAGCCGCCGAAGCGGCCGCGGACCAACAAGTTGAACGAGTCCAACCGACCCGATCACCAGAGCCATCAACTGCGGAACAAAAGATGCGATCATGCGTGTGACTCTAGTTCCCTGTTACTGCGCAATCTTGGACAAACTTGCTCAGGCAGCGGCGCCGGTCGGGGCGGCGACCGTGCTGACGCATTTGTGCGCGTGAGCAAGGCCTGCATCGGCCGCCTCCGGACCAGTTTTCTGACTTTCCACATGGATGAAAGTCACGTCCGTCAGGCCGTTGAAGCCCAGGATCGCGCGCAGATAGGGTTCCTGGAAATCGAGCGCTTTGCCGGGGCTGTCGCCCGTATAGATTCCGCCCCGCGCCGCCACAACAAAGACCTTCTTGTTCTTCAGCAACCCTTCGACTGTTCCAGCGGAGGTGTAACGGAAGGTCCGCCCCGCGCGGGTGATATGGTCGACCCAGGCCTTGAGCGTCGAAGGGATCGCAAAATTGTACATCGGCACTGCGACGACAATGACATCGGCGGCTTCCACCTCATCGGGCAGCGGATTGCTCTCCTGCGCCAGCGCAGTCTCGCGCTCCGGGCGATCGTCGGGCGCGGTCGTCCATGCCTTAAGATGGTCCCCCGTCAGATGGGGAATGGTCCCCCGTCCAAGGTCGCGCTTTGTGACCCGAACCGGTCCGTGGCTGGCCTGCCAGATATCGACGAATTTCTCTCCGATTTGGGCCGATTTCGAATCGCGTCCGGACAGGCTGGAGGTTACGAACAGAAGGTTTTTCATCGTATCTTCGCTCGCTGGACGGGGGCTCTGGACTTCCTCGTCCTAGTGTG
>DATAYG010000082.1:0-4052 GCA_036272695.1 Rhizomicrobium sp. | reverse complement strand
CGACTGCCTTTCCAGGCCTATACAAGACTTGCCCCGTTACCCCATCTGCACCAGGGAAAACCGTTCGCGGTTCAGATGCCTCGACGGTGGATTCGAGCAGACTTCATTTCCGTGCCTGCCGATTAGTGCTGGCTTGTAGTTCTGTATAATCACCATGGCCGGGCGTGGCCCGGCCATGGAGAGAGGAGAGATTGATTCGACTCGATAGAAAACCGCGTCGACGAAAAATTTTTTCGCTTCCCTGCTTTTTTCCCTGCTGCAGGGAAACTCGTTCGCGCTTCGGACAAGTTGCCGACCGCCACGGACAGAATTCGTTTCTACCTGCGCCGATCACCGCCGCCCGCTGCCACGAATATTTTCGCTTCCCTGCTTTTGTCCCTGCAGCAGGGAAAACCGTTCGTGCGCCGGCTCTTCGTGTGCTGGCGGCGGGTCAAGGCTGGATCCGGTCAATGAAGGTTCTGTTGTCAAAGAGCCAAAGACAAAGAATATACCCATACGGTATATATGTCAACCGAATTCGGGATGCCGGGACGCGGGAACGGGCAGATTAGGGCCATCCGCCGACGGTGAGAAAATGGCGTGGTGCGGATAGGATGACACCCGGATGAAAGGAACCTCGGATGCGGATGTCTCTGGTTGCAGCTTTCTGGATCGCCACGGCCCAGCCGGCGCTATGCGGTACGGTGACGGATTTTCTGGCGCTTCATGACGAGCCCCTCGGACGGGATCAGACTGAAACCCAGATCATGGGCGTGCAGCGCGGCTTCATCGCCGCCAATGCGTATATCACGGGCACGCTGAGACAGCCTCCCATGTACTGCCAGCCCGCAACGCTCAGCCTGACCGCCGATCAGCTGGTCGAAATGCTGCGCCGCGGCGTGAAGGAACAATCGGAGCTCGACGAGGACGATCCCGCGTCGGCCCTGCTGGCGGTGATGCAGCATACCTTTCCGTGCGCGCAGAAATGAGACACCAGGTTGAGCGAAAATAATGCGCTAACGGACGATGAGCTCGCGTACAAAAGCGACGACTGCGGGCAATACAGCGATGCCTATCATCGCATACGTAATCTTGAGGTAGGCACCACCCCAAGACATTGCCGGTCGAATCTTCGTATCCATGGCAGTTGTCTCCGACTACCAGACGCAGGACTATCTTATGACCGAACCCGAAGGCAAGACCGCCGGTTCCTTGAATGCGCAGGCATTGTGGGAGAAATATGAGGATATTGCGATGCATTTCATGATTTGCTTATGCGACTCCGGTCGCAAAGCATCGCTGGAATAGCAGCGCTTTCGACCATCGTCGGTGTGCTCGCGAAAGGGGACGTAGCCGATCTCCGGGTAAGCTGGTTGGTGGCCACCATTATCTTCGTTGCCATGGCGCTGGTATGGGTGGCGATATGGTGCATCGACTTCTTGTACTATAATGTCCTGCTGTCGGGCGCCGTGGCTGCGATTAAACAGCTGGAGGATGAAACCCGGCAAGGCGGCCCCAAAAGCATCAACATGAGCACGTTAATTGAGGCTCAATTTGCCAAGCCTCCCAACGTGTCCAGCTTTCATGGTGTCCTGCTGTTCTACGGGCTGGTCCTTTTCCTGCTCGTAGCTGGTGCGATGTTCTGTCTCGTTATGCACTGGCAGGACCCCTAATCGCCCGTCCCTTGTACAACCATCGATGGGCGGCCACTCACCAGTTTTCAAACCCGCTCTCAAACGACGGGAACGTCAACAGAACACAACGCTTGCAAACCCTTAAATTTCAAACACCTTAGCTCCACCTTGCCAAACAGAACAAAACGTGCACAATGGCCACCTATCGACCCCCTTGGGATTTGGGGGGCGGTGTGAAATAAGGAGGCGAAGCGATGATGAAAGAAGCGGTTTTGCGGGTGGTGGGCCGGGGGGAGGACAAGAGCGACAAGAAGCGGGCCCTGGAGGCCGCGCTGTCGCAGATCGACCGGGCGTTCGGCAAGGGCTCGGTGATGAAGCTCGGCCAGCGCGAGGTGGTGGAGACCGACACGATCTCGACCGGCTCGCTGGGCTTGGACATTGCGCTCGGTATCGGCGGGCTGCCGCGCGGCCGGGTGATCGAGATTTACGGCCCGGAATCTTCGGGCAAGACGACGCTCGCGCTCCACGCCGTGGCCGAGGCGCAGAAGAAGGGCGGCATTGCCGCCTATATCGATGCGGAACACGCGCTCGACCCGATCTATGCGCGCAAGCTCGGCGTCGATATCGACGAGATGCTGATCTCCCAGCCCGATACCGGCGAACAGGCGCTTGAGATCGCCGACACCCTGGTGCGTTCGGGCGGCGTCGAGATCGTGGTCATCGATTCGGTGGCGGCGCTGACGCCCAAAGCCGAGCTCGAAGGCGAGATGGGCGACCAGCTGCCGGGCCTTCAGGCGCGGCTGATGAGCCAGGCGCTGCGCAAGCTCACCGGCTCGATCTCCAAATCGAATTGCCTCGTCGTCTTCATCAACCAGATCCGCATGAAGATCGGGGTGATGTTCGGCAGTCCGGAGACCACGAGCGGCGGCAATGCGCTGAAATTCTACGCTTCCGTGCGCCTCGACATTCGCCGCATCGGCGCGATCAAGGACCGCGACGAAATGATCGGCAACCAGACGCGCGTGAAGGTGGTGAAGAACAAGGTGGCTCCGCCCTTCAAGGAGGTGGAGTTCGACATCATCTACGGCGCCGGCATCTCCAAGGTGGGCGAGCTGGTCGATCTCGGCGTGCGCGCCGGCATTGTCGAGAAATCCGGCTCCTGGTTCTCCTATGGCAGCGAGCGAATCGGCCAGGGCCGCGAGAACGCCAAGCAATATCTCATCCAGAACCCGGACGCGGCGGCGCGAATCGAGGCGCAGATCCGCCAGAACGCCGGGCTCATCGGCAAGAGCCTGATGACCGAGAAGGAACCGGCCGAAGCCGAAGACTAGTTGTCGTTCTCTACTGGCATGGGGAACGGCTCCAGGAGGGGCGCTGCATAAAAGTGGCGCCCCTTCGCATTCCCTGAAATTGATCGGGCCTGAAGCCGTCTGTCTATCCCGTTCTTGCCGGGATCGCCAAAACGTCCCATCTATCGGCCCCGATGAGGAGCCATGCGGGCAATGAAAAATCCCTACGAAAACAAAGCGGAAGAGCATTTCTGGAAGCTCGCCGTCGCCGCGCGTCCCCTCGCCGGGCTTCGCCCCATTCCCGCCAAGCGGTTTCGACTGACGTCCGCCGATCTGATCGCCACAGCCGGTAGCTGTTTTGCACAACACGTTTCCACCCACATCAGAAAGTGCGGCCTTGCGAGATTTCTGCAGACCGAAGAGGTACGCCCCGATCAGCCGCCGTTTTCTGCGCTCTATGGCAACATCTACACTACGCGCCAGCTTGCCCATCTCATGGAAGAGTCCCTGGGCGACAGACGTCCGGCTGACCTTGCTTGGCTGCGGCCCGACGGACGCTTGGTCGACGCTCTGAGGCCTTCGGTTTTTGCGGAAGGTTTCGTCGACGAAGCCGCTTTGAGGGCCGCGCGACAGGCCCATATCGTCGCGGTCCGCAAGCTTCTGTCCGAATGTACGGTGTTTGTCTTCACGCTGGGATTGACCGAAGCTTGGGTTTCGCATCGCGACGGCACCGTTTATCCGATCGCGCCCGGCGTCGTGGCGGCCCCGTCCAAGCCGGCCTCCTATGGCTTTCGCAATTTCCGATACGAGGAGGTTCGCGACGATCTCGAATCCTTCGTCGCCAGGCTAAAGGCCCTTAACCCATACGCTCGCCTTGTCCTCACGGTCTCGCCCGTGCCGCTGACGGCAACTTATACCGACGAACATGTGCTTGTTGCGACTACACACAGCAAAGCCATTCTCCGCGCCGTTTGCAGCGATGTGACCGCGAACCACGATCACGTCTATTATTTCCCCTCCTACGAAATCATCGCCGGGCATGCTTCCCGCGGCCTGTATTTCGCCGATAACCTGCGAACCGTAAAAGCCGAGGGTGTGGCCCACGTTATGAGCGTCTTCGAAGAAACCTATTGCGCAGGTTCCGCGCCGG
>DATAYG010000081.1:0-1816 GCA_036272695.1 Rhizomicrobium sp. | reverse complement strand
GACGAGGCCGACATATCCCGTGCCGATCATGGCTATGCGCATCGCGCGAATCCCTCATGCGTTCTTTTGTTTCACCCGTCGGAGCCGGCCTTGCAAGCGGCGCTTCGCGAAAAATCGTGTTTTGAGGGCAGGCGACGCGTGGCATAAACGACGCCGATTCGCGAGGCACATATGATTCTGGTGACGGGAGCTGCCGGGTTCATCGGATATCATGTAACCGAGTCGCTGCTTGCCCGCGGCGATCGGGTGCTCGGCGTCGACAACCTCAATGATTATTACGAAGTGGGGTTGAAAGAAGCGCGGCTTGCGCAACTCGAGACGAAGACGAACTTCGTCTTCTGCCGCGCCGACATTTCCGATCGTGCGCGGATGCTGCCACTCGCCGGCGAATTCCCCGAGATTACCGGCATCATTCATCTGGCCGCGCAGGCCGGCGTCCGTCATTCGCTGATCAACCCTTACGTCTATGTCCAGTCGAATGTGATGGGGCAGGTCGTGATGAGCGAACTGGCGCGCGCCTGTCCGCAGCTGCGCCACTTCGTCTATGCCAGCTCGTCCTCGGTCTATGGCGGCAACAAGAAAATGCCGTTCGCGGTCGGGGATCCGGTGACCGAGCCGAATTCGCTCTATGCCGCCACCAAGCGCGCCGACGAGCTGATCGGCTACACCTACGCACATCTTTACGGCCTGCCGTCCACGGGCCTGCGTTTCTTCACAGTCTATGGCCCATGGGGCAGGCCCGACATGGCGCTGTTCATTTTTACCCGCGCCATCCTGGCGGGAGAGCCGATCCGCGTCTTCAACCATGGCGAAATGTGGCGCGATTTCACTTACATCGACGATATTGTGAACGGCGTATTGCGGGCTCTGGATCGGCCGCCCCGCTCTGCTCCGCCGCATGCCCTGTACAATCTCGGCAATCATCGTTCGGAGAAATTGACGGAGTTCATCGCCGTGCTCGAATCGGCACTTGGCCAGAAGGCGGAGTTACGATTCGAACCGCTCCAGCCGGGCGATGTGCCCGCGACCTATGCCGATATCGAGACAAGCCGCCGCGATCTCGGCTTCGAACCCGCCACGCCGATAAGCGAAGGAATCCCGCGTTTCGTGCGCTGGTATCGCGAGCATTATGGCGTGTAGCGCGTCAACCAAAACTTTACTTTTTGGGCGCCTAGTCTGATGCTAGCCGCAGAACCGGGAGTTTCGTTCATGTCGCACCAATGGATTGCAGTCGCTGCCGGTCTGGCGATGGCGTTTTCGACTTCGGCGTTTGCGCAGGACACAACGGGTTCCGGCGGGGCCGCGTCTGCGACGGCAGCGCCCGCCCAGTCTCCGGCGACCTTCGACCAGGCGACGGCGCCCAATGCTCCCACACAACCCACCGATCCGGCCCAGGCCGGCACTGACGGACCCCTGCCTGCAGGAGACGAGGCAGGAACGCCGGTGGCGGCAGCCTGGACGCCGAGCGTCGCAGAAATTGCCGCCGCGGGAGCTGTTGCCGTCGGAGCGGCGATTTGTATTGCCACCTGCGGCGGAAGCAGCAATACCAGCACCACAACGACGACGTCACCGAAGTAATACCAGTCGCCCTGAGGATTCGTCCCTTACACTGTCATCCCCGCGAAAGCGGAGACCCAGTTCACGACACTTTCCGGATAAATCGCGCTGCTGGGTTCCCGCTTTCCAGGCTGTGAGGAAACTCTGGCGTTGATTTGGGCGGGCGACGCTGATTCTGTGTGCGCGTCGCAATGGCATGATTTGTAGGTCACGATGGCGCATATCGGGGGTGAATCGCGTTATCAGGCGACGCTTTTTC
>DATAYG010000080.1:0-2163 GCA_036272695.1 Rhizomicrobium sp. | reverse complement strand
CGCCCAGCGCTAGCGCTTCCATGATCACATTCGAGCTGCCCTCTTTTCCCTCCCCCACGGGATGCACCAGGCAGTCGATCTTGCCGTAGAATTCGCGCGGCATATCCTCGTGCTGGATCTGGTTCTTCGACTTCTGCAAGGTCAGGATCGGAATTCCCAATTTTTCGCACGCTGCCTGGACGTAGGAGAAACCTTTCACCTCCCGCTCGCGTCCTGTCATGAGATTTCCGGCGAATCCCACCGTGAACGGCCGCGCATGGTCTTGCGGTGCCGAGTCCGGACGCCACGCGTCGCAATCGATGCCATTGGGGATGACGGCGACGTTGTCGTGGAACGGGGTCACAAGCTCGGCGAGGGCCGAATTCAATGCAATCACCGCGTCGAAATTCTGAAGGTCCTTCTGAAGCTCCTGCCAATTGTCGCCGTACTGGATGTCGAGAGGACGCCGGCCGCCGACGCGCAGCACATTGGCCCGGCCGAGCCTGCCGACTTTGTGGAAAATGCGAATGTCGAAATAGAGCGCGATATCGTCGCCCGCTGTCTGGCGATCGAAATCGTGGTCGAAACCGGAAAGCGCATTCGAGAGGCGCTTCGCATTGTTCCCATAGGCCCAACCATGATTGTCGGGCATCACCACCCAATTGATCTTGACCGTCGGGTTCAGCGCACTGATGCGGGGTTCAACTTGTCGCGCCTCGCGCAAGGCGGCCGGACGAACGGCCGTCTTCTTCCGCGCCTTTGGCTGCAAAAGCTCAGGTGCGAGCGTGATCCGCCGGTAATTGCTGAGTGGAAGTGCCGCACGGCCTTCCGCGAGCCCATTGGCAAGGAAGTGGGTCAGCGGATTCATCTGCGACTGCGCGACATCGTCGTATTCGGACAGATAGAAGCTGCTGCTGAAGCGGGCGCTGGGATCGCGTCCTTCCGCGGCGCCGCCGAGCAGATAGTCGACAATGGCATTGGGATGCCTCAGCGAGCGGCTGTAGCGCTCGAGGTACCAGCTTGTGCTGAACCAGGGATTGGGGTCGTAGCCGCGCGCCCAGCCGGCGACCAGAAAGTGCTCGAGTGGCGTCAGGCCGGATGCGACAACGTCCGGGTAGCTCTCGGCATACCAGGCCGACTGGAACAGCGGGTGCGGATCCAGCCCGGACCGGGCGCCGACAACACGATAGTGGTCAAATGGGGTAAGGCCGGACTGCCGAACCTGCGGATTCCTTTGAAGATACCAGGCGCTCCAGAACAGCGGCGAGGGGTCCCGATATTCCGCCCTGCCATGGTGGGCAAAATGAATGGCGGGGTTGATGCCGGCACCGGCCACATCGGGATTGGCGAGCAGATACCAGGCGGGATCGAACAGGCTGGTCAAACCTTCGCACGATCGCCAGCCGGCGTTCGCGACCTGGCGCAGAAAATTTGTGAGGGCCGGCCCTGTCGGCAATTCAGCAGGCGGGATGATCAGGCCGGCATGGACGAGCTCGCGATAGTTGTTGAAGGCGGCCAGCAGCCTGTGGGGTGCACGCGCCCGCGCGGCGACGGACCGCTCAAGGTCCATCAGCCAATCCGGCGACTCCATAGGGTTCAGTGCCGCATGGCCAGCGCCCCGCGCCAATCCGGCGTCCACATAAACTCCTGTCAATTCCGAGAGCCATTCGAAGCTAAAGGACCGCGCCGCAAGGGTCAATCTTGGCCAATGCCGCTGCCTGCAGAGCGGCACCAAAGCGGAGTACCTTGTTAATCCGGCTCGCGCGCCAACTGGTCCAGATAGCGGCCATACGATGTTTTCAGGAGCGGCTGTGCCAGGGACGCGACCTGCGCCCGGTCGATCCAGCCGTTTCGCAGCGCGATCTCCTCCGGGCAGCAAATTCGCGCGCCCTGTCGCCGTTCGAGCACCTGAACAAAGTTTGCCGCCTCGATAAGAGCGTCGTGCGTTCCCGTGTCGAGCCAGGCAAATCCGCGCCCAAGCCGCTCGACATTGAGATCGCCCGCCTCGAGATAGGCCTCATTGACGGAGGTGATCTCCAGCTCGCCGCGATGCGACGGCTTCACCGCGGCGGCGATGTCGCAGACACGCCCATCGTAGAAATAAAGCCCGGCGACTGCCCAGTTCGAGCGAGGTGTCCTTGGCTTTTCCTCCAGATGCACGGCTTTGCCCCGCTCGTCGAAATC
>DATAYG010000079.1:0-77923 GCA_036272695.1 Rhizomicrobium sp. | reverse complement strand
GTTCGATGCAGCCGCATCGCACGGTTTTCCGGTTCTTGCGCTGGCCCCCGGTGTCTATCGTGTATCGCGGCCGCTGCGCATTCAACATCCTCTCGCGCTTGTCGGCGGCGGTGCCTACGATATAAACGCGAGCCTTCCGGGCTGCGCGATTGTTTCCGCCGGTTTTGCAGCACCTGTCCTCACAGTCGAACCTGTCGGTGCCGACCGGCTGAGAGGCTTTACCATCTCCGGCATTCTGTTTGATTGCGGCGGTCGCGGCAGCGGAATTTCCTTTCGCCGCTGCGCCGACTTCGCGCTGACGCGGGTCGGGGTACGGGCCGCGCAGGGCTTCGGCATGGAATTTCGTAACAGTTGGGACGCCGTCGTCATTGATGCGTTTGTTTCCCGATGTGGGCTGGCCGTACCTGCAACGGGCGCGATTGCCATTGCTGGTGAAACATTTGCCGACAATTCGAACTCACTACACTTCTTCGGCGCCCGCGTCGAAAGTTCTCATGGACCGAGTCTCATTATTCAGCCGCCTCTGCTCCATAGCGGCCCCAACAACAACATCCAGTTTGTCGCCTCGAAATTTCATCTTCCGGCCGGCGACGGAAGCACGCCGCCTGCGTCCAACCTGGTCCTGAACGCGGCCGAAGCGGTCAGCTTTCACGGCACCCAGATTTTCGATGCCGGCAGCGGATTTCCGGTCCTCGACTTCGGCGGCGACAGCGGCGGGAGAGATACGGGATATTCGTTCTTTGGATGCGACATCGATATCCGTGCGGGCGATGCGTTGATCGGTGGCGATCTCGTCGCGGGTCACCGATTTTTCGGTTGCACATTGCGGGCGGATCCCGCGGCATCCCATCCGAAACAGCTCTACCGGGGGATCAGCAACCTCCTTCAACGCATAAAAGACCTGAACACCGTGTATCGGTTGACATCATGAATGGCGGATCGACAGAACGGATCTGGGCCTGGCTCGGCTGGCTTCTTCTGCTGCTGTTCGTCGCGTCGTGGCCGATTCGCTACGCGCAGCAGGCTGCCTTTGGACAGGTCGTGTTCTTCACCGGCATTTTGCGGGTCATACTGTTTGTCGCCGTCCTCGCCTGGGCTGCGGTGACGGCTTCCCGGGAGACATCCCGGGAGCAGTTGCGGCTCGTCGCGCTCGGCTACGGCCTCGTTACGCTGCTGACCTATAGCCTGATGGTGGTCGATTTCGGCGCTTTTTATACGGGATTCGCGTTCAATTTTTTTGTCGTTCCTCCTGCGCTCGCATTGATCATGCTGGTCAATGCCAGGTACTTCCCGGCGCCTGACGACGCCCAGGAACAGAGGATCATCGGTATATTGCTGACGATGGCGGTTCCGATCGCACTGTTTGGCATTCTGCAGTTTGCGCTCAACGATCCCATCCTGCGGTCCGGTTTCGAAGGCGGCCCGAGGAACGAATTCGGCGGGGCCGGACAGGCCATGATCCGCCTGACGGAATTGGCTGCGACGCACCGCATTCGCGCGAATTCGATTTTTGGCAGCGCGCTCGAATTCGGGCATTTCGCGGCGCTGTTTGCCATTCTGTGCCTCGCACTCGCATTCCGGAGCAGGGGGCGGCGGTGGAGCGCTTTCGCCTATGCGTTGCTGGCGGTTCTCTTTGTCGCTGCCGTCGTTAGCACGAACACGCGCAATCTGCTCCTCTATCTCGGATGCTGCGGGATCGGCTTTCTGCTGATCCGCGCGGGATTGAGCGTGCGGGCGCTCGTCGCGACGGCACTTACGCTCGTGGGCGTCTTCTATGCGACAATTTACGCCGTGGTCGCCCTGGCGCCCGGATTCTTCGCAGGCTTCCTCGATTCCATCTCCCTGTTGCAAAGAGCCCGTGGTGTCTACGTCACCGTGAACCAGTTCATCGTCAATGCGGACACGCTGACTCACGTGCTCTTCGGCTACGGCTATATGCAATCGGCTGATTTTACATTCCTTCCGACCACGATCTTCGACAACAGCGAACTCGATGTTTATCTCTATGCGGGCGTCTGCGGTGTCGTGCTTTATCTTGCGCTTCTGCTCGTCTTGTTTACCTTTGCGGTGAGGCAGTGGCGGCGGACGGGACGCGTAGCCTGGCTTACGGCGGGAAGTCTGCTCTTCGGTACCCCGCTTTTTTCGACCCTGAACATCGATCTCGATCAGCCTTTCTTCGTATTTGTGTTCGCTCTCGTCGCCGGTGGCGCGGCCTTCCCCGAGGACGCATCCCTGTCACCCAGGGAATCGGCGCTTGACGGCGAATACACTGGAACCGGTCCGTTTCCGCATGCGGCAATCTTGGATTAGGATAAGGGGCGTCGGCAGGAGAAGCTGGGCGTGACGACGATGGTTTCTGATCACACAGAAAAACGCACAGTGACGCGGGGCATTTTCGCGCTGATGCGGATGCAGTGGCGCGACATTGCGTTGGTCTTCGTCGTCATCGCGGCGCTCGGGGTTGCCTATCTTCATCTGGCCGAACCGCAATACACCGTTAGCGCGACGCTTGCACCGTCCGACGCCGAGCTGAACATGTTGACCGGCGTGAGTGGAATGACGGAACTGGGGTCGCTGTCCCTGGGACGCCTCGGACTTGGGCTTGGAGGCGGCGATCCCAAACTCTCTGCGCTCTTACAACAGCTTACTTCAAACGCGACGGCCCAGGCCCTTCTCGCAGACGATCGCGTGAAGGCGGCAATTTACGACACAAGCTGGGATCCGAGCACCAGGACGTTTCATCCGCCGCCGGGATTTATCACTCAGGTCAAGCGGGTTGCAAAGGCCGCGCTGGGGCTCGATTCCTGGCGTCCCCCCACGGCTGCCGATATGCAGCGTTATCTCAGCCACAATATTGTCCCGAAGGAGATCGGCATCTCCGAACTTTATTCCGTCAGCTATTCGAACAGGGATGCGGAGTTCGCGCGTTATTTCCTCTCGCGCGTGCTGACGATTTCCGACAATTACCTGAAGCAGCAGAAACTTGCACGGGCAATGGCCTATGTCCGCTATCTCGATCAAAAGCTGCCGTCCATTACCGATGTCGACCAGAGACAGGCGATGCTCCGGCTGCGCCTGCAGCAGGAAAACTTCCTGATGGCCGCTTCGGTGAACCTGCCATTTTCGGCGGACGTCAACGATCCGCCTGTAACACCCTCCCGACCGGCGTGGCCCAATCCTCTTATCGTAGGGGTTTTCGTGTTCTTTTTCGGCGGCGGGCTCGCGGCCGCGCTTGGTATGTATTTCCGCCCCTATGACGCGATACGCCGGCGCTTCGGCGGCACGGCAGGCACTGCGCCTGTCGTGACGGCGGCCGGTCCCCTGGCCCCGACGAATGCCGGTAATCGCGGTACCTGAAATCAGGAGGCCTTGGCGCGGAACAGCTTGCACCAGCCGTTCGGCACAATCGTGCCCTGCACGACCTCGCATGCCGCAGGCGCCTGAAAATGTGCGCAGAACGCGCAACGCTGATCATTGTTCGGCTGGGTCTGATAGCCCGCGGCCTCCTGTGTGACCTGCGCTGCGGCAACGCGCTCCGGGCCCGCAAGGGCCGCTCCGAACATGGCGGAGCCGATTGCAGCGGTCGCGCCGAGACCGAATGCATGGCGGCGGCTTATTTTCATAGCGTTTCCTCCGGCCCGAACAGCGAAGTCGGATTTTGGGCGATGTAACGGGCCTTCGCCCCGGGATCCGTCCGACCGCCATCGGCCGAGTCCCCATTGGACGGTATTGGGCCTGGGGTTATTCCCGGCCCAAATCTACCCGGCGGAGTATTTTGGTGTCATCCGGGGC
This sequence comes from Rhizomicrobium sp., assembly GCA_036272695.1. Taxonomy (GTDB): domain Bacteria; phylum Pseudomonadota; class Alphaproteobacteria; order Micropepsales; family Micropepsaceae; genus Rhizomicrobium. Next base: position 74,131 of record DATAYG010000079.1, on the reverse strand, counting down.
CGCCGAGGGGCCCCTGCCGGGATGATAACCGGTACGCGATGATAGAGCCATGCCCCGGAACTCCGGAAGGTGAGCGGCCCGGCGCCGTTCGAGACCTGCCGGGCCGCATCGCTGTTATTGTATCTTTCCGCCGACGCCTTTGGTGATTGCGTGGGCGTATTGCCGAACCTGTTTGGTGCCCGCGATCTGGTCAAAGATCCACACCCAGCCGCCCGAGATGCCGCATTCCGAGTGCCAGTTCTTGAACTTCACCTTCGCCTCCGCCGGCGACGTATAGGGCGGCGCTGCGGTCTGGTCCGATATGCCGGGGTAAACCGGCACGCTGCCGAAATCCCAGCCCGAGCACGGATTGTTGCCTTCGCCGCCGGCAAAGGTCTGCAGGTGAATGCCGTCCACCGTCTTGGGGAGCTGGTCGTTGATTTGCGACACCACCGACGTCCAGTAGCTGTTATTTGTATAGGGGTTCATGGTGACCTTGTAGCCAAGGTTCCCGAGCATCACCGCGAATTCGACCGTGGTCGTCGAATCATAGCTGTTCTCGTCGTCGAAATCGATCGCGTCGATTGGCAACGCCTGCTTCAGTGCGGCGAAATCCTTGTAGAGAATGCTGTCTGGTCCGGTCCCCTGCGCATCGATCAGCGCCTTGATGTCCTCCCAGTCACCATAGTTGGACGACCCGATGCTGAGCGTGATGCGCGTGACCGTGCCGCGTTTGATCTTCTTCAGATCGGTGGGAAAATCGGGGTACGTGTTGTTCCCGATATAGGAGCCCGCCGATGTCAGCGGAAATTCGCCGTTCAGGTTCAGATCGCCCGAACCGTTGACCTCGACGCTCCACACGATCAGTTCATTGAATCCCGATTTCTTGAGTTCATCGATGTTTTTCGGGATGTGCTTGTAAACCGGCCCGCCTCCGAGAATGCCGACATAGCCGGTCTTTGACGGTGCTGTCTGTGCGGTAGCCGCGCCGGCGAACGCGCAAGCCCCGCCCAGCATCAGCGCCCATGCCATACGGCGCGCGAGTGTCGTTCCATGTCCCGGGTTCGGTCGTGCCCGCCCGGCTGCAGTCTCAGTCATGTCATTACCTCTGTGTGTGCGGATCTTCCGCCAATGGATGCCCGGCGATCTGCCCCTGTCCTGGTCATGCGCCGAAATCTCGGCCCCAACCGCGCCAGCCTGGGACGCTTAACAGACGCTCACACGGCGGGATAGTTAAATCCCGCGATCCTGGCGCAGCTTACAGGGATCGCGCCGGATCCGTGTTCGATCCTAGCTTCGACAGGACTGCGTCCCGTGGCGGGCACATCCGCACTGGAGTGGCACAATTCCGCCAGGCGAGATATGCTCCCGGCGGCGCCCAATTCCTGCTCTCCCCATGAGGAATCGAACAATGCCGATGCTGAAGCTCCAGATTTGGCGGCCGGACACGCATCCCGGTCACATTGTCGAGGTTGAGTGGGAATACGACAGGGAGACGCGCCGCGATACGGGCGCGAGCACCGCTGCGTGTCGCTGCGTTACCCCGACGGCACGTTCGTTCACCGCGATACGCACGGGGCTGACTCGGTGCAGGAGCACTACCGGAAACTGCTTGCCGAGCATGTCGTAAAGAACCGCGCTTACAGGCTGATCGTCCGCTCCCTTCCCGACGGCATGAAGAAGGCCGTGCTCGACAGTGACGGCGATCCGGTCCTGGACGAAGCGGGCCAGCCGAGGCTGACGGCCAAGGCCAAACACAAGCCACAATTCAGCCATCTGGGAGGCGGCCGGTACGAATTCACGGTCCCCGGCATCGACGAAGCAACGCATTGCGACCTGGCTGCGAAACTCGCCAAATTCGGCGATGCCGTCGTGTTGCTCAAACCGGCTTCGGAGGGCGCCCGATGACCAATCCCACTCTTCTGGGAACGAGCGGACATGGCTTGGGCGGGATGTACGACGGGACCTACTATGCGAATGTCGGCCTGGGTCGATGCCCCATGGGGGTGGCCTTTACGACAGAGTCCCAAGTCAGCCAGATCATTCGCGTGCCGGGAACGGTCTCGCTTCTTTCGTGGCGATTCGAAACGGCGGTCGAGAGTGAGCTGACACTTGTTTTGAGGCAGAATTCGGCGAATTCGGACCTGGCTATAACCATCAATGATACCAGCGGCTGGGTGACCAGCAGCAGCACCGACATTGTCGACGTGTCGAGCGGGGATGTGCTGGATTTCGCTGTGGAAGCGTCCGGGGACTACGACACAGCCTTTTATTGCATCTCCGCCCGGTTTGATGCCACGACGGACAGCGCGCAGCTGCTGGCTGCGGTCGGGACAGCTTCGATCAGCGGAAGTGCCTCGCCATCGTATTTCAACTTTTTGGGAGTTCTGGAACCGGATTCGACCGAAACCGACCAGCAGTTCCAGTGTCTGACTGCAGGTGTGTGGCAGAACATGGCCTGCTATATCGACAGCAACACGTTCAGCAGCAGTTCCGTTACAATCCACAATCGAATTGGCTCCGCCAACGGATCAATGGCAATATCGACCTCTTCCATTGAGACAACCGGTTATTTCGAGGATACCTCGCACAGCGATTCTGTCAGCGTCGATGACAAGTTGAATTACGCGATTGTTGTGCCGAACAGCCCGTCCCACAGCGTGGACTTGACCTGGATCGGCGCGCATTTTCTCGCGAGCAACCCCTCATACTGCATGATCGGCGGGTCCAATGGCGTGCCGGTCAATATTCCGTCCGGATTTACGACCTACACTTCGCTCTTCGGTGGTCAGGAGGCCGATCTTACAGGGGGCAGTGTACCCCGCGCTACTGGGTTGGTTCCGTATGATTTGACGGCTTCGAATTTCACCACCTACATCACAGCTACGGTTAGGGGCCGGAGCATACTCACTGCTGCAAAATGGCACTGCGGAGCTGTCGATTAGCGCCTCTACAGCAGGGTACTTCACGGCCAGCGGGACAATCGATTTTTGCATCGGCAGCATGCCCATCGCTGGCCTGATCAATGTCGGTGGCACGCTATACGGAACAACAGAGGAGGGCGGTGCCTACGGTCACGGGACTTTATTCAGGTTGGAGAAAAATTAGTCTCTGGCACGGCTGATTTTTCTGTTGGCGATACGTGCACGAACAAGATAGCAGTGTCGGGTACGGGTATCCGCCCCCGCACGTCAAATGGGCCCGCGCATCTTTGCTGCTGAAGTCATGATTTGTTGACGACTGCGCTCAACGCTTCATGAGGGCGAATACCGCGCCGTCTCCATTAGTGCCTCCGGTATACGTGGTGCCATACAGTACGCCGTTCACGGCGATCAAGTTCGCAAAGGGGGTCGCGCCGTCCGTGCAATTCGTCAGGCTGCAAAAGGAATAGAGCACCTTCTCGGCGCCTGTATTCGGATCGTGGAGAACACTGTGCCGCACCCATAGTTGCCGCAGCCCGCAATGCCGCCATTTTGGGTTGTGCCGTACAGCACGCCTTTCACTGCGGTCAAACTGGCGAAGGGCGTCGCGCCGTCAGTGCAGTTCTGCTGACTGCAAAACGAATGAATCACCTTCTCTGCACCGGTATTCTGGTCGATGGAAAACACCGTCCCGCAACCATAGCCGCCGCCCCCTGTGCCCCGCCCCCTGTGCCCCGCCCCCTGAGGTCACGCCGAACATCGTGCCGTTCACATCGATCACGCTTCCACGAGGATTTCCGCCGTCCTGGCAATTGTCGAGACGGCAAAAGGCATAGAGCGGTTTCTCCGTTCCGGTGGTCGGATCGATCGAAAACATCACGCCACCGCCACCGCCGCCCAGGCCGCCACCAATGCCGCCAAAAGCAGTCGTGCCGTAGAGAGTGCCCTTCACAGCGATCGGAGCAGCTTTCAGATTCTGGCCGTCGGTGCAGTCCTGCTGCTGGCAAAGGGCAGTGAACTGCGAGACACGACACATATTTCAGCGAGGCTGCGGCACGCCCAGATGCTTGCGGAAGAAGTCCGCAAGGCGGGCGCTTTCGCTGGCGCGGAGTTTGGGGTCGGCGAGCATGTGGGTGCCGGGAAGCAGCATCAGCTCATAGGGCTTGCCGGCCTTGAGCAACGCCAGCGTGAGTTTCATGGTGTGCTCGAAATAGACATTGTCGTCGGTGACGCCGTGAACGATGAGGAGCGGACGCGCGAGCCGGTCCGCGTAAGTAAGTGCATTGCTGGCGCGGTAGCCGGCTTCGTTGTCCTGCGGCAGGCCCATGTAACGTTCCGTGTAGAACGTGTCGTAATCCTGCCAGTCGACCACCGGCGCGCCGGCGACGCCGGCAGCAAAGATATCGGGGCGGCGGAGCACCGCCATCGCCGTGAAATAGCCGCCGAAGGACCAGCCGGTGACGCCGATGCGGGAAAGATCCATCTCGGGATATTTCGCGCCGAGCGCCTGAAGTCCCGCGACCTGGTCGGCGAGCGGTATGTCGATCGCATTGTCCTTGATCGTGCGGAACCAGTCCCGCCCCCGACCGGGCGTGCCGCGATTGTCGAGCGTGGCGACGATGAAGCCCTCATCGGCCAGACACTGGTTCGGGAAGGCGAGGCGCGGCGCCGCCCACACGAGCTTTGCCGCAGGTCCTCCGTATACGGAAAGAATGACGGGATACTTCGTACCCGTGGCGAAATTCCTTGGACGGACGATTTGCGCATCGAAGCCGAGCGGCCCCGCTGTCGTGTAAGTGATAACGGGCAGGGCGGGCGGCACCGCCGCCTTTGCGGGCAACGTCGCGAGCAGACTTCCATCGGCGCGGCGTACATCCGCGCCCTGGCTGCCGTCTGCGAGATTATAAGTATGCGCAAACACCGCATGCTGATGGCCGAATTCGCCCATATTGATGCCGGGCGCAGCCGCAAGCGGCGCGGGCGCGCCGCCTGCGAACGGCACGCGGTAAAGCCCGCGCGAGAGCCTGTCGGTGCCGCCCTCAACGACCACACTTGCAGAGGCGGGATCGACATCGACAATCGCATCGAAGCGGAAGCCGGCCGGCGTGATGGCGTTCTTCAAAGCGCCGTCCGCGCCGTGAAGCTCGAGCTGCCAGTCCCCATTCCTTTCGCTGGCCCACAGGAATCCGCTGCCGTCCGTGAGCCAGTGGGGCAGCTCAAACGGTTCTGGAGGCGGCAGCTCCAGCCAGTCTTGATCGCGCTCGGTCCAGAGTAGACGCGTCGCGCCGGTTTTCACGTCGACCGAAAGCAATTGTTCTTCGGTCTGCCTCCGGTTCATCACCAGGATCGTCAGCGGGCCGCCTTTCTGCCATGCGACGCGCGCGAGATAAGGAAAAGCGCGTTCGTCCCAATGCGCCCATACCGTCGGTCCGCCGTCCGCGGCGATGATGCCGAGGCGAACATTGGCATTCGCATTGCCGGCGCGCGGATAGCGGAACGCGACCGGCGGGGATTGAGGATGCAACGGATCGGCGACGTAATGAATCTCGACCGGCGAGAGATCGGCCTCCTCGTAGGCTAGAAAGCGCGAATCCGGCGACCACCAGAAACCGTCTCGGCGATCCATCTCTTCCTGGGCGACGAATTCCGCCTCGCCGTGCAGCAGCGTGTCGCTTCCGCCCTGCGTGAGGGCGCGATCCGCGCGGCTCGCGATGTCGAGGATGTGCAGATCGTGGTCGCGGACCGCGGCGACCCGCATTCCGTCCGGCGAGAGCCGCGGCGCGATGAAGCCCTCGCCCGGCAGCGGAGTAATTACTGCGCCCGGCCGTTCGACCGCGTAAAGCCGTCCGTCGAGCGAAACGAGCACGCGGCGGCCATCGCGCGACAGTTCGAAATCGGTGAAACCCGCCACGCTGACACGCGCGCGTTCACGCCGCGCCTTCTCTTCGGCGCTCAGCTGTTCCGGCTTTCCGCCGAGCAGCGCCTCAGGGGTAACCAGTTCGCGCTCGTGGCCGGTCTCGAGGTCATATTCATAGAGCCGCTGCACGGTGTCTCTGGGACCGCTGCGCAGATACAGTATGGCCTTGCCGTCGGGCGTCGGCATTGGCTTGATGGGAATGCCGAGGGACCAGGAACGCGTCGCGGCCACATCCTCGAAGCATGATCCCTTTGCCGTCACGGCAACCCCGGACACAAGCATGATTGCTACTCCGACAGCCGCGAGCAGACGCATGTTATCCCCCATCATTATCATTTCCCTCCACAACTGCGTTTTTTCTCCTCCCGTCACGGTGTCCTTATCCACCTCGCCCGGCCGGCAGCGTCATCGCACAGAGAAGAACGGCCAAGGCGCCAGGAAGAAGATTTCGCGCGAAGGCGCGCCGGGAACCCTTCGCATGCTTGGCGCCTTTGCGGTTCATTATTCCTTTTTCGCCTGTCCGAGTCTCCGCGTTCCGACAGCGGCAGAATGAAGCGCGCCGAGGTTTGCGCGCCATAATACCGGATAGTCGCTGTTAAAATTGCAGGTATGGTTTTTTGTTTACGTTTTGGTCGCATGCGGCGGCCGGCTTGAGAATGATCGGGCCGTCCTTGCCAGACCAGTCGCAGGCTGGAATGTTGTGCCGTGCGGGCGTAGTCGCGCAGGGCGGTCGAAGAGGGCAGGTTGTGGCGGGTCTCTGGTACGAGGAATTCGAGGTCGGGCGTGTTTTCAGACACGAAATCCGCCGGACGGTCACCGAAACCGACAATGTGCTGATCACGACGCTCACGCACAATCCCGCGGCGATTCATCTTGACGCGGAATATTGCAAATCGACGCCCTATGGCCGCCCGCTCGTCAATAGCACCTGGACGCTCGGCTTCATGACCGGCGTCACGGTCGGCGACACCACCCTCGGCACCACCGTCGCCAATCTGGGGTGGGACGAGGTCCGTTTCCCGAAGCCGGTGTTCGTCGGCGACACGCTGCATGTCGAAACGACAGTTGTGGAGAAGCGCGAGAGCAAGTCGCGGCCCGACACCGGCATCGTCGTGTTCAGGCATGTCTGTTATAATCAGCGGGGCGAGATCGTGGGAACCTGCCTGCGTTCGGCGCTGATGTACAAGAAGGCGGCGCCGGAATGACGCTCCGCTCCCTGCTGTTCGTTCCGGGCGACAGCGAGAAGAAACTCGCCAAGGTCGCGGAAAGCGCCGCCGACGCGCTGATCCTCGATCTCGAGGACTCGGTGGCCGCGGAGCGCAAGACGCTGGCGCGCGACACGCTGCGCGAATATCTGCTCGCGCATCCGGGCCCGCGCGCGCGGCGGCTCTGGGTACGGATCAATCCGCTCGACACCGTGGAAGCTTTGACGGACTTGGCGGCAATCATTCCCGGGCGTCCCGACGGAGTCGTGCTTCCCAAAGCGCCAGGCGCCCAGGATGTGGCCGTTCTTGATCATTACTTGAGCGCACTCGAAGTCAGCGAGGGACTGCCGCGCGGGGGGATAAAGGTCGTCGTAATCGCCACCGAAACCGGCGCGGCGATGTTCGGACTTGGAACCTATTCGAAATCGACGCCCCGCCTTGCCGGATTGACCTGGGGCGCGGAAGACCTCGCCGCAGCGGTTGGTGCGTCCTCGAACAGCGATGAAAGCGGAGAACGCACGCTGCTCTACCGGATGGCGCGCGCGTTGTGCCTGGCCGCAGCTGCGGCCGCCGAAGTGGAGCCGATCGACGGGGCGCATATGGGCATCGGCGATTCCGCTGGCCTGAAACGGGTCTGTGACGAAGCCCGGCGCGACGGCTTCCGCGGCAAGCTCGCGATTCATCCCGACCAGGTTGAAATCATCAATCAGGCGTTCTCGCCCACGGAGGCCGAAATCGCGCATGCCCGCCGCGTGTGCGACCTGTTCGCCGCTAATCCCGGTGCCGGGACGCTGCAACTCGAGGGCCGCATGCTCGATATCCCTCATCTGAAGCAGGCGCGGCGAGTATTGGCGCTGGCCGACGAACTGCGGCACGGGAGCAGATAAGAACGTTCGATCAGCGCGATCGGCTTCCCATTATGCGCAAAGCGTCCATCGCCAGCTGTTTCGAACTTGCAGCGACGACGGTGCCGTCCGTAGCGGCGTCGACGCCGCGTCCGGCCCAGTCGCTAATGAAGCCGTCCGCGCCGCTGACGATGGGGACGATACCGACGACATCATGCGCCTTGAGATCGCATTCGACGATCAGATCGATCCAGCCGGATGCCAGAAGGCCATAGGCGTAGCAATCGCCGCTGTACTGCGTCCATTTTGCCGCTTGGCAGAGTGATTCATAGCCGGTGAAACAGATCTTGTCGCGAAAGGTTGAAGGCGAACCGACATAGAGGCGCGCCTCCTTCAGGTCGCGCGGCGCGGCAACCGTCACGCGCCTGCCATTATGCGTGCAGAAAGCGCCGGTGATACCGAACCAGCGCTCCCTGGTGAAAGCCTGATCGACGACGCCGGCGACCGGCTGGCCCGCATGGGTGAGCCCGATGATGGTACCAAACAACGGGCGCCCGATGGCAAAGGATTTCGTGCCGTCGATGGGATCGATGTACCAGATGAATTCGGCGTCTTCGTGTTCGCTTCCGTATTCTTCGCCCACGATGCCATGCGACGGATGCTCCGCCCCAATCATGGCCCGCAGCTTGGCTTCGATCTCGCGATCTGCTTGCGTGACCGGGGAATGGTCATCTTTCTCGTCGATGGCGACATCGGTGCGGAAATATCTCAGCGCAATTTCACCCGCTGCGTCGGCCATCCGGTCGAAAAAGCCGGCAAACTCACGCCCGTAATCCATCGTCAGGACGGTCCCCTGGTCTGCGCCCGATCGCGAAGGACAGTCATCACATCCTGCAGGCTGACGCCACCCGCTTCGAGCAGGACCAGCAGATGATAAAGCAGATCGGCGGATTCCGCAGCGAGTTCTTCCGCGTTTCCGGCCGCCAGGGCCACTTCGACACCTTCTTCGCCGACCTTCTGCGCGATCCGCCGCATACCGGATGCAAAGAGCGTGGCCGTGTAACTGTCGGCAGGCGCGTCGCGACGTCGCTGCCGGATCGTGGCCGCCAGATCGGCCAATATGGCAAGTCCCGGTGACGCGTGATCGCCAAAGCAGGTCGGCGTACCCAGATGACAAGTGGGCCCGTTCGGTTCGGCCAACACCAGCAACGTGTCGCGATCGCAGTCCAGCCTGATTTCCCGGCAGACCAGGGTATTGCCGGAGGTTTCGCCTTTTTCCCACAGCCGGTGTTTGCCGCGGCTGTAGAAGGTGACGTGTCTCGTTTCCAGCGTCTGCTGCAGGGCGGCCCGATTCATATATCCGAGCATGAGAACGCGCAGCGACGGAACGTCCTGCACAATGGCGGGAACCAGCCCGCCGCCTTTCGCCCAATCGACGGCATCCACCTCGGCTGCGCAAGTAATGGAGGTCATATCCGCACGACTATTTCCTGTTGCGCGAGATAATGCTTCACGTCTTCGATCGTAACGACGCGCCGGTGAAAAATGCCGGCCGCCAGAGCTCCATCGACCCGCCCCTCGCGGAATGCCTCCAGGAAATGTTCCCTTCTTCCCGCACCGCCGGAGGCGATGAGTGGAATCGAGATGGTATCGCGTAGGGCGCGTAGCTGTACGATGTCATATCCGTCGCGCGTGCCGTCCTTGTCCATGCAGTTCAGCACGATCTCGCCTGCGCCGCGCCTCTCGGCTTCCGCTGCCCATGCCAGCGTGTTGCGCGGCGTCGTCCGCGTGCGCGCGACATCGCCGGTATATTGATGGACGCGATACTCGCTGCCGATCCGGCGGCTGTCGATTCCGACCACTACGCACTGGCTGCCGAACTCATCTGCCAATTTGTCGATCAGATCGGGATTTTCGAGCGCCGGCGAGTTGATCGAGATTTTGTCGGCGCCCCGGGCCAGTATTCCGCGCGCATCTTCGATGCTGCGAATGCCGCCCGCGACGCAAAAGGGTATGTCGAGGACCGCTGCGATACGCGCGATCCAGCTTCGATCCACACTGCGCCCGTCGCTGCTCGCGGTGATATCGTAAAGCACAAGTTCGTCGGCGCCTTCGTCCCGATAGCGCCATGCAAGATCGACGATGTCGCCCACGACCTCATGATTGCGGAATTTGACGCCCTTGACGACCACGCCGTCTCTGACGTCGAGGCAGGGGATGATGCGCCTAGCAAGCATGCTTGACCTGCATTATCGCGCCGGCGAGGTCGACATGCCCCGCGTAGATGGCTTTGCCGATGATTGCGCCGCTTATGCCGAGTTGCGCCAGGTCGTTCAAATCATCGACATTCCTCACGCCTCCTGACGCAAGAAGTTCAAGTTTGGGGTTCAGGCTGTGAATTCTCCGATACAGTTCAAGGTTTGGTCCGGCCAACATTCCGTCGCGCCCGACATCGGTGCAGAGAACCGTCTTGAGACCGTCATTCTCATAAATGTCCAGAAGCGCCCACAGGCTGGTACCGGTTTCTTTTTGCCAGGCCTGGGTAAGAACCCGCGGTTCGCCCCTTTCATCCGGGCGCACATCGAGAGCCACAGCGATGCGGGCGGATCCGAAACGCCGGAGCCAATCCCTGACGCGCGCCGGCGCCTGAACGGCGAGGCTGCCGATCACGACGCGTTCAATGCCGCGGTCGAGCAATGCCTTCAAATCGATTTCATCGCGTATGCCGCCGCCGACCTGCAATTTCAGCGGAACGCTTTGTGCCATGCGCTCTATTATATCGCGCTGCCGGCTGCCGCCTTCCCTCGCACCGTCGAGATCGACGATATGAAGCCATTGCGCGCCCGCTTGTGCGAAGCGCAGCGCCTGCAGGATCGGATCTCTCTCGTAGACTTCGATTTGCGAGAAGTCTCCCCGGGTCAGGCGCACGCACTGGCCATTCCTGAGATCGATGGCCGGAATAATGTCCATATCACAGGCCAAGGAAATTTTCGATCAGTTTGAGCCCCGGCGCTCCTGAACGTTCCGGATGGAACTGACAGCCGATATAATTTCCATGAGCGACCACAGCGGGGAACTGTTCGCCATGCTCGGCGAACGCCAAAGCGTGGCGACCTTTCGGCGCGGCAAAACTGTGCGCGAAATACATGAAGGTGCCGTCGGCAATGCCGCGCAGCAATGGATGCCCGGCCCCGTCGACGCGAATACGGTTCCAGCCCATATGCGGGATCGGATAGGCCCGCAGGGCTTTCAGCGGCTTTATCCTTCCCGGGATGACGCCAAGACAATCAACGCCTTCTCCTTCGTCCGACCGGGCGAAAAGGAGCTGCATGCCGAGACAGATACCGAGAACCGGCTGGTTCACCACGCGCAGAGCATCGACGAGACCCCTTTTGCGCAGCTGCTCCATGGCCGCGGCGGCGGCGCCGACGCCGGGCAGGATGATCCGGTCGGCACGTCGTACAAATCCCGGATTGGCCGTTACTTCGGCGCTATGGCCAAGACGGGAGAGGGCTGCGAGGACGGACGCGAGATTGGCGACGCCGCTATCTACAAGGGCGATCATAACACGCCCTTGGTCGACGGGACGCCGGAGCGGCCCTCGTGCCGGAACGCCTGGCGCAGGGCGCGTCCCGTCGCCTTGAAGATTGCTTCGGCCATGTGATGGGTATTCGCGCCCTGAACGCTGATGTGAATGGTTGCGCCAAGCGCGGTTGCCAGCGACCGGAAGAAATGGGGCACCATTTCCGAGCTCATCTGACCGATGTTCTCGGCCGGTAGAACACCGGCAAATACAAGATAAGGCCGCCCGCACAGATCGACTGTGACCTGTGCCATCGCCTCATCCAGCGGCGCATTAAAGCCGAAGCGTGCGATACCGGTCTTGGTGCCGAGCGCATTCTTTAGCGCCTCGCCCAGCGCAAGCGCGCTGTCTTCGATTGTATGATGCTGGTCGATTTCGAGGTCGCCGTTGCAATGCAGCTCCAGCCCGAAACCGCCATGCATCGCAAGCTGCGACAGCATGTGGTCGAAAAAGCCGATCCCGCTGTTGATCCTGAGAAAGCTGCGCCCGTCCAGATTGACCGTGACATCAATGGCCGTTTCCTTCGTCCTGCGCCTGATGGAGAAGAGCCTCTGTGGCTGACGCGCCGTTTGGCCGATCCCGATGTCAAGCGCCTGCAGCACGACGTCGTTCTCTTCCGGCGTTCCGACCGACAGGCGCACCGTATCGGGGATATCGCGATTTCGGGCGCGCGCCAGAATGCCGAATTGCCGGAGATGCCGGACAAGAGATTCGGAGCTTGCTGTCCGCACCAGGACAAAATTTGCGACGCTGGGGAATATGCTTTTGATCCATGGCGACTGCGGAAGAAGCTCCGCCATCCGCTCCCGCTCGGAAATCAGCAGCCGCCGGCGCTCGGCGTTTTGTATGAATCCGTTCGGGCCGAGAGCATCAAGCGCCACGCCGATGCTGCTCCGTGCAAGCGGGTAGGGCGCGAGAATCTTCTGTAGATTATTGATCAGGCCAGGTGCTGCGATCACTGCGCCGATGCGCTCACCCGCGAGCGCGTGCGCCTTAGAGAGGGTCCGAAGCACGACGAGATTCGAGCAACGCGCGAGGTCCGGCAGCAATCCCTCGGGCGTGAGCGTGAATTCGACATAGGCCTCGTCGATGACGACGAGGCTCTTGCCGGCGCGTGCCATGCAGAGGGCAAGTATGTCCGCGCGCGCCATCAAATGCCCCATCGGAGCATTGGGCGACGGAATGAAGATCAGCTTTGTTGCCGGCGTGCAGGCCTCGATGATGACGGCAACATCAAGCTGCCAATCGTGCGTCAACGGGATTTCGAGAACATCTGCGCCCTGTATGCCGGCCGCTACACTGTACATCCCGTAAGTGGGCGGACAGATAAGGACCTGATCGCGGCCGGCCCGACAAAACAGTCGCAACAGCATGTCGATTCCTTCATCGCTGCCGCGTGTCAGCAAGATGGAATCGGGACCGGCATTCCAGATTTCGGTCAGGCGCCGGACGAGTTCTCGGGGTTGCGCTTCCGGATATCGGTTGGGCTTCCAATGTGCGGCTGCGGAGCCGAAGGGCGGCCAGGGAAATTCGTTGGCGTCGATGCTTATCGGCAGTGCATCGCCTTCGCTGCGCGCGGAGCGATAGGGGGCCAATGAGCGCAAGTCGGGACGTATCAGTTCTTCCAGCCAGTTCATGCCGCCGCCCTCAGTCGGATCGACACGGCATTGGCATGCGCCTGCAATCCCTCGGCCTCGGCCATCGCGATCAGAGCTGGCCCCAGGTTTTGCAGGCCTTCGGGTTGCAGCCTCTGTACGGTCATGCTTTTCAGGAAGCTGAACACTGTGATGCCACCATAGGCCCGCGCGAGCCCGCCGGTCGGCAGAACGTGATTCGCTCCGCTGGCATAATCGCCCGCCGTTTCCGGCGAATAGCGGCCGAGAAATATCGAACCGGCATGCCGGATTTCCGGCAGCCAGCTATCGGCGTCGTCATCGTGCAAAATGAGATGCTCGGGCGCGTAGCGGTTCACGATTCCGATCGCCGTTTGCATATTTGGAACGACGATGATGGAGCCGCTGTTGAGGCTCGTCTCCACGATGGCGCGGCGGCGCAGCCCGGCGGTCTGCGCATGAATATCCGCTTGAACCGAAGCGGCGAGGGTTGCGCTCGTGGTGACAAACAATGCGTGTGCATCCAATCCATGTTCCGCCTGGGCGAGAAGATCCGCCGCGATCCAATCGGGCCGGGCAGAAACTTCCGCAACGACCATGACTTCCGAAGGACCCGCCGGCAGATCGATGGCGGCGCCTGCCGGATCCTGCGCCACCATCTGTTTCGCCGATGTCACGAACGCATTGCCGGGCCCGGATATCTTGTCGACTTTGGGAATCGTCGCCGTCCCGTAGGCCATGGCCGCGATGGCCTGTGCGCCGCCAATGGCATAGATGTTCTCGATGCCGCAGAGCTTCGCGGCTGCCAGTATGGCGGGATGTACTCTTCCGTCGCGCTGCGGCGGCGTGCAAAGAATGGAGTCCGTGCAGCCGGCGATTCGTGCCGGAATGGCCTGCATCAGAAGTGAGGAAAACAGCGGCGCCGTTCCGCCAGGAACATAGAAGCCGACTCGCTCCACAGGGTGCCAATGCAATTCACAGGTAATGCCAGGCATGGTTTCCACGCGGATGGTCCGGGGCAGTTGTGCCGCGTGAAAGGCCGAGAGGTTGGCAATGGCGCGTTCCATGGCTCCGCGCAGCTGCCGGTCAATACCCTCGGGCGATTCCATGATTTCGGAACTCTGAACCCGGAAATCGGAATCCGCGAAGTCGTCGAGGGATCTTGCAAAATCTTTTACGGCCTCGTCGCCACGGACTTTCACATCGCGCAGTATCGCGGCGACCGTCTCACGCAGATCAGCATCGTAGCTGCGGGCCGGCCGGCCCAGGACCAGCCGGCGTTCCGCATCCGAAATCTCATTCCAGACAACCGTTCTCATGGCTTCGCCCGGAAATTCACGCCATCATCTTTTCGATCGGCAGCACCAGGATTGCCTTGCCGCCGGCGGCGCGGATTTGTTCCATGGTTTCCCAGAATACGGCTTCCTTGCAGACGGCGTGTATGGCGACCATGTTCTCCCTGTTCAGATCCATGATTGTAGGTGCGTCGCAGCCCGGCAGAAGCCGAGCGATCTCGTCGACCGCGGCGCGCGGCGCGTTGAGCATGATGTATTTGCTGTCCTCCGCCAGCAGTGCGCCGCGCATGCGCTCGAGAAGGCGATATGCCGTTTCCTCCTTCCCCGGCGACAATCGCTGGGCGGAACGAATCAGCAGGGCTTCGCTGCGCAACACGACCGCCAGTTCCCGCAATCCATTGGCCGCGAGCGTCGCGCCCGAGGAAACAATATCGCAGATGGCGTCGGCGATCCTGAGGCGGGGGGCGACCTCGACCGAACCCGTCATCAGCAGGGTCTTGGCCGATATGCCATTCGCACGTAGAAATCGTTTCAGCAGATGGGGATATGACGTTGCGATGGTTGCTCCGTCGAGATCGGAGATGGCGTTGACGGCGGCGTCTTCCGGTACGGCAATCGCAAGCCGGCACAGCGAGAACCCCAGCCGCTCGAGTATGTCCGCGCCGAAGCTGCCGTTTCCGACTTCTTTCAGCTCGGCGAATACGTTTTCGCCGACGATGCCGAGATCGCAGATGCCGCTGCTGACAAAGCCCGGTATGTCGTCGTCGCGCACACGCAGGACATCGATCGGCAGCTCCTTGATCCGGCAGAAGAGCTGGTCCTTGCTGCGGTCGACGTGCAGTCCGCAATTGCGGAGCAACGCGACACTGTCTTCGGCGAGGCGGCCGCTTCTCTGCACCGCCATGCGGACGCGGTCGCCCGCGAGGCGCGGCGCATTTCTGGTTCGGTTATCGATTGCATGTTCTATCATGCTAGAACAATAGCACAAGAACCGGGAAAGGCAAGGGCGTGGGAACCATGAAGAGCAGCGTCCGCGGTCTTGCGGCCCGCAATGCCGGTCAGTCCTCCGGCCTCGACGCGCTTTGCGAAGCGTTCTTTCAGCTGAAGACGCCGGAAGAATGCAGGCTGTTCCTGCTCGATCTGTGCACGCCGGCGGAGATTTCGGCCCTTGCCGAGCGGTGGAAGATCGCGCGCCTGCTCAATGAGGGTGCGCTGTCTTATCGCGAAATCCATGACCGCACCGGCGCCAGCCTGGCGACGATCACCCGCGTTGCGCGGTTCCTGAGGCAGGAGCCGCATCAGGGTTACCGCGCGGTTCTGGATAGGATAACGGCCGGGAAAAGAAGGGCGAGGGGAACGGCGAAAAGCTTGTAGATGCCGCCGGATCCAAAGGTGCCGGCGTGCGCATCGTCGAAATCGTACATTCGCTAAGTACGAAGCCGGTCAAGACCATTATCATCAGTCAATGGCATGGGGACAAGCCGCAGGGGCTGTCGGAGATTCTCAAGGCCTGGCCGAATGCGCGGACCATTTCGACGGTGGCAACGCAACGGCGTCTCGCCGATCCTGTTACGATGAACACGCCGGGCCATGCCGATCTGGCGGCGAATGACAAATATCAGAAGCTTCTGCGGCGATACGAGGATCGCATCTGGGAACAGGCCGCGAAGATCGACGACCCGGACTTGCAGCTCCACTATGCGGCGTTGCTGTTCGATCTGCGGCAATGGGCGCGCGACCTCGACGGGCAGTTACACTGACGACGAAGGAAAGCTTTACCGACAAGCTTGTCATCGATGATTCCGTTCGCCCCGTGCAGATACTGTTCCTGGGACGGGCAAACACGGACGGCGATGCGGTTGTCTGGCTGGCGAAACAGCAGATCGTCATAGCTGGCGAAACGGTGATTCTGCCGTTTCCCTATGGCTGCGAAAGCTATCCCGCCGAATGGATCCACGTGCTCGAAAAGCTGCGCGCATGCCGTTCCGCATTCTGGTTCCCGGTCACGGTATGCCGCAGAAAGATCGCGCGCAGATCGACAGGATTATTTCGGCCTCGAGGAATGTGGAGGTGCAGGTTGCACCGCCGACGAAACAGGGGCTCACGCTCGCGGAGGTGCAGTCGAAAGTGAACGTTAACGCCGACGCGACGGCCTTCACCGGCAACGACCCCTGGCTCCGCAAATGGTTTGCGAGCTTCTGGGCCGAGCCCATCATCGCTTCGACTTATAAGGTGGCGAAACGCGAGCCTATCGTTCAGAGCCTGAGGGGGTAAAGAGGAGTTCGCGAGGTTTTGCTGCTTCCGTGAGCGGGGCCAGGGGCATTAAACTCGATTCGGCCGCTCTGTGATCCGCGACGGGCATGCTCGCCACGCTGAAAATCCGCGATCTCGTGCTTATCGAGGATGTGTCGCTCGATTTTGTGGGCGGCCTCAACGTGCTGACTGGCGAGACGGGCGCAGGGAAATCCATTCTGCTCGATGCGCTGGGTCTCGCGACCGGCTCTCGTGCCGGTTCACGCTCGGGCGTGCGTGGCGGTGCGGCCCAAGGTTCGGCTACGGCGATTTTTGATCTGCCGTCGCGGCACGAGGCGCGCGCACTCATCGCCGACAATGGCTTTGCGGTGGACGGTGAGATCATTTTGCGCCGGGTGCTGGCCGGCGACGGCCGCACACGTGCCTTCCTGAACGACGAGCCGATCGGCGTGGCACTCCTGCGTGACCTCGGAAGCGATCTCGTGGAAATACATGGCCAGTCGGACGATCGCGGATTGTTCGACACTGCCACCCACCGCCGGTTGCTCGATGCCTTTGGGGGACTTGCGGCGGTGACAGGCGAAGTCGCCGCAAGATACCAGGCGCGCGAGCAATTGCGCGCGGAAGCCGATGCGCTGCGCAGGACCGCGGAGGCGGCGGCCCGCCAGGCGGAATTCTTGCGGCATGCGGTGGACGAACTCTCCGCGCTCGCACCGGAAGAGGGCGAAGAGGCGCGGCTGGCGAGCGAACGCGCGCTGCTCCTGAACGCCAGCCGGATTGCGGAAGATATTTCATCGGCGTGCGAATTGCTTTCCGGCGACAAGGGGGCGGAATCGGCGCTCGCGACCGCGATGAAGCGTCTGGCACGTTTGCCGCCCGAAGCCCGCGCGCGCGTGCAAGGGGTGGAAGCCGCGCTCGACCAGGCTTTCGCGCTGACCGAAGACGCGCGCCGCGATCTCGACGCAATGGTGTCGCAGCTCGAGATCGATGCGAATTCGCTGGAGCGGACAGAGGAGCGTTTGTTCGGTCTGCGGGCGTCGGCGCGGAAATACGCCGTGCAGCCGGATGCCCTGCCGCGGCTGTTTTCGGACTATCAGACGAAGCTGGACACGGTCTCGGGCGGCGACGCAAAACTGGAGGCACTTTCCGTGGAAGCGGAGCGGGCGCATGCTAATTATATGGACGCGGCGCTCCGATTGAGCGCCGCGCGCCGGGTTGCGGCCGGGAAGCTGGAAGAAGCCGTCGCGCGCGAGCTCGCCCCGCTCAAGCTCGGGCATGCACAGTTCCGGGTTGCGCTGGAGTCGCTCGGCGAAGACGGAAATGCCAATGGTCTCGAACGCGTGAGTTTCGAAGTGGCAACGGTGGAAGGCGCCTCGTTTGGGTCCCTTGTGAAAATCGCTTCGGGTGGCGAGTTGGCGCGGTTTTCGCTGGCGCTGAAGGTGGCGCTCGCGGAAACGAGCCCGCCGGCCGCGCTGGTGTTCGATGAAGTGGATCGCGGCGTGGGTGGTGCAGTCGCTGACGCAGTGGGCGAGCGGCTGCAGCGCGTGGCGCGTTCGACGCAGGTATTGCTTGTAACGCATTCGCCGCAGGTGGCCGCCCGCGCCGAACGACATTTCCGTATCACGCGCACACGCGACCGCACGAAAGTCGAATTGCTATCGCAAGAGGAGCGCATCGAAGAACTCGCGCGCATGCTCGCGGGCGCCGCCGTTACGGAAGAAGCCCGCGCCGCCGCCCGCCGTCTGCTTGCCGAGGCTCAGACGCCAGTCAAAACAAGGAAGCGCGCGTGATGAAGAAAGTCTCATCACGGAGACACGGAGAACACGGAGAAGAAGATTTGCACGCGGAGGCGCGGAGACGCGGAGCGTGCGAGGCTTTATGCCGACGTCTTGCCATGCGAGGAATTGCGCGCCGAAGGCGCGCGAACAATTACTTGCCACGCTGTCAGGGTTGTCGAATTCTACGCCTTCATATCTCCGCGCCTCCGCGTCTCCGCGTGTCAATTCTTCGTGTTCTCCATGTCTCCGTGGTGCAATATTGAGCGCGCAGAAGCCGGTCGAGAAACTCACGCTTGCGCAGGCACGAGACGAACTGGCGCGGCTGGCCGAAGAGATCGCGGCCCACGACCGGCGCTACTACCAGGAAGATGCGCCGGCAATTTCCGATGCGGACTACGATGAACTGCGCAAGCGCAACGCCGCCATCGAGGCGCGTTTTCCGGAACTGATACGATCGGATTCGCCGTCACTGCGTGTGGGCGCGAAGCCGCCGGAGAAATTCGCCAAGGTCGTCCATCGCCTGCCGATGCTGTCGCTCGACAATGCGTTCGAGGACGGCGACGTCGTCGATTTCGCTGCGCGCGTGCGGCGCTTCCTTGGGCTGAAGCCGGACGACGAACTCGCTTTCGTTGCCGAGCCCAAGATCGACGGCTTGTCGGCGAGTCTGCGCTATGAGGACGGTGTTTTTGTGCAGGGTGCCACGCGCGGCGACGGTATCGAAGGCGAGGATGTCACCGCAAACCTCCGCACCATGCGCGACGTGCCGCTCCGGTTGCACGGCAAAGCGCCGGACGTGCTCGAAGTGCGCGGCGAAGTCTATATGCTGCACAAGGATTTCGCGGCGCTGAACGACCGCCAGGCCAAGGACCGCAAGCCGCTCTTCGCCAATCCGCGCAATTCCGCTGCCGGGTCGCTGCGCCAGCTCGATCCGGCGATTACGGCGCGACGGCCGCTGCATTTCTTTGCTTATGCCTGGGGTGAAGTGAGCAAACTGCCGGAGGACACGCAATCCGGCATGCTCGATGCGTTCAAGAAATACGGTTTTCGCGTCAATCCGCTGATCCGGTGCTGCCGCAGCACGGAAGAGATGCTCGCCTTCTACCGCGACATCGAAACAAGGCGCGCCGCGCTCGGCTATGACATCGACGGAGTGGTGTACAAGGTCGACCGGCTCGATCTGCAGGAGCGGCTGGGCTTCGTGTCCCGCTCGCCACGCTGGGCGATTGCGCATAAATTTGCTGCCGAGCAGGCCGATACGATCCTGCTCGATATCGACATACAGGTCGGCCGCACCGGCACGCTAACCCCGGTGGCGAAGCTGAAGCCGGTCACCGTTGGCGGCGTGGTGGTGCAGAACGCGACCCTGCACAACGAAGACGAGATCGCGCGCAAGGATGTGCGCATCGGCGACACGGTGGTGGTGCAGCGCGCAGGCGATGTGATCCCCCAGATCGTGCGCGTCATTCCTGAAAAGCGGCCGCGCGGGGCAAAGCCTTATGTGTTTCCGGACAAATGCCCGGTCTGTCACAGCCATGCCGTGCGCGAGATCGATGAAAAGACCGGCGAGCCGGAGGCGGCGCGCCGTTGTACCGGAGGCCTAATTTGCTCCGCGCAAGCCGTCGAGCGACTTAAGCATTTCGTCTCGCGCAATGCCTTCGATATCGAAGGGCTTGGCGAGAAACATATCGCCGCGTTCTACGAGGACGGGCTTATCAGGGAGCCCGCCGATATTTTCGGGCTCGAAAAAAACTATGGCACCGGCGAAAAGGCAATCGCGAAGCGCGAAGGCTGGGGCGAACAGAGCGCAATGAAATTATTTGAAGCAATCAACCGCCGGCGCAGAATCCCGCTCGACCGTTTCATCAATGCGCTCGGCATGCGGCATGTCGGAGAAACGACGGCGAAACTGCTCGCGCGCAATTTCCATACGTTCGACACCTTTCTCGCCGCAATGGAAGGCCCGCAGGCGATGGAGGAACTCGACTCAATCAGCGGCATCGGCGAAACGGTCGCAAAGGCGATCAAGGATTTTTTCGACGAACCGCACAATCGCAAGGCGCTCGACCATCTGTTGCCGGAACTCGACGTTCAACCCGTCGCCGCGCCCAAAGCTTCGCATTCGCCCGTTGCCGGCAAAACCGTCGTGTTCACCGGCACGCTTGAAAAGATGACGCGCCCCGAAGCCAAGGCGCGCGCCGAATCGCTGGGCGCGAAGGTTGCGGGGTCCGTTTCGAAGAAGACCGACATCGTCATCGCGGGCCCCGGCGCCGGCTCCAAACTCGCCGAGGCACAGAAACTGGGCGTGCACGTCGTCGACGAAGACGGGTGGCTGAAGCTGATCGGGGAAGGATAGCTGGCGCTTGACTGGCTTTGCGGGACCGCTGTTGCGCGATATGATGGCAGTCTAATGGCTGAAAGCAGGTCCGACCATGGGAGAAATACTGATCCGCAATGTTGATGATTACGTTGTCAGGCGGCTCAAGAAGCAGGCGGCGGATCAGGGGTTGTCGCTTGAAGAGTCGCTCAGGCAGGCATTGGCGCAGCTGGTGCGACCATCCAGGGATGAACTGATCGCGGAGATGCGGCGCATTCGCGCCATGTCACCGCCAATTACGGAGCGGCCATTCTCGGAGGATTTGATTCGCGAAGATCGTGATTCGCGATGACGTTGGTCATCGACTCGAGCGTCGCCGCAAAATGGTTTCTCGAGGAGAGCGGTTCTGCCGAGGCGGAGGCCTTACAACTGCGCGATGACGTCATTGCTTCGGATCTTCTCATTCCGGAGGTTCTCAATACGATCTGGAAAAAACGTGAGGCTTAAACGGGTCGTGCCCACGCAGATTGCGTTCGTTGCCGAAGCGCTTCCGAAGCATTTCTTTGCGATCGTTCCTTCGCAGATTATCGCAATGCGTGCCGGGCAGATTGCCATTGAACTCGACCATTCGATTTACGATTGCCTTTACCTTGCGCTAGCGGAGCAGGAAAGCTGCATGCTGGTTACAGCGGACGAGCGCTTATGCCGCAAAATGCGCGGAACAAAGTTCTCGCATCTGGTGCAGCCGCTCTACCAAGCCGCGCGCGGCTCGTAACCGTCTTATCCCACTTGAACGGACCGAGCAGCAACGCGTTTAACGAGGGATGGCAGACATGGATGCGGCGGCGGATACGCTGATCATTTTCGGCGCGACAGGGGACTTGTCGCGACGGATGCTGCTGCCGTCGCTTTATTACCTCGAACGGGACGGGCTGCTCGACGGCCGGCTGCGCATCATCGGGGCGGCGCGCGCCGAACTCGACGACAGCGGATTCCGTGCGCTCGTGCGCGACGTGCTCGTCGAACGCGGCGAGAAATTGGACGACGCGGCCTGGCGCAGTTTCGGCAACCGCCTCGACTATTGCCGGGTCGATGCGGGCGCGCGCGGCGACTTCGAAAATCTCTCGCGCATGACGGGCGACAGGAACGTCTATTACCTCTCGCTGTCGCCGCAGCATTATGGCGCGGCCTGCGCCAATCTGCATGCGGCCGGGCTCGCGACGCCCTTGAGCCGGATCGTGGTGGAGAAGCCGATCGGGCATGATCTGGCCAGCTGCCGCGCCATCAACACCTGTCTCGGCCGGGCCTTCGACGAGAGCCGCATTTTCCGCGTCGATCATTATCTCGGCAAGGAGACGGTGCAGAACCTGCTCGCGCTGCGCTTCGCCAATGTGCTGTTCGAGCCGCTGTGGAACAGGTCGTGCATCGATCACGTGCAGATAATTGTCGCCGAATCCATCGGCATCGAGGGACGCTGGAGTTATTACGACGCCTATGGCGCGTTGCGCGACATGGTGCAGAACCATGTGCTCCAGCTCCTGTGTCTCGTGGCGATGGAGCCCCCGGCGCGGCTCGATCCCGACGCGGTGCGCGACGAGAAGGCCAAGGTGCTGCGTTCGCTCAGGCCAATCGGGCCGGCGGACGTATCAGCCAGGACCGTGCGCGGACAATATGTCGAAGGCCGCGCAGACGGGCATCCCGTTCCGGGCTACACGGAGGAAGCGGGCGGTGCTGCGAGCGAGACGGAGACCTTCGTCGCCATCGAAGCGGAGGTGCAGAACTGGCGCTGGGAAGGCGTGCCGTTCTATCTGCGCACCGGCAAGCGGCTCGCCGACCGTCACACCCAGATCGTCATCCAGTTCAAATGCGTGCCGCACTCCGCATTCGGGCAGGGCGATCTCATTCCAAACCGTCTCACTATCACGCTGCAGCCCGAAGAGCGCATCTCGCTGCAGCTGATGAACAAGACGCCGGGGCTGACGGCGGAAGGTATGCGGCTCAGCCCGCTGTCGCTCGATCTGAGCCTCACCGAGGCATTCCGCGCGCAAAGGCGGCGTATCGCCTATGAGCGGCTCATTCTCGACGCGCTCGCCGGAAATCCGACGCTCTTCGTCCGCGCCGACGAAGTGGAATCCGCCTGGGCCTGGATCGACGGCATCGCCGCGGCCTGGGAGCAGACGAGCCTCGCTGCGGAGCCCTACCCAGCCGGCTCGCGCGGACCAGCCGGCGCCGATGTGCTCGTTGCGCGGCGCGGATATCGTTGGGCGTGAAGCAATTTTCGTCCCGCCGCGCCTCCGCGCGGGGGAGGAATGCGATGTGCCGCTTTACGGGCCGCATTCACTCATGCATGACGGCGTCTGTGCAGAAAGGCTGGAACACAATGGAATCCGTAAATCCCTTCACCGGCGAGACCGT
Organism: Rhizomicrobium sp.; assembly: GCA_036272695.1. GTDB lineage: Bacteria > Pseudomonadota > Alphaproteobacteria > Micropepsales > Micropepsaceae > Rhizomicrobium. The sequence continues at coordinate 51,013 of DATAYG010000079.1, read as the reverse complement.
GCAGCGTCACCATGAAATGACCCGCGAGGAAGTGGACGCGGCGATTGGAAACGCGCAGCAAGCGTATCTCGCATGGCGCGGAACGGGCTTTGCGCACCGCGCGGAGCTCATGCGCCGCGCGGCCGAGCTGCTCGACGCGCGCGCGGAAGGGTATGGCCGCCTGATGGCCGTCGAGATGGGCAAGCCAATCCGCGACGGGATCGGGGAAGCAAAGAAATGTGCGCTCGGCTGCAATTTCTACGCGGAGCATGCGGAGCAATTTCTCACTCCGCAGCACGTCGAACTGGACGGGCGGCAGGCGCGCGTGGTGTTCAATCCGCTGGGCGTGCTGCTCGCGGTGATGCCGTGGAATTTTCCCTTCTGGCAGGTGATCCGCTTCGCCGCGCCGGCGCTGATGGCCGGCAATGCCGGCGTGCTGAAACACGCGGCGAACGTGCCGGGCTGCGCGCTGGCGCTCGAACAATTGTTCCGCGATGCGGGATTTCCCGAACATCTGTTCCGCGCGCTGCTGATCGGCAACAAGGCGGTCGAGCATGTGATCGAACATCCGCTTATCCGCGCCGTGTCGCTGACCGGCAGTTCGGGGGCGGGCCGCGCGGTCGCGAGCACGGCCGGCCGCTGCCTCAAGAAAACCGTGCTCGAACTCGGCGGCAGCGACGCCTATCTGGTGCTGGAGGATTCGGACGTCGGTTTCGCCGCGGCGCAGGGCGCGAAGGGCCGTCTCGTCAATGGGGGGCAGAGCTGCATCGCCGCCAAGCGCTTCATCGTCATCGAGAGCCGCCGCGCGGAATTCGAGCGCGCGCTCGCCGCCGAAATGGCGAAAGCGAAGATGGGCGATCCGCTGGATGAAACAACCACGCTCGGTCCCATGGCGCGCCATGATCTGCGCGACTCGTTGCATGAACAGGTGCGAAAGAGCGTCGAGCACGGGGCGCACTGCCTCCTCGGCGGCGAGATTCCCGATGGCAGGGCCGCGTTCTATCCGCCGACGGTGCTCACGGATGTGCGCAAAGGCATGCCGGCGCATGACGAGGAAATGTTTGGTCCGGTCGCGGCCATCATTTCCGCGCGCGACGAACAGGATGCGATCCGCCTCGCCAACGATTCCGAATTCGGTCTCGGCGGCGGCATCTTCACCCGCGATCTCGCGCGCGGCGAGAAGCTCGCGTCCGAGCAGATGGAATCCGGCCTCGTCTTTGTCAACGCGCCGGTGGAGTCGAATCCGAAACTCCCCTTCGGCGGCATCAAGGAAAGCGGGTATGGCCGCGAACTCTCAAGCTTCGGCATCCACGAATTCGTGAACATCAAGACGGTGGTGGTCGCGCCGCATGGTGGGGCGGTTTCGGCCGAGCATACGGAATGAATATTCGCCCGGAATCTTCGGGGATGCGCGGCTTGGCAGAGATCGTTCTCATTACTTCGCGTAGGGATTCTTCGACGAATGCAGTGAAAACCGGATCGGGCTGCCTGAGAGATCGAAGCGCGACCTGAGTTCGTTCGCGAGATAGCGCAACCAGCTTTCCGGCAGCGCCTGGAGTTGGGTGCCGAACAGCGCGAAGGCCGGCGGGCGCGCCTTGGGCTGCGTCATGTAACGGATGCGGATGCGGCGGCCGCGGACGGCCGGCGGCGGGTGACGTTCGACGGCGCGGGCGAGGAAGCGGTTCAGTTCGGCCGTCGGAATGCGGCTGTTCCAGGCGCGGTCGGCCGCGAGCACCGCGGGCAGGAGCCGCGGCAGTCCCTCGCCGGTGCGCGCCGACACAACGACCAGCGGCGCGCCGGCAATCTGCGGCAGAAGCCGGTCGAGTTCCTGCTTGAGCGAGGTGATTGCGCCCGCGCGGTCGTCGATCGTGTCCCATTTGTTGATCGCGAACACCACGGCGCGGCCTTCGCGCACCACGAGATCGGCGATCACGAGGTCCTGCTTTTCGAAAGCCTGGGTCGCGTCGATGACGATGATCACGCATTCGGCGAAGCGGATCGCGGTCTGTGCGCTGCCGATAGAGAGCTGCTCGAGCTGATGTCCGGCGGCGCGGGCGCGCTTGCGCAATCCCGCGGTGTCATGGAGCAGGATGGTGCGGCCTTCGGCTTCGAACTCCACCGCGATGGAATCGCGCGTTATCCCTGCTTCCGGCCCTGTCAACACGCGTTCCTCGCCGAGCAGCGCATTGAACAGAGTCGATTTGCCGACATTCGGACGGCCGACAATGGCGAGCTTCAGCGGCTGCGCCGTTTCATCGGTTATCTCCTCGGCGGCTTCCGCTTTCGCAAGCAGCGGCGCGAGCGCATCGAACAGATCGCTAATGCCGATGCCGTGTTCGGCCGAAACCATGACCGGCTCGCCGAAGCCCCAGCGCAGCGCGTCGGAAATATCGGTGGTGCGGCCTTCGCTCTTGTTGGCGGCGACTATGACGGGTTTCCCTGTCCGGCGTATCGCGTCAGCGAGAATGTCATCGCCCGTGGTCACGCCCGCCCGCGCGTCGATCAGGAACAGACAAACATCCGCGGCTCCGAGTGCGCCGCGCGTCTGTTCGGTCATCCGTGCGGCAAGGCTCCCGGTTTCGGCTTCGTCGAAGCCGGCCGTGTCCATCAGCCGGAAGACGAAATCGCCCGCCTGCACCAGCGTTTCCTGCCGGTCGCGCGTGACGCCGGGCGTATCGTGCACGATGGCGGCGCGCCGGCCCGCAAGCCGGTTGAACAGGGTCGATTTGCCGACATTCGGCCGGCCGACAATGACGATGGCGGGCGTCGTCATTATAACATGCCCGTGGCGCGCCTCAGCGCATGGCGACGAGTTGCGCGTCGTTCGTCAGCAGATAGAGCGTGCCGTTCGCGACGACGGGAGGAATATAGGTGCCGTCGGGAATGTCGACGCGTCCGAGCAGATCGCCCGTGTAGGGCGAAAGCGAAATGGCCTTGCCGCCTGAGGACACGAGGATCAGCCGATCGGAAACCAGTACCGGTCCGGACCACACGATCGCGGTGTCACGATCCTTCGGATCTTCCCAGCGCGGCAGTTGGTGGATCCATCTGACCTTGCCGTCCTTGCGCTGGAGGCAGAGCACCTGGCCCTCCGTGGTCAGCACATATACGTAGTCGCCCGCAGCCCACGGCGTCTGGATGCCGCCGATGTCGCGCGACCAGACGCGTTCGCCGGTATTGATATTGATGGCCGCCATGATGCCGGAATGGCTGATGGCGAACACCATGTCGCGATCGACGACCGGCCGTCCCGCGATATCGTCGAGTTCGGAAAGTGCTGTGACATTGCCGGATTTGGTCAGCATGTCGTTCCATTCGGGCGTGCCGGTGTTGATGCGGATCGCGTAAAGCTCGCCAGAGGTGTAGGGCACGATCACCGTGTCGCCGGCGACCGCGGCGCTGGTGCTTGTGAGAATGCCCGCCGATTCCGAAATACCCTGATGGTCCCACAACACCCGGCCGTCAGACTGGGCGAGCGCCACGAAGTGATTGTCCTCGGAGGAAACAAACACCCGTCCGCCATTGGCCACCGGCGCGTTGACGATCGGCACTTCGAGATCGGCTTTCCAGAGCTCTTTGCCCGTCGCGGCATCGAGCGCGAACACGCTGCCGAAGCCGGTGCTTACGAACAGCTTCCCGGCATCACAGGCCGTGCCGCCACCGAATCCTTTCGACGGATCGATGTCCATGTCGGAGCCGAGCATCCCGAAGGCATTCCAGATGTCGGAAACGTCCGGTCCCTGGGGCGCGAGATTCTTGTCCCACAGTATTTGGCCGTCGCGCGTGTTGATGGCGTAGACATGCGCCTTAGCGTCCAGCACGAAGACCCGGCCATCGACCACGACCGGCGGCGCGGTCAGCCGGGAGTCATCGTCGGATCCTTTGCCGGTATCTGTCTGCCAAATGGTACGAAGCGGGCCTTTCGCGGACAGGTGATACATGGCATTGGCGGCGTAACCGCCGGGCTCGGGCCATTCCTTGTTCACATAGGGCGGCGGCAGAACGACATCGGTCTTTGCGAGGTCGGGATCGGGCTTGAGCGACGTGTCCTCGGCCATCACCGAAATGCGCTCGCCTTTGAGGTTCGATTTCTTGTGTGTCGGGCTGAACCAGCCGGAAACCGTATCTCCCATGTCGCCGAACGTGTCGCAGCCGGCGAGCGCGAGCAGGCAGGCGACGCAAAGACTTGCGCGCAAGGCATGAAATTTCATCGCGGCTGAGGACCCTTGGAATTGGCGGCCGCGGGGGTTGTCGGCGCCGCCTGCGCCGGCTTCCCTGGCTGAGACCCTTTGGGACCGAGCCGCTGGAGCAAATTCTGCGCGGTCGGCTGTGGAGGCTGCGGGACATGTCCGTATGTGATCGCGCCGCCGCCGTTCAGGAAGCGCACCATCGCGCTCGCTCTTGTGTGCAGCGCGGACGGTGCGTTCGGGTCCCTGGCAAGCTGCTGAAAGGATTTCAGCGCCGCCGCCGAATTGCCCGCGCGCATATCGGCATAGGCCAGAATTTCCTGCGCAAGATCGTGCCAGGCGTTGCTGGGATCGGTGAGCGGCGCGAGCAGGTTTTCCACTTCTGATTTGGACGCGCCGTCAACAATCGTCCACGCGGCGTGCAGGCGCGCCACGGCGGACAGATAGGGGTCGCTCTGATTGGCGATCTGCTGGTAAAGGCGGATGGCGGCATTGTGATCGTTGGCGGCGAACAACGCATCGGCCTCGGCAAGCTGCGAAAGCTTCGCGTAACCCGAAGGCGCGTTCTTCGCGAGGGCGGCGAATTGCGGTTCCGCCGCGCGCGGCTGATTGGCCTCGAGGAGCTGTCCCGCTGCCTCATACGCGACCGATGCTTTTTCCGCTTCGCGTTGTTCGTATACGCGGTACAGCTGGAATCCCGCGACCGCGATGATGACGAGCGCAGCTGCCGCGATCAGATGATCGCGATATTTCTTCAGCAGCTTCTCGTAGCGCTCGCGGCGTACTTCTTCTTCGACTTCGCGGAAAATGTCGGCCACTGAATCGATCCTTTGCGCGGCGCCGAAGCGGCGCCCGCCCGATTGCCAATGAGGTCCGGAACGAAAGCGGGATAAGCGCCCGCCCGCTCCGCCAAGCCTACGCCCGGGCCTGTACGGTGGGCGATGATTTAGCCCGCTTGGGCGGGCCTGACAACATAAGGACGCGTCATCCGGCGCGCTTCATTCCGTAGACGTTTTCCGCGCCGGGGAAGCTCCGCGCCCGCACATCGGCGGCATAGGATTTCACCGCCGTCTCGATATCGGGGCCAAGGCTGGCATATTGGCGGACGAATTTGGGCGGCTTGGGGCTCAAACCGAGCATATCCTCGAGAACGAGGATCTGGCCGTCGCACTCCGCCGAAGCGCCGATGCCGATGGTGGGGATGGCCACCTGCCGTGTGATCCTGGCGGCCAGGGGTTCGGCCATGCCTTCCAGGACGACGGCGAAGGCGCCCGCTTCGGTCACGGCTTGCGCATCGGCTTCGATCGCCGGCCACTCGGTTTCGGTGCGGCCTTGCGTCTTGAAGCCGCCCAGTACCTGGATCATCTGCGGGGTCAGGCCAATATGCGCCATGACCGGAACGCCGCGCTGCGACAGATAATGCACCGTCTCCGCCATTCGCGCGCCGCCTTCGAGCTTGATCGCCCCGCAGCCGGTTTCCTGCATCACTCGCGCGGCGTTGCGGAAGGCGATCTGCGGACTTTCTTCATATGAACCGAACGGCATGTCCACGACGACCAGCGCGTGGCGCGAGCCGCGCATCACCGCGTTGCCGTGCAGGATCATCATGTCGAGCGTGACGCCGAGCGTCGTCTCCATCCCGTGCATCACCATGCCGAGAGAGTCACCGACCAGCATCAGGTCGACATGCTCGTCGAGCAGCCGCGCGGTATGGGCATGATAACAGGTGAGGCAGACGACCGGCTTGCCGCCCTTGTGGCCGCGGATTTCGGGAACCGTGACGCGCTTCAGTTCGCTGACTGCGGACATGCCTGTCCTCCGGATGGGGCCGGGGCCATCCGGCCCGGCACTCCAGACGGATCATACAGCAAAAACTATTATTCCGCGTCGTCCCCGGCTTCGGCCGGTACGGCGCCTTCTTCGAAGACCTCGGCGGCTTCCACCGTCTCTTCCTCGGGCACCTGCTCGGCAAGCACATCCTCGCCACGTGCCTGGCGCTCGGCCTCATCTTCGGTGCGCGCCACATTGACCGTGACGTGCACGCGCACCTCGGGGTGCAGCACGACCGAGACCGGGAACAGACCGATCGTCTTGATCGCCTTGTCGAGCGGCACCTGGGTGCGGCTGATGCTGAAACCTCCCGCGCTCACGATGTCCGCGATATCGCGGGGCGATACCGAGCCGTAGAGCTGGCCGCGGTCGCCGGCCTGGCGCAGCAGCGCGAAGATTTTGCCCTCGAGCTTTGTCGCCACCGTCTGCGCTTCCGACTTGCGCTCCAGATTGCGCGCTTCGAGTTGCGTGCGCTGGGTCTCGAAATAAGTGCGGTTCTGCGCGGTGGCGCGGAGCGCCTTCTTCTTGGGCAGGAGATAGTTGCGGGCGAAACCGTCCCGCACCTTCACCACATCGCCCATCTGGCCGAGCTTCTCGACCCGTTCAAGCAGGATCACTTGCATGGGACCGCTCCTATTTCACGACGTAAGGCAGAAGCGCCATGAAACGCGCGCGCTTGATGGCGAGCGCGAGCAGGCGCTGCTTGCCCGAAGACACCGCGGTGATGCGCGAGGGAACGATCTTGCCGCGCTCCGAGATGAATCGCTGCAGGAGCTTGACGTCCTTGTAGTCGATCCGCGGTGCGTTTGCGCCGGAGAAAGGACAGGTTTTCTTGCGCCGGAAAAACGGGCGCCGCTGGCCGGCCTGGCTCATATCGCGGCCTCCTGGGTTTGGGTTTCGCCTTCGGGCTTGCGCTCGCCGTCACGCTCCCGCCTTGCCTTGTTGGAATTCGACTGCTCGAACTGGTCGACTTTCACGGTCAGGCAGCGCAGCACGTCTTCATTGATCCTGAGCTGCCGTTCCAGTTCGTGCACCGCCTTGGCCGGCGCATTGATGTTCAGGAGCACATAATGCCCCTTGCGGTTCTTCTTGATACGGTAGGCGAGCGAGCGCAGGCCCCAATATTCCTGCTTCTCGACCTTGCCGCCTTCGCCTTCGACGATGGTTTTCAGGTGCGTCGCCAGTGCGTCGACCTGTTGCGCGCTGATATCCTGGCGCGCGATCAGGAGGTGCTCGTAAAGAGCCATCTCGTCCCTTTCCGGGCTGCGGTACGTACCCGGGCAGGGTGCCCAGGCTCGCATTGGCTCGCGGAGAAGCCGGACCATCCGGCATGCGCCTCGAAAGGGGCGTCCCGCGACCGCAGCCGCCATAAGGCCGCGGCGTATATAGGAAAGCGGGGTGGGGGGCAAGGGAAGGCGCGGCGGGGTAGTGGTACAGTTTGAAATCCGCCCCGCCTAAGCCACGCTCGCATCCTGCCGCCCCGGATGCCATATTGCGAACATGACAGCCAAGCGCCTCAAACGCCCCCGCGATCCCGTCCAGCTAGGCAAGCTTATCGGGGATATCTTGACCGGAGAGGTGGAGGATAAGGCCACAGAGCCGACTCCAAAGCCAATCGACCGTGTCCACGAATTTGCCCGTAAGGGTGGATTGAAGGGCGGAAAATCGAGGGCCGAACGCCTTACCCCAGAAAGGCGCCGAGAAATTGCTAAGAAGGCTTCTGAGGCGCGGTGGGGAACTGGAACTGCGGCTGCTCAGGCGAAGAAAGAACGTCAAGAGCATTAGTCTGAATCAGGCCACCTTCCACGCCCCTCATGATGATGTAAGGTTGCATCATAGGGTCAGAGAAACGGAACTTGTAGGCGCGTTCCTTCCCACGGCGTATAAGTATGGCACCTCTATCTTTACCGATGAATTCTTTCAAATGGTTTTGAAAGTTCGCGATCTTAACGGACTTCTTGAGTATAGATGCCAACGGGTCGACAACGGATTGGGGCGTGAAAAACCCGCGATCATCGGTCTTAGCTAGAGCGCAAGACAACAATACTTCTTGGAATAGAGTATCCGTACGGTTCGTGTGTATCGCAGCCGCGTAATCGCTTCGTACCGATTCCTGTGACTTTTCTAAGGCCCTAGTAATCGCGGCATCAACGTGCGCTTCAGTAATTAGCAATTTGCGCCCCGATATGGCTTCCTGAACGGAATAAACTCCGAGCAAATGGACATACGAAGGCAGCCCACGAGACAGGATAACTATTTTCCACAATCCATTCGGCTCGATCTTCATTCCCAGACGGGGAATTCTCTTGTTTATGATTTCCTTCATTTCGTCATTGGACATTCTCGGCATTGGCACTTGTTCAAGGCAGCGTTTCAGGGAAGCGTGCTCCGCGAGGAGGCCGCCGATGTCATCTGACACGCCGACAATGACAACTGTGGCATTTACGGAATCGTCGGACAGGTCCTTGACGACATTTGCCATCTGCCGACGAACGCTTTCGGTGGCGCGATCAAATTCGTCAAATACAATCACAGGAATCTCATTCCCCCCAAATGCTGTTTTTATCTCTCGGACGACATCATCTGCAGAGATTGTGCTATCGTAAAAATCGGCGGCAGTGATGCGCTTTTCCTCGCCATCTGAACGGACGACAACCTCAATTTCTTTGAATATCTTTTTCCAAACTTCCGAGAACGAATCGTCTGCATTCAACTGTTGCCTTATCAGACGCACTTCGCTCACAAGGGCCGGGAACAAAACGCGGAAAACTTTCGCGAGTGAAGTTTTCCCCACCCCACGCTCGCCAAATAGGACGGCGTGCTTGCCGCGCTCCAGGACGGTTTCGATTAATTTCCGAATCTGAACTTGGCGCCCCGCAAAAAGGTCCGCTTCGTCCACTGGAGCAGACGGGCTGAACAGCTGCATCGCCTCGTAATGCAGCATTTGCCAATCGTCCGGTGATCTGGGCGCCATACATGACCCCTAAAACAGCGTCACTTATTGAAGTAGGCGCCTTAGTTGTAGAAGTAAACGTCTAAATTGTAGAAAAACTGTGGATACTTGTTGACAGTCAAGCATTAAAATGCCAGTTTAACGGCATGAACAAGCTGCCGACCGAGAAACGCGCCCAAGCCCTCCAGATGATGGCCGAAGGCATTTCGCTCCGCTCCATGACCCGCCTCACCGGGATCAGCCGGACCACGCTGATTAAGCTTCTGGAGGATGCCGGGCAGGCATTTTCCGAATACATGGACCGGACGCTTGTGAACCTGCCGTGCAAGCGCCTTCAGGTCGATGAGGCGTGGGCGTTTTCTTATTGCAAGCAGAAGAACCTCGCGACCGCGAAAGCCGCTCCGGTCGGTTCTGGCGATATCTGGACGTGGGTAGGTCTGGACGCGGACACGAAGCTTGTCGCGTCGTTCTATGTTGGCAACCGAGATGGCGAAGCGGCACTTGATTTCATGACGGATTTGGCCCCGCGCCTCGCAAATCGCGTCCAGCTCACCAGCGACGGGCACAAGGCGTACCTGAACGCGGTCGAAGAGGCTTTCGGCGCCGACGTCGATTACGCGCAACTCGTGAAGATTTACGGTCAGCCGACCGATGGCCAGCACCGCTACAGCCAGCCGGAATGCGTTGGGACGCAGAAGCATCGGGTGAACGGCAACCCGGAGCGCAAGCACGTTTCCACAAGCTACGTGGAGCGCCAGAACCTCAATATCCGTATGGGAAACCGGCGCATGACGAGGCTCACGAACGCCTTCTCAAAGAAAGCCGCAAACCACGCCCATATGATGGCGATCTACTTCATGCACTACAATTTCGTGCGCATTCACCAGACCTTGAAAGTCACCCCGGCGATGGCCGCTGGCGTGACCTCGAAACTCTGGGAAATGTCGGATATGGTGAAGGTGCTCGAAGATTGGGAACTACGGCAATGAAGGCACCCTTCTATTCGTTATTGTGCGGTTTTCTTTTGATCGGTGGCGCGGACTCAGATTGTAAAGCTGCAGAACCGCAACGTGTCGGGCCGCACACGATAATTAAAGTCTATCTCGATTCTGGAAATCCAGGCACCCCTCTGTCCGTGGGATACAATAGCGTTGCAAAAACAAAGATTAATTGCCCAAAGGACAACCTTAGCTGTACCGTTGCCTTAAGTGTCATGGACCAACTCTGCGCCCAATATAACGGTGACCAATTTTATATCATCGTGACGGTCGATGGCACGCAAGTTGACGCTGGCGAAGGAGCCACAAACTCCGCGCCGTGTGGGGGTGGCAACTGGTCAGACTCCTATTCTGTGGCGCCCGGCCCTCACACGATCGAACTCTTCACCGACTTCATAGGCAATGGCTCTGCCACGCAAGGGCAGTGGTCAGCGCATTACGAAATTACGGTCCCGTAGCCCAACCGAAATGTTTTCAAACTGTACCACTACCCGCGGCGGGTAGTGGGTCAGTTTGAAGATGCCGCCTCACCAAAGCCGGCGCCGGTGGTAGCAGTCTGACGGAAGCGGCCGCGTAAGGCACTGACCAGTAAACCAAGCATGCAAGTAGCTGTGGGGGTTCGTCGCGATGGTCACCGCGAACGCCGCGAAAAGCAGGGCGCCAATGAAAGCCCACCCGGTCTTGGAAATCACGACAAGCTCTGTTTTCGTTCCCCGGCTTCCAGGATCGTGACCATATCGGCCATTTCCCAAAGTTTGGTTGACACGCCCGCAGCCGTTGCCGGAGTGATTTTCAGGGTGTTGTGAATTCGCACGAAATTGCAGTGCATGAAGCAGATCGCCATCATGTGGGCTTGGTTCGCGGTCTTTTTTGAGAAGGCATTCGTGAGGCGCGTCGTGCGCCGATTGCCCATGCGGATATTGAGGTTCTGACGGTCCACAGAGCTTGTCGAAACGTGCTTGCGCTCCGCGTTGCCATTCACCCGGCTCGTTTGAGGGGGATGGCAACCAGATCTTCGTCGGACAATTGTTCTTCCTGATCGCGGCAAACTCGGCAGCGCAGGCGATCACCCAATCACCCTGGACTGGCAATATGCGTGCTTCGACGGGCTCAGCATGAGGGGCGTCTTACCGCCATCGGCGCCGGTGTCGATGCAAATTCGGATTTCCTCATGCCGGGCCTGTGGAAGCATGCCATGTGTCGGTGCAGGTCCGGTCGGGCTCAGCTCACGGGCTTAACAATCCTTTCACCATGCGGCTTTAGGGTTTAATTTGTGATTTGGAGGGGATGCGCATGACCCGGATGGCGAGCAGGATTTTTCTGGTGGCGGTGGCGGGGATGGTTCTCCTGGGCTGCCAGACGCCGCAACAGACGGCGAATCATACAGGCACAATGACGCCGCTGCCGGACGCGAAAGCGCGTTATGTCGTGTTCTTCACGCCGTGGTCGTCGCGTCTGGAAGCGGGCGGCAAGACTGTCGTGACCGCCGCCGCGCATCGGATCGTGAGGGACGGACATGTGCGCGTGACCGTCATCGGTTACACGGACCCGCGGGGAACGATCGAACAGGACAAAAACTTGTCCGCAGCCCGCGCGAACACGGTCGCCGAGGCGCTGATAGGTAACGGCGTCGATCGCAATCTGATCGATGTAAGATTCGTGGGTTCCGTCGGCTATGTTTCCGACTCGGTGGAAGGACGTCGTGCCGTGATCACCGTCAACAATCCGTAGAAACGACGAAGGGCGCTGCCGAAGCAGCGCCCTCGATGTCACGGTCCGGGACTTAGCCTCCAGACCAACCGGCCCGACGAGCGGGCCAGTCATTGAGCCCAGCGCCCCGAAAGGGCGGGGGTGAAAACACTTATCCGCCTGCCGTTGCCGCGAATCAACAGAAAACCACCCGGGCTGACGCAATGTCAGCAAATCCCGCGACGGCCTTGACGCCGGGCCTGCGCACTGGTTTGACCGGCGGCGAATTTGAACATTCGATACATGACCCGCGCGTTCCTTTTTCCCGGACAGGGCAGCCAGACGATCGGCATGGGACGCGCACTCGCGGAAAGTTTTGCGGCGGCGCGCGAAGTGTTCGAGGAAATCGACGAGGCGTTGAATCAAAAACTTTCCAGACTGATGTGGGAAGGCCCGGACGCGGAATTGACGCTTACGAAAAACGCGCAACCCGCAATCATGGCGGTAAGCCTCGCGGTGATACGCGTTCTGATGCGCGGTGCGGGCCTCGATCTTGCGCGGCATGCGCGCCTCGTCGCCGGCCACTCGCTGGGCGAGTACAGCGCGCTTTGCGCGGCAGGTTCCTTCACGCTTGCTGAAACGGCCCGGCTTCTGCGGACGCGCGGATTGGCGATGCAGGAGGCGGTTCCGGCGGGCGAAGGCGCGATGAGCGCACTCATCGGCATCGAAGTGGCGGATGCGGAAGCCGCGGCCATCGAGGCGGCCGCGCAAGATGGCATCTGCGTCGTGGCGAATGACAACGCGCCGGGGCAGGTTGTGATTTCCGGTACCAGAGACGCCGTGGATCGCGCGGGACAATTCGCAAAGGAACATGGTGCCCGGCGGGTGATGCCGCTGGCCGTCAGCGCGCCGTTTCATTCACCGCTTATGGAGCCCGCCGCGCAGAAAATGCGCGACGCGCTCGCAGAAGTGACGATCAGCCCGCCGGCCATCCCGATCGTTTCCAACGTCACGGCGGCGGAGACGAACGAGCCGGATACGATCCGCCGGCTGCTGGTGGAACAGGTGACATCGCGCGTGCGCTGGCGGGAAAGCGTCCTTTCGTTCCGTGGCCTGGGTGTGGAGACGACCGTCGAGGCCGGCGGCGGCAAGGTGCTGACCGGCATGGTGAAGCGCATCGATCCGGAACTCGTGCTGGTTCCACTCGACACGCCGGCCGATATCGAAGCGTTTGCGAAAGCCCTGTGAGTGCAATGTTCGATCTGACTGGCAGAACCGCTCTTGTGACGGGCGCGAGCGGCGGAATCGGCGGCGAAATCGCGCGCGCGCTTCACACACAGGGTGCGGCAGTCGTACTGTCCGGCACGCGTGCCGAAGCGCTCGATGCGCTCAGGCAGGAACTCGGCGCTCGCGTGCATACCCTCATCTGCGACCTGCATGACGCCACGTCGGTGGAAGCTTTGCCGCGGAGCGCGGAGGCCGAAGCCGGGAAGATCGATATTCTCGTCAATAATGCCGGCATCACACGCGACAACCTGTTTCTGCGGATGAAAGACGCGGAGTGGGACGAGGTGATTGCGGTCGATCTGACGGCAGCCTTCCGGCTCTCCCGGGCAGTGCTGCGCGGCATGATGAAAAACCGCTGGGGACGCATCGTCAACATCACCTCCGTTGTCGGGGTGACGGGCAATCCGGGGCAGGGCAATTACGCGGCCGCGAAGGCTGGCCTTGCCGGAATGACGAAGTCCCTTGCGGCGGAGGTCGCCAGCCGCAATATCACTGTGAACTGCGTGGCGCCCGGCTTCATTGCAACGGCCATGACGGACGTGCTGAATGATGCCCAGAAGGAAACGATTCTCGGTCGGATTCCGGCGGGCCGCATGGGTAGTGCAGCCGACGTGGCCGCGGCGGTGGTTTATCTGGCGAGCGAGGCCGGCGCCTATGTCACCGGCCAGACGTTGCACGTGAATGGCGGCATGGCGATGATTTAGTGCCCGGTCCAGGGGATAGGGCGCTGTAGCGGGGCTTTCCGCTTTGTGTTACGAAACGCCGGTCCCGGCCTGAAAAAGGGGATTTGCGCTTCGGGCCGGCTGCAGCCGGAGACGATCAACAGGTACGGCGAAGAACTCCAACAAGAGGTTTCAAAAGGGAAAATGAGCGATACTGCCGAGCGCGTGAAGAAGATCGTTGTCGAGCACCTCAACGTCGATGCCGACAAGGTTACGGATAACGCGTCTTTTATCGAGGACCTGGGGGCGGACAGCCTCGACACGGTCGAGCTCGTCATGGCCTTCGAAGAAGAATTCGGCATCGAGATTCCCGACGACGCAGCGGAGTCGATCGTCACGGTCGGCGATGCCGTCAAATATATCGAGAAGTCGCAGGGCTGAGTGTTGGGGGCGGCCGCCTCGGGAATGCGAAGAGTCGTCGTAACAGGGCTGGGGCTGGTCACGCCGCTGGCCTGTGGAGTCGCGGAATCCTGGTCGCGACTCCTGGCCGGCCAGTCCGGCGCGCGTCCCATCACCCGCTTCAAGGCCGATGATCTGCCGGCGCGAATTGCGTGCACTGTGCCACGCGGAGACGGCGCGGACGGGACATTCAACGCGGACGCCTGGGTCGATCCCAGAGAGCAGCGGCGCGTCGATGATTTCATCGTCTTCGCGCTCGCCGCGGCCCAGCAGGCCGTGGACGATTCCGGCTTCGTGCCGAAGGACGACGAGGAGCGCTATCGCACCGGCGTCCTGATCGGCTCCGGAATCGGTGGACTACCGGGTATCGAGGATGCCGCGATCCTCCTGCACGAGAGAGGGCCGCGCCGCATCAGCCCGTTCTTCATTCCGGGCCGCCTGATCAATCTTGCCTCAGGCTACGCGTCGATCCGCTTCGGCTACAAGGGACCGAACCATGCGGTCGTAACGGCTTGCGCCACGGGCGCCCACGCGATCGGCGACGCCGCGCGCATGATTGCGCTCGGGGATGCGGACCGCATGCTGGCCGGCGGCGCGGAAGGAGCGATCTCACGCCTCGGCATGGCCGGGTTCGCGGCCTGTCGCGCGCTCTCCACCGGCTTCAACGATTGCCCCGAGAAGGCTTCGCGGCCCTATGACAGAGACCGCGACGGCTTCGTCATGGGGGAGGGCGCGGGCTGCGTCATGCTTGAGGAATTGGAGCATGCCAAGGCGCGCGGTGCGCACATCTACGCGGAGGTGCGCGGCTATGGCATGTCCGGCGACGCGCATCACATCACCGCGCCGGAAGAGAATGGCGATGGCGGTTTCCGGGCCATGAAGATGGCGCTGGCGCGCGCCGAGATGTCACCGGCCGACATCGATTATATCAATGCGCATGGCACCTCCACGCCGCTCGGCGATGAGATCGAGCTGCGCGCGGTGGAGCGGCTGTTCGGCGACGCGGCGGCAAACGTCGCGATGTCGTCGACCAAATCCTCGATCGGACATCTGCTCGGCGCAGCGGGCGCGGTGGAGGCGATCTTCTCGACGCTGGCCATTCGTGACCAGATCGTCCCGCCGACAATCAATCTCGATAATCCCGCCGTGGCGACGCCGATCGATCTCGTGCCGCACAAGGCGAAACCACGAAAGGTCACCGCCGTGATGTCGAATTCCTTCGGCTTCGGCGGCACCAATGCCTCGCTGGTGATCTCGGCGGTTCAGTGAAATCGTGCCGGCCGGCGCCGGTGCAAATGAAACATCGGGCGGGAGAATAAGTGTTCCCATGGCGCGCATCCTCGCCATCCTGTTACTTCTTGCGGCACTCGTTGCCGGCGCGTGGATCTGGGAGCAGATGGATTATGCGGCGCCCGGTCCCCCCGCACGCAACGGCGCACACGAGACAGTCATCGATATTCCGCAGCGCCAGGGTCTTTGGAAAATCGCCCATCAACTCGAAGACGCCGGTACCGTCCGCAACGCGGCTCTATTTGCACTGGGTGTGCGGTTGCGCGGCGAGGGCGCGCTGCTGAAGGCCGGCGAATACGCCATCCCGTCCGCAAGCAGCATGCAGGACATTGCCGACCGTCTGGTCTCCGCACGGGTCGTCGAGCACAAGATCACCGCGGCCGAGGGGCTGACGAGCCAGATGATCACGGGCCTCGTCAATTCCGACCGTGAGCTGGCGGGCTCTCCCCAGCCGGCGCCGCAAGAAGGCTCGCTGCTGCCGGAAACCTATCTTTTCGTCAGGGGCACACAGCGCCGCGCCATCCTTGCAAGGATGCAGGCGGCTCAGGCGCGATTTCTCGCGCATGCCTGGCAGTCGCGCGACCGGTCACTGCCGTTTCGCTCGCCCGGCGAGGCGATCACGCTCGCGTCCATTGTGGAGAAGGAAACGGCAATACCCGCGGAACGGCGGCACGTCGCGGCGGTGTTCATCAACCGCCTGCGGCTCGGCATGAAGCTCGAATCCGATCCCACCGTGATTTACGGGTTGAGCAGGGGCTATCCCCTCGGTCACGGCATCCGGGCAAGCGAACTTGCCTCGGTCACGCCGTATAATACTTACATGATTGCGGGCCTGCCGCCGACGCCGATCTGCAATCCCGGCAAGGACTCGATTTCCGCAGTGTTGAACCCCGCCCATTCCGGCGATTTGTATTTCGTGGCGGATGGAACGGGCGGCCATGTATTCGCCGCCACCAAGGCCGAACAGGACCGCAACGTCGCCCGCTGGCGCCGGATCGAAAACACCGCCCTGCGCCTCAAGCCATAGTCGCCGAACAAATTTGCCCGCGGAGCCGCCGAGAACGAACCGCAGAGACGCAAAGACGCTGAGAAAAAATTGCGCGCGAATGCGCGCATTACACCCTTTGCGCCTTTGCGTCTCTGCGGTTCAATCATTCGGCTCCGCAAAATGTTTTGCCCAGTAACAAGGCCGCTTGCCTGGCGAGCGGGGCGGACTATTCTCGGCAGCTCTTCGGGAGGACGCGATGGCGCTTGTCAGCATGACGGGCTTCGCCGATGCGCAGGGCGCATTCGATACGCTGCGCTGGCGCTGGGAAGTGCGCAGCGTAAACGGCCGCAGCCTCGATATCAGGCTGCGGATTCCGCCGGGCCTCGAAGGCATGGACGCCGCCGCCCGCGTGCTGGCCGGCGAACGCTTCCGCCGCGGCAATATCCAGGCGGCGCTGACGATGGAATCGCAGGACGGCGCGCGCGGCCTGCGGATCGATCCCGTCGCGCTCGCGGAAGCGGTCAGACTTGCGACCGAGATTGCCGCGAAGACGGGGCTCGCTCCCGCCCGGGTCGACGGCATCCTCGCGCTCAAGGGCGTGGTGGTGCAGGAGGAGACACTCGCGCTCGACGCGCCGGTCCGCGCCGCGCGCGATGCGTCCATTCTCGAAAGTTTGTCGCTTGTCTTCGACGCGCTGGCGCGCGCCCGAGCTGTGGAAGGCGCAAAGCTCGCCGAGGTCTTGACGCGCACTGCCAATGAGATCGGCCGGCTGATCGAGGACGCGCGCCGGCTTGCCGCAACCCAGCCGCTGGCGATTCGCGACCGATTGCGCGCGCAACTCTCGGAGCTTCTCGAAACAGCCGAGCCGGGCGACGAACGCATCGCGCAGGAAATCGCCCTGCTCGCCGCCCGCGCCGATGTGCGCGAGGAGCTCGACCGCCTCAATGCCCATATGCAGGAGGCGCAGCGGCTCATCGCGTCGAATGAAATGGTGGGACGCAAGCTCGATTTCCTGTCGCAGGAGCTCAACCGCGAAGCCAACACGCTATGCTCCAAGTCCGCGGATATCGCACTGACGCGCATCGGGCTCGCGCTGAAGGCCGCCATCGATCAGTTCCGCGAACAGGCGCAAAACGTGGAATGACGCAGATTGCGCGCCGCGGGCTGATGCTGGTGCTGTCGTCGCCATCCGGCGCGGGCAAGACCACGCTGTCGCGCCGGCTGCTCGAAAACGAGCGCGGCCTCTCGCTTTCCGTCTCCATGACGACGCGGCCGATGCGGGCGGGCGAGCGCCGTGGCGTGGACTACGTATTTGTCGATGGTACGACGTTCGATGCCGCGGTGCAGGGCGGCGAACTGCTCGAACACGCCACGGTGTTCGACCATCGTTACGGCACGCCGAAGGCGCCGGTCGATCAGGCGATAGCGCAGGGCCGCGACGTGCTGTTCGACATCGACTGGCAGGGCACGCAGCAGCTGAAGGAGAAGGCGCGCGAGGATCTGGTCAGTATTTTCGTGCTGCCGCCCTCTCATGCCGAACTCGAGCGCCGGCTGAAGGCGCGCGCCCAGGACTCCGACGACGTCGTGGCAAAGCGCATGGCCAAGGCCAATGACGAGATCAGCCACTGGGCCGAATATGACTATGTGATCGTCAACGACGATCTTGCCCGCGCGCTCGCCGACATCGCCGCCATCCTCGCCGCCGAGCGGCTGAAGCGCACGCGCCAGACCGGGCTTTCCCAATTCGTGCGCGGGTTGCAGGACGGCTGATTTCCTGTTTTATCAGGCGAATACAGGGGGTTTTCGCGGGTTCGCGGAACAAAGCGCCGCCGGACGCGCGATCGGCCTTGTCCGTCAATCACTTGCGATGAAATCTGTTACGCGCGACAACAGGCGCTGCACATCCGCGGAACAGGAACAAATACACGAATCGCCGAACCAAACCGCAAACGATTGTTTCACGTGAAACAGTCTTCGCCATTCAATCGCCCGTCAGTTCGGCTGCCAGCCGGTCGTGGGCGGCTTGCCAGGCTTTGGCTTCCGGCTTCCGTTTGAGGGCGATCCAGCCCGGCGTCTTCAGCAGCGCCGGCGATGTGGTCGCGAAATAGGCGATGGCGAACAGATGGTAGTCGCGCCTGTCATAGGCGCGGTTGAACCATGCCATGGCGTCCGCCATGTCCCCGGCCGCGAGATAGAAGCTTCCGACATCGGTTTCGTCGAAGACGAAGGAGGGAAACCGCTGCGCAATTTCCTGCGCCAGCGTGCGGGCTTCCGCGAAACCTCCGGAAGCGGCCGCGCTCAACGCGGCGCAGCCTTGCGAGGCATCGCGCGCCCGGAGCGCAGCCAGCCGGTCGATCAGGATTTGCGCGCGGCTCGCCCGCTTCATGCCGGCATAGGCCGAACACAGCGTATAAAGGGTCAGCACGCGATCGGGACGCAGCGCCAGCGCGTCGTTCGCCGCCGATTCGGCTTCCGCATAATCCCCCCGGTTGTTGTAAGCGGAGGCGAGATTGTTGAGGTCGACGAACGACAGCGGGTCGAGCCGCGTCGCCTCGCGCAACATTGCGGCCTGCTGTTCCGGAAAACCCAGACTGTCATAGTAAGAGTCCAATCCGCGCAGCGTGAATACGCTATGCGGATTGAGAGCTTCGAGCCTGTGCGCATCGGCCGCCGCGCCCTGCCATTTCCATTGCATCAGCGCGACGAGCAGCTGTGACGAGAGCGCCTGCAGATTGCGGGGATCGCGTTTCAACGCCTGGGTCAGTGCGGCGTCCGCGGCGGCAATAAGGTCGGGACGCTGATTCTGAAACTGGGCCAAATGGACATAAGTGCTGCCCAGCGCGGCGTAGCCCGGCGCGAAGTCCGGCTCGGCTTTCGTCACCTGCTGGAACAGCGCGACAGCCTTCGCATCGTCCTCCGGCGTCTTGCGGGCGGAGAGCGACTGGGCTTCGAGATATTGGCGATAGGCTTCGGGGTCGATCGGCGGGCGCGCCGGTGCCGGGCCCCGCGGTCCGACGCCGAGAACTCCATGCGTCAGCGACGCGGTGATCGCGCGGGCGATCTCGTCCTGGACCTCGAGAATGTTGCTGAGATCGCGGTCATAGGTCTTCGACCACATATGGAATCCGTCGGCGGCGTTGATGAGCTCCGCGGTGATGCGGATGTGCTGGCCGTCCTCGCGCACGCTGCCTTCGAGCACCGACGCCACATCGAGCGTGCGGGCAATGCTGCGGATGTCCTCTTCCTTGCCCTTGAAGGCAAACGACGAGGTGCGCGCCGCGACCCGCAGATCGGGCGCATTCGCCAGCTGGTTCAGCAGCTCCTCGGATATGCCGTCGCTGAAATACTCCTTCGATGGGTCGCCGCTCATATTGGCGAACGGCAGCACGGCGATGGACGTTTTCGGCGGCGAGGTTGCGGCCGCCGGTGCGCCGGCACGCACAGCGGGCGCCGCGTTCGGCCAGCCTGGCAACATGCCGCTTTGGGTGGCGATCTCCGCAGCCGACAGCAGGATCACGCCGGCCAGCAGAATGAGCAATGCCATGTCGGCCGCGGTCGCGGGCGGGGGCGGCCCGTGCCGGCGGGGGTGCGGCACCGGCGTCAGATGCCAGGCAATCCAGAGCGTCAGCGGAAATCCCACGATCGCGGCCAGGATCAGCACCTTCAGGACCCAGGCTGGCGCCCCGAAGGCGGGCAGCGCGATGGAGGCGCCCTGCACCACCAGCCACGCCGCCACGGCGTAAGCTGCCGCGACCCGGTCGATCTTCCGCTGCTGAATACCCCTGAGGAGACTTTGCACCGCGCCAGCCCCGACTTCACGCCTTGATGCTAGTTTGACCACGAGGTTTGCGCCACAAGGCCTTTGGACGCGAAAATGAGCCTTTCGTCACAATCGACTCGACCGCGTACAATTGTTCGAGGGGGGGCGAGACTATATTGGCAGCGTGTCAATGTTGGGCTAGTCTGGTAAGCGTATTATTCGGGGCGACGGGGCAATCATGTCGGAAACACGACGGCAGCTTTTCAAGACTTCGATCATGTCGGCGTTAGGTATTGCTTCTGTTGCTCCTCTTGCGGGATGCGGGACAGATGGCGCTGGAAATAACGCTTTGGAGCGCAGTTCCCGCGGCGGGTTCGCGGTGCCGACATCGACTGTGGCAATATACAACGTCACCAAGAGTCATTGGTATTTTTTTACCTTTGACAGCCCGACATATGATAGCCCGACAAAGTGCCAAGTTTATTGGACGACAGACCCGTATCCAGTTGCCACATCTTCATCGATAATATTCGATACTGATACCTGGTTTAGTCATCTCAATGTAAAAACGCAGCAGAAAACCAAAATTACTATAACATACAATGTCTCGACCATAACACACACTTTAGAACTAGATTTTGAGACTGCTACTGGCTATTTTTATCTGAAAAGCGATTCTCTCGATTCACTCGATGGCGTGCTCGGTTCGAGCGATTTTAAGCAAACTCCCGGATCGTGGAATGAAATCGGCCACCAGTAAAAAGGTCGGGCGGTGGAACCAACGTGCAGGAAACCGTCTTCGTCCTGAAATTGTCCAAATTCTGTAATCTGAATTGTGCATACTGTTATGAGCACCGCGAGTTACGGGTTCGGGATGTCATGCCTGCGGAGACAGTCCGGCGGCTGTTCACCGATGTCGGCCGGTTCGGTACCTATCTGGCTGCGCGGGGTATTTCATCGAAATTCTCTTTCGTCTGGCACGGCGGCGAACCGCTGCTGCTGCCGCCCGGTTATTACGAACGGATCGTCGAGCTACAGCAAGCGCATATCCGCAACTTCGCCTATCGCAACAGCGTGCAGACCAATCTCTTTGGGAGCAATCGGGACAGCCTGAAATTCGTTCTCGACGCGGGCTGGGAACTTGGTGTTTCCATCGATTTCGCCGAAGGCATTCGCACGAACGCGGGCGGAAGGGATTCGAACAAATCCGTCATCGCGGCAGCCGAGGAGCTGCACCGGTCGGGCGCGAAATTCGGCGCGATCTCGGTGCTCGGCGCGCATAATTGCGACGCGCTTCCCGACGCCTATGACTGGGTGGCGGAGTTTGCCGAGGGCTGGCGCATCCTGCCGGCGTTCGCGGGCGGCCCGGAAGAGAATATGGCGCGCCTGCAGCTTCCGGAAGAAGAGGTCGTCCGGACATTGGTCGCGGTTTTCGAGCGCCGCGCCACTGCGAAGAAGCACATCCCCATCGCGCCCATCGACGACTACATCAAGGCTGCCGCGCTGAAGATCGCCGGACAAACGGCGCATGGCGACGTCGATCGTGACGTGCTCGACAACATCTTTGTGATCAACGTCAATGGCGACGTCTTCACCCGGCCCTTCGCCTATGACCAGCAATTCCGGCTCGGAAATATCAACTGCGATTCCATGATCGATATTGTCGGGCAGGAAACCTATCGCGCTTGCCAGGCCGCGATCCGCCGCCGGAAAATCCGCAACTGCACGGGCTGCGGCTACCGCGGTATCTGCGACACTTCCCCGATGCATGAGCACGGGTCCGTCACACCGGACGGAGTCTGCGTCGTTCCGCGGCGCTCCATCGCCGAAATCGGCAACGTGCTCTTCGCCGCCGGCGTGGACCGCTCGGTCATCGCAGGCTGGGCGCGGGAAACTGAGAAACCTGAGAAACCTGGGCGACGGCATAACCCGTGCCCTTGATCTGATGCGAACAGGTGCGCCTCCGATCGCAAACCATGCGCACCAGCCAGTCACGATCCGCCCCGAGCGGGTCGGAAGGATCCCTGGTTTTCTCAGCGTGGGAGAAATGGGGCGGTTGAAAGTGGCGCTCGCCTTCATCCTGGTACTCGCGGACTGACCGCCTTCCGGCACTCCTTGCCAGGTATACGCCGGAGGCGTAGAGGATTCCGCGTGAGATGCGTGTTCGATCCCGCCAAAGGATGCGGTCAACCGGGCGAAGCACGGTGTCTCGCTTGCGTTGGCGGAAGTCCTGTTCGCCGGCCCGCACATCTGCGTGGCCGACGATCGTTTCGATTACAATGAGCTTCGCGAAGTTGCGTTCGGTCTCATCAATAATCGTCTTTTCGTGTGGGTTTACACGGACCGCGACGGCGAACGGCGCGTTATTTCGCTTCGCAAAGCAAACAATCGGGAAGTGAATCGCTATGGCACGAATGTCGAGTAAGGCGATGCGCGCCGCGCTGGCGGCGACGGACTGGCGCAAGGTCGATGCGATGACGGATGCGGACATTGCCCGACAGATCGCCGCCAATCCCGGCGCCGCGCCGGATATGGCTCCCGAGATCGACGTGCGCGAAATCCGGCGTGCCGCCGGCATGACGCAGGCGAAGTTTGCGGCCACCTATGAGTTCAGCATTCGAACCGTGCAGGAGTGGGAGCGGGGCGCCAAGAAGCCGAGCGGCCCCGCACGGACGCTGTTGCGCGCCATCAAGGCCGACCCCGAAGGCGTGCGCAGGGCACTGGCCGCGGCATAATCTGTTTGGGTCGCCGATATCTGACGCGTTCGCGGTCTTTCGCCAATTATCCGCGCGACAGTCCAGTCGCGCCGCGCTGGCTTGTCAGTACTCTTTCATACACCCTTATGACAAATCCCGCGTTCGCATTTAAGACTGCGACTCCCGCCGTTGTTCTGCGATGGGGTGTGAATGGTGGACCTGTCACCTAACTTAATTTATTTGCGCTATTTGAGTGACCCTCACCCCGAGCCTGTCGAAGGGTGAGGCTGACGCGTCACTTCGCCGGCGGGTTGTTGATGAGGTAGGGGAAACCGTTATTGATCTTTTTGTCTTCCGCCCAAATGCTGGGATCGAAGCCCGACGGGAGGCCGGATTTGAGTTGCTTGCTCGTCACGCCGGTAACTCCTCCAACGTTGCCATGGCACGCCCCGTTCACCTGCCCGCTGGTGGTCGTGTCCCAGTAGTCGTTCGTGAAAACAGGCTCGTCAATGTGCTGGCAAACGAAGCCGCCCCCTGTCTTAACCGCTCCAGCCGAATAGGAACTCGTCACCGTGGCGCCTTCGTCGTCGCTGATCAACCCAGCATCGGACTCAGTTTTGCCGCCGGCAGTTCCGGTCGAATATGAATTGGTGATCGTGCCTCCGCTGCTCCCGGCGAGTCCGCCAGGCCATCCCCCGGCTATCGAGCCCGTTGCGTAACTTTGGTCGATGTCGCCGGTATTAATACCGACGAGGCCGCCGGCCAGGAAACTTTCCACATTCCCAGTGGCGTGCGAAAAGTTGATTGTGCCCTCATTAAGTCCCGCAAGGCCACCCTGCATTGCGGTTCCTGGTCCTTTTAAGTCCACATCTGCTGAAGAGGAAGTAACAGTGCCGCCATTGCCGCCCACGACGCCGCCGACAGTGCCCGCATTACCGCCTTTGGAACTGATTGACCCGTCAACTGTATCTCCAAATAGAAGGCCGTCATTGGAGCCGACCAGACCTCCGACGCCAAACTGGCCGTTGCGGGAAATGATAGTGAGCTTCTGCAACCGAAGACTGTCGACTGAACCGGTTTTTGCGACATACTCGAAAAGCCCGACACTGACCTTTCCCTTCGAATGGTTGACGGAAAGATTGGAGAGCGTATTCCCGAGGCCATGCACGGTCCCGGTCAACTCTGTTGCAATCGGTGAATTGGAATAGGTCCCGTCCTTTGAGGCATCGTAACTGTTCGCGAGCGCATAGCTGCCGGCGGGGTTGGATGCAATATCACTCGCAAGTGTGGTGATATTGTTCACGAGCGTATAGGCGATCCCGTTGATCGTGAGCGCGCTTGAAAGATCGGCAAACGTCACGCTGCCCTTCGTTCCGAAAGACAGCGCACCATCGGCCCCTGTCGCGAGCGACAACCCGCCCTGTCCGGCGAGAGCAATCTTTTTGTCAATCCCGATCCAATTCAGCGCCACAATGTAGAGGAGGTTCTGGTTAGACCAGGATAGTGCGGCTTCAACGTTCACGTCGTTCGCCTGCACACCTCCCGAACCGGTGCTAGTTACTTCGACGCTGCCGGAACCGAGCAGGCTCTCCAGGTCCGCCACATTCAGGACTGCATCGCTCGCCGTCGGCGCGCACACGCCATTCGAGCAGCTCATGTCCTGCGTCGCATCACTCGAAATCACCACTGCCGCCTGCGCTGTCGGTGCAACAAGAACAAACAGACCAGCAGTCAGCACCGCTGACGTTTGGCGCACACCTTCACGGCTCTGCATGATAAGCCCCCTTTCCCAAACCGGAGCATCGAAGCCGCGTCGGATTACGGAACTTCGAATTATCTTCCATATGCGAGGAATAGCATACTATTTTGCTGCTGCAAATCAAATGCTTGACACGGGTTGCGGCGCGGATAATCGGGGTCAGAGTTGTAACTTCCGTTACAGAAACCTCAACTGACGTTTGTCCGGCGGCGTTTGCGGTTTCGGTCCGGGCGGCAGCGGGGTGACGCGGCATTTCAGGGCCTTGGCGATTTCGCGCTTGAAGCGGTCGCCGCCGACAGGCCATCCGCCATTCGTCCCCTGCCTGAGCGCCGAGACGAATTCCTCGTCGTCCGGCGCCCTGAAGCGCAACCGGTATTCCTCCTGCCGCTGGGCGGCAGTCCGGCCGAGTGCGCGATAGAGCGGGTGCTCGCTCAGCAGCGCATCGGCGTCGCCCGAGGCATGGGCGCGATAGCTCGACCAGCGCCAGTCGCGGGCCCGCGCCACCATGCGCGCCCGCACCGGGTTGCGTTCGATATAGCGGCAGCAATCGAAGAAATACGCGTCGCTGTCGACCGGTGCGGCGCGATAGCGCCCTTCCCACAGCGTGCCCGTCCGGCCGTAGCAGCCGTTCACGTAGCGCACATAGCGGCGGCCGAGCGATTGCACGGTGCGGGAGAGACTGTCCGGTCCGGCGGGCGCCGCCAGCAGATGAACATGATTGGTCATCAGCACATAGGCGTAAACGGCAAGACCGTATTCGCGGGCGGCCTCGGCGAGCCAGGCGATATATTGCGCGTAGTCGTCCGCGGCGAAGAACACCGCCTGCCGATTGTTTCCGCGCTGGATCACATGCAGCGGCTGACCGTCGAGAAAGAACCGCTTCCGCCGCGCCATGGGAATATCACCAAAGACCCGGTGCCACCATAACACCACCGCCGCGAATTGCAACTCTGACCCCGATACCTTCTCACTTTCCGCCGCGTCACAAAGAGTTCCGTTGCGCCGCGACGCCCGGAAACTACGCTTCGTTTCTCGATCTCGCTCAATTGTTTTCTTGGCCCCGGCGGAATGAAATTCCGCCATATTTCCTCTGGCCCCTTTCCAAGTTCTTGATTTAACGACTCGATTCCCGATTCAAGAAATCTGTGGATAAATGATTGGCTATTCGCGTGCGGCGTGGTAGATTGAGCCGGGTTATGAGCGGAAGTAAAATCAGATGCAGTTCCTGGATCAGCCGGCCTTGTATAAGCGGCCTGAGTCGAGCAATTCATTTGCGGATTTCAACTCTTGGGTTCGTTTTCCGCTTCCGGCGCCTTGGCCCGGGAGTGCTGCCCTCGCAGCACTCGCAATTTCAATGATCGCATCCACGGCTCACGCGGCCGTGACGATCTCCTCTTCCCCAACTGCGAACATAAATTGTACAGGAGGTGTCTGCGCGCCGACGGCCAAGAAGGCAGTCCTCAATGTCGGCGATCTCGAATCGTTGCTTGCGTCTGGCGATGTCAAGGTGACAACGACTGGCTCCGGCGTGCAGGCGGATGATATAATTGTCGATGCGTCACTCGGTTGGTCGGGCGCGAATGTGCTTGCGCTTGACGCCTGGCAGTCCGTCCTTGTGGAAAAGCCCGTTTCCGTTTCGGGCGCGGGCGGCTTGTCGGTGGCCACAGACGATGGCGGCAAGAACGGCTATTTCGGATTTCTGGGCAAAGGGCATGTGACCTTCGCGAATCTTTCGGATATGCTTACAATCAGCGGCTCGGCTTATACGCTGGTTGGAGACATCGCCACCCTCGCCGCGGACATTGCACAGAACCCGGCCGGCGATTACGCGCTCGCAAACGACTACGATGCAAAAATTGATGGCATCTACGCAACCTCCCCGATACCAACTGAATTTGGCGGCAATTTTGAGGGACTCGGCAACACAATCTCGCGCCTGTCGATCGATGATCCAGAAAATGCGGATTATGTTGGCCTGTTTGCCAGACCTGCCTCGGGAAGTACCGTCGAAAACACCCGCCTGTTAAAGCTAAGTATCAGTGGAAATGCGGGGGACGTGGGTGGGATTGCAGCGGTGAGCTTCGGTTTTATCAGCAACGATTTCGTAAGCGGCACGCTGATATCGAGTGTTCAAAATGGTGGCGCGTATATCGGGGGATTGGTAGGATATAATAGCGGGATGATCACGCGTAGCCACGCAACGGGGACCATAGGCAGTGATCAATTTGGCACCACGGGCGGTGGGTTGGTAGGATACAATTTCAACGGGAGCATTACACAGTCCTATGCGGATTGCGTCGTGTCGAGCGGAGATGATGGAGGACTCGGCGGACTTGTGGGAAGTAATGCCGGACCGATCACGCAATCTTATTCGATGGGAAGCGTCGCGGGCGGCGATGGCACATGGGTCGGCGGCCTGACCGGTGCAAATGGCATGATCACGCAGGCTTATTCCACCACCGCTTTGAAAGACCTCGGTCACAAGAACCATGATGCCGGCGGCCTGATCGGAGTGGACAAGGCTGGTGGCAATAGTTCCGACTATTGGGACACATCGACAAGCCGTATAAAGAAGCTGAACGAAGGCGCTGGCACGCCGAAGAACGATCCCGGCATCACCGGCCTGACGACTGAGCAGCTTCAATCCGGGCTACCCTCGGGGTTCGATCCGAAAGTTTGGGCGGAGGACCCGAAGATCAATGGCGGTTTCCCCTACCTGATCAACAACCCGCCGCGGGAGTAATTCCCTCGCCCCCGCGCGTCGCCACCTCTCACCCCAGCCGTCGGGCTACTCTGTCGCTACCGCCCCCGCTCCGCGGGGGTGAGGGAGAAAACGCGCGGGCCAGCGCGGCGAATTGGGTGATGGTGAGATCCTGCGGACGGGATTCGGGATCGACGTCCGCGGCACGGACGCGGGCTTCGGCGTCGGGCGCAAGTTGTTTCAAACTCTGGCGCAGCATCTTGCGGCGCTGGCCAAAGGAAGCGGCCGTAACGCGCTCGAGATCTTCGAGGCGGGCAGCGGCGCGCGGTTCGGCGAGCGGTTCGACGCGCAGCAGCGCGGACGTCACGCTGGGCGAGGGCGTGAAGGCGCGGCGGTCGACATCGAACAGGATTCGCGGCTCGGCGCGCCATTGCGCAAGCACCGCGAGGCGTCCGTACTCGGCAGAGCCGGGCGCGCTGACGATCCGCGCCGCCACTTCCTTCTGAAACATGAGCGTCAGGCTCTCCCAGAAGGGCGGCCATGTCGGAGCGGTGAGCCATTTCACCAGCAGCGCCGTGCCCACATTGTAGGGCAGGTTGGCGGCCACGCGCACCGGCGACGGGATGTTCCGTTCACGGAGCAATTCCCCTTCGTCGAGCGCCATGGCGTCGGCGGCGACGATTGCCAGACGCCCGGGAAATACCAGCCCGATCTCTTCCAGCGCGGCGATGCAGCGGCGATCCCGTTCGACCGCGATCACGTGCCCGGCGCCTTCGGCGAGCAGCGCACGCGTCAGCCCGCCGGGGCCGGGGCCCACTTCATAGATGGTGGCGTTCTCGAGCGGACCAGCCGCGCGCGCGATCTTGCGCGTGAGATTGAAATCGAGAAGAAAATTCTGGCCGAGCGATTTCTTCGCGCTGAGGCCATGCGCGGCGATCACCTCGCGCAGCGGCGGCAATCCGTCAGAGGTTTCGTGCATCCGCCATCTCCGCCGCGAGCCGGATCGCGGCGATCATGCTGCGCGGATCGGCGATGCCCTGGCCGGCAATGTCGAACGCGGTGCCGTGATCGGGCGAGGTGCGCACAATCGGCAAGCCGAGCGTGACGTTCACGCCGTCCCAGAAGGCGAGCGTCTTCAGAGGTATCAATGCCTGGTCATGATACATGCAGAGCGCCGCGTCGTATTGCGCCCGCGCCGATTCGTGGAACATGGTGTCGCCGGGCAGCGGACCGGACACGATATGGCCGCGCCCGCGCAATGTTTGGATCGCGGGCGCGATAATTTGCTCCTCTTCCGTGCCCAGCTTTCCGCTCTCGCCGGCATGCGGATTGAGACCGGCGATGGCGAGGCGCGGCTGCGCGATGCGGAAATCGCGGGCGAGAGACGCGAGCACAATCCCGGCCGTCCCGACGATCGCGCTTTCGGAAATCGCTGCCGGGACTTTCGCGAGCGGAATATGGATGGTGAGCGGCACCACGCGCAGGCCGGCGCCGGCGAGCATCATGACGGCGCGCGGTGCGCCCGTCAGTTCGGCGAGAAATTCCGTGTGGCCCGCGAAGCGGAACCCGGCGTCGAGCAGCCGCGCCTTGTTGATCGGTGCTGTAACAACGGCGGCGGCTTCTTCCGCAACAGCCGCACCCACGGCCGTTTCGATGGCGCCGATAACGGCTTGTGCGGTGCTTTTTGCCGGCGCGGACGGCCAGAACGCATCCTCCGGAAAATCGCCATGCGCGCGGAATACGCCGCTGTCGCCGACGAACTTCAGCGGACGCCGGCCGACGCAGCCGCCGAACGCGTGCCACGCTTTTGCGGCGACCTCCGGCCCGATGCCTGCCGGGTCGCCCATGGTAATGAGAATGGGAGACGCGGGATGATTTTCAGCGCGTCTCGACATCGGCTTCGCGCCGCAGATCGCGCAGGTAGCGGCGGGCGAGGACCGTCATCTGCGCTTCATAGAGCTGCTCCTCGATCTGGTCCTTCGTCGGAATGACCATGACCGATTCCTTCGGGACCGCCTTGTCGCAACGCATGATCAGTTCCACGCCGGCAGAGGATACGAGCGGATCGGTTGTTCCTCCGGCGGGGGTTTTGGCGATGGCGCTCTGCAGCTCGGCGCTCAGATCGGTGAGCTTCATCGTGCCGAGATTCATGTAGAGCACGCCGGGCATCTTGGCGACGGCGTCGCGGGCCTGTCCGCAATCGTGAATTCGCGAGCGGACTACAGTGGCGACCTGAAGCGCGCGGTCGCTGAGGGCCTTGTCGGGCTTGCTGCCGATCGGAAACAGCACGCGCACCAGCGGCAGCGTACCGGCCGGGGTCGCAGGGTCCGGCGCCGCCTCCGCGATCTTCGTGCCCACCGGCTGCTGTCTGTCATGCAGCGTGATGATGTAATAACCGCCCGTGGCGCGTATCGGCTCGCTCACATCGCCGACATTCATCGTCTTGATGCGGTTCATCAGTTCCGGCGGAAGCTGGCCTTCCTGCACCCATCCGAGATCGCCGCCCTGCGCGGCCGTGGGGTTCTGGCTGAACTGGCGCGCCACGGCGGCAAAAGGCGCACCCAGCTGGATCTGATTGTCCAGATCGGCCATGTCCTTCTGGACCTTCGCGTCCTGCTCCGGCGAATCGACGGACTCGAAAATCTCGCCGACGAGATAGCGCGGCTTGTCCGCTCCCGCCTTTACCTTCGCCAGCTCCGCATCGACATCCTCAGGCGTGACGCGGACGCGGTCGCCCAACTGGTCCTGCACCAGTTTCGACCACACGATCTGCACGCTGATCTGCGATCGCAGCGTCGCGATGTCGACGCCGCCCTGCGCGAGGACGGATTTGAGCTGGTCGAGCGAGATGTGATTGCTCTTGATGATATCGTTGATCGCCTTGTCGACCTCGGCGGCGGAAACCGAGATGTTGTCTTTTTTCGCCTCCTGCAGCTCCATCTGTTCGGTTTCAAGCTGCTTGAGCACCTGGTCGCGAATGGCGTTGAGCGCGTCGGCCGACGGCTTCACGCCCGATGTGGCGATGAAAAGCGCGACGCGCTGTTTCAGATCGAAATCGGAGATCACCGCATCGTTCACGATGGCCGCCACCCCGTCGCCATGATGGACGACCGTGGCCGCGAGATCGGCCGCATTCATCTGCGATGCCGCGGCGGCAGGGGCGGGAGCCTCGGTGACGGCTTCCTTGGTCTGGGACTGGCCGATGGCGGCGGGAACCGCGGCCAACGCAAACACACACACCCCGAACAGGACTGGCTTGGCAAAACGAGAGGTCAATTCCGGCTTTCGACGCTGTTGCTCCACGCGATCAACTCCGTCCCGCCGAACTCGCGGCAGGGCTGAATCGCGAAGGCAGAATAAGCATTTCCGGCCGCCCGTCAAAGCGGGGTGGCAGCGTAAAGATGTTGCGGGAAAATGCCGGAACGCTGCGCCGGAACCTCGCTTGTCTTCAGGGTGAAGCGGAACAGGACCGAGCTCGAGGCCGGCAGTTCGCGGAACTCAGTGAAATTGCGCTCGTAGGATAGCGAGAAGCCGAGACACTCGTCGTCATAGCCGAAGCCCAATTCCTGGGATATCATGTTCGTCGTCTTGGCGTTCGGTTCCAATGGAATTGGATGAAGGTCGCGCTCGCCCGCGGCGTAGGCGAGCCAGTGGCCCCAAAGGCCAAGCAGCAGCTGGGCCTTCACTTCTTCGCGCGCGCCAAGGCCGAGCGTGACTTCTTCCGAAGGCAGCTTCAGGTAACTCACTTCCAGAGATGAACGTCCGTAGACCGCATTGACCGAGGCTTCGTTGCGCTCGAGCGTTCCGGACGAAGAATCCACGTCGATGCGGTCGCTCAGGCTGAGATTGGGCTGAAAATTCACCACCAGGCTGCTGACGAGATCGGAGGTTTTTCCGTCGTAGCCCGAATCCGGGGCGAAGACGGGATCGGGCTTGAGGCGGTAGGCCTGGCCCAGCAGGAAATCGACCGAGCCGGTCGGGAACAGCGCCTGGCTGCGGAACCCGACATTCGCATTCGGTCCGCTCTCGACCAGATCGTGCGAGTTCAGGCGATCGAGATCGAAAATATTTGTCGCGTCGAGCTGGAAATCGGTCGTGAGCGAGTCGGCGGGCAGGATGCTGTAGCCGGTTTCATTGGCAATGGCCTGCGGATTGTCGCCATAGGGCGCGGCAATCACCTGGGCGATGGGCTCGACAACGAAGCCCGTCATGCCCCAGGCGCCCGGCGAAACAAACGGCCAGCGCCAGTCGAGCGCGGCATAGGGCGCGCCGCGGGTGATGTACTGGCTGTCGGACAGGCCGGTATCGCCGAACGCGTTGACATTGTCGGTATGATAGACGTCGCCGCGCGCATCCGCCCGGAATGTAATCAGCTGGCCGTCGCCGGTGACGAAGGGCAGGCTCCATTGTGTATTGCCCGTCAACCGCTGGTCGTCCTCTCCGGCATGGCGCGAAATGGCGATCGTGCTGAGGTCGAAACGGAAATCTCCACCGAACACGTCCTGCCTCGGGATATAATTATATTCGATTAGCGGCAGCGCGACCGGGAACAGGTTGTTGTCGTCGGTCGTGCGCAGGCCCTGGAAGAAATAGCCGGTGATCGCGAACCGGCTGCGGCCGTCGAGCGCCTCGATGAACAGATCATTGTTCAGCCGGTCGGAATCGCTGATGCTGTAGCGCTGGAGGTAGCTCGCATAGGAGGTGAGCTGGGCCTGATAGCCGAAATGCCAGATGTTGTCGATCGGAATGGTACCCGCGCCGAACAACGACCCATAGTTCTGGGTGAGGTTTTCCCTGGAGCCGGCATGGGGGTCGTTGGCGATGCTGCCCTGCAGCCACATGCCGCCATCGTCCCAGCGCTGACGATACTCTCCCTCGAGCTGCTCGCCGCCGAACGTGGAAAACAGCGGCGCCAGCGTCATGTCCTGCGAGTCGTTGAAGGCGATGTAATAGGGAAGGCGCGCGTAATAACCGAGTGTGCTCTTGCTGCCGAGATCCGGCATCAGCAGGCCGGTCTGGTGCTTCACCGTGGGATCGGCATTGGAGAAAAACGGCGTGTAGAGCACCGGGATGCCCTCGAGTTTTACTTCCGCGTTCGTGTAGTTGATGCGGTGATGTATCTCGTCATAGACGACATGCGGCGCAAGCACCTCCCAGTCCGGCGTGCGCTGTCCCGGCTGATTGCAGATTTTGCACGGCGTATAGGCGGCATTGCTGGCGATGGTCCGTACGCCACCTATGCGCGTCGCGCGCGCGGCAACGAGCCGGCCGTTCTGGCCGATCAGCGCCGAGAAACTCTCGATGACGCCGTCTTTCATGCGATCGGAGAGCCGCGCCTGCTCGGCAAAGACGACATCGCCGTTGGGCGCCATGATCACGACATGGCCGCTCGCGGTGACGGTGTCATTTTTCTTGTCGCTTACCACGCGGTCGGCGAGCAGTGTGCGGCCGTTGTAGTTGATCTCAACATTGCCGGTCGCGGTCGCCACGCCCGTGTTCAGGTCGTAATCGACGTGGTCGGCCTTGAGCAGCATCTCTCCGTTGCCGTTACCCAGAATCGTCCGGCTCGAAAAGACGGTTTGCTGCTGCGTGCCGTTCCCCGGCGTCTGCGCACCCTGGACGGAAGCCGATAGGAGCAGCAATCCGGCCAGGGCAAACGCCCCCCCGCGACGCATCGTCAGCCATCCTCCTGGTGGAACAGGAGCGTCATTCCCAGAAGGATTGCAACGCTGGCCGGTGCTGCCGCGGCAAGCGGAACAGGCAGTATTCCGGATTCACCCAACGCCCGCGTTAGCGCGCTGAGAAAATAGACACCAAAACCCGCAAGCGTACCAAGGATAATGATCCGCCCAAGGCCGCCAAGCCGGGCAAGCCGCAGCGAGAAACTTGCGGCGATCAGGACCATGGCGGCGAACATCGCCGGCAGCATCAGCAGCGAATCATAGTAGAGCAGATAGCGCGTCGCAGAGAAGCCGGCCTGGCGCGCGGTTTCGATGAATCCCGGCAATGCCCAGAACGACAGCGTATCCGGCGCCGCGAAACTTTCCTGAATGCGCGTGGGCGTAAGCCTGGTCGGAAGATGATAGGTCGGGTAGTGGTGGAGCTGCGCGGTCGTGCCGCTGATCCAGGCATCGTCAAGCGTCCAGCTGCCTTTGCCGAGCGCAGCCGAGCGCGCATCGATGCGGCCCAGGAAATTGTCGGCGGCGCCGTAAAGGAAGATCGTTACATCTTCGAGCTTCACGCCCTGATCGGAGACGCGCAAGGCGTGGATCACCGACTGCGCCTTTGCGTCGCCCTGCCGCAGCCACAGACCGTTCGACGAAATGGCGAGCTGCGAAGCCTGTCCCCGGATCAACCTGGCTTCCATTTCCGAATACTGCACAAGAAGGCCCGACGCGAGCGGCGTAAATGCCACGACCGCGACTACGCCTAAAGCAAGCGCCACACTGAGCGGAGCAACGAGAAGATTCCAGGCGGAGACGCCGGCGGCGCGGATCGCCTGCAGCTCATGGCTGCGTGAGAGTCGAACGAAAGCAAAGATGCCCCCGAGAAGAACGGCGAACGGCAATAGCTTCAGCGCCAGGTCAGGCAGCTGCAGCAAAGCCATGGCGACGACAGCAATCGTGGGGACATGTCTGTCGCCCGTCCGGTCGAGAAGATCGACGAGATCGATGGAAAAGGACAGGAAGGCAAAGCCGGCGAACATGATGCCGACCGCCACCAGGAACTGGCGCGCCAGATACTGATAGAGAGTCCAGGACCAGCTCATGTAACGGGCTCGAGAATCCGGGGACGAAGACGGGCGCGAATCCAGGCGAGATCATAGCCGGCGATCTCGGCCAAAGCCGCGGCTCCGGCGAGCAACGGAATAAGATAGAACAGCGCGCACAATATAGGCGATCGCACGCCGAGCCCCAGTACGCCGTAGCCGGCGATACGCAATCCCGCCGCGAGCATCGATGCCGAGACCAGCCGCAAGGCATAGACGCCGCGGCCGCGCCGGCCGAGCGTCACGGCCGCGAAGGCGATCAGCGCGAAGGCGGGGCAATATAGCGGCGCCGCCAGACGGTTATTGGCTTCCGCGAAATAGACGCGGCGGGCTTCCGGCTTCAGGGGCTTTGTCGAACTGGGCCATAGCAATTCGCCCAGATAGCGCTCGCTGGTGCGCAGCTCGGCATCCTGCTGGCGTCCGCCGAACTGATCGAGATCAAACACGTAGCGTTGAAATTTCAGCACCGAGAGCGACGGCGGCGCGTGACGCAACCCGGGCGGGCATTTCGGAAGGTTCCCGTGAAGGCTGTGAGGGGCGTGCGGGCGTGGCGGCGCAGCATTGCGGCAGGGTCCTTCAGGCGTGCTTTGCTCGATCGTGCCATCGAGCATGATAAGCCTGGCGCCGGCGGGGGTCTGAGCCAGAGCGCCGCTCTCGGCGAGGTAAGTTGTAGGATGCAGTCTATCGCGCTCGTCATGCACGAGCACGCCGCGGAGATGTCCATCGGGCGACAGCTCGCGCATGAAAACCGTGAGTCCCTGCGCGGGCGTGTTGAACTGCCCTTCATTGAGAATGGCGGCGCCGATATCGGCACGGATATCGATCTCCTTGTCCTTCATCAGGCGCTGGCAGAACGGCATGAGATAAAGGCTGCAAAACAAGGTCGCCATCATCACCACGGTGGCTGCGATCAAAATCGGGGTCAGGAGCTGGCTGCGGCTGAAGCCTGCGGCCGACATGACCGTCAGCTCGCTGTCGGCGTTGAGCTTGTGAAGGCCATAAAGCGTCCCGGCAAAATAGGCGATGGGCAGGATTACGACCAGAAGGCTCGGCAGCATCAGCAGTGTGAGATAGAAGAATGTGGGCGCCGACTGGCCGCGGTTGATCACGAGGTCGAGCAATCGCAGCGATTGTGAAAGCCAGATCACGCAGGTCAGAAGAAAAATGAAAAGGGCGACCGGGCCGACCAGCTGACGCAGCACATAACGGGAGAGATGCGGCATAAACTGACCTTTGGGCGAGGCTGCCTGCCTGCTTTCGCTGAAGCTGCGGCAGGGTCCGGAGGATATCCATGTCCACCGCAGCCCGGGTGCAGGCGGAAAACCCGCTCTTTCGCCCGGTTTGCAATTGGCTCTAAACTAGCACCGTCCCGCCATTCACCCGCAATCCCCAACCTTAGAACATCTCGCGAGGTCGTTCATGCAAATAAAGTTCGTGCCGCCGTCACTGACCGGCACCGGAGCCATCGCGTTGGGGGTACCTGAAGGCGGCAAGCTTTCGGGTCAGGCGTCGGAAGCCGACCGTCTGTCGGGCGGTGCAATCAAGAGGGCCATGGCTGTCAGCCGGTTTTCGGGAAAGCCCGGACAGATTCTGGAGGTCGTTGCGCCGGCCGGGCTCAAGGCGTCGCGGCTGCTGCTTGCCGGTCTCGGCAAGCCGGAAAAATTCGACGCGCTGGCGGCCGAGCGGGTCGCGGCCGGCGTGGTGGGAAAACTGTTCGCGAACGGGGAAACGGCGCTCACCTTTGCAATCGACGCTCCGGAGGGAGCTCCTGCCGAGGGGGTGATGCTGGCATCGCATCTCGCTATGGGCGCGCGATTGCGCTGCTACACCTTCAACCGGTACCGCACGAAAGACCGGGACGAACACGAACCGACGCTGAAGGAAATTGCGGTTGCGACGTCCGATCCGCAGGCCGCGAAGCGCACCTTCGCCGCGATGGATGCGGTCGCGGAAGGAGTGTTCTTGGCGCGCGATCTCGTCAACGAGCCCCCCAATGTGCTCTCGCCCGAGGAATTCGCGAAGCGGGTGCAGTCGCTGTCGAAGCTTGGCGTAGAGGTGCGTGTCCTCGGCGAAGCGGAAATGAAAAAGCTCGGCATGGGGGCGCTGCTGGGAGTCGGGCAGGGCAGCGAGCGCGAGAGCAAGCTCGTCGTGATGCAGTGGAACGGCGCGAAGAAGGCCGAGGCGGCGCCAGTCGCGCTCGTCGGCAAGGGCGTCTGCTTCGATTCCGGCGGTCTGTCGCTCAAGAGCGGCGCCGGGATGATGGGCATGAAGGGCGATATGGGTGGTGCCGCGGCCGTCGCCGGGACAATCCAGGCGCTTGCGGCGCGCAAGGCGCGCGCGAATGTGGTGGGCGTGGTCGGGCTCGTCGAGAATATGCCCGACGGCAAAGCGCAGCGTCCCGACGACGTCGTGAAGTCGATGTCGGGGCAGACGATAGAGGTCCTGAATACGGATGCGGAGGGGCGTCTGGTCCTTGCCGACGCGCTCTGGTACGCGCAATCGCAGCTCAAACCGAAATGCGTGATCGATCTCGCTACGCTCACCGGCGCCATCCTGGTGGCGCTTGGGCACGAGCATGCCGGACTATTTTCCAACGACGACGCGCTCGCAGAGCAGATTACCAACGCGGCGCGGGCGGTCGGCGAGCCCGCCTGGCGTCTTCCGCTCGGCGATGGCTATGACAAACTGCTCAAGTCGAAGATCGCCGACATGAAGAATATCGGCGGTCCGAACGCGGGCTCGATCACCGCCGCGCAATTCCTCCAGCGCTTCGTGAACAAGACCCCCTGGGCGCATCTCGATATCGCCGGCGTCGCCTGGCAGGATGGCGAGCACAAGGAACTGGCACCGTCCTGGGGCACGGGATGGGGCGTGCGGGTGTTAGATCGCCTGATCGCCGATAATTACGAGAAATAGCAGGGCGACCGCGCCGCGATGCGCCTTGAAGTCACCATATGAGTGAAGTGCTCTTCTATCATCTCGAACGGCAGTCTCTCGACGAAGTTCTGCCCGGGCTTGTCGAACGCACCCTGGCGCGGGGCTGGCGCGCGCTGATCCGCGCGGATTCGGCCGAGCGCGCGCAGGCGATCGACAATCTCTTATGGACATGGAGTGAAGAGAGTTTCCTGCCGCATGCGCAAGCCGGTGACGGCGATCCGGCGAAGCAACCTGTGCTGATCGCGGTCGAGGACGTCAATCCCGGCCGGGCGGATGTGCTGTTCCTCGTCGGCGGCATGGCGCCCCGATCGTGGGATGGCGAAGCGACGGAGTTCAAACGAATAGTTGTTTTATTCGACGGTCGCGATGCATCCGCGCTTTCGGGGGCGCGGACGGCCTGGTCCGCTGCACGGCAGAGCGGGCATGACGCCACCTATTGGCGGCAGTCGGCGGGCGGCCGCTGGGAAAAACAGGCCTGAGAAGACGGTAAAACCGGACCGAGGGAATGTCGTATTTTTATATCATCACCCTGTTGGTACAGCTCGGCTGTGCGGCGCATGTGATCCGCACCGATCGCCCCTGGATCTGGATTTTGCCGATCATGTTTGTGCCATGGTTGGGATGTATCGCCTACATGTTATTTGGGGTGCTGCCGGATGCGGTGCGCGGACATGCGCCGGTGCGGCGCATATTTGACGACGCGGCCGGCCTGGCCGATTCCGGAGCGACTTACAGCCGCAAGAAGCGCGATGTCGAGACGATCGGCTCGGCGCAGTCCAAACGCGTGTTCGCAGAGGAATGCATCAAGCGCGGCCGGTATCAGGAGGCGGTTGACCTTTATGCGAGTGCAATCGGGGGCGCGCATTCCGAGGACCCGGCGCTGTTGCACGGGCTTGCGCGCGCCAGATTGCTCGCCGGCGACGCCTCCGGCGCACAGACGGCGTTCGAATCCCTGAAATCCGTATCGCCGGCGGATTTCACCGTCGATGCAAGGCTCGACTATGCGCGCGCACTAGCGCTGCAAGGCAAGGATGAAGCGGCAACGGCCGAATATCAGTCACTCATCCCGGTCTATCCCGGCGAGGAGGCTCGGTGCCGCTATGCCTTGCTCCTGCAGGACATGGGCGACCGGGCCGGTGCGGAAAAGCTATTCCGCGAAATCGTCGACGCCATGCGCGATGCGCCTGGCTATTATCGCCGGCGCCAGCGCGAATGGGTCAATATCGCCAAACAGAATCTGCGCGGATGAAATGCTGTCTGACATCGAACGCGAATTCCTGACGCACCGCCGCATCGGCCATCTGGCAACCGCCGGTCATTCCGGCAACCCGCATCTGGTGCCCGTCTGTTTTGTCGTGCATGAACAAGCGCTCTACACGGCGATAGACGAGAAGCCGAAAAGCGGGCAGTTGCTCAGGCGGCTGCGGAATATCCTCGAAAATCCAAACGTGACATTTCTCGCGGATCACTACGAGGAAGACTGGTCGCGTCTCGGCTGGATCCGAATTGACGGCACGGCAGAACTGCTTTCCGACGGACCGCAACGTACCGAGGCGATCCGGCTGCTTCGGAGCCGTTATAAGCAATATGCGGCGATGCACCTGTCGGCGGTCATCGTCATACGCATTCGGCACATACGGTCCTGGGGCAATCTCGATTCATGACCCAGGGCTCCGAACAACCATTCAATGTTCGGGAATGGCGGAAGCAGGAGCGCGCGCGCCTGCTCGATCGCCGCAGAGCCATGACGCCCGCCGAGCATCGCTGCGCCGGTGAGATGATCATGAGTGCGCTTCTCACCGTCCTGCCGCCCGACAGCCACGAATTGATTGGCTGTTACTGGCCCTTTCGGCGGGAGTTCAACTCTGTCCCCTATATGCGCGAGGTGCTCCGCAGCGGCGGCCGCGTGGCGCTTCCGGTTGTCATCGGCCGCGGCCGGCCGCTTGAGTTCCGGTGCTGGAACGAAGACGCCGAAATGGAACCGGGCGTCTGGAATATCCCCCATCCGGCGAACGGGCCGTCGGTTCAGCCCCCCGCGTTGATCGTCCCGCTGGTCGGTTTCGACGATGCCGGATATCGCCTCGGCTATGGTGCAGGCTATTACGATGCCACGCTTGCGGCCTACGACGCCTCGCCGCTGTCTGTCGGTGTCGGCTTCGAATTCTCGCGGCTCTCAACCATCCATCCGCAGCCCCACGACCGCCCGATGAACACGATTATTACGGAACATTGCGTGCGCGAGAATCCGGCGGCTGTCGGCTTGCCGCAGGAGCGACGATAGATGCAAGCGGCTCGATCTGGGCTCGACCGCGGTTTCGCGCTTGTCTCGATGGGCGTCGTTGTGGTGATCGTGCACGGCTCGCTTTATCCCTATGCATTCCGCGTTCCGCGCGCGTCCGCAGGAGCGGTCGCGACATTGCTGGCGAGCTGGTCAAAGCCGCCGACAAGCTTTGGCGATCTTGTCGCCAACATCCTGCTTTACCTGCCGTTGGGTTTCTTCGGTGTGCAGGCGCTTCGCGCGCCGCGGCGTTTGCTGGCCGTGACCTTGTTCGGATTGCTGCTGTGCACCGGTATCGAGCTCGCGCAATTCTATGACGCGGGCCGCGTCACGAACATGTCGGATCTGTACCTCAACACGCTCGGGACATGGCTCGGCGGGCTGGCCGGCATGGCGGTCGGTGAGGAGCGGCGCCGCGCCTTTCGCGGACTCTTGCCCGGCCAGTCCGTCGCTTGCCTGCTGCTTGTGGCACTGCTCGGCTACCGTCTCTTCCCTTTTGTCCCGGTGATCGATCTGCACAAGTACTGGCGGGCACTGAAGCCCGTGGTGCTGCATCCGAGCTTTGCGCCGCTGCCGATCTTCCACTACTTCGCCCTCTGGCTGACTGTGTGTTACCTGACCGCCGCGATCGCAGGACAGCGTTTTGCAGGTGCCGCCATTCTTCTGCTTGCGGCATTCGTCTACGGCGCGAGAATTGCGATCACGCACCTTGCCATAACCCTGCCTGAGATTATCGGCACGGTATCGGCTCTTGCCGTTTGGTTTTCGCTCCTGAGCCGATCACGCGCGGCGGCCTTGGCTGTCGCTGCACTGCTATGCGCGGCAATCATTGCTTTCCGCCTGGCGCCCCTTGATTTCGAGGCCGTGTCGAGACCGTTCGGCTGGGTACCCTTCCGGAGCTACCTGGGCGGATCGCTGAACGTCAATATCGTTTCATTCCTCGAGAAATTCTTCCTTTATGGCAGCCTGATCTGGATTGCCCACGAGGCAGGACTACGTATCCGGATGGCGACAGCCGCGACCGCCGGACTGCTGCTTGCGACGAGCTTCGCTGAAATGCATCTGCCGGCCCGCTCGGCCGAGATCACGGATGCCGTCATGGCCTTGTTGATCGGCGGTATTTTTGCGACGATGCTCCGCGCGCGCGGAGGCCAGTTCCCGCAACGATGTGCCAGCACTTCAACGGGGTGAGATAGGCCGGAACCAGGTCACACTCGGACAAACACGCGCGTTCCCGTCCGCCAGGTTCTCCGGTCGGGCGCTCAATGAAGGAATTGCCTCTCATGAATGACATCTCTGCAAGCCACGGCCCAAGGTCGGATTGGGAGATCGCGCAGGAAGCAAAGATGCTTCCCATCACCGAGGTCGCTGCGAAGCTCGGGATTCCGCCGGAAAGCACAGAGCCGTTCGGACATTACAAGGCCAAGATCAGCATGGACTTCGTCGAGCGTTCCTTCGCCGAGCGTTCCGACGGAAAGCTCATCCTCGTGACGGCGATCAATCCCACGCCCGCGGGCGAAGGAAAAACGACGACCACGGTGGGCTTGGGCGACGCGCTGAACCGGCGGGGCAAGAAGACGGCGATCTGCCTGCGCGAGCCGAGCCTCGGGCCCTGCTTCGGCATGAAGGGCGGGGCAGCCGGTGGCGGCTATTCGCAGGTCGTCCCCATGGACGAGCTGAATCTGCATTTCACCGGCGATTTTCACGCGGTCGGCGTTGCAAATAATCTTCTCGCCGCCATGGTGGACAATCACGTCTACTGGGGCAACACGCTCGACATCGACGAGCGCCGTATCACCTGGCGGCGCTGTCTCGATATGAACGATCGCGCGCTACGCTCGATTGTTTCTTCGCTTGGCGGCGTCGCGAACGGATTTCCGCGGGAGGATGGTTTCGACATCACGGTCGCCTCGGAAGTGATGGCGATCCTGTGTCTCTCCACCTCGCTGCAGGATTTGGAGCGGCGGCTTTCGAACATCATTGTGGCCTCGAGCCGGGCCCGCGCGCCGGTGCGCGCCAGCGAGCTCAAGGCGCAGGGCGCGATGACGGCGATCCTCAGGGATGCCATCAAGCCCAATCTTGTGCAGACGCTCGAGAACAACCCCGTCTTCGTGCATGGCGGGCCGTTCGCGAATATCGCGCATGGCTGCAATTCCGTGCTGGCAACCAGACTGGGTCTCAAGCTTGCTGATTATGTCGTCACCGAAGCGGGCTTTGGCGCGGATCTCGGCGCGGAGAAATTCTTCGACATCAAATGCCGCAAAGCGGGCCTCTCGCCGGCCTTGGCAGTCGTGGTTGCAACGGCCCGTGCGTTGAAATTCCATGGCGGCGTTCCGCGCAAGGAACTTTCGACGGAAAATGTCGAAGCCGTCGTCAAAGGTCTCGTCAATCTCGAACGGCATATCGATAACATCCGGAAATTCGGTGTGCCGCCCGTTGTGGCGATCAACCATTTCGCGGCGGACACAAAGGCCGAGATCGGTGCCATCGTGGAAGGCGCGCGGAAGCTCGGCGTTCGCGCGGTGGTTTGCAAGCATTGGGCCGAGGGAAGCGCGGGTACTCTGGAGCTGGCGGACGCGGTCATCGCCGCCATCGATGAAGGGGCCGCGAATTTCCACACGCTCTATCCGGATTCGATGAAGCCGATGCAGAAGATCGAAACGATCGCCTTCCAGATTTATCATGCCGGCGAAGTGGTTCCGTCGAAACAGGCGGCCGACCGGCTTGCCGAACTCGAACGGCTGGGCTTTGGTCATCTGCCCGTGTGTATTGCAAAGACCCAGTATTCCAATTCGGCGGATCCCGAGGCCTATGGCGCGCCGACCGGTCACGTGCTCCCGCTCAGGGAAGTGCGTCTGTGCGCGGGCGCGGAGTTCATCGTGGCGATCTGTGGCGATATCATGACCATGCCCGGCCTGCCGCGGCAGCCATCGGCCGAGTCGATTTATGTCAACGCGGAAGGCAACATTATCGGGCTTTCATGACACGAGCAGACGAGCAGTTTGTAATAAGCACCGAGAGGCTCATTCTTCGTCCGCCGGTGCTTGCCGATTTCGATGAAATTACACCCGTGTATGGCGATGCGGGTGTGGTTCGCTATCTCGGCGGCCGGCCATTCACGCGCGAAGAAAGCTGGGCGCGTCTGATGCGGCACGTCGGACATTGGCAGCTGTTCGGTTTCGGGTTCTGGGTGATACGCGACCGCCAAAGCGGTCGATATGTTGGAGACGCCGGATTGGCATATTTCCGGCGCCAGATCGAACCGGCCTATGAGGATGCACCGGAAGCAGGTTGGGTACTCGCGCCGCTGGAGCAGCGTCAGGGTTTTGCAACCGAGGCCGTGCGCGCCGCACATGACTGGCTTGACGAGCGTTTCAAGCCGCGCCGGACGGTTTGTATTATCGAACCGGAGAATGCAGGATCGATACGCGTCGCAGAGAAATGCGGCTACAAGGAATTCGCGCGCAGCAACTACAAGAATTCGCCGATCGCTTTGTTTGAACGCCGCCTGAACGACCGTTGACGGTTGCGGGTAACCGATCGATCCGACCCAGGGAAATTTGCGCTGATGGTTGAAGCAAAAAAACAGGGCGCCGCCGCAGCACTGACCAAGGTCCCGGCGGTCACGCTGACATTCTGGATCATCAAGATCGCGGCGACGACGCTGGGTGAAACCGGCGGCGATACGGTGACGATGACCTGGAATTTCGGCTATCTCGCCGGAACGCTGATCTTTGTCGGCCCTCTGCTGGCGTTGGCGGCACTACAGATCGCGGCGAAGAAATTTCATCCCTTCCTTTATTGGGCGACCATCATAGCTTCGACGACAGCCGGCACGACAATGGCCGATTTCGCCGACCGGTCTCTCGGGATCGGGTATGTCGGAGGCAGTCTGATCCTTTTCGCCTGCGTGCTTGCGAC
Organism: Rhizomicrobium sp.; assembly: GCA_036272695.1. Lineage (GTDB taxonomy): Bacteria > Pseudomonadota > Alphaproteobacteria > Micropepsales > Micropepsaceae > Rhizomicrobium. Next base: position 7,870 of record DATAYG010000079.1, on the reverse strand, counting down.
TCTGGGGCTGTGGTATCTGACACAGGGTTCGGTTTCCGTTCAAACGGTCAGCACGCCGAAGGTCGAGGCCTTTTATTGGGCAACGATCACCTTTTCGCAGACCCTGGGCACGGCGCTCGGCGATTGGGTCGCCGCTCCGCCGGGTGATGATCCGCCTGGCATGGGTTTTGGCTATGAGGTTGGCGCCCTGATCTTCGGGAGCGGGATTGCGCTCGTTGCAATCCTATATTTCCGGACCCGAATATCTCGCGTGCTGCTGTTCTGGACGGCGTTCATCCTGACACGGCCGCTCGGCGCCACGATCGGCGACTTCTTCGACAAGCCGATTGCGAAGGGTGGCCTGAACGTGAGCCGGCCGCTGGCCTCACTCATCATCGCGGCCTTCATTGTCGCCTGCATCCTTGTCTTGCCGCAACGGGCCGGCGAGCATCCGGGGCAAGCCGCGCGCGTTGTCTGAGAGCACGGCTACGCCCGGCCATCAAATGTTGCGTGCAGGTTGGCCGATACCGCGCCCGCGGGGCAATTGCCGAAATTTCATTACCTCGCAGTCATCGAATGACATTTAACGGACGGAACCGGGAGCGACTGCAACGGCTTAGATTGTGAGAGGATAAAAGGGATGGACTTTGACCGAAGAGGTCCTTGCGGATACCTCTCCCCATGCATTCGGCGGGATGCGTCAATCGCGTTTCCTGACGATTGCCCGCGTCGTGCTGCCTCTGGTGTTGGGGGGCGCCGTCATCGTATGGATGGTGTCGACCGCCGTCTCTGCGTTGGAAGAGATGCGCACATCGGCGCTCCAGGCGAACTATTTTTCGAGCGAGGCAGCGCGGCTGACCTATAAGCTTGGTCGGGGAGCGAGCGATACAATCCTGTTTCCTCGCGGCGGCCCCTATGACGAGCGGCTGGGTTATTCGGGTCTTCCGAAAATTCTGACGGGTCTTCAGGCGCGGCATTTTGCTGTCGCAGCCGAAGTCCGCCAGTCTGCCGCATTGCGTAATGTCGTCGCGTCGCAGGGTTATGCCGTCTATCGCGAGAAGCAGCAGGCCGGATTGCTGTTGCGCGATCGCACGGGCGCGCCGCTCTACGTGGCCAGTTTTCCAGAACGCTACTACAACAATTTCGAGGCTGTTCCGCCGATCGTGGTTCGCACGCTGTTGTTCATCGAGGACCGCAACCTGCTTGAGACGCGATATCCCCACTACAATCCTGCCATCGAATGGAAGCGATTCGCCCAGGCCGGCGCCGGCTGGATTGCCGGCTGGCTCGATCCGCACCTGCGGCGCGGCGGTGCAAGCACGCTCGCTACGCAGATCGAAAAGTTCCGGCACTCGCCAGGCGGGCGCACACAGGGCGTGCGCGAGAAGCTGCGGCAGATGGAGGCGGCCTCGCTTCGAGCCTATCTCAACGGACCAAATACGCTCGGTGCGCGGAAGCAAATCGTGACCGATTATCTCAACTCGACGCTGCTCGGATCGAGGCCGGGTTACGGGGAGGTGGTAGGCGTAGCGGATGGTCTGCGTGTCTGGTACGGGACGGATTTCAACAGCGCCAGCCGCGTGTTGACCGATTCAGATCCCCGCAATCTTGCGCAAAAGGCCAGGATCTACAAACAGATATTGAGTCTTCTGCTGGCCGAACGACGGCCTGCCTATTATCTGGTTCAGAATCTCGGGGCGCTCGCCGCCTTCACGGATCGCAACCTGCGCCGGCTGGCGGCGGACAAAGTCATAGATCGCAAACTATGCGCCGCTGCACTCGCAACCCCGCTTATCTTCCGAAAAAATGCACCCGCGCCGGCCCACATTTCCTATGTAGACCGCAAAGGGGCGGACGCCATTCGTGCCGAACTGCTGCGGAGCACGGGGATTTCGAGCCTTTACGATCTCGACCATATGGATGTGAGCGCAACGACCACCATCGATGCCGGCACTCAGCATCGAGTCGCGGATTTCCTCGTACGGCTACGGGATCCTGGGCAGGTGGAAACCCTGGGTCTCGTTGGCAAGGACCTTCTGGGAGGCGGCGATCCCGCGCTGGTGAATTACAGCATCGTACTTTATGAGCGCGGCGCGGGCCGCAATCTGGTGCGCGTCCATGCCGACAGTCTGAACCAGCCCTTCGATATCAACTCCGGCACCAAACTGCAGCTGGGTTCCACCGCCAAGCTGCGCACCTTGATCACCTATCTTGAAATCATCTCTCGGCTGCATGACCGATATTCCGGTTTGCCGCGCGAAAGACTGTCCACTTTCGCGAACCACGCATCCGATCCGCTGTCGCAATGGGCACTCGGTTATCTCGCGCAGACGCCGGACCGCAGCCTGCAAGCCATGCTCGATGCCGCCATGCAGCGGAAATATTCCGCGAGCCCGGGCGAGACCTTTCTCACCGGCGGCGGCGAGCATGTATTCCACAACTTCGCCAAATGGGAAGACTATGAAAGGCCAACCGTTGAAACGGGTTTTGCCAATTCCGTCAATCTCGTCTTCGTCCGCATGCTGCGCGATATCATCCGCTGGTATATCGCCCAATATGGCCTTCAGCACGGCGCGCTGGGGCCCGCGCCGAATATGGCCGTGCGGCATGCGTTTCTCGAACGCTTCGCCGATCAGGAAGGCAGCGCTTTTCTCACCAAATTCTATAATGCGTTCAAGCGACTCAATTCCCGGCAACGGCTCGCGCTGGCAGCGGATAAAGCCGGGCCTTATGCCAAGCGGCTGACGGTCGTTTTCCGCTCGCTTCGCCCGAATGCGGATGTCGCCGCGCTACGGGCGTTCCTCGAGCAGCAAACAAAGGGGCGGCTCATACTGTACGAACCGCTGGACAAGCTCTATGCCGAATACGGCGTGAATCGTTTTTCGCTGATCGATCGCGGCTATCTCAGTCATGTTCACCCGCTCGAACTATGGCTTGCCGCCTATCTGGACAAACACCCGAACGCTTCGCGCGATGAGGTCCTTCGGGCGGGCGCCAAGGTCCGGCAGGAGGTATATCGCTGGCTGTTCAGAAGCCACAATCCCGGCCGGCAGAATTGGCGCATCCGCATGCTGGTGGAACAGGACGCATTCAAGCGTCTTGGTGAGGATTGGCGAAGGCTTGGCTATCCCTTCGCGCATCTGGTTCCTTCGCTTGCCACCGCGATCGGCAGTTCGGGAGATCGTCCGGACGCGCTCGCGGACCTGATGGGCATCATCGTCAACAATGGCGTTCGCCAGCCGACGATCGATATTCGCAGTCTGCAGTTCGCCGCCGGTACCCCATATGAAACCGATCTTGCGGGTGGCGACGAAAAGCCTGTCCGGCTGCTGTCTCTGGAGCTTGCCACGACCGTGCGGCGCGCGTTGAGCGACGTCGTGATTGAAGGCACGGGCAAGCGCTTCCAGAGCGCCTATCACGACGGCGACGGCAAGCCGCTTCAGCTTGGCGGAAAAACGGGCACGGGCGACAATCGCTTCGATACGTTCGGCCCGGGACGTGGCCTCATCGATTCGCGTGTCATCGATCGCACGGCGACTTTCGTCTTCTTCCTGGGCGACCGTTTCTTCGGGACGATCACCGCCTATGTGCCGGGCCGCAAGGCCGCAAGTTTCCATTTCACCAGCGCGCTTGCAGTTCAGTTACTCAAGACGCTGTCGCCCGAGATTCAGCCTTTATTCGAGCAAAAGACCGAAGCGAGAAGCTGACACTGCCGTCAATGACTCATCCCACGCTTTACGTGAGCGAGGTAATATGACATCGCCGTTCTTTGCTCGCCGTCCCGCTTCTATTCGTCCGCGAGCGCGTCCTCGTAGGTTTGCGTCGCGTCGAGCCAGCGCGTCTCGGCTTCGGACAGCATGCGCACGAATTGAGTCCGCTTTCGCGCCAGATCGGCAGCGCCGGCGGGATCGCGGGAGAAGATGTCCGGCCGGGAAAGAACCGAATCGATCTCCGCGATGCTTTTCGTCAGGTCGGCGATCTCCTGCTCCGCGGCCAGTGCGCGGTCCTTGAGGGGTTTCAACTCGCGCCGCCGTGCCGCCGATTCCCGGCGCTGGTCGCGCCGGGTTTCGGGACGCGCGCTTTCGGACGGTTGCGTGTCGGCCGACAGAATCTCTTTTCGATAGTCCTCCAGATCGCCATCGAACGCGCGGACGGTTCCGTTCGCGACGATGAGCAATCTGTCGACCGTTGCCTCAAGGAGCCGCCGATCATGGCTTACCAGTACGACGGCGCCGTTGAATTCGTTCAACGCAGCAAGCAGCTGTTCGCGCGCGTCGATGTCGAGATGATTGGTGGGTTCGTCCAGAATGAGGAGATTGGGCGAATCGATCGCCGCCAGCGCCAACATCAACCGTGCACGTTCCCCGCCGGAAAGTTCGCCGATTTTCGTCATCGCCTTGTCGCCGGAAAGACCGAAGCCGCCCAGCTTCGCGCGCAACTCAGTCACGGACAGTCGCGGCCGCATGCGCCCCAACACCTCGACCGGCGTCAGCGAGCCTTCCAATTCGTCGAGCTGGTGTTGTGCAAAATAACCGCATAACAATTTCGGCGCCCGCACAAGGTCGCCGCAAAACGGATTGAGCCGGCCGGCAAGAAGTTTCGCGAATGTCGATTTTCCGTTGCCATTTTTCCCAAGCAGCGCAATCCGTTCGTCGGGATCTATCCGCAACGAAACATTGCTCAGGACGGGCTTGTCCGGCTCATAGCCGGCAACAATTCGCTCGAGCGACAAAATCGGGGGACTGACCGACGACGCTTGCGGGAGGCGGATCGGCGCCACGGTCTCGTCGATCATGATATCGATCGGTTTGAGGCGCTCCAGCATCTTCAGGCGGCTTTGCGCCTGCCGTGCCTTGGATTGCTTGTAGCGGAAGCGGTCGACATAGGACTGCATGTGCGCCCGCGCGGCTTCCTGTTTCTTTGCCGCTGCCGCATCGAGACTCCTGCGCATCTCGCGCACTTCGACAAATGTTTCGTAGTTGCCGCTGTAGAGCGTGAGTTTGCCGCGCTCCAGGTGAAGAATGAATTCTGCGGTTGCATCGAGCAGATCGCGGTCGTGGCTGACGATGATCACCGTTCCGCGGTAGCGGCGCAGATAATCCTCGAGCCAGAGCACGCCTTCGAGATCGAGGTAATTGGTCGGTTCGTCGAGCAGCAGAAGGTCGGGCGCGGAGAACAGGATGCCGGCAAGTGCGACGCGCATGCGCCAGCCGCCGGAAAATTCCCGGCACGGTCTTTGCTGCTCGGCGGACGAGAATCCGAGGCCCGCGAGGATCGACGCCGCGAGCGCCGGCGCCGACCAGGCACCGGTCGATTCGAGCCGCGCATGGATTTCACCCAGCCGCGCCGGATCCGATTCGCTCTCGGACTCTGCAAGCAGCCGCAGACGCTCTTTGTCGGCGGCGAGAACCGTATCGATGAGCGTGTCATCGCCTCCGGGTGCCTCCTGCGCCACAGCGCCTATACGCCAGCCCTGCGGATGTGAAATCTCTCCGGTATCGAGGGCCGCGTCTCCGAGGATGAGTTTCAGGAGCGTCGATTTGCCGGCCCCGTTGCGGCCCACGAGCCCTATGCGGCGGCCACCGGGCAGGTGCGCATTGGCGTTGCTCAGGATCTCGCGCCCGGCTATCCGGTAAGTGATGTTTTCTATCGACAGCATGCGTTGAGATGCGTTTCGGCGGCGCTGCTTAGCATGGCTTGCGGCAGAAGGGAGCCGCTTCTATAAGGCGCCCGCAATGCAGAATGGAACGGAGCAGGACATGGCGTTCGAGCGCACGCTGTCGATCATCAAGCCGGACGCGACGAGACGGAACCTCACCGGCGAAATCATTGCGCGGCTGGAAAAGGCCGGCTTGCGCGTGGTTGCACAGAGGCGGATGCGGCTGAGCGTCGAAGCGGCGGAAGCCTTTTACAATGTCCATAAGGAGCGTCCGTTTTTCCGCAGCCTTGTGGAGTTCATGAGTTCGGGTCCCGTCGTCGTGCAGGTGCTCGAGGGCGAAGACGCGGTGGCGCGCAATCGCGAAGTGATGGGCGCAACGGATCCGTCCAAGGCGGCGCCGGGCACGATCCGGAAGGATTTCGCAGAATCGATCGAGGCCAATTCGGTACATGGATCGGATGCGGCGGAGACCGCCATGCACGAGATCCGCTTCTTTTTCTGCGAGCTCGAAATCGTCGGCTGAATTCGCGGGACGCGCAGCCATGCCGGAGAAGGTCGCTGTCATCACCGGCGCCACATCGGGGATCGGCGAGGTCGCGGCGGATCGTCTTGCGGCAAAAGGATTTCGCATCGTCTTTGTTGCCCGCGATCCTACTCGCGGCGAAGAAACGTTGAAGCATCTTCGCGCGATCGCGGGAGGCGTGGAACACAGGGTATTTTACGCGGATCTGTCCCGGCTTGCAGATATGAAGCGGGTGGCTGCGGAAATCGCCGAGGCCGAGCCCGAGATCGACGTTCTCGTCAACAATGCCGGCGCGCTTTTCAATACGCGCATGGTAACTGCAGACGGGCTCGAAATGACGTTCGCGCTCAATCATCTGTCCTATTTCGTGGTGACAAATCTTCTACGACCCCGCCTGAAGCCGGGCGCGCGTGTGGTCTCGACGGCATCCGATGCGCATAAAGGTGCGCATCTCGATTTTTCCGATCTCCAGGCGTCAGGCGGCTATAGTGGATATGCCGCCTATGGCCGCTCCAAGCTCTGCAATATTCTCTTCGCGCGTGAACTCGCGCGCCGCCTTGAGGGCACGGGCGTGACCGCCAATTGTCTTCATCCCGGCTTCGTCGCCACGCGTTTCGGCGATCAGTCGGGCGGCATGTTGTCATTCGCCATTCGTGCTGCGAAGAACTTCGCGATTACGCCGGAGCAGGGCGCAGAGACCATCGTCCACCTCGCTTCGTCCCCGGACGTTGCAGATGTAACAGGCGCGTATTTCTACCAATGTCGCCCCGCGACTCCGGCGCGTGAAGCGCAAAACGACGCTGCCGCGAAGCACCTCTGGGAGGTTTCGGCCAAAATTTCTGGTCTGGCGGCGTAGCGAGTCCTAATCGTTCTCGATTTTGTGCGAATCGACTGCGCGACCGGCGCGCGCTTTCTCGGCTGCCGCTGCGGCGCGCGATGCTTTGGGCGTGCCGTGCTTCAACCGGTTCGCCGCCGCGTCTTTCCCGGCCTGATCGCGCGCCTTTGCCTTTTTGGCGCGACGAAGATTGACGACCGTCCCCATCCTGCTCTCGCCCAATATCCCTTGCTCGACGAAACTCTATAACTCATCTGGGCGAAGAAACAGCGGCAAGTGCAGCAAGGCGAAGCGCACTGGCGAGCGGGCGTGCCGCCCGCGTGCCGTCGATGACCGCAACCAGCGCCGACAGGCTTTGGTTCGAGTGTTGGGCGCGATGTTCGAGTACGGCCCAGAATTCGGGCTCGAGCGCCACGCTTGTGCGATGCCCGGCGATGCTGAACGAACGCTTCTTCAACAAGCGCCCCCCGGCAGCTTCACCCGCCACCGCCTACGCCCGATTTTGGATGGATCATCTCCTCCGCCCGCACGATCCGGTCGAATTCGCTTTCCGTGACAAATCCGAGCCTGACCGCTTCCTCGCGCAGAGTCGTGCCGTTCTTATGTGCGGTTTTTGCGACCTTGGCCGCATTGTCATAGCCGATTGTGGGTGCGAGAGCCGTTACCAGCATCAGCGATCGCTGGAGCAGATCGGCGATGCGTGTCCTGTCGGGCTCAATGCCTTCGACGCAATGCTCCGTGAAGCTCGCCGAGGCATCGCCCAGCAGCCGGATAGACTGTAGCAGGTTGAAGATGAGTACCGGTTTGAAGACGTTCAGTTCGAAATTGCCCTGGGAGCCGGCGACCGTGATGGCGACGTGGTTTCCCATCACCT
>DATAYG010000078.1:0-6525 GCA_036272695.1 Rhizomicrobium sp. | reverse complement strand
CGAAAGGAAACCAGCGCGGGTGAACTCACGATCAGCCTGCGCGCGGTGAACCACCGTGGGCTCGACCTGCATTTTTTCTATTCGCCGGAATTAGCGCCGTATGAAAATGCATCGCGCCTGCTGCTGAAGAACGGGATCGTTCGTGGACATGTGGAAATCAGAACGAGCCTGTCCCGCGATACGGCAGAATCCGGCAACCTTATCAATCGCGCCGCCCTGGCGCGGTATGTCGCGGATTTTCAAGCCGCCGCTTCCGAACTGAAGCTGTCCGCGCATCCGGATCTGCACGCCCTGCTGACGCTTCCCGGCGTTATCGGGCGAGCTGCCGAACAGACCGAGTTGGGTCCCGGATTCGAAGCCGAAATCAGTGCTGCCCTGGCCGACTGCATCCTCGAGCTAAACGATACGCGCGAGCGCGAAGGCGCCGCGTTGTCTGCCCATATCACCGAGGAAATTTCGGCAATCGAGAAGTACATTGAGGCCATCGGCAGCCGGCGCCGCGAGATCACCGAAAATCTGAGCAAGCGTCTGCGCTCGCGTCTGCAGGAACTGCTCGCCGGATCTGGCGTGCCCGAAAGCCGCCTCGCCGAGGAAGCAGCCATCCTCGCCGACCGCTCCGATATCACCGAAGAACTCACCCGACTGCAGGTCCACATAGAGGAACTCAAGCGCATCCTTGCCAATGGCGGCGAGGTCGGCAAACGCTTGGATTTCTTACTTCAGGAGCTGGTTCGCGAAGCCAACACAGTGCTCTCGAAAACTGCCAACACCGGGGATCTTGGCCTGGAACTGACCAGCGCCGGACTGGCCATCAAGGCCCATCTTGAAAAAATACGGGAGCAAGCGCTGAATCTTGAATAAGAACGGCGGGCCATCCCGCGCGAGTTCCTCAATAAGCATGACGAACGTTTTCATCATTTCGGCGCCGTCCGGCAGCGGCAAATCGACGTTGGTCAAACGGCTGCTGTCCAGCGATCACGATCTGCGCTTTTCCGTTTCCTACACCACACGCAAGCCTCGCGGTACGGAAGTCCCGGGCGAAAGCTACATCTATATCAGCCGCGAAGAATTTGAACGACGCATCTCCGCCGGCGAATTCCTCGAGCATGCCGAGGTGTTTGGGAACTTTTACGGTACCCACATCAGTGTGCTCGAACGCGCCCGCAGTGAGAGTAAGGATCTGATACTCGACATTGATGTACAAGGTGCGAGACAATTGAAGCAGCGGATTCCCGACGCAGTTAGCATCTTTATCCTGGCGCCTTCGCGAGACATATTGGAACAACGGCTGCGGATGCGATCGGAAGATTCGGCCGAGATCATTGAGCGGCGGCTACGTGAGGCGGCCGAGGAGATCCGAAACTACCACCAATACGACTTTGTGATTGTAAATCATCAGGTGGAGGATTCCGTGGCTATCCTGGAGGCAATCGTGCGCGCGGAACGTGTCCGGCGGTCAGTGATGGAAGAACAAATCCAGCCGATTCTCGAGAGCTTCTGTGGCACGGCACAGACTTTGGAATTGAGCAACGCAAACAAGGAGTTACATGGCGGAAAGAATCAGAAGTAACGCGCATTTCGCGATTCCGGAAGATCCGGACAGCAGCACCTACCGTTTCATCATCGTGGCGGCAAAGCGGGCCCGACAGTTACAAAATGGACAGCGCAGCGTGCTGCCTGCCGTCAACAAGAAGCCCACGGTCCTCGCCATGGAAGAAACGCGGCGTGGTCTTGTCCCCTATGAGGACCTGGCCCGCGAAGTTCCCGAAGGCGAAATCGCCCCCGCGGAATAACTTCGTTGCGGATGGTACTCGGGCTGCGCACACAGCGCCAAGCATGCGGATAGCATTGGGGGTTGGTGGGGGAATTGCGGCCTACAAGGCCGCCGAGCTCGCGCGCCTGCTGCAGCAGGACAGCCACGACGTCCAGGTGGTGATGACGGCCTCAGCGCGCGAGTTCATCCAGCCTCTTACTTTCGCAAGTCTTACCGGGCGCAAGGTCATCACGGCGTTGTTCTCCGCCGAAACCCCTGCCGAAACCCTTTCCAGCGCGGTTGAGCATATCGCGGTGGCACAGGAGAACGACTTGCTGGTGGTCGCGCCGGCAACCGCCGACCGCATCGCCAAATTCGCGACCGGCATTGCTGACGACTTTCTTTCGACTTTGTACCTGGCCTTTCGCGGGCCCGTCGTCATCGCGCCGGCCATGAACAGCGCCATGTGGGAACATCCCGCCACGCAGGCAAATATCGCGACACTGCGGGCTCGCGGCTGTGCCATCATCGAGCCCGAGGAAGGCTGGCTGGCCTGTGGCACGACTGGCCCGGGACGCTTAGCGGAGCCAGCGCGCATCGCCGAATTCGTGGCTTCCGTCGCCCGTGGTAAACGTGATTTCGAAGGCGAAAGCTTCCTCATTACCGCTGGCCCGACGCAGGAAGCCATCGATCCGGTCCGCTATATCAGCAACCGTTCGAGCGGGAAAATGGGTTATGCGCTGGCGGAAGCCGCCGTGTACCGCGGTGCACACGTGGTTCTCGTCTCAGGTCCCGTTCATCTGGCGGTGCCCCGCGCGGTTCGGCTTATCCCGGTGCGTACTGCCATTGAAATGCAGCAGGCCGTTTTCGATAACCTCGACGGAGCTTCGATCATAATCAAAACCGCGGCGGTTGCCGACTACTACATCGCTGAGGTACCCCAGCACAAGCTCAAGAAAACGGCAATGCGGCTTTCGCTGGAGCTGGATCCGACTCCCGACATCCTGGCTGAAGTGGGACGGCGCAAAGGCGATCGCATCCTGGTCGGGTTTGCCGCCGAAACGCAGAACCTGCTGGAAGAGTCGCGCCGCAAAATGGTTCTGAAGAACTGCGACATGCTAGTCGGCAATCTGATCAACCAGGAAGGCATTGGCTTCGACTCCGACAACAACGAGGTCGAAATCGTAACCCGAACGGGCGCCACGGTTCACGCTGGTCCCGGCGCAAAATCCGAAATCGCAAATCGCATTCTGGACCAGATAGCAATGCTGCGTCTGTCGGTTCGAAGCGGCGAGCCGGAGTTGCACAGCGCATGACAAATGAGGCTGCGCGCGCCATTCTCGAGTACTATCGCGACCTTGGCTTTGAAACCATATACCGTGTAGAAGCTCGCCCTCCGGCCGCCGTCATTGCCTCGGTCGCCGCCGGCGCTGCCTCGGTCGCCGGTGCTGCGCCAGCGCCCGCCGTCGTCTTGCCGAAGCTCGAGCCCGAAGGCGATACGCTGGATGCCATTCGCGCGGATATCGGCGATTGCCGCCGCTGCCGCCTGTGTGAGCAGCGCCACAAGATTGTCTTTGGATCCGGCGATCCCAGCGCGTCACTGGTATTCGTAGGCGAAGGCCCTGGGGCCGACGAAGACGAGCAAGGCCTTCCGTTTGTCGGACGCGCCGGACAATTGCTTACGCAGATGATCGACAATACCGCGGCGAAAGAAAACATTCCGATCCGCCGCTCCGACGTCTACATCTGCAACGTCGTGAAATGCCGTCCCCCGGAGAATCGCACTCCTCAGCCCGACGAGATGGAAATCTGCGGCCAATTCTTGTATCGCCAGCTCATGACTATTCGTCCCAAGGCCATCTGCGCGCTCGGTTCGACCGCCATGAAGGCGCTTCTCAACACCAGGGAAGGTATTACTAAGGCGCGGGGCCGCTGGTATGCCTGGCGTGACATTCCATTAATGATCACCTATCATCCTTCCTATCTGCTGCGCCAGTATAATCAGCAAGCGCGCCGGGAAGCTTGGGAAGATTTGAAGGCCCTCCTGCATCGCGTCTATGACTAGCCGGCGGCCCATCACTGGGCAGACGCCTGGATTCTTTGTCTCGTTTGAGGGCACCGAAGGCAGCGGTAAATCCACCCAACTGAAGCTTCTGGTAGAGCGTCTTCGGCACGACGGCTACAGCGTAACCGAGAATCAGGAGCCGGGCTCGACCTCCATCGGAAAACAAATCCGCCGCGTTCTTCTGGATCCGGCGAACGCCGAGATGGCGTCTATGACCGAACTGCTGCTGATGTTCGCTTCGCGCGCGCAAGCCGCCGCCGAAATCCTGCGCCCGGCAATCGCGCGCGGAGACATTGTAGTGAGTGACCGTTTCACCGACTCCACACTTGCTTATCAGGGCGGTGCGCGCGGACTCGGCTTCGATCTGGTAGGGCGAGCTCACCAACTCGCACTCGGCGACCTTAAGCCGGATCTCACCATTTGCGTGGTGGTCGATGTCGAGGACGGTCTGCGCCGCGCGCGGCATCGGAACAGCCGCGAGCCTTCCGGCGGCGGCGAGGATCGCATCGACGAACAGGGGATCGAGTTTCACAGCCGCGTTCTCGAGGCCTACCGGCGCATTGCCCAACTCGAACCCAGACGCTTCCATATCGTCGACGGCTCCGGAACCCGGCAAACCGTAGCCGAGCGAATCTGGACCACAGTGGCGCCGCTGCTTCCGCGCCGGGTAGTGACACAATAACTCTGTGCACGTGTCAGGATTTCCCGATTTCTTTGGAAACGAACGGGTGGCCGAGACTCTCGCGCAAATGATCGCCCAGGCGCGCGTATCGCAAACCATTCTGCTCAGCGGGCCGGAAGGTGTTGGCAAAGCCACTTTAGCCAGGCGCTTCGCGGCTGCCCTGATCGGCGCGCCCGAAAAAATCGAACAGGACGATCTGAGTTTGCCGGCCAACGAAGCGGCCATCGAAGAACGAGAGAAATGGACATCTGAACAACGCGCTGACGATCCCCTGCTCTTTTCTTCTCACCCCGATTTCGTGACCTTCACGCCCGACGGTCCTTTGAAGCAGATCACTATTCAACAAATGCGGCTGCTCCGTGAGCGGGCACAGTTGAAACCGCTAAAGGGTTCGCGGCGTGTTTTTCTCATCGATCGCCTGGATCGTGCCAACGAACAGTCGGCGAACTCCCTGCTCAAGATTCTCGAGGAACCTCCCGAACACGTCGTCATCATAGCCACGGTCCAGAACCTTTACGACACGCTGCCAACCATACGCTCCCGCTCGATGGTCCTGCAACTCTGCCGCCTTGATGCTTCGGCAATGCGTGCCTTCGCGGCAGCCCGGCAATTGCCCGAATCCGAGTTGCGTATCGCTTTGGCGGAAGGCAGCCCGGGCGTGGCCGCCCGATTAGAGGTTGAGACCTTCCGGGCGCGGCGGGATCTAATGCTTTCGGCGCTGGAGTGCGGCGCCTCGATAACGGCTTTTGCCGATTGGGTCCAGAACTCGGAAGGCTTTTCCTCACGTAAATCGGAGAAGCTGGAACAGCACCTCAAATTGGGCTACAGTTTGCTCGACGACATTTTGCGGGTGGCGAGCGGCAGAACGTCTACCGCCAATCGCGATGTGGAAGAGCGCATCGGGCGGATTGCCTCCCGTGTTACCTTTTCATGGATAGAGCGAGCAACGCGAATCTTGGACGAATTAGTACAAATGGTACGGCGAAATATCCAGAAAACGTCAGCCCTCGACGCCTTGGTTACGTCTTTACGAGAAGTGGCGCCTGCGCGCTAAGTCCACGTTGACTCTACTCTTTTGAGCTCACAAATGACAGATGACCTCCACACTGACCCGCCTGCAAGACGTCCTGTTCGCGGCAACGGACCCGTTCGAACTGGAGGCGGAATAGAAAGCAAAGAACCCAACCGGCGACCCCCGATGGCAAAAAAGAGCACTCCTCCCGATCAAACGAATGCCGAGCAGTTCTACTACTCGAAGCAGATGCAAAGCAAGACCCCGATGGTAGTGCATCTTACAGATGGTCAACAACTAGAAGGCGTGATCGAGTGGTACGACCGCGACTGCATCAAGCTGAACCGGGACGGTGCTCCGAATCTGCTGCTCTACAAACACTGCATCAAGTACATGCACAAGGCTGGCGAATAGCGCGGCGCTTCCGCTAAAATTCCTCTTTGCTCTGTGCCGTTCTGGTGCGAAACGCTAACCGGTAATCCCGGCGCTGCAACGCCTGCTCGTAGCGGCGCTTTTCTTCCTCGGTTTCCGGCGTCACTTGCTCCACCGAAACCCGATTTCCAGCCTTGTCAATGGCAACGAACGTCAGGTACGCCGAGGAAGTATGGCGCATCGCCCGGGTCTGCAAGTTCTCGACCCAAACCTTCACGCCGACTTCCATGGAAGTGCGAAAAACCCGGTTGACTTGGGATCTCAGAATCACCAGTTCGCCCAGCCTAACCGGATGCAGGAAAGTCATCTGGTCCACTGCGGCCGTCACCACCGGGCAGCCGGCGTGCCGTATGGCGGCGATCGCCCCGCACAAGTCGACTAAATGCATCACGTGGCCCCCCAGCATGGTACCGAGCGTGTTGGTGTCGTTGGGAAGGCATAGCTCCGCGTATTCCGCTTGCGTTTCGCGAAGCGTCCGGAGGCGGTTCGGAACACCCGCCGCGTTTGGTGGCTGAACTGGCATGCGCTGCCGCTATTTTCGCAGGAAGCGTTCTATATAGCTCCGGCAAAACGCCGTCGCT
>DATAYG010000077.1:0-1576 GCA_036272695.1 Rhizomicrobium sp. | reverse complement strand
TAATCCAGGGACCCAGTTTGCGAAAGCATTCGCGGATGCCGGCGCTGTTGTTGTACAAGCGAACCGGACTGTTCATGGTGTTGCACACATCCAGATGAACCCCGAAGGCCTTCCGGTCAACAGCCTTCACCAGTCGGACGTATTCGTCCGGAGAACTGGGGAAACTCCAGGGCATCATTTCAATGCTGAAAAATGTCCGTTGGGGTTTCACTGCATCAATCAGCTGGCGACAATTTTCGACCGTCGCGTCGACGAATTCCTGGCTCAGGTTTTTGGGGTTTTCGCCGTACCAGACGGCCGGATCATACGAGCCGGCGATGTCGACGCAATTTCTCGCCCCAAGCGCTTCGGCGACGGCGAGCTTTTCGGTGACGTAAGTCATGTTATCCCGGCGTTTTTGGGGGTCGGGATCGAGCATGTTTTTCCACGCTCCCACTTCGGCAATGACAACGTCCTGACGGGCAAATTCCCTGACCAGGCCCGCGATGCGGTCTTTGTCGTTTACAGAAAGATCGGCCGGGGCATAGGCGGCGCGATAGCCAAGATCACGATGCGCTTTGGCCAGCACGGCAGGATCATCCGATTTCACGAAGATCGGGCCGCCGAGCCGCATCGCTTTCGCCGTGGTTTGGAAAGCGCCTGCGCGGCCCGCCACCGTCCCGGCAGCGACGACCGCTGTCCTGGCCAGGAATGCCCGTCTGGAAATGCTCCCCAGCGGTAACATGACTATCGTTCCGAGACCTGGTCCAACAAAGCAAAAAACTCGGGGAAGGAAATTGCTGCGGCGTCTGCCCCAACGATCAGCGTCTCCCCCTCGGCGCGCAGGGCAGCCACAGCGAACGCCATGGCAATGCGATGGTCTCCGTCCGAATCGACCACCGCGCCACGCAGCTTTTGGCCCCCCGGCACATCGAGGCCGTCCTCGAATTCCTCGACTTCGGCGCCCATGGCGCGCAGATTTCTCGCCATCAATGCGATGCGATCACTTTCCTTGACCCGCAACTCCCGCGCATCGCGAATGCGGATACCTCCACGAGTGTACGGGGCAATGGCCGCCAATACCGGCAGCTCATCGATCAATTGCGCCGCCAGCGGTCCCCGGATTTCTGTACTGCCCAGGCCCTGTGCGGGCCCGGTGAGCTGCACGCTGCCGATCAACTCGCCCTGGTTCTCTTCCAGGTTCAACACGTTGATCTTCGCTCCCAGGGCGGTCAACACATCGAGCAGCGTTGCCCTGGTGGGATTCATGCCCAACTGGTCAAACACCAGGCTCGATTCCGGGAACAGCGTGGCAGCGCAGAGGAAGAACGCGGCCGAGGACATGTCGCCCGGCACCGTGGCTTCGATCCCGTGCAGCTTCTGCCCACCGTCGATGGCAACCGAGTCCGTGGTTCGCCGGATCTCTGCCCCAAATGCGCGCAAGGCCAGTTCGCCATGGTCGCGGGTGCGCACCGCCTCGCTGACCGTGGTCGTGCCGCCGGCCTGCAATCCGGCGAATAGTAAAGCGGTCTTCACCTGGGCGCTGGGCACCGGGGTGCGATAGGAAATTCCCTGCAGCTTCGCGCCCTGAATCCGG
>DATAYG010000076.1:0-15740 GCA_036272695.1 Rhizomicrobium sp. | reverse complement strand
AAGCGCGTGGTGCAGATGGGTCGATCTGCCTTTCAGACTCCATCATGTAGGCGGCATCTGCCGACCACGGACAGAAGCGGGACCCCGGCGAACGGACAAAGGCAAAAGGGATTGACTTCCAAAGGCCCGTTACAGAAGGGACAAAGGCAGGGAAGTTTGAAAAAATAGCTGGGCAGATAGTGTCATTTGGAAGCGCTTGGCCTGGGGTAATGGATTGCGTGCTTCGACAGGCTCAGCACGAGGAGGGTCTTACCGCCTCCGCTGTCGATGCAGATACGTATCTCCTCGTCCCGAGCCAGTCGAAGGACGCACGATGCCTATGCAGTGGTTGTGACTGAAGCGGAACGAAGCGGAACCGCTTTCCCTGGTGCAGGGAAGGAGGCAGGGAAGTTTGAAAAATGGAATTGGCGGCGAGACGCGCCTCTTCCATCTGCGCCGTGCCCCGGGGGAGGATTATTCAGGCAGGACGAAGGGGAACCGAAATCCCCGAAGAAGGGATTTTCTCAGGGAATTCGACGCGATATGGACGATGGGCTGTGACGGCAGCGCCAAGCCCGTCGGATTCGGCCAGCCGGGCAGGCGCATTCTCAGGGAATATCTGGGCGCGCGCGCCTGGGCGGACTGCGATTGGCGGCTCTTCGGCCGTTGACTGTCGGCCTTTGATCCCTATAATCCGCGCCCTTGCGGCGACTGACCTCCCAAATCCGTCGGTTTGAGCCCATTTCCGGTGGGGACGGGCAGTTCGCGTTTGAATGCAGCCAGGCGGCCGAGGCCGCTCAGGGCAAAGGAGATTCATCGTGGCGCGTATAGCCGGCGTCAATATTCCGACCCAGAAGCGTGTGGAGATCGGACTCCGCTATATCCATGGCATCGGAGCGTCCAAGGCGAAGGAAATCTGCCGGAAGGTCGGAATCGCCGAGAATCGCCGGGTCCACGACCTGACCGATTCGGAGATTATCCAGATCCGCGAGGCCATCGACCGCGACTACCTGGTCGAAGGTGACCTGCGGCGTGAAGTCGCAATGAACATCAAGCGGTTGATGGACCTCGGTTGTTACCGCGGCCTTCGGCACCGCAAGGGCTTGCCTGTACGCGGACAGCGCACACATACGAATGCACGGACGCGCAAAGGGCCGGCCAAGGCAATCGCCGGCAAGAAAAAAGTCACGAAATAACGGGACCTGACGATGGCAAAGCCGGCTGCGCGCACGCGCAAGAAGGAAAAGAAGAACGTTGTCGCGGGCGTGGCCCATGTGGCGGCGAGCTTCAACAATACGATCATCACGATCAGCGACACCCAGGGGAACACGGTCTCCTGGTCGTCGGCCGGATCGCTGGGCTTCAAGGGCTCGCGCAAATCCACGCCCTATGCCGCGCAGGTCGCGGCCGAGGACGCTGGCAAGAAGGCCGTCGAGCACGGCATGCGCACGCTCGAAGTGGAAGTGAGCGGACCCGGCTCTGGTCGTGAGTCGGCGTTGCGGGCGCTTCAGGCCGTAGGCCTTCAGGTCACGTCCATCCGCGACGTGACGCCCATCCCGCATAATGGTTGCCGCCCACCCAAGCGCCGCCGCGTTTAAGTAACTGCGTTCCGTCGAACGGATAGGGCGCGGGGGTCATCTCCGCGTCCGGGAAACGATGAGGACAGACGTGTTCCAGAAAAATTGGCAAGAACTGATCAAACCACAGAAATTGAAGGTTGAGACCGGCCACGATGTCGGCCGTTCGGCAACGCTGGTCGCCGAGCCGCTCGAGCGCGGCTTTGGGCTGACGCTCGGCAATGCGCTCAGGCGCGTGCTGCTTTCGTCGCTACAGGGTGCGGCCGTCACCTCGATTCACATCGAGGGCGTGCTGCACGAATTCTCATCCATTCCGGGCGTGCGCGAGGACGTGACCGACATCGTGCTCAACGTGAAGCAGATCGCGATGCGCATGCATGCCGAGGGGCCCAAGCGCCTGGCGCTGCGTGCAACTGGCCCCGGCGAAGTAAAGGCCGGCCAGATCACGGCGATTTCCGATATCGAGATTCTCAATCCGGATCTCGTGCTCTGCACGCTGGACGAAAAGGTCGAGCTCCGGATGGAGCTCACGGTCGCCACCGGCAAGGGCTATGTGCCCGCCGAACGCAACCGGCCCGAGGATGCCCCGATCGGGCTTATCCCCGTGGACTCGCTGTTCAGCCCGGTGAAGAAGGTCAGCTACAAAGTCGAGAATACCCGCGAAGGCCAGATTCTCGACTACGACAAACTTACGCTGACCGTGGAGACGAACGGTGCGGTGACGCCGGACAATGCAGTGGCCTATGCCGCGCGCATCCTGCAGGACCAGCTGCAGATTTTCATCAATTTCGAGGAGCCGCGCGAACGCGTCACCGAGGAAGCAAAGCCGGACCTCGCTTTCAACCCGGTGTTGCTCAAGAAGGTGGACGAACTCGAACTTTCGGTTCGCTCGGCGAACTGCCTGAAGAACGACAACATCGTCTATATCGGCGATCTCATTCAGAAGACCGAAGCCGAAATGCTGCGCACGCCGAATTTCGGGCGCAAGTCACTGAACGAGATCAAGGCGGTGCTGGCCGAGATGGGGCTGCATCTCGGAATGGAAGTACCGGGCTGGCCACCGGAGAACATCGAAGATCTGGCCAAGCGGTACGAAGACCAGTATTGAGGCCAGCAGAGCCGGGGATTGAAGAGACATGCGCCATCGCAACCAGGGCCGAAAGCTCGGCCGTACCACCTCCCATCGCGAGGCCATGTTCGCCAACATGGCCGCGGCGCTGATCAAGCATGAGCAGATCAAGACCACTCTTCCCAAGGCCAAGGAACTCAGGCCGATCGTCGAGAAGCTCGTGACGCTCTCCCGCAGGGGAACTTCCGACCTCCACGCCCGCCGCCAGGCACTGGCGCAGGTGAAGGACGAGACCCAGGTCCGCAAGCTGTTCGACGTGCTGGGGCCGCGTTATGCCGAGCGGCCGGGCGGCTACACCCGCGTGCTCAAGGCCGGCTTCCGCTTCGGCGACAATGCCGAGATGGCCTTTATCGAGTTCGTGGATCGCGACGAAAGCGCCAAGGGCCAGGATTCCGGACCCACGGATGACGAAACGGAAAGCGAATAGCAAACTTCGCGACAGGTTTCGCAGGTAATCAGGGGCGGTTTCGGACCGCCCCTTTTCGTTTGAGGGGATGAGCCGGGAATTTGGAAGGGAAACGGGGATGAGACCAATTACTTGTTTTGCCGCCGCCGCGCTCCTGTCGCAGGCATGGCTCGGAGATGCACCCGCCGCGCAGCCGCAATCCATGCCGCAGGTGCAACTAACATTCGCGCCGGTGGTGAAGCGCGTCGCGCCGGCGGTCGTGAACGTCTATTCGCAATCGGTCGTGCAGCAGGCCGTCAATCCGCTGTTCGCCGACCCGCTGTTCCAGCGCTTCTTCGGCGCCTCGCCGGAATTGCGCCAGCGCGTCCAGCAATCGCTGGGCTCGGGCGTGATCGTGCGCGGGGACGGCGTGATCGTAACAAACAATCACGTCGTGCAGGGCGGCCAGAGCATCGTGGTCGCGCTGTCCGATCATCGTGAGTTCAAGGCGCGCGTGCTGCTGGCCGACAGCCGCACCGATCTCGCCGTGATCAAGATCGATACCAAGGGCGAAAAGCTGCCGACCATCGAGCTGGGCGACAGCGACAGGCTCGAAGTGGGCGATCTCGTGCTCGCCATCGGCGATCCGTTCGGCGTCGGCCAGACGGTGACGATGGGCATCGTTTCCGCACTGGCGCGCACCCAGATCGGCGCCAGCGACTACCAGTTCTTCATCCAGACGGATGCCGCCATCAATCCCGGCAATTCGGGCGGCGCGCTGGTGACGGCGGACGGAAAGCTCGCCGGGATCAATACCGCCATCTATTCCCATACCGGCGAATATGCCGGTATCGGGTTTGCCACGCCGGCCAATCTCGTGCGGCGCGTCGTGGAAGGTGCGCTCGGCGGCGGCGTGAAGCTGCCCTGGATCGGTGCCGACGGGCAGCCAGTCACCGCGCAGATCGCCCAGGCGATGGATCTTGCGCGGCCCCAGGGCGTGCTTCTGAAGAGCGTCTATCCCGGCAGCCCCGCCGCGCAGGCCGGGCTCAAGACGGGCGATGTCATTCTTCAGATCGACGGTGTCGAGGTCGATGACATGCAGGGCCTGAACTACCGTGTCGCCACCCATCGCCCTGGCGATGTCGTAAAGGCGCGTGTGGCGTCCGGCCGGCAGGCGCGCGACGTCTCGCTCACCGTGGCTCTTCCACCCGAGAATCCGCCGCGACAGCTGACGACCATCAGCGGCCGCAATCCGTTGACGGGCGCAAAGGTGGAAAACCTGTCGCCGGCCGTCGCCGCCGATCTCCAGCTCGATTTCTCGGCACACGGGGTGGTGATTGTTTCAACCAGCGGCAGCACGCCTTCCGGATCATTTGGATTTCAACCCGGTGACATCGTCCGCTCGGTCAATGGCGCCGAGATCCATTCAGTCGGCGAACTCGAACACGCGCTCGCCAATGCTGGCGGCCATTGGGACATGGTGGTCGACCGCGGCGATCAGAGGCTGACATTATCTGTCGGCGGGTAAGCCGGCTTGAATTCTTCATCGAGCTTAGCTAAATTTGCTTAGCTAAGGAGGGCGTGTCGTGGAGATGGTGACCATTCACACTGCAAAGACCACCCTTTCGCAGTTGCTTCTGCGGGTCGAAGCCGGTGAGGAGATCGTCCTGGCGCGCGGAAAGGAGCCTGTCGCGAAACTCGTTCCATTCAAGGCCGTGAAGAACAAGAGGCGCTTTGGTGCGCTCAAGGGCATTGTCAGCGTCGGGCCGGAGTTCTTCGAGCCTTTGCCGGAACGGGTATTGAAGCGCTGGGAATAGTCGAAATGCAGCTCTTGCTGGACACGCATGCCTTCCTGTGGTGGCTTGCGGGCGATCCCCAGCTCTCGGTTGCGGCCAGAAAAGCGATCGGCGGTGAGGACAACACCGTTTTCGTCAGTGCGGCATCGGCCTGGGAAATTACGACCAAGCACCGGTTGGGCAAATTACCAGGCGCCGGTGCCGTTGCGGCGGACGTTGCCGGGACGATACTGGACCAGAGCTTTGTGTCTCTGCCAATTTCAGTCCGTCACGGCCAGGCGGCGGGCGCGCTCCCCGGCCCGCATCGCGATCCGTTCGACCGGATGCTCATCGCACAGGCGATGCTGGAGACGCTCACTCTGATTACAAACGAAAATGTATTCGACTACTATGGCGTAGCGCGGCTATGGTAGTTGCCATCCATGGCGTGAATACACGTGGTCCTGTAGCGCTGGTTAGAAAGCCATGACGGACCTCTTTGAAGCTGGCGGATTGCAGGAAGACGCGCCGCGGCCCTTGGCCGACCGGTTGAGACCGCAGACGCTCTCTGATGTTGTCGGGCAGGATCACCTTCTTGCCCCGACGGGCCCGATCGGCCGCATGGTCGCGGAAAACCGGCCGCATTCCATCGTCCTTTGGGGCCCGCCGGGCACCGGCAAGACGACCATCGCCCGACTGCTCTCGCATGCGTTCAAACTCCATTTCGAGCAGCTCTCGGCTGTGTTCTCCGGTGTCGCCGATCTCAAGAAAGCCTTTGAGGCCGCGCGCCAGCGACGCCGCACGGGGCAGGGCACGCTGCTCTTCATCGACGAAATCCACCGCTTCAATCGCAGCCAGCAGGACAGTTTCCTGCCCGTAGTCGAAGACGGCACGGTCATTCTCGTCGGCGCCACGACGGAGAATCCCTCATTCGAATTGAACGGGGCGCTTCTCTCGCGCGCGCAGGTACTTGTGTTGCGAAGGCTCGACGATGCCGCGCTCGAAACACTGCTTGCCCGCGCCGAAACTTTCTATGGAAAGCCGTTGCCGTTGACTGACGAGGCACGTGAGACGTTGCGCGCGATGGCGGACGGCGACGGGCGTTATGTACTAAACCTTGCCGAGGAGATCGCTGCCGTCAAGGCGGACGCGCCGCTCGATACCGCGTCGCTTGTTGCACTGGTGCAGAAACGCGCGCCGCTCTACGACAAGAGCCGGGAAGAGCACTACAATATTATCTCCGCGCTGCACAAATCGATCCGCGGTTCGGATCCGGACGCCGCACTTTACTGGCTAGCGCGCATGCTCGCGGGTGGCGAGCAGCCGCTGTACATTGCGCGAAGGCTGGTGCGCGCGGCAGTCGAGGATATCGGGCTTGCCGATCCGCAGGCCGTGGTCCAGGCACTCGCGGCGAAGGATGTTTATGACTTTCTCGGCAGTCCCGAGGGCGAGATTGCGCTGGTACAGGCAGTGATCTATCTCGCGAGCGCGCCCAAATCGAATGCCGTCTATGTCGCGCAGGGTGCTGCGATGCGCGCCGCTGCCGACCACGGTTCGTTGATGCCACCCGCGCACATCCTCAATGCGCCGACGAAGCTGATGAAAACGCTCGGCTACGGCCGCGGCTACGAATACGACCATTCCGCCGAGGAGGCATTCTCCGGCCAGAACTACTTCCCGGATGGAATGGCGCGGGAAGCCTATTATCAGCCGAAGGACACGGGATTCGAGCGCGAAATCAAGAAGCGGCTGGAATATTGGGCGAAGTTGCGGGCAGCAAAGTCAGGCGAGTCCTGAATTTTATGTAGCAGGCGGCGTTTCCGCCTGTCCCCGACCCGCGTGTCCGTACTGCAGCACCTTGACCTTTTCCAGCGTCACGAGACCGCTGCCCATCATCTGGTCGAGCACGGGAAGAAATGCCTCGATCTTGTCTTCTGCGTCGACAATCTCGATCAACAGCGGCAGGTCCTCGGACAGCCGCAAAATCTTCGCGGTGTGCACGCGGCTTGAATGGCCAAATCCCATCGGCCCGCGCAGTACCGTCGCGCCGGCGAGATGCAGTTCGCGCGCTTTCATCACGATGGCCTCATAAAGCGGGCGGCCCTGATACTTGTCCGCTTCCCCGAAAAAGATTCGCAGGAGTACGGCGTCTTTCGGCAGCTGCATGTCAGGCTCCCTTCAACTGATTGAGAGCGGCGCCTGCAGCCGCGCCGAGCCATACGAAAATCAGACATAGCACGACTGAACCCAGAACATTCCCGCCGGCCGCGAGCCATTCGCCGTCATTCGCCAGATTGAGCGTCTGCAGGCTGAAGGCGGAAAAGGTCGTGAATCCGCCGCAGAGTCCGACCATCGCGAACTGGCGCGTGGTTCCGCTCACAAAGAATCGGCCGTCAGGTCCGGTGAGCGTGCCGAAGAAGCCGATCACGAACGAACCCGTGGCGTTGATGACCAGCGTATCCCAGGGGAATGTCTGACCGAAGGCGTTGGCGATGACGCCGGAAAGCCAGTAGCGCATCAGCGTACCAAGCGCGCCTCCGGCAGCTACCACAAGATAAGCCATGATCGGCGCTCTCACCGCAAAGGGTTTACGGCAGGAGTCATCAGCCGTCTGGCTTTTTGAGCTTTCGGGCGGTTAAAGGGGAACTCCATCCCCTGTCGAGGAAAAGAGGCTAAGTGACCGGATTTCCAGCGTCAATCGCGAGCGCGGCGCAGTGATCGGCGCCACCACGTCCAATGTCGAGGCAGATGACGACGGGGCGCGCCTCGACCGCTGGTTCAGGCGCCATTACCCGGCACTCACACATGGCCAGCTCGAAAAGCTGTTGCGCACAGGGCAGGTCCGCCTCGACGGCAAGCTGGCGAGGGCCGGCGACCGGATATGCACAGGCCAGGTCATCCGCTTGCCGCCGCAACTTCAGACACTCCACAACGCTGTGGAAAATCCGTCCACAGATTCACAACCCCGCGGTCCACAGCCCTCTGAGCAAACGAGGATAAAGGTTGAAGCGCTTGTTCTGCATAAGGATTCGGCTGTTCTCGTTCTCAACAAGCCAAGCGGTCTCGCGACCCAGGGGGGAAGTGGAATTACAGAGCATGTGGATGGACTCCTCGACCTGCTGAAATTCGAGAAGAGGCAGCGGCCGCGACTTGTCCACAGGCTCGATCGCGATACTTCGGGCGTTTTACTGGTAGCGCGCACGGCGCCCGCGGCAGTTGCGTTAAGCGAGTCGCTGCGGCAGCGGGATGCTTCGAAGATTTACTGGGCGCTGACCAAAGGAGTGCCGCATCCGGTACGAGGGACGATCCGGTCGGCCCTGGCGAAAGAGACGAGCGGCCACGAGGAAAAGATGGCCGTGGTCGAACAGGGCGTGGAGGGCGCGAGAAGCGCGATCACGGAGTATACGGTGATGGGAACCGCCGGCCCGGAATTCGCTTGGGTAGCGGTCAAGCCCGTGACAGGGCGGATGCACCAGTTACGCGTGCATCTGGCTTCGCTTGGCACGCCGATCGTCGGCGATTTCAAATATGGCGGCACCGCTGTGCGCGGACGGGGCGAAATCGAGAACCGGCTCCATCTGCACGCTCGCTCCATCGACATCGCCCATCCCGAAGGCGGAAGACTGCGCGTCGCAGCGCCTCTGCCTCCGCACATGCTCAAGACCTGGAAGCTCCTGGGTTTCGATCCGGACGCCGAAAGTCCATTCAAAAAAAGACGCGAACGCCGATGAAACAAATAAAACGATTCTACAAAGATGTGACCGTCACAGAGCGCGGCGACGAATATCTCGTTCTTCTCGACGGAAGACCCGCAAAGACCCTGCAGGGCACCGTTCTGAGCGTGCCGTCGCAGGGGCTTGCGGTAGCGATCGCCGCGGAATGGCGCGATCAGCGCGAACCTATCGACCATTCTGCAATGCCGCTGACGGGCCTGGCGAATTCTGCGCTCGATCATGTGAGCCAGAACAGAGGGCAGGTGATTGACCGCATTCTCGGTTTCGGGCGCAGCGATCTTATCTGCTATCGTGCGGACGCGCCTGCCGCACTTTCGGAGCGCCAGAAAGCTCTTTGGGATCCTTTGCTGGATTGGGTGCGGACGAAGCACGGGCTCCGCCTCATGGCCGACGCGGGCGTCAGTTACATAGAGCAGCCGGTAGATGCGATCGTACGCATGCAGGAGATCGTTGCCGCCCTCGAAGATTTCACACTGGCGCCGCTCGATCTGGCGGCCGCGCTCACCGGATCATTCGTGATCGCACTTGCGCTGCTGCAAGGTCGTCTAACGGCCGACGAGGCGTTCGCCGCGGCAGAGCTCGACGAAATCTTCCAGGCGGAAAAATGGGGCCGCGACGCCGAAGCGGAAGCACGCCGAGCACGACAGCTCGAAGAATTGAAAACAGCGGAACGGTTCGCGCAGCTCTCGGGTCAATAAGACGCGATTGTTTTTCCTCCCCTGCGCGAATGCGTGGGGGAGGCGGCGCGAAGCGCCGGAGGGGGCACGTCGCAGGCGAGGCCCCGTCCGCCCCTTCGCGGCACCTCCCCCGCCGTTGGCAGGGGGAAAAACATCGCCGTTGGATTCCCACAGGGTGAAATGTAAGGCTTCCCTGATGTGTCGAAGGGGAAGCAATGAAACATATCCTGCAGGAACTCGAGCGACGGCGCGAACGGGCGCGGCTTGGCGGCGGCGAGGCGCGCATCAAGGCCCAGCATGAGCGGGGCAAGCTCACCGCGCGCGAACGGCTCGAACTGCTCCTCGATCCCAATTCCTTCGAAGAGTTCGACATGTTCGTCGAGCACCGCAACGCCGATTTCGGCGCGGACAAGAACCGCATCCCGGGCGACGGCGTGGTTACCGGCTGGGGCACGATCAACGGCCGCATGGTCTATGTCTTCGCGAAGGACTTTACCGTCTTCGGCGGGTCGCTCTCCGAGACCCACGCGCAGAAGATCTGCAAGATCCAGGACATGGCGATGCAGAACCAGGCGCCCGTCATCGGGCTTCTGGACGCGGGCGGCGCGCGCATCCAGGAGGGCGTGGCGAGCCTGGCCGGTTACGGCGAAGTGTTCAAACGCAATGTGTTGGCGAGCGGGGTGGTGCCACAGATCTCGGTCATCATGGGGCCTTGCGCCGGCGGCGATGTCTATTCGCCGGCCATGACCGATTTCATCTTCATGGTGCGCGACACGTCCTACATGTTCATCACCGGTCCCGATGTCGTGAAGACGGTGACGCAGGAAGACGTGACAGCGGAGGAACTCGGCGGCGCGCGTGTTCACACGACCAAATCAGCCGTCGCCGACGGCGCCTATGAGAACGACGTGATCGCGCTCGAAGAGATGCGCCGGTTCTACGATTTCCTGCCGCTCAACAATCGCGAGCAGTCGCCTTCCTGGCCGACAACAGACGATCCGCGACGCGAAGAACCCTCGCTCGATACGTTGGTGCCCGAGAATCCCAACAAACCTTATGACATGAAGGAACTGATCCTGAAGATCGCCGACGAGGGCGATTTCTTCGAGATCCAGGAGAACTACGCGAAGAATATCATTACGGGTTTCGGCCGTCTCGAAGGTTCGACGGTGGGATTCGTTGCCAATCATCCCATGGTGCTGGCCGGTGTGCTCGATTCCGATGCCAGCCGCAAGGCCGCGCGCTTCGTGCGCTTCTGCGACTGTTTCAACATCCCGATCATCACCTTCGTGGACGTACCGGGATTCCTGCCCGGCGTGGCGCAGGAACATGGCGGCATCATCAAACACGGTGCCAAGCTGCTCTTCGCGTTCACCGAAGCCACATCGCCCAAGGTGACGGTCATCACCCGCAAAGCCTATGGCGGCGCCTATGACGTGATGGCGTCGAAACATATGCGTGCCGATGTGAACTACGCGTGGCCTTCCGCGCAGATTGCGGTCATGGGCGCCAAGGGCGCGGTCGAGATCATCTTCCGCCAGGACATCGGCGACAGCGAAAAAATCGCCGCGCGCACGAAGGAATACGAAGATCGCTTCCTCAATCCGTTCATCGCCGCGAGCCGTGGATATATCGATGACGTAATCCGGCCCCATTCCACCCGCTGGCGCATCATCCGCGCCCTGCGCATGCTGCGGAACAAACAGGTCCCGCAAATCTGGAAGAAACACGGGAATATTCCACTGTAGTTTTTCCGGGACCTCGGGCGTCCCGCCCGCTTTTTTATGCTTTCATCCAACATGTTGTGGAAACAGGCTTTTTGGCTCCTCGGAGGATGCAGGGCGAGGACGCCCGCGGTCCCAGGGGATGACGGCCATCCGTCTTGACCTACACGCGATTATGATTATCACGAGGACTTGATTACCGGGATTGGAATTTTCCACTCGGCTTCTCATCACACCGTGTTGATTCTCTGGCGCTCCAAACATTTGTTATGCCCCGCCTGCGAGAAAGATCTCGCTCGGTTCAAACCGTCAAGGAGGGTAATTCTCATGACAAGGAGCGCTCTATTCTGTTCGGTTGCTCTTGTGCTTGCCGGTCCGGCCGCTTTCGCCGGGCCTCAGGCCACGCTCAGCAAGGACCATCTCACCACGCTTGTTTCGCCGCGGGCGGTTTCCCCGCCGCAGGCGCATCCCGGGAAAAAAGGCGCGGGCGGCGTCGTGAACACACTCGCCACCGCCTACAAGTATGGTCTCTATTGGTGCTGCTCGGGAGGCACCATTGCCGGCCAAAATTCGCCTCTGGGTGAATCGGTGGAACAGGGGGAACCCTTCACCCCCAAAGCGACGAAAACCGTGACCAAAATCACGGTGGGAGCCGCCTATTCAAGCGGAACGAATAGCGTCACGGTCAGTCTTTACAGTGATGACAACGATGCGCCGGGGTCGGTCATCGCCTCGGGAACAGGGAAAAACCTTGCCGATTTCGGCACGTGCTGCTCGACAGTGACCGTCAAGATACCCACGACGCAACTCATCAAAGGAACGCAGTACTGGGTGGTCCTAAGCGCACCGGATGACGGCTGGGAAAGCTGGAGCTTCTCCGAGATCGACCAGGTGCATGATCAACCCTATGCCATCAACCAGGGCGGGACGGGCTGGCAGGTTCATACTTCGAACGTGAGCTTCGCAATGGATGTGAAATAGGTTTGCGGCTATTACTGACCGCCGCGGCGCGCTGATCGCGCCGCGGCGACGGGGTTATCTTCTGTCGGCGATGGATCCGGGCTTGGGCCCCGGCTTTTGCCGCGCCAGAGTGCGGCCCAGGCGCTTCTCGAGACGAGCCACAAAAGCGGATGAGCCCAGGGGCCGGCCTGTGCTCAGATGCGCGCGGAATAATTCACACTGGTCCGCGCTCGCGCCCTCGGCGAGATATTCTCGCCAGTTATATGTCCGCGTGAGCAGAGTCTCGCCGCCCACCAGTTCGTCGTTCTTTCCCGACAGATGTGCCCGCGCGCTCGACCAGCGCCAGTCGCGGGCGCGTTTCACAAGCCCGGCCAGCACGGGCGCGAGTTCCACGAAACGGGCGCAGTCCGGCAGGTGCGATGTGTCCATCGGGAAGGAAGCAAACCGGCCCTGCCACAGGAAGCCACGCCAGCCCTCGCGCGTATTGATCTCGCGGGTGTAGCGGCGATGGGATTCGCCGAGCGCCGCACGAAGCCCGTCCTCGTCCCGCGGCACAAGAATCAGATGCACGCGGTCGGGCAGGAAACAGTAGGTGAGAACGGCCGTGTGGGCGAGCCGGCAGCCATCGGCGAGAAGGCCTTTGTAGAGTTCGAAATCGGAATCGGAGAAGAAGACTTTCTGGTCACGGTTGCCCCGCTGCGTCACCAGATGCGGTGCGCCTGCTGCCACCACTCTCGCAAGCCGCGCCATGGCACCCTTTAGACAGCCGCAATTTCGGCTGTCAATTGCGGATCATGTCTCTGCACGGTCTCCGCCCCAGGCCCAGCATTCCATTTCCACGCGCGCGCCGAGCGCCAGCGCTTTGGCCGCAAAAGCCGAGCGCGCCGGAAGCCGGTCGGGACGGAAATAACCAGTATAGACACGGTTGAACGTGACCCATTCGTTCATGTCGGCCAGCATCACCGTGCATTTGAACACATCGTCGAATGAACGTCCGGCGGCGTTCAGCACATGGGCGATATTGTCCATCATCTGCCGCGTCTCGGCCTCGATGCCGCCCGGCACCAGTTCGAGCCGGCCCGGCGGATTCCCGATCTGGCCCGAGAGAATGAGCATCCCGCCGACGCGGACGGCGTCGGAAAAAGGCAGGCCCAGATCGCGCATGCCGCGCGACACCAAAAATTCCATCTTGCGCTCCTCAGGAGTGGGGAAAACTCACCACCAAGGCACCAAGAACACCAAGGATTATTGCGCGCAAGGCGCGCGGTTCTTCCTTGGTGCGCTTGTGCCCTGGTGGTGAATTTTTTCTGGACCCATCACCGGCCCGCGACCGCCGTTTACGCGCGGGTATCCAACGCTTAAAACCGTAATGTCACAAATACGGGGGCGATCCCGGTGTTCGGGAAAATACTGATTGCCAATCGCGGGGAGATCGCCTGCCGGATCATCAAAACCGCGCGGCGCATGGGCATCGCCACCGTGGCCGTGTATTCGGAGGCCGATTCCAGTGCCCTGCATGTGGAGATGGCCGACGAGGCCGTGGCGATCGGTCCTGCGCCCTCGGCGGAATCCTATCTGCGGATCGACAGGATCGTTGAAGCCTGCCGCGATACCGGCGCCGAGGCCGTGCATCCGGGTTATGGCTTTCTGTCGGAACGCGAGGGCTTCGCGGAGGCGCTGGCGGACATTGGCGTGATCTTCATCGGGCCGAACCCGAAAGCGATCGCCGCGATGGGCGACAAGATCGAATCGAAGAAGCTTGCGGTCGCCGCCGGCGTTTCGGTGGTGCCGGGCTTTGTGGGCGAGATTCGCGACGATGCGCATGCCCGCGCTCTGGCGCGCGACATCGGCTACCCCGTGATGGTCAAGGCCTCGGCCGGCGGCGGCGGCAAGGGATTGCGCATCGTTCATGCCGAAAAGGATCTGCTGCAGGCAATCCGTTCGTCGCAGAACGAGGCGCGGGCAGGCTTCGGCGACGACCGGCTTTTCGTCGAGAAATATGTCACCGAACCACGTCACATCGAAATTCAGGTGTTTGGTGACAAGCACGGCAATGTAATTCATCTGAACGAACGCGAATGCTCGATCCAGCGGCGCCATCAGAAAGTGATCGAGGAGGCGCCGTCGCCGTTTCTCGACGCGGCCATGCGCCGGGCGATGGGCAAGCAGGCGACCGCCCTGGCAACGGCCGTCGATTACGACAGCGCCGGCACGGTGGAATTCATCGTCGACCGCGACCGGAATTTCTATTTCCTGGAAATGAACACGCGCCTGCAGGTGGAGCATCCCGTGACCGAGCTCGTGACCGGGCTCGATCTCGTCGAACTGATGATCCGCGTGGCCGCGGGCGAAAAACTTCCGCTCGAACAGGACGATGTGAAGCTCGAAGGCTGGGCCGTCGAGTCGCGCATCTATGCCGAGGATCCTTACCGCGGTTTTTTGCCCTCAACCGGCAGGCTGGTGCGGTACCAGCCGCCGGCCGAAGGGCGCAAGGGCGACAGCACGCTGCGCAACGACACCGGCGTGTATGAAGGTGGCGAGATATCCATCTACTACGATCCGATGATCGCCAAGCTCTGCACGCATGCGCCTTCGCGTGCGAGGGCGGTCGACGCCATGAGCGATGCGCTTGACGAATTTCGCATCGAAGGCATCAGTCAGAACATTCCCTTTCTCGCCGCGATCATGCACAGCCCGCGCTTCAGGGAAGGCCGACTCTCGACCGGTTTTATTGCCGAGGAATTTCCGGACGGCTTTCACGGTCGGCCGCTCGATGAACTGCGCGCGCGCCGGTTTGTTGCCGCCGCCGTCGCCGCCCGCATCCTGCGCGCCGAACGCGCGAGCGCCATTTCCGGGACGCTTAATGGCCCGCTCGCGCCGCAGGACGAATATGTGGTCAGGCTGGGCGAACGGGAATATTCCATCGGCAATGCGCATTTGCATGATGGTCGCCTGTCTGTGTCGATCGATGGTGCGCTTTGCGAGGCGGAGATTTCCTGGCAGATCGGCGAGCCTGCGATGCGCATCGTGGAAAATGGTGTCGCGCATACCGTACAGTTCTTCCGCGATCGCGGCGGCTATCGCCTTTCGCAGGGTGGAACGACGGTCCTGGTAACGGTGCGCCGGCCCGACGCCGCGAAACTCGCAGCGCTGATGCCGGAAAAACAATCCGCCGACACATCCAAATTCCTGTTGTGCCCGATGCCCGGTCTGGTCGTTTCGATGAATGTCACGGAAGGCCAGGAGGTGAAGGCGGGCGAGGCGCTCGCGGTCATCGAGGCCATGAAGATGGAAAACGTGCTCAATGCCGAGCGTGACGGCACGATCCGGAAGATCAACGCGCGAAAGGGCGACAGCCTGGCCGTGGACGATGTGATCCTGGAGTACGCATGAGCAACGACGTCGAAATTACCGCTCTCAGACTGCGCATCGAAGGATTCGTGCAGGCCGTCGGTTTCCGCTATTTCGCGATGGAGGAGGCGCGCAGACTCGGCATCGACGGCTGGATCCGCAATCGCTCCGACGGCACGGTTGAGGCGCTCGCCTCCGGAACTACAAAGACGGTCGAGGCTTTCGTGTCCATCTGCATGCGCGGACCGCCTGGCGCCCGCGTGACGAATGTCGATCTTCACAAGGCCGAACCACCGGCCGAACGCGGCTTTCACAGACGGCCGTCAGTCTGACCGGCGTCCCCTTTTGGACAAATGTGGTACCGGAGAGGTAAGCCGAACCGCACGAGCGCCTGGCTCGATTTCTCGACAGCCCCTGCCGCAAACGCCTTTTCACGGCACGGCGGATGG
>DATAYG010000075.1:0-1669 GCA_036272695.1 Rhizomicrobium sp. | reverse complement strand
GGTCTCGAGCAACTGTGGAGTAGCCCAGCCGTTCTTTCCGAGTGTGGTGTAGCGCGTGAGATTGGCCTGGGCATTGATGAGCTGGGCCTGATCGCGTTCCAGGTTTCCAGTGGACTGATCGATCAGTGCCTGATAGGGGCGTGGATCGATCTGGGCCAGCAGGTCGCCGGCGTGCACGGCCTGACCTTCGGTGAAGTTGATGCTGATGAGTTGTCCCTGGATCTGCGCACGCACGACGTCCGTGTTGTAGGCAATCACCGTGCCGACACCGCTGAGATAGATTGGGACGTCATGCTTGGTGACCGTTTCGGCGACGATCGGCACCGAGGGTGGTGCGGCGGACTCGGCGGCAGCCTCCACGGGGTGAGCATGCGTGAAGTACAGGAAGCCGCCGGCCGCAAGCGCGACGATCAGCAGGGCAGCGGGAATAGCGGTTTTCTTTTTCATGGCCGTTCCTGTTCACGGATTGAAATTGTCTCAGCAGCCGGGCGGAGGGCTACGGCCGTTCGAGTTCAGGCACCGGAAGGGGTCCGTCGTCGTCGATGGAGCGGCGGGCGTCGGTGTGACAGCTGGTACCGTGGGTAGGACCGGGCTCGATGCCATGGTTCCCGCAATCGGAGGTGTAATTGGCACCCCTGCTGCGGAGCTGACCCCCAGACTGCCGATCTCGGTGGATCCCATCGGAATTCCGGTTCGAGCAGCGCCGCCCGGCGTTATCGACGAAGTCGACGTTGGTGTCGAAGACGAGGCAATGCTGCTCGAGCCTGAGCCGCACATTCCCGTCATTCCCGAGGTGTCGAGCATGCCGGAGGTCGTCGACATTCCCGATGTCGACGGGATCGTCGACGACGTTGAAGTTCCCGACATTGCCGAGGTGGCGGGTGCCGCGGCTCCAGGCGACATTCCGCCACCGTCGAAGCTTGAGGTAGATCCAAACATCGATGTGGGAGCAGTCCCCACGGTCGAGCATGCCGTGCTACTCGGCGCTGAAATTGTTCCTGTCGCATCGGCGGGAGCAGGACTGATGCCAGGTGACGCCATTTCGGTAGACCCAAGGGGAATGCCCGCTGGCCCAACCGTCGAACCCGTTCCGATGCCAAGCGGCGAGGTCGCCCCTATGACAGGTGTTGGGCTGGCCATCCCGGTGACTTGCGCCATGGCTGCGTTGCAGACGATCAGCGCTGGAAAAACCACAGCGATCAACGAGAGCCTCATTTGCATTCTCCATTTGAAAGCGTCGATCGCACGCAACCGCGTCGATTGGCTTGACAGCGAAAGTGCCGGCCCGGCACACGGTCTTCAATTAAATACGCATTTATGTTCTTGGGAGCGAACGCCATCGAATGAACACCGGGGTTCGCGTCACACATCCGCCCCGCAGGGATCGCAGGTTGATCCAATGGCCGAAACGTTTGAAGGCGATGCGCGGATCGTCTTGCGGTTCACGCGCTCCAGGCTTCCCGCATCGGCATCGGCGCTTTTACGACGAGATTCTTCGCCGCCTTTCGTACTTTCTCGAAAGCGTGCGTCTCGATTTGCCGAATGCGTTCACGCGACACATTGAATTTTGCTGCGAGGTCTTCCAGCGTCAGTGGCTCGTCGGTTAATAGCCGAGCTTCGAAGATACGACGTTCGCGGTCGTCCAGCACCTCGATTGCGGCAACCAGAG
>DATAYG010000074.1:0-2160 GCA_036272695.1 Rhizomicrobium sp. | reverse complement strand
CTTTCTCAAGCTGCATGGAAATTTCAGGGTAGCAAGGGAAACGGAACTGAGAAGAGAAGACCGGGGGCGAAAACCGGGAGAGGAAAACCTCCGCTCCTTAATAGTCGCGGTTCTGAGGGCGCTCGAAGACGGCCATGGGCTCGCCTTGCTCGTGAACAACGTAGCGAATGGCGGCGCATAGCGCATCCGGTGTCCAAAGGTATCGTGTGCTGCCGTGACGTGCCCAGCGCAAACGGCCGACCTCGTCCAATCCTGAATGGTTCAGAGTACGGCTGCTGTGGGCTTTCAACGCGTGCATGACTGTTTCCGGTTCGCAAGAGGCAGTCACAACCACGTGGACGTGAGCTGTTCGAGCATGAGCGGCCCAGAGAGTGTATTCGCGGCTGGAACAAATTTCCTGAATGGCATCGACGACGATCTTGCCGCGAGGCGCGTCGAGCACATATGGTTGTTGAGACATACGGAGCCGCGCGTTCCTCGCGCGCCGTTCGTCGACGTCCGGCAAGGGGCCGCCGAACTGGTTGAGACTTCGATGGACGGTGCCCCTTTCTCCGGGCAGGTGGCTGCCGTAACAGGCCCAGGTAAGGAGATAAGTACGCAATCACAATAGTCTCTCGCGTTTTTCGCCGACTTTGCCATAGAGCGGGAAGGCTTGCGCGAGATAGTAACCGAGGGCATCGCTGGTATGGGTGCGCATGCGATCGGACTTATCCAGCTCACTGGTGGGCTGGCCCAAGTCGTCGGTGCGCCAGCAGACGCGTTCCAGATCGAGGATCAGCTCCTTACATTTCGGATCAATGAAAAGGCGGCGCTCACCGGCGGCATTCAGAAAGCGGCTATTGACGAGGTTCAAGCGGTCGCGGACGCCGGGGTTGGAGGTTGCGGCTTTGATGTGGGCGACGGCTTGACCAGCGAGCCGCGCGAAGAAGTCACGGATAAGATTCCAATCGGTTGCGGTTCCGCAGGTACGGCGCTGATAGCCGCTGGCGTCGCCATAGACGTCGATCTGAATGGGCCCGAAGCTGTTGTGGTTGCGCCACCAGCGCACGCGATCCCAAAATCGTTCGCAGGCAAGAAGTGTATTGGCGTCGTCGAGAACGAGCTCCTCGAGGACTTCAACGACATCACCATCGCGCTGCGCAATAACGGAGCACATGGGGTGAACGTTGAAATCGAGCGACCAAGCGATGCGCGCGTTGGGGCGGTAAGCACATTTGCGGATGCTGGCTTCGCGCGAGAAAGCATGATAAGCGAGGCCGAGAGCGGTGGATTCGAAACTTGCTTCAAATTCCTGGCGATAGAGGCGCTCGTCGAGTTCGCTGGCGGCGCTGGCGAGCTCCTCCTGACTGACGTTGCCGCCATCTACGGTTAGAAAATGAAATGCGCTCCATTCGGGGTGGGATTGCGCGTGCTGGAAACGATCATAGAGGTGGTTGTGGCCTTGCGGCGTGCCGATGAAAAGGGCGCGGCCTTGGCGATCGGCAAGGGCGGGGCGAAGAACTTCGGTCCAGACTTCGGGCTTCATGGACGCGAACTCATCGAGAACAACGAAATCGAGGCCGACGCCGCGGAGCGAGTCGAAATTATCTGCGCCGCGGAGCGCGATGGCGCCGCCGTTGTGGAAGTGAATTGCGAGATCGGTCTCACTGATCGTGCAGGCGGGATCAGCTTGGACGAGTTCTTTGAGGCGATTCCAGGCAATGCGCTTGGCCTGGCGGTAGGTAGGCGCGACGTACCAGGCAAGAAGGCCGGGCTTGGGAAAAGCGGCGCGCAGGAGTTCGTAAAGCGCAAGTTGTGTTTTGCCGAAGCGACGGCCCGCGACCAAGACGCGAAAGCGTTTCGGGCAAGTAAACACCTGCCACTGCGCCTTCTTCAGCTTGAACTCAGATAGGCGGGTGATCAAGCGGAGTGCCGCCTTCCAGTCCGAACGCAATGATGTGCCGCACGATTTTCAAAAGATCCTGGGGAGAGCCGGTATCGCGCCAACCGCAGCGGGATTTGATCCAAAAGGTTAGTAGCGAGACGTTGTCGCCCGCTATGGCGAGGGAGTGCAACTTGCGCAATGCTTGTTCGCGTCCGTGCGCTGCGCCGTATTTGAGTTCGTGTCCGAAACGCTCATTCAATTCCATGGGCGTCAGGCGAAGCCGGGCTGCGATGTCT
>DATAYG010000073.1:0-3923 GCA_036272695.1 Rhizomicrobium sp. | reverse complement strand
CGGCGAAGAGCGCCGCCTTGTCCGGGAAGCGGTGATAGAAGGTGCGCTTGGAAACCCCGGCGCGCTGGGCGATCGCCTCAATGCTGGTGGCGCCGTAGCCCTCGGCGAGAAACAGCTCGGTGGCGGCGTCGAGGATGCGCTTGCCGAGGAGCGCCGCCTCTTCCCGCGACGGCCGGCCGCCCCGACGCCGGTCAGCGTCCGTAATAATATCCGGGAGGCGGCGCGTAATAATAAGGTTGCGGGGCATAATACTGCGGAGCTGGTGCGTAATATCCCGGACCCGGCGCATAATAGCCGGGCCCAGGCCCATAGAATGGAGCCGCGAGCGCGCGAACCGGCGCCGTGACGATCGTCGCGGCGCCAACAACCGCCGCCGCCCCGAGCGCCACCAAACCAAAGATGAGTCCGCCGTGATGGTATCCATGCGCCGAGGCGGGAGCGACGGGTGCTGCAGCTAGAGCCATTGCGGCGCAGGCACCGATAATCGCGGCTTTGTATCTCACCATGACCAATTCCCCAGCAGACGTCGCTATGCCACTCGCGACAACGACATATAACACCGGATATAACGCAACGCAACCGTGCCGTTGCGTTCACAGCCCCGCCCGTTCCCTCGCGAAACGGCGCGCGAGCCGGTAGAAAATCCCGCGTACACGCCTTGATCGGTCCGTTGTATGTTACACTGTGCCGGGAAGGGAAAAGGGCGACCGTCATGAGCATCGAGATTTCACAGGAAACCGAGGCGCGCCTTGCCGCTGAGGCCCGGAAGCGGGGCATTTCCGTGGACGCATTGGTGGCGCGCTTCATCGAACACGCGGCGTTGACCCCACCCGCGCAACCCGCCGCCCTGCCCGTGTGGCATCTCGGCGGCGCACGCGATCTTCACCGGCGAGACATCTACGGCGATGTCGGTTGAGCCGGGGATCGTCGATACAAACGTTCTGGTCTATGCACTCGATGCCGACGCCCCGCAGCACGCCGCCGCGCGGGCCCTGCTCGAAGCCGGGCGCGTCGATGCGCCGGCAACGCTTTTTGTGACCTCGCAGATCCTCTGCGAATTCTACTCCATTGTGACCAATCCGCGCCGCGTTCCCAAGCCGCGCACCGCAGCCGAGGCTGTAGCGGCGATTTCCAGCCTGCTCGCCTTTCTCCACGTGCTGCCAGTCCCGGCGCATGCGGTTGACGGGCTGCTGGACTTGCTCCGCCGCCATCCCGTAACCGGCGGCGACGTGTTCGACATGCAAATCGTCGCCACCATGCAGGCCAATGGCGTCGAGAGAATCTATACGTTCAACACCGGCGACTTCGCGGTTTTCCACGAACTTTCGATTGTGACGCCCTGAACGCTTGACAACATCTTGTATGCGGCGCTGTCCACCAAGCGTAGGGCGGAAAAGCGGCAGCGCATTCCGCCTCCAACCGTCGCCGGTTGGCGCTTTTCCTCGTCCGGATCTGCGGGCTGTGTCCCCGAAAGGGTTATTGGAAGGGACAGAGCCGAGCCAATGGAAATTGCCGAGACTAACGAAGGCAAAGCGGCGGAACAAGCTGGGCTTTTCCGCCCTACGCTTACAGGGAGATCGGATTTCGGGAAGAGTCTGCGATGAGCCCAAAATTGAAAATGGTTTTCACGGCATGTTCCGCAGCACTAATGGCATACTCTTTCCGATCAGCCGGAAATGCAATGTCATTCGATGATCAAGGAAGCGGCGGCAATTGCGACGCCTGTCAATGGGTCGCCGCTTCGGGAGAGATTACTCCCTCAACTCCGACAGACTTTGAGACGTTTGCGTCTAAACACAATGAATACGCTACGATAATCTACCTGTCGTCTCCGGGTGGCAGCGTCTCAGCCGCGATGCAATTAGGAAGGGCGTTCAGGAAGCTAGGCATGACAACCGTTGTAGGCGAAAGCATCAAAACACCGGGTGAGCGCTTTCCAGACATCGAGCCGGGTGAATGCATGTCCGCTTGTGTCTTGGCCTTTGCTGGCGGGAAATCTAGATACTACAGGAGTAAATTTGGTGTGGGGTTTGACGCGGATAAGAACGCTTTGGGTTTGCACCAATTCTACGTCGATGCTCACGCTGAAGAACTAGATATGACAGCGCAAGCAGCAAAAGCGTTTGGGATGGGGAGTGCTCAGGTAGTGATGGGCGTGGAGATGGCTTATTTGGCCGAGATGGGTGTTGATCCGCTGCTTTTTACTTTAGCGAGTGCCACTAATCCCGGAGATATTTATACATTGACCGAGACGGAAGCCTTGCACTTCAAGCTGGCGATGCCAGAAGACTTGCAACCGGATTGGCAATTTAAATTCCATAAACAGGCTCTTGTCGCCGAGGGACACGGTTCTTTCGAGGGTGACGAATACGGCGTTGCATTATGGTGTCCGAACCATTTGAAGAGACGGTTGCTCCTCGCAGTAAGAATTAAAGCCGGTATCAATTTCAGCGAAGATAGAGTCAGGCCATACCAATATTATGTCGCCACCGGTGAGCCACTTTTGTCCGAGTACAAGCGATTTCCAATCTCGTTCCAGGAATTTGATCGCAAGGGCGACTCAATCGTGCTGTTTTTCAGCGTCGACGGGACTGCATTAGCCGTTCTTCAATCCGGCATCACATTTCGCTTAGATTCCGACGCAGGGCATGGGGATCGGATTATCCCGTGGGGGACGATGCGGCTCGATCCTCGCATCGTTCCGACCCTGCTGAAAACCTGCGAGCGCTAGGACGAGTTCCCAGAATGCTGGTTACCGACATTCCTTGTCGCGTAGTCAAAGCCGGGCTTCTGCCCCTAGAAAAACTCGCAGGTCAGATGGTGACGGTTCAAGCTCCGCTCTGGTTTTGCGTCGCTTTCGGACATCATCTTCGGAAATTCGTTCCACTAGCCAGTCAAAGTCGCGGAACAACGTATTATCGCCGAGATTGGCGCGCTCTTTTGCAATGTAATCTTTGCACGCGCTCCACCACATTCTGGCATAATAGCTAAACGTGTCCCAAATCATTTCGCGATCAAGGAAGTCCCGGCGCAGCAGCATTCCCATATCTTCGAAGAAATTCATTACGGGCTCGTTGATTTCCTCATGGGCGACACTGTCCAACAATTGGCGTGCAAGTAATTTTCGATCAGATATCAGAGAACCATCAAACTCCTTTCGCAATTCAAGAAATAATTGTATTTTCCGTTGTTCTTTTGCAATCGTTAGCTGACCCTTCACCAGCCAAAAGGTGACAGCGACTAGCGCCCATATGCCGACGGCGACGATGATCTGAGGCCAATCCATAGTAGCTCACGCGGGCACTTTCCGGCGATTTTTCCAGAACATCCACCACGCGTCGTTGATGATCTAGGCCCATTGGGACCGCGGCAGGCGTGCGCGTAGCACATTGGTGCTCTGTCCCTCCATGAATTCGCGCATCGGCGCGGCTGGTCGTCATTGCAGCCATGGTGTCCTCGTGACCGCGGGCTCTCGGCCGGTTATGTTTCGCGGCATCCGCGCCCACGAGGCATTAACGGGGAGGATACGACATGACCAGACGCTCACGCGACATCACTGCTGCGGTTGCCGCTTCACTCCCGCGCCGCGCGCTGATGCGCGGCGTTGCCGCGGGGCCGGCCGCGGCGCTGATGGCTGCTGCAGGCGGCGCGCGGGCGGCGGAGGGCGGGCCGTTTCCGTCGCATCCGCGGTGGAAATTCGTCTTCGTCAATCACGTGACGTCGAACCCGTTCTTTGTCCCGTGCCAGTACGGCATTCAGGATGCCTGCGCGCTGCTCGGCGTCGACTATCAGTGGACCGGGTCGGAGACCTCCGATGTGGCGCAGATGGTCAACGCGTTCAACGCCGCGGTCGCCGGCAAGGCCGACGCGATCGCGGTTTGCCTCGTCGATCCGCGGGGCTTCGACCGCCCGGTCGAGAACGC
>DATAYG010000072.1:0-2611 GCA_036272695.1 Rhizomicrobium sp. | reverse complement strand
TGATCCATTTGTGACGGGCCGACATCCATCGATGGGTTTCGCGAAGGGCTCAACCCATCCTACAGGCCATGGGCCACTTCCTTGATGAAAACACCGCCGTAAGCCATCGTCCGGCTTTGGGACAGGCGCGAACCATCGTATGGAAGGTTTTGCGTGCGCGCCCTGAGCCTGGAACTGGTGAGCCTGATGCCGATCCGTTGCCGTCGAAACCAAATCGCCGCCGCGATGATGGTGGCGTCTGCCGCCCTCGCCTCCACAGCGTCCGCCCAGCAGCCGTTCCCGCCTCCATTAAAACCCGTCACCGCCGCACCGCGTCCTGCCGCTCCTTCGCCGCGCGCGGCGGCCTGCCACAACGGCCTCTCCTTCGATCGCTTCCTCGCCGAACTGAAGCAAAAGGCCGTTGCCGACGGCGTATCGCAACGCGCGGTCGCGGAGGCCTCGCCGTACCTGGTGTACGACCAGGGTATCGTCAACCGCGACCGCGGCCAGCGCGTGTTCGGCCAGGTGTTCACGGAGTTCGCCGGCCGCATGGCCGCGCCCTACCGGATGCAGCGGGGCCAGCAGCGGATCAGGACCTATCAGGCGGCGTTCGCGCGCGCCGAAAAGGAATATGGCGTGCCGCCGGCGGTGATCGCCGCGTTCTGGGGACTGGAAAGCGATTTCGGCGCCCACATGGGCAATCTGCCGACGCTGCGCTCGCTGGTGTCGCTGGCCTATGATTGCCGCCGCTCGGAGATGTTCGAGAACGAGACCATCGCCGCGCTGAAGATCATCGATCGCGGCGACCTTGAGCCCGACGAGATGGTCGGCTCCTGGGCCGGCGAACTCGGCCAGACGCAATTCCTGCCGACGCATTACGTCAACTACGCCGTCGATTACGACGGCGACGGCCGCCGCAATCTGTTGGACAGCCCGGCCGACGTGATCGGCTCGACCGCGAACTACATCGCCAACGGATTGAAATGGCGCCGCGGCGAGCCGTGGCTGCAGGAAGTCCGGGTACCGCAAAATTTACCGTGGGACCAGGCCGACCTCACGATCCAGTTGCCGCGCTCGAAATGGGCGGCGTTCGGCGTGACCTATGCGGACGGCAAGGCGCTGCCGAACGACGACATGCCGGCCTCCCTCCTGCTGCCGATGGGCCGCAATGGCCCGGCGTTTTTGGCTTATGCCAATTTCGCGGCCTACACCGAATGGAATAACTCGCTGATCTATTCGACCACCGCGGGCTATCTCGCGACCCGCATCGCCGGTGCAGCCCCGATGCGCAGGCCGGCGGGCCCGGTGGCGCAATTGCCGTTCAACGAACTGCGCGAGTTGCAGCAAGTGCTGGTGCGCGCGGGCTTCAATGTCGGCAAGGTCGATGGCGTGATGGGCCAGCAAAGCCGCAGCGCCGTAAAGGCGATGCAGATCAAGTTCGGCCTGCCGGCGGATTCCTGGCCGACCGCCGAATTGCTGGCGCGGATGCGCGGCGGGACGGCGGCGAGGTAGGGTGCAGCGACGAGCGCTTCCTGCTCTCTCCCCCTTGCGGGGCAGGGCTGTCGCATATGATGGAAGGAGCGATAGCGAAAAACGTTCTCGGACCCCGCAAGGGGGGAGGGAGAAGAAGACCGGCGCGCTCACGCACACACCACTAAGCCAATGTTGCAATTCCCCACAGCAGACCCATTTCGTGTACCACCGTCCCTGCAACACAAAAATTCCACCCAACGAAAAGAGCATCACATGTCTTTCTACGACGCCGCCGTCCCGGCCTATCTGCAAATCCTCGGCAGCCTCTCCGGCCTCATCGACAAGGCCGAGGCGCATTGCAAGACGAGGAATATCGCTCCCGAGGTGCTGCTCTCGGCGCGGCTTTATCCGGACATGCTGCCGTTCAGCAATCAGATCCAGCTCGCGTCCGATTTCGCGGCCAAAGGCTGCGCGCGGCTTACGCAGAGTGAAGTGCCGTCGAGGCCGGACACCGAGAAGACGT
The DNA here is from genome assembly GCA_036272695.1 of Rhizomicrobium sp. GTDB lineage: Bacteria > Pseudomonadota > Alphaproteobacteria > Micropepsales > Micropepsaceae > Rhizomicrobium. The sequence goes on along the minus strand of DATAYG010000072.1, from coordinate 636 downwards.
TCGAGGAGCTCAAGCAGCGGCTGGCGAAGACCATCGACTATGTGAAGACGTTCAAGCCCGCGCAATTCGAGGGCGGCGATACCAGGAACGTGACGTTTCCGATCGGTGCCGATAAAACCATGACCCTGACGGGCCAGCAATTCCTCAGCGGCTTTTCGTTTCCGAACTTCTACTTCCACGCCGCCATCGCCCACGGCATCCTGCGCCACAACGGCGTCGAAATCGGCAAGCGCGATTTCATGGGCGTGTGAGCCAAGGTCGTCATTCCGGGCAACGCGAAAGCGTTGAACCCGGAATCTCGAGATTCCGGGTCTGGCCCTTCGGGCCATCCCGGAATGACGAACGCAGGGGCCGTCCATTCTCCGCCGTCCCCAACTCCGGAAAAACTATCCTACGCCCGCGCGCATACACGCTATGTTTCTGCGCGCGGCAGGCGGCGCGGGACCGTGATAGCTTGGTATCCTTTGAGGCCATTGCCATACCGCACTGCAATGCCCACGTCTCCCGCATCAGCAACATCCCGGAACATCAAAAAATGAGCACGCCGACCAAACTGTTCGACAGCTACAAGCTTGGCCCCCTCACCCTGCCCAACCGGTTCGTGATGGCGCCGCTGACCCGCAACCGCGCGGTCGC
>DATAYG010000071.1:0-19723 GCA_036272695.1 Rhizomicrobium sp. | reverse complement strand
GGTAAGGTCCTGATGAAGCCGGTTCCCATGGCGATGTGTAGCTGCCGGAGGAGCCGCTGCGAGAAGAATAGGTATGATATTGCAAATACGCCTTGTTTATTGCTTTGGGGTTTATCGCCCAAGCTATTTGCGTGTCGCTGCTACCATACCCCCTGATCGTCTCCTCGACCCAATAGGCTTTGCCTCTCTTGAGTCTTGTGGGCGTAATGTATACTGAAAACTGCTCACATTTCGATGGAGCTTTACTGGTCTGAGCTGTTATCAGTTTCCCGGGAACGCCGCGGCGCGAATTTTTGTATATGCCGATGGTAAACTGCGAGCCCGCCACGATATGGGCGTCTCGTCCCTCGCTGACTACTATACGATTGACTGTCCGGCCGTGTCCTATAATTGGAACGGCCACATGTGTCCAGTTGGAGTGACGTGATTGGGAATGACTTGTGGAACTCCGGGACACATCGAACTCCCCGTAGCTGCACAGAAATTCCTGGTTCCTATCGCGTTTCGCAGCGGCAGTCACGGGTCGTGCAACCGCCGCGGATTGCGCGACGAAAAACGAGAATGACCCGACGACGATCATGGCGGTCGTTATCAGAAGACATTTCCGGACCATGTTACTTTCCTCCTCGTATCTATTTCAACTTGAAATAGGGACCCTGCGATTGTGCTATCCAGGACGTCGAGAAACCGCCATTCGAGGCCGAGCTGTAAGAGCCGGACTGTACGTAGGCCTTGTGTGTCGTGCGGGGGTTGACCGCCCAAAAGAACTGCGCATGGGGGCGGTCTCCGAAACCGCCCTTCGCCCGCCGCGCGAGCGCAACCGTCTCCTCGACCCAATAGGTTGTCCCGCGCTCCAGTGTCGTCGGCGCGATGGGAACATTGACGCGCCGGCAGGATTTCGGCGCCTTGCCCCTGCCGACTGAAATCGCCGCGCCCGGAGACCCGCTCGCCGAATTGCTGTATATTCCCGCGGTAAACTCTGCGCCGTGTGTGTGACTGCCTCTCGCCTCGCCGACCGTGATGCTTTTGACGGTCTGGCCGCGTCCGACGATCGGAACCGCCACATGCGTCCAGCCGGAAACGAAATAGCTGGAAGAGAAGCGGAAATTGTAACCGGAAACCGCGAAGCTCCCATAGCTGCACAGAAATTCCCGGTTTTTGTCCCGTTCCAGTCCGGCGGTCGCCGGCCGCGCAAGCGCTGCGGACTGCGCGGCGACAAACGAAAACGTCCCGACGACCACGATGGCCGTCGTTGCCAGAAGTCCGTTTTTGAACATGTTGTTTCCCCGTTTTGCCCCGGCGCGGCCGGCGCGAATTCGCCTATTTCAACCTGAACCAGGGCCCCGAAGACTGCTTTGTCCATGGCGATGTGTGCTGAGTGCCGCTTGAGGAGCTGTAGTGCTGGACATAAGCCTTGTGCTTCGTCTTTGGGTTGATCGCCCAATATAATATATCCGTGTGATGTCCGTGGAGCGTCGCCATCTCTTCTATCCAATAGGTCTTGTTATTCTCGAGCTTGATCGGGGCTATGGGAATCGTGACCGTCCCGCACCTCTTCGGCGCCCTTCCCATCCCGCCGGAGAGGAGGCCGCCCGGCATTCCGCTCGCCGCGTTGCTGTAGACGCCGGCCAAAAATTTGTTGCCATAGGTGTTGGCGCTGTGTCCTTCCTTGACGACAATTCCGTCCACGGTTTGCCCGCGCCCGGTGATGGGGACTGCCACATGCGTCCAGGCCTGTTGATAATGAGCGGAATTCGCGCTGTGCGATAAAGACACGTCGAACTGCCCATAAGTGCACAGGAAATCGTTATTTCTGTCCCGGCCGGGGCCGGCCGTTGCCGGTTGTGCGACTGCCGCAGATTGCGCAGCTGCGAAAGACAATGAGCCGACGACCACGAAGGCCGTCGTTACCAGAAGTGCGCATCTGAACATGGTGTTGTCCCCCGTCTGGCTGAACTCCAAGCCGGAATGGCCAGCCGCAACGAAGTGTAATCCTGCGGCGGGACAGCGCAAGGGCCGGACTGGCCGTTTCGTGGTTCGTCACGCCCTCCGCTTCTGGACAAGGCGCCGCCCCGCCATTAGGTGATGGCATGTTTGCCACCGATTCCGCTTCGGCCGCCCGCCATGCCCGGGGACGCGGCGCCGCACCGAATAACCGCAGAGGCGCAGAGGCGCTAAGGAAAGGTGGCTCGTTTTCGCGCGCAAAATTCTTTGCGTCTCTGCGTCTTTGCGGTTCAACTCGGGTCCTGAGCGCGCCCGAGCGGAAATCGCCGCGCAGGAACTTCGCAACCCAGCCTAGGAGCACCTGGCCTTGACCGCGCCTGTTCTCGTCATCGATTTCGGCTCGCAGGTGACGCAGCTGATTGCGCGGCGGGTGCGCGAAGGCGGCGTGTATGCCGAGATCGTGCCGTTCAACAAGGCGGAGGAAGCACTCACGGCCGCTCCGCCCAAAGCCATCATCCTTTCGGGCGGGCCCTGCAGTGTGACCGAGGAAGGCACGCCGCGCGCGCCGCAGCGCGTATTTGAACTCGGCGTGCCGGTGCTCGGCATCTGTTACGGCCAGCAGGCGATGGTGCATCAGCTGGGCGGCCGCGTCGAAGGTTCGAGCAAGCGCGAATTCGGCCGCGCCAGCCTCGAAGTGAGCGGCCAGAGCCCGCTGTTCGAGAATGTCTGGGCGCTGGGCGCGCGCGACGATGTGTGGATGAGCCATGGCGACCGCGTGACGGCGCTGCCGGAGGGCTTCCATGTCATCGCCGAGAGCGACAACGCGCCCTTCGCCGTCATCGCCGACGAACACCGCAAATTCTACGGCACGATGTTTCATCCCGAAGTGGTGCACACGCCGCGCGGCGCAGCGCTCTTAAGTAATTTCGTGCAGAATATTGCGGGCATCGCGCCCGACTGGAACATGAAGGCTTTCGCGCGCGAGGCGATTGCCCGCATCCGCCACCACGTGGGCAAGGGGCGCGTGATCTGCGGGCTGTCGGGCGGCGTGGATTCCTCGGTCGCCGCGCTCCTCATCCATGAAGCGGTCGGCGACCAGCTCACCTGCATCTTCGTGGATCATGGCCTCCTGCGCGCGGGCGAGGCGGAGGAAGTGGTTTCTCTCTTCCGTGGTCATTATAACATTCCGCTGGTGCATGCCGACGCGCAGGATCATTTCCTGGCCGCGCTCGCGGGCGTCAGCGATCCCGAGCGGAAGCGAAAGATTATCGGCGCGGGCTTCATCGAAATCTTCGAGCGCGAAGCGGAGAAGATCGGCGGCGCGGAATTCCTCGCCCAGGGCACGCTCTATCCCGATGTGATCGAGAGCGTGTCGCCGCTCGGCGGGCCGTCGGTCACCATCAAGTCGCATCACAATGTCGGCGGCCTGCCCGAGCGCATGCGCATGAAGCTCGTGGAACCCTTGCGCGAATTGTTCAAGGACGAGGTGCGCTCGCTGGGGCGCGAGCTTGGGTTGCCGGAGCGTTTCGTCGGCCGCCATCCCTTCCCCGGCCCCGGCCTCGCGATAAGGTTGCCCGGCGACGAGGTCACGCGCGAGAAGCTGGAGATTTTGCGCGCCGCCGACGCGATCTATCTCGACGAAATCCGCAAGGCCGGCCTGTACGACGCGATCTGGCAGGCCTTCGCGGTGCTGTTGCCGGTGCGCACCGTGGGCGTGATGGGCGACGACCGCACCTACGAACATGTCTGCGCGCTCCGCGCGGTGACGAGCACCGACGGCATGACGGCCGATTCCTACCCCTTCGACCACGCGTTCCTGGCGCGGACGGCGACGCGCATCATCAACGAGGTGAAGGGCATAAATAGGGTCTGCTACGACGTGACCAGCAAACCGCCGGGGACGATTGAGTGGGAGTAGGGGCACGTGCGCATTTACTTTGAGTGGGATCCGCGCAAGGCCGAAATCAATCGCTCGAAGCATGGTGTCTCGTTCGACGAAGCGATGGACGTCTTCCGCGATCCCCTGGCGATGAGCATTTTCGACGAGGAAAACAGCGATCAGGAGGATCGCTGGGTGACGCTCGGGGAGACGACCGGAGCGAAGCTGTTGCTCGTCGTCCACACGCATGTTGAGATGATGGGGGAAGACGCCGTCCTGATCCGTATCATTTCAGCGCGCCGTGCGACCCGCAGGGAAGAAAACCAATATCGCCATGGTGGTTCGATATGAAAGACGAATATGATTTCTCAAAGGCCGAGCGCGGCAAGTTCCATCGCGCCGGCGCCGAGCTTGTGCCGCCGGTCCATCTGGAGCCCGAGATCCTGAGCTATCTCTCCGCGCGCGCGGCGGCCCAGGGCACCACAGTAAGCGCGCTGGTCAACCTCCTCCTGAAGAAGGACATCGAGCTGATCGAGGTGGCAAAGTAGCGGGCAGTGTGGAAACATCACCTTCGCGCGAACCACGCGTGGGGAATGTTGCTGCTGTCACCCTATACCCCCAACCGGGTGTGCTACGACGTGACCAGCAAACCGCCGGGGACGATTGAGTGGGAGTAAGGGCTTATGTCAGGTGAGCCAGCAGTTTTGTCTTTGCGAAATACGTGAGCAATTGGAATGGTCTCTTTCCTTTTTTGGAACGTCGCCTCGCGGGCAAATCACCCACTGATCAAAGCTCTATGCAACGAGCACCAAATCGATATCGCAGTCCTAGCGGAGTTGGATAGTGATCCTAATGCTCTGTTGTTAGACCTCAATCTCGACGTCATGCAGCTATTCTCTGAAACCGGAGGAGTCACGAATCGCGTTAGGATCTTTTCAAGACTCCCGAGAAACTCAGTTCAACCTCGGTATGACAGTGATAAGATATCGGTTCGGCGTGTCGCTCCTCCAGTTGGAAAAGAAGTGACGTTTGTCGCTGTTCACTTCCCGAGCAAGCTGTATATGAGCGATGATGAACAGACCCTTGAAGCAGTTCGGACTATGCGCGAAATAGAGGCCGCTGAAGAGGACGCCGGGCATACACGCACAATCTTGATGGGTGATCTTAACATGAATCCTTTTGATAGAGGTGTCGTAGCTGCTGACGCCTTTCACGCTGTTATGGATAAAAGGATCGCCCAAACTGGGTCCCGCACTGTGGGTGGGGTTGCCAAAAGCTACTTCTATAACCCTATGTGGAATTTTTTCGGCAACGGTGCACAAGGCCCGCCCGGAACTTTTTTCAGGAAGGACAGCTCCCACATTTGCTACTTTTGGTATTTGTTCGATCAGGTACTTCTGCGACCGGATGTACTTGGCGGTTTCAGTGATGGCGATGTCAAGATGGTGTCAAGAATCGGCAAAACGGAACTACTTAGGCCTAACGGAAGACTTAATAATGTTTCGGACCATCTTCCGATTGTGCCATCGGTAGATTTGGAAAGGATATGAGATGCCAAAAAATCTGTGGGGCAATATCCCCGAAGCGCAAAGCGTTCGACTACCCAGCACCATTCTGCAGGAGCAGGCGGAGGTAATCGGGGAACTGACCGGTGGGACCATCCGCGGAGAGCTGAATAGCGGTACAGATACAGATGGCGATATATTTTGTACATTTAATATGATCGTTCCATCACTTAACAATTACAGATATAAATTATTGCTAACTTATTACCGTCCGCCGTTTGTATATCCATCTACTATTAATGATCTTGCAAATAAAGAATCATATAAGGTTGAAGATTCTAATGCATTTGAAGGCGCATTGCAACAAATATTGACTTCGAATAACGTGAGGAATGTATTGAGTAGCCTGCTTGCGCAGGCTCGGAGTACGCAACCGCATGTTCAAGCCAAGAAGAAATGATAATCGTAACACTTACGTAGTCCGATGTGGCGGGGTCGGGAGTGATTAAAGTATCAAAACCAACGTTCCCCGCCCCTACGTCACCATGTGCCCGACAAGCGCGGTGTCGATGAACTGAACGAGCGATGTCATTTTGCCGTTCCTGATCGTCCACAGATCGCAGAATTCGGTCATGGCGGATTTGCCGGTCGGTTTGAACGTCACCTTGGCGCGCCCGTGGACGGTAGCGTGGTCGCCGTCCGCGGTCAGCGACAGCATTTTCTGGTTGGCGAAGGCGAATTGGGCCAGCGCTTCAAACTGCTTGCGCAAGGCGGCGCGGCCGCGCGTCGTTCCGGCTATGGCGCAATGCTTGGCGGCGCCGGCGAGCCGCAGGCTGGCGCCGGGCGCGCACAACGCCACCATCGCGTCCCGATCGCCGCGCTTCCTCGCCGCGTAAGCGTCGCGCACGAGTTTTTCGACGGCTTTCCTGCTGGCCATTTTCGAATCCCCAAAGGTCCTCTCGATACGAGACTAGCATAGCGGGCGCCAGCCCGCCCCACCATCGGACGCGCTGAACGCGGGCGAGTTGGCCCGCGCGCAAATCGCTGCCGTTCTTCTCGGCATTCCCGATCCACCGCAATTGTCCAAAGGCGCTGCTGTGCCTGAGCGGACGATCAAACTTATCCGCGATCTTCACTGGAGCGGCATGCTCAAATGGGATCCGGACGAACATCCGCGCTGGCCGGCGGGGCAATCCGATGGCGGCCAGTTCCGGACAGCGGGCGAGCCTGCCAGCTCCACTGGAGAGCATGACGAACCCCGGCAAAATGCCGACTCATCTCACGAGGGTTCAAGCGAATTTTGGCCGACTCTTGCGTCAACCCTGGCCGCTGGCGCCGTGGAGGTCGCAGGCAACATTGCGATAGGGGCCGAGGAAATCGGCACCGAGGGCGCGGCTACGCCGGCAGTTCCCGCCGAAGAGGCGGGGCTTGCATCCTTGGCGCGCGAAGCGGCCGCGGAAGCCGCGGGGGCGGTTGAAGGCGGCGAGGCCCAGACGGCCGACGCTGTAGCAGAATCGGTTTGGAGACTTCCGCCCACCCAACGCGGCATTGCGATCGAACGAAATTTTGCAACAACGGAATATGCTGACTGGTATTGGATCGGCCAGGAGAACAACGGCTACTTTCCGCTCGTCGATTTCCAGCAGGGGGACACCTTGGTAAGTCTGCGAACAGTCGATACCAACGGTGTCAGTTGGTTCAACCGAACTCTGGAGCACATCGAAGAGCTCAGAACGAATGGGGCGACAGTGGACGGCGAAGCTCGCAAAGATGGAACTGGATCTGCGCGTGCAACCGGGCGGTGTTGAGGATGCTCAGCCGCTAGCTGAGCTGGGACTGAAGAAAGGCATAACAGTACGCATAAGGGAATTTCCATGAAATCAAGGTTGGAAGAGCTGAGAATCGTGTTTTCGCTGGATGTGTATGAACGTGCCAAGCAGGTGCTTGGAGATCGGACTTTTGGCGTTCTTTCACCGACCGAGCCATTGGATATTTTGGGGGTGTTCCACGCGATCAAGGACGTGCTGGCGCAGATTGGTATCAGGCCAAATTTTCAGACTTACGAGGGAACGCCGGTCTCGGAGAAACGGGTGAAGGCGCGTTTGCCAAGATACGGGATACCGTACCTCCGAGTCGACGGATTGGCGTTGCAGGCGGGTAATATTCCCGGTTGGAAACAAAGCTTTCTCATGGTGGACGAGAAATCTCCGGGAACCGCATCTTCCTGGGACCAATGGGTTGCGCCATTCCTGGGTTGCCCGAATTTTGTCCAAGCCTGGGTGGCGGATACGGAATACAACTACTGGCAGAACGCAGAAGATACCATGTTATACACAAGCGCGGGGCGCGACATGTCCGGCTTGAAATTGAAATCCAACGGACAGCACTATCCATCGGAACGCGTGATTGTCGATACTTCCGAAAATCCCGGGCGCTGGGAGTTCCGTCAGGGCTACATCGAAGCTATCGGCTCGCCGATATGGATTGGCGAAAATCTCTGGCGGGCAATTGGCGAGAACCGCGAAAACGAACTGCGCGCGCTCGATTGGCTGCACCTGACCGAACCGCAAAAAGGAGTGCTGCGCGTGGAATACGATTTTCAATTTATCGACGAGGCGACAGCCGCCAAACAAAACGCGCTAAGGGAAGCGATCTACGGCCCGGGAAAATAGAACAACGGAGCGCCGGAACTACTTTCGCGACGCGGGCGGATGCCGGTCTTGCGCCTGATCCGGCGTGGATTGATGCTCCACCGATGGCCAAAGCCCCCCTCCCGCTCCTCACCCTCGCTGATCGCGGCGCGTTCGAGGCCTGGCTGGCCCGCCAGAGCACGGGCGTCGAGGGCGCATGGCTTCGTTTCGCCAGAAAGGGAGCACCCCAACAAACCCTCGCCAAGGCCGAGGCTATCGAGTGTGCGCTGGCTTATGGCTGGATCGACGGCCAGCTCGGCCGGGTTGATGAACACCACTTCAAGATCCGCTTCACGCCGCGTCGGCCGGCGAGCCCCTGGTCTCAAGCCAACAGGGAGTGCGCTGAACGGCTGATCGCGGATGGCAGGATGACGCCCCAGGGTCGGGCTGAAGTCGAGCGTGCAAAAACCGACGGGCGCTGGGATCGGGCCTATCCGCGCCAATCACAGGCCGAGCCCGCCGCCGACCTTGAAGCCGCTCTGGACGCGCTCCCCTCCGCCCGCGCGCTGTTCGACAGGTTGGACGCCGCCAACAGATTCGCGGTGATCTATCGCGTGCAACAAGCCCGCACGCCGGAGAAGCGCGCTTCGAAGATCGCGCAGTTGGTGGAGATGCTGGGGCGCGGCGAAACAATCCATCCGCGTCGGAAAACCAGGAACACTCGTCGGGCGCCAAGGCCGACCCAAGACGTTGAAATGAAATAAGGTAACAGAACGTCAATTGCCGTATCGTTGCCGGAAAAAGCCCGAGGGGTTGTTCTGGAGCAAGTTTCGGGATTCGAAGGCGTCTCTCGCCGCATCGATCTCGCCTGGCGGAACGCACCACAGAAACCAGTTATCGGCGAGTTCGGTAATTTTGCCCCACTCCTTGTGTTCGCGAACAAGGTCCCGCACGGTACCCCCGCAGCTCCTCGCCGCGACCCGCCAGCTTCAACAAATCCGATGATCCGCTCTCGCAAATCCAGGGAGTACGGCTGGCCCATGGTCCACCTCCGACAACGGTGAATCATGATTTGCCACCCCAGGGGTATCCCCCCCGGGATTCCTAATGACAGTCCGATGCTCTAATGAGTACTCCATTCCGTGCAGCCTGAGCGTATGCTTGTCCCATGTTTCTTTGGTGCGCCATGCTTTCTTGCGGGGAGTCTATGGCGTCCTGCCGACCCAGGCGCGCAGGATTTCCTCGAGCGCCAACTCCACCGGGCCATCCGGATCACGGCGCATGATATCGAAAAGCAGGTCTTGCAGGTCCGGGTTCGGAAGCAAGCGCAATTGGGCCGAGGTGATGGCAAATCGATAGTCTTCCCACGCTTGTTCGGAAACGCCCGGCGGCGGGTCGTTGGTTCTATGCACGCCTCGATGCGGGTTGTAATGGAAGCAGTCGAGGAGAAGATAGGCGGTTTCCCCTGTGGTGAGATCACGGAAAAACGCCGCGAGTTCCCGAACGGCGCTGTCGTTCTCGGCATAATGGGCCAGGATTCCGTATAGCGGGGCCAATCTGCCCAGCCGCTCCTCGCGCCGTAACCGGTCGAAGAGAAAAGTCCTGAGCATGGGCTCGCCTGGAAACGTGACCGCCAGCCAGGTGATGGCCAGATTCCTGTCGTCTACGCCCTCGCTGTATTCCGCCAGGCGCTTAAGCACGGCGCAACCGCCCGGATTGTTGCGTAGCCTATCGAGAGCGGACGGGTCACTCCTGAGGATTTCGAGCTGCGCCTTGCACCAAGCTTCATCCTGGACCGGTCCGTCCGGATTCAACTGTCCGCGGGCGGGCGGTTCGGGCAAATCATGTTCGTTCATCGCTATCGGCCGTTCCGTCGTCCGCATTAGCATCTGATGTTTTAATGGCAGAATAACAAGGAAGCCACGGCGCCGGCCGGAAGCATACCTTCGCTCTGCGGCGACAGGGCCTTAAGCTGCCATCCGCTATGCCGGAATTCGAGGGACGGTTACTCATGTCACTTAGGCTCTGAAAATGCCTGCGGGGGAACTCAACACGAGAGGTGCCCCGCACCCAGATTTGGGATCAACGGGTGCGGGGCGAACGGCTCAAATCTCTTCTGTCACGACCAGTACGGTGGGAGCACCGCCATCGCTGATCGAAGCGGCATGCTGGAGTGCTTCCTGGCCGCCGGTGGAGGTCGCGCAGGCTTTAAGCGCGTCAAGATCGGGGAAGCTGACATCCGACATAAGGTGATAAGGCGGCGGCGCGAAAGCCGGACCGACCACGCGCTTTGTCGCGACCCCCAGCGCTCCCTGAAGTCTTGATCCGGCATAGGGTAGGTGTTCATCGCGGTAGGCGCGATCGAAGGCCTTCGCATCCTTCGGAGTCGGGTAAAGAATAAGCAGTTGAGCGGTCATGACGATCTCCTCCTGGTGTCTGGTTGAACGAGGAGGGTTTATAGAGCCGATGGAGTCCGCCGTTAGGTACGCAATGCGGACCCTGGCGGGTCGTTAGTTCGCGCAGCGGCCGGCGCTATTGCCGCGAACTGGTATCGCTCGAACCAGTTCGGAAAGGCGCGAGCCTGGGCGCGCGGTCCGGCGATCGAGATGCCAAGACGTTGCGCCTCGGCGAAGCTCACATCGCCGCGCCACCAGCCGACCAGGGCGGCGAGCGTGGCTTTGACCGTGAGCAGCTCCGGAAAGCCCGGGTTCTGCGTGCAGAGCGATATTTCCGACGCGCTCAGCAGCATGAACCGCGGCTTCGCGCGATCGATCTCAAAGCGGACGACCGTGGGATGTTTCGGCAGCGCGTGGCGCAGCACCCGCCTCTGCATGTCGACTAGCAAAGGCTCCGCATCAAGGTCCTCGTGGTCCGGGCGCCGGGGCAGCCATCTCTGCCCCCACGTGCCCAGCGGAGCGATAATGCCGGCCAATTCGCGGCCCGCATCGGTCAACACATGTTCCGGCCCGCGCGGACCGCTGACGCGCATGACGACGCCGACATCGGCCAATGCCTGCAGCCGCTCGGACAACATGGTCCGCGAAATTCTGGGAATGCCCCTGCGGATGTCGTTGAAGCGCCGCCCGCCGCACAAAAGCTCGCGCACGACGAGCAACGTCCAGCGGCCGCCAATGACTTCGTGCGCGCGGGCGACGGAGCAGAACTGGCCGTAGCTTGTCATGGGCGTATTCTACCGTGCCCGGGCCCGCAATTCCGGTCCGTTTTTCGGACCGGACGGACCCGGTCATAGGCCGCAGATCGGGCTGCGGCGGCGCCATTGACGCATCGAGTATCGCGTCGCCATGAACGATTTGCTACGATGTGACCGGCGAATCGCCGCCGTTCAATCGCTCGGCTGGAAGAGAGCCCTGGATAAATGAACAGTCGAAAATCGCCTCGATCGAAGAAAAAATCACCGCTGCGCGGGCGGCCCTTGTCGCAATATGTTTCGCCCCCACGCGCGATTACCGGGCTTCAGAACATTGTACGCGAAACGCCAAGCCCGAAAAATGCGGGTGGCTGGAAAGTCTCCATCCAGCGCCACGGCACGCGCAAAAGCAAATCTTTTGCCGACAGCAAATATGGTGGCAAGACGAAGGCCCTTGCGGCCGCGAAGGCCTATCGCAACTCCACGCTGGCGACTGTTTCGAATACGGCTTATGCGCGCTGGCTGGGAGAGCATAAACACCCGCTCAATTCCAGCGGCATCATTGGCGTCGCGCGCTACAGGATACGCTCCGGCAAGAAAATGGTCGCGGTATGGGATGCGTTCTGGGGGGATATCGACGGCACGCGGCATCGCCGCAGGTTTTACGTTTCGGCCTATGGCGAGAAGGGCGCCAAAGCCCTTGCGTGCGCCACGCGTCGCGAAGCGATGAAAGAGTTGCAGCAGGAAATGACGCGCCGGGGACGGGCCGCCAGGCGTGCCAACTGACCGTCATCCGGATCGATCTCGTATTGAACGATCTCTTTCCGCCCCGTGCAGGATCGGATTGACTTTCATGCGACGGCAGCGCCGCTCACGCGCGTGGCTTTGCCTCGGCGGGCATGCGTTTTCCTGGACAGCCTCTTCTCCCCGCCGGCCCAACCACCGAGCTGACAGGCAATGATTCGGCATGCCTCGCGCAGATCATCCGCGGCTGCCTTCGTGGCCATCGCTCGCGCTGCCACCATCCCACCCACGCAAAGCGCAGCAATCGCTCGGGCCGTCACAGCCTTGGTGGCAGTATCTCCTTGAACGCTCGGTCCTAACATCTCGACCATGGCCGCAAACACATTTTCGAATGCGCGTTTGGTCTTCTCGCAATCGCGCGCGACGTCGGTCGGAAGTGCAATCATGGGACAGGAATTTTCGATGTCGTCAAAGTGGGCGCGTGACAGATAGGCGTTCACGATTTGAGGCCCAAGGCTTTCTGACGGATCGATGCTCACGCCATCCCAACTGTTCTTCCAATTGGGATCGGTGAAGAAGCACGCGAGCGCTTCGGTATAGAGATCGTTCTTGCTTTCGAAATAGGTATAGAAGGTACCATGGGTCAGCCCCGCGCCTGCCATGATCCGCGCGACGGAGACTTCGTTGAAGCCATGACGATTAAAGAGGCGGCGCGCGCTCTGCACGATTTTCTCGCGCTGCGCTGTGCGATGGCCGGTCGGATAAGGCATGATGGTCCTCCACTCCAGGCGTGAATGTTTCCAGAATATTATGTTGATCATGTTTTGGAAGGGGGTACCATCTCCCCGCAAACAGGGGAGATGGCGATGCAGAGGGATATCGTCAGCCGAAGGGATTTTGCGATTGCGGCAGGCGCGTTCGTGACGGCTGCCGGCGCCGCCCAGACTGCGCAAGCCGATATGAGCACGCCGACATCACGTCCGGCCGACGGCATCAGTGAGAACCACGCTGCGATCCATCAAGAAGTCGACTTCGCCGCAGATCCGCTCCGCATCTATGAAGCGCTCACCCAGGCGTCCCTGTTCGATCGTGTCCAACAATTGACTGCTGCGGAGTGGCATACCATGTCATCCGGCGCTGACTCTCCAATCCGCATTGATGCGCAAGTGGGGGGATCGTTTGCCCTTTTTGGCGGCTACATTTCGGGTTTCAACCTCGAACTTGTGCCCGCTGCTCGTCTGGTCCAGGCCTGGCGTGTCGGACACTGGCCCGCTGGCAAATATTCCATTGCGTCGTTTGAACTTTCGGGGGCGGGCGGCAAGACACACCTCGTCTTCGACCACACCGGCTTTCCGGATGAGGCCGCCGATCATTTGGCCCGGGGCTGGCAAGGGCATTATTGGGAGCCGCTGGCGAAAGTCCTGACAGCCTGAGACCTCCTTATGATCAAAGCGGTTTGCGGTACATTCTTTGCCTTCCTGGTCGCTAATGCGAACCCGGCAAGCGCGGGGGGTGTGCGCGCACCACCGCTTCCGAAAATCTTCGATGCCGTGAAAGGTTGCTGGCGCGGTGATGGGAATGTTTTGGGCAAGCCGGTCGTACTCGCTCTTCGCACCGAGCCGATCTTGCTGAATTCATTGTTCGCTATCGATGCCGACAGCCATGCGACCGCCCACGCCTCTGATCAGTATCAGGCGCACCTGCTATTTGGCGGCAATGGTCACAGTAGGAACGCACTTTGGGGGTTCTGGTCCGATAGTTTTGGTGCCGATTTCACGGCGCAAGGGGATGGTGCCGCATCCGCCGACGGCTTCGACCTCAGCTACCATTATCCGGGCACGGCTTATATCAACCGATGGCGCGTTCAAGGCGATCGGTTGAACTGGTTCATTGTCTCGAAAGCGCAGGACGCCAAGGAAAAGCCCTTTGCCACCTACGAACTCAAGCGCGTGAGATGTTCTGGTGGCACGGTCGTTCCGTAGAAAATCCGTCGACAGCTTAAGTACTACGCCTCAATGCAGGGTCACTTCGCCTGCGTTCAAGCGGCGCGCGAGCGGGTGGTGTTGGCAGTGTCGATGAGCGTGCGGAGCTTCGGCGGCATATTGGCCGCCTCGGCGCCGAGCCATTGTAACAGGCGCGTTTCGGCCGCGGTGAGCGGACCCTCGCGGGTGAGATGGGCAATCACCCAATCGGCTTTGTCGTCGGTGATCTTCGCGCTTTCGGCGCGGGCCGCCTCGTCCTGGCGGTTCTCGGCGTCCGCATCCGCATCGGCCTGATCGAGCGGGGACTGCATCAGCGTGCGCACGCTCTCCGCCTGTCCGGGCGCGGGCCTGTGCATGAGGAACTGGAAAAGCGATTCATGCGCGTCGAGCCAATGCTCGCGATGCAGCGCCTGTTCGCGGCTGGGCTCGTGCCAGCAGATCGCCGTCAGATAATTACCGACGGCGCGCGCGAAGAGCTCGCCGAACGCGGGATCGCAGGCGCCGGAAGCGGTCGCGTGCGCGATGTCGAACAAAGCTTCGGCTTCTTCGCGGCTGACATGGCCGACCGAGTCCGACTTCGCCGCATAGAGGATGGAACGCAGGGCCTCGACATCGGCATTCGTCACGGTGCCGGCGGCGTGGTCCCCACCGCCAATGGCAGCGCGGCGGCCGCTGACGATCGCGGTTTCGATTTCCCCGAGCGCGAAGGCCGCCAGCGATGGCGGCACGTCCAGCGCGCTCTTCATCACATCGACCAGCACGGCAAATTCCGCGGCCGTGGCGATGCCACCCGTCTCCGTCAGCTTCGCCGCGAGCCAGTCGGCTTTCGCCTGCGCAATGTAGTCGGCCGGGTCGTTCTGGTGGACGACGTAATCGGTCACGGCCTCGGAAAACAGCTCGGTCCATTCGGCCGAATCCGGCCCGGCGGAGCTGCGCTGCGTGCGGAACACGAGGTCCATGTCGGCCGGCGTCAGCGGTTCGTGAGAATAGATCGCGCGGCGGATTTCCAGCGCATGGCTGGCACTGATTCCGCCTGTGGCGGGCTGATCGGAAGCGGACATGGCGCACCATCCTGGAGGATTCGGGAGTGGCCCACTCTGAAGCAGTGCCATTAAGTCTGCGTAAATGGGTGCACAAAAGGTGAGATGATTAGGGCCGGTTGCTCCAGTCCCGGACCCCGGTAATCTCGACATCATGCCATCCCAGGTGTGAGAACCGCCAAGGCACCTGCCGACTGCGCTGAACATGGCGACGACCGCGGCTGTGGCCGGCGGGGTGATTTTCGGCGGGTGGCAGATTCGCGTCGCCGCGCGCAGCCGGCAGACGCAGATCTCCCTGCATCTCATGGAAGTCCTTTACGCGCGCGATCTGATGGAATCTTTGAGCGTCCTCAACGATTTGGGCGATGGGCTGACCTGGAGCGAGATGCAGGCGCAGCTGGGCGAGCGCTGGTTTCAGGTGTTCACGCTGATCCAGACTTTGGACGGACTGGGGATTCTGGTGAAGCGCGGCGAAGTCGCGCTCGCGGTCTCCGACGATTTCTTTCATCACGCGGTGGCGATCGTCTGGCAGAAATCGCGCGCTGCGATCCTCGAGCGGCGCAAGACCCCCGGCCGCGAAACGACATTCCTGTTTCCTGAATGGCTGGCTGAGCGGCAGGCAACATTTCGCGGCGGGCGGAAGTGATTATCACACAGAGACACGGAGCCACGGAGGGGGGCCGGAAATCGCGGGCGCCTGCTTGGCTGCGGCAAGCCATTCTTCGCTGGCCCGCGCCCGCCGCTCCGCCTGGTGGGCAGCGATGTCATCGGCGAGGACGCCATCCGGCTGACCTATGCGCCTTCGTGATCGGCCGGCCGGGAATCGACGCGCTGCATAAACAAAGAGACGCGACAAGATTTCGTCAATTTCAATCTGCGACAACGGAACCGCAAGCTGCGCGCCCGCTTTGCCGCGCGGGCCAACGAAGACAGGGCGCCACAGATGACCTTCCAGATCGAACGCATACGCAAATACCTGGTCGGTCACAAACCGCCGCCGGGCCGCCCGCATCACATATTCGAACACAACAGCAACGGCTTCCTGATCACCGGATATGAAGACGGCAGCGACTGGCTGGTGTCACCCTTAGGGCGTTTGACCTGGGGCGGAATCATTCGCGATCGCCCGACCAGGGGTTGGGCGATCGGCGGGGACCGGCGCGATTATCACCGCCTGCACCTCTATATTCTCGACCTCCCGGCGAAATCATGCGCGGAGGTATCGGGTCTTTCGCTGACGCGGGACTACGATATCGTGGACTGCGACGCCGAGCGGCTCGTGCTGATTTGCCCACCGGCCGCGGAGCCTCGCGGACACACGAGAGAACTCGTGATTGTCAATATCGCATCGGCACAGATCGCCGACCGTTTCGTCCTCACGGGATATACCCACATATTTCATCGCCCGATCGGACATCCGCCCGACGGCTGGCTCATGCTGAATGCATATCTCCTTGGCGAGACCAACGAGCCCCCGTTCAAGCAAGGGATCGCGCGCATCCACCCGTTCACCCGCGAGAAATCGTTCGAATTATTTCCAGTTGAAGGCTATGCCGAAGTGCTGATCAGCCCATCGGGACGGCATGTGCTGAAAGCCAACAAGATCCTCCGGCCCGAATTGGGATTGTCCACCGAGCCTCGCACCACGGCAGGGATGGGCGAAGGGCCCGGAATTTACGAGCGTTCGATTGAAGTGTGGACCGGCAACCCGCTCCACCATGTTCGCACACTGCCGATCGACTGGGCCAACAACAGCAATGTGTGGAAATTTCCCGAGCGTCATGAGATTTTTTGGCAGCCTGACGAAGCGGCATTCTGGTGGATCAGGCAAACCGGCGCTAACCAAGCCGCGGCCATATGCGTAGGACTGGATGGCCACTCATCGCCTGCGATGCGTCTGGACAATTTTCGTTCCGTCTGCACGGCGCTGCCTGGGCGCATCGCCGAACTTGCATTGGAGCGGGAGACAACGGTCGAAATCTGTCGGCTGGATGGTTCGCCGTCTGACGATTTGTCTCCCCGGGATGCACCTGCGCCGACGACCGTCACGCCGAGCGCGGCCGGGCAGAAGCGACAGCGGAACGCACAGGCGGCACTGACGAAAATCGTCAATGCGAAGAGCAAACTCAAGTTTGCCGTCAAGACATCGGAGGCGGCCGACCTGGTCGGCGCGATAGATGCCATCACTGCGGCGCTCGATCGGGGGCTTGGCTGGTTTGCCGACGAAGAGGGGGCAATCAAGCTATCGGTCAAAATTGCGGGTACGTCTTATGACGAGAAGCGCTTCTTTGGCCTCGTCGAGAAACTCGGCTCCGCAGCCGCGCCGGCGCTCACGCATCTGCTTGTGAAATGCCGCCTGGACGCGGATCTCCCGCGCGTCTGGAGCAATCCGGAGAAAGGGCAGCAGGCGTTTGGCGTCGCGGCGAAGGCGCTCGGAGGCATCGATGCCTGCGCATGGGTTGAGCTTGCCGAATACGAGAAATGTATCGACGACTTTCACGAGTTGTATTTCCGCGACGAGGTGGTGCCGCATTTCATCAAGTCCCACGGCTGGCGCGAGGAAAGCTTTGCGCTCGCGCTCGCCGACATCGTCCAGATGCGCGGAAATCTCGGCGACAACTTCCTTTATTCCTGGCGGAGTAGCGGCCTGGCAGCCGCCGCTGAAGCGGCATACGCGCCCGAGGCATTCGCCGAACTGATGCTCAGCATCCGCGATCGGATGCTCTCTTCGCCGGTTGGTACGTTCGCCAACTTCGTAGCCCGAGTTGCCGAATCCCCCCGGTCAACCTATGGCTGGCACAATTACGACCGTCTGCTGGGTCAGATCAAAGAATGTCTCACGCCCTGGGACGTGCATTTGTTCGCGGCGTTGCGAGATCGAACCGGACGATAAGCTACAGCGTTGGCTGGTGGGATTTCGTCGAACCCGATCAGCCCGCGATGGTCAACCGCTTCAGTTCCAACCGCTTCCTCGGTGGGCGGGTGATGTCACGGATCAAATTCCACTACATCGCGGCGAGCTAGGCGGCGGGAACATGGACGCCAGGGTCTGGCTCAGTCAGGTGAAGAGTAACTCCGCGTTTGGCAACAAGCCTGGTTGCGGTGGAAGCTGTTCGGCGAAACCTGGTCACCGGCGACGCATATTCACGGCGTTCGGGTCCGGTGGCGATCAGTCGTGCTCGACCTCTAGGTCGGTGATCTCAGGCGCGTCTTTCAGAAGAGCCTCGACGATCTGGCCAACCCGTTCCGTTGCACCGCTATATCGCGCAACCAGCATATAAAACAACGAGTCATCCTCGCGGGCGCCGGAAGACACGATGCAGACCACGAAGCCTGCTTCCGATTTCGTTTCCAATATCCATCCGCCCTCGTCGCCCTCGAGCCATCTTCGCCACGCTGGCGGATTGGGCCCACCGAAGCAAGCAGCGTGGAGCTCTGCGGCCGGACGCCATCTGAAGGTCGCAACAAGAGCCGCAATATTCGCCGGCGTCGTCATCCTGTTAGCGGCGATACCCGTATAATCTCACTACTTTGCCCGCACGGGCAGGCCGCCCATATCCCGCCCGTCCGAACAGGGAGTGTGTTTCATGCGTGTATTCGTCACCGGCGCGGCCGGATTTATCGGCACCGCCACCACCAGGGAATTGATCGGGAACGGGCATGAGGTGCTGGGCCTTGCCCGCTCCGACGCCAATGCCGAGGCGCTGGAGAAACTTGGCGCACGCGTCCATCGCGGTTCGCTCGAAGACCTCGACAGCCTGCGCCAAGGAGCCAGGGAAACCGACGGCACCATCCATCTGGCCTTCATCCATGATTTCTCGACATTCGCCGAGAACGGCGCGATCGACAAACGCGCCATCGAGGCCATGGGCGAGGTGCTCTCGGGATCAAACAAACCCCTCATCGTCACCTCGGGCACGCTGCTGGTGGCGCCGGGGCGGGTGGCCACGGAAGAGGATCCGCCGACGCCTGGCCTGCCGCGTGTATCGGAAACGGCGGGCCTCACCTTTGCCGCGCGCGGCGTGCGCGCCATGGCGGTGCGATTGCCGCAGGTGCATGGCGCGACCGGCCGATGCGGCCTGGTCACCTGGTTTCTCAACATCGCGCGCGACAAAGGCGTTGCCGCCTATATCGGCGATGGCGGCAATCGCTGGTCGGGCGCGCACCGGCTGGATGTGGCGCGCCTTTACCGGCTGGCGCTGGAGAAGGGCCGCGCGGGCACGAGCTATCACGCCGTGGCCGACGAAGGCGTGACCGCGCGCGACATTGCCGAGATCATCGGCCGTCATCTGAAGCTGCCGGTGAGGTCGATCCCGCCCGAAGATGCCGCGGCGCATTTCGGCATGATGGCAATGTTCGCCGGCATGGACGGCCCCGCTTCGAGCGCGCTGACGCAGAAATGGCTGGGATGGGAGCCGGCCGAAATCGGCCTCATCACCGACATCAGCCGCCCGGGCTATTTCGACGTGTGAGCCATCGGTCTGCATCAGGTCGGCGTTGAATCGGTCAGGTATGAACCGCAAAGGCGCGAAGGCGCAAAGGAATCATGAATTCACACACCGGGGCGGCCCGACAAGGCTCCGCGATCTCTACGCCTCGGCGTCTTTGCGGTTCAAATTGCGTCATAGAGACGAGACCGGTGGTGCGGCCGCAATATTATATAAACCACGGCGCGAAGGCGCAAAGGGAGTCATGAACTCACAAACCGGCTGATGCCGTCCTTTATTCGAGCGACGTTGAAATTGATCAGAAGTCCAAGCGTGTGACCGGAAAGCCTCAGATAGGTGAGAAGCTGCGCGTCATGGACAGGCAAAAGCCGTTCGACCGCCTTGATCTCCACCACCGCGAGCT
>DATAYG010000070.1:0-13417 GCA_036272695.1 Rhizomicrobium sp. | reverse complement strand
ACTGGAGATGCGCGGCAAACCTGTCTTCGGCGAGAACCTTTCGGCCAAGATTCTTTTCCTCCTTCTTCATTAACTCCAGAACTCGTTTGTCCTCACCCGCGTCGAGCCAGAAACCATGCTGATCTTCGCAGAAGTCCAGTTCAAGTTCGTAAAACCGATACTCAAATGTCCACATGGGCTTGTTGCACTGAGGACATTTGCGGGTTGAGGGGTGAGAACCAAAAATCAAGCTGCCCTTCTCCTCGTCCCCGAAGTCGAAGACTTCGTCCTCAAGTTGCGTAAGCTCTTGGCGCGTGAGCCACATTCCCTGACAGGCGGAACAGACCTCCATCTCGACGCCATCGCGTTTTTTCACCACTAGTTCGGCATCGCAGTTTGGACATTTCATGGGTGAATCACCGTTCAATTCTCGAGGGCATGAGATAAGCGCCGCGTCGCATCGTTGCCAAGACAGATAGCAAAAATCCTTCAAACATTCGGGCTGATTCGGCGCTTTTCGTGTGTCAACAAGTTGGAATCGGCGCGGAATTCCGCCAAACCGCCGCCTTCAGCCTCTGGGCCACAGCTCCGTCGAGGCCCGAGATCGGGCCGGGGCACGGATTCAGCCGTTTTCTTGGTCTGTGGCAAGACCTAAATGGAAAGAGCGACCACAGACAGGCCGGTAGCCCTGTCTGACCTGCAAAACTGGATGCGCGAGGGAGACGCCATGGGCGAGGCTATCTCGCGCCTTTGCCCACGAGGACTGCGGGAATGGTCAAAAGGATGATCTGAATGTCTCGCAGCAGCGACCAAGTCCTTGCATATTCCATGTCGAGCTGCACGCGCTCGGCGAACGTGCAGTTGTTACGACCTGCGACCTGCCAGAGACCCGTGATGCCCGGCCGCAGCGCGCAGTAGTCGCCGAAATGCTCGCCATAGAGCGCGATCTGGTCCGTCATGATCGGCCGCGGACCCACAATGCTCATCTCGCCCCGCCAGACATTTATCAGCTGCGGCAACTCGTCGAGGCTCGTGGCCCGAATCAACTTTCCGATCGGTGTGATCCGGGGGTCGTGCGCCAACTTCTGGTAGTCTTCCCACTCGGCGCGTGCAACCGGATCGTGTGCCAGGACTTCCTGCAGGCGTTCGTCGGCGCCGAGAATCATCGAGCGGAATTTGAGACAGTTAAAAGGCTGTCCGCCCAGACCGATTCTGCGCTGCAAATAGAAGGCAGGACCGCCATCGAGCCTGATGAGAACGGCAATAACCAGCCCGACCGCGATGGCGAAGGGCGCGGCAAGCAGGCAGATCATACAATCCATGACCCGCTGATATCCCAGCGAAACCTGCCGTGGATACAGAGCCGGGCGCGCACGGCGGTAGCCCAGGGGGACTTCGCCGATATGCATATTCATGGAATTAGGGCCCCACAAAATGCGCTAGTACTCTGACCGACAAGTTTTAACGGGGCGTTACAACCGCCGCTCGATAGTTTAACGGAAAATGGGCGCGAGCGGTTGTTCAGACTCATCTGCACCGCCCCGTCATCCCCCGCAGCGCGAATCATTTCCATATTGGTTTACCGCCGCCGGTTCGGCGGTCAACAGAAACTCTCGAATTTTAGTGGCTTTCGGAGAAAATGCCGGGAAGTGTGACAAACGTTCTATCGAGAGCGATCATTCCGCGCGACGTCGCCCCGTGACAGCGATTCCCTATTTTCGCCCGCGCTGCAATCGGCGCGCTGCAACGAAAGCATCGAGATCGGCTGCGATCTCCTCAGGCGAGCGCTTGCCTTTCTCGCGGTCGGCCATCAGGTTGGCGCGTTGCATGCGTCCAAGATCGATGGCGCCCAAGAGCGGGGTCAGCGCCGCGATGAAATTTGCATCTTTGGCGCGGGCGGGTGAGACGAGCAGGACGGCGTCATAAGGCGGCAGGGCGCCCTTCGGATCGGATAGTACTTTCAGGTCATATAGCGGGATGCGGCCGTCAGTGGAGAATGCCGAAACCACGTCGACATCTCCCGAAGCAACCGCGCGATACAGAAAATTCGACTGGTATTGCCGTTCGGTCCCGAATTTCACGCCGTAGACCTGTTCGACAGCCCGCCATTCGGGTCTGCTGAAAATCTCGTAATCGCCGCCGATGCGAAGAGCCGGCGCAAAGCGGGCGAGATCTGCGAGTGAATGGATGCCGAGCGCCGCGGCCCGATCCCGCCGCATCGCAAAGGCATAGGCGTTCTCGAATCCCAGGCCGCCAAGGCAGCGGATGCCGCGCGTGCGCCGCAGCCAGTCCGTCATCTGTGCCAGCACGGCGCGCCGTCCAGGGCGGTCGCGCCGTTTCATGTCGTCGGCCCACACCGTGCCGGAATAGTCGACATAGACATCGATCTCGCCCGCGGCGAGCGCGTCGAAGATCACCGTCGAGCCGAGACCGTCGCGGCGCACCGTGGAATATCCCGCTGCGCGCAGCCGGTCTTCGATGAGGGCGCCCAGAATATATTGTTCCTCGAAGTTTTTGGTGCCGACGACAGCCGGCCGGCTCCCGGCATCGGCCGTCAGCGGAAGGAGCGCCGCGCCGAATACGAGGACGAGGCCCAGTCCGGCGGCTGCGATCCGCAGCTTCGACCGGCGCACCACGCCCGCTTCGGCGAGCGCGAGCAGACGGTCGACGAGGAGCGTAAGCACCGCGGCCGCGCCGCAGCCGAACAGCACGAATACCCAGTTTTCGGTCTGCAGCCCCGTAAATATGTAATTACCAAGGCTAGTCTGTCCGACGGGCGTCGAGAGCGTTGCGGTTCCGATTACCCACACCGCGGCGATGCGGATGCCGGCAAGTATCACCGGTGCGGCAAGGGGCAGCTCGACCAGGAACAGCATCTGGCTGTGCGTCATCCCGACGCCCCGGGCCGCCTTTTTCACTGCCGGGTCCACGCCATCCAGTCCCGCGATCGTGTTGCGAAGCACCGGCAGCATCGAATAGAGCGCGAGCGCGGCGAGAGCCGGCAGAAACCCGAGCGCCCGGAAACCGATGCCGAATGTCGCGCGCGTGAAGGCGGAAAGACCGAGCAACAGAGGATAGAACAGCGCCAGAAGTGCGAGGCTCGGAATCGTCTGGATGATCCCGGCGAATCCGAGCGCGGTGGCTCGCAGGAGACGCAAGCGTGCACAAAGCACAGCGAGCGGTAGGCTGATCGACACGCCGATCAGCATCGCCGACAGGCTGAGCAGCACATGCCAGCCGAGATAATCGCCGAGATGCGACAGCGCCGCAGAAACCGCGCCCGCGTCGCCGCTCATGCGCGGCCCGCCTGAAGATCGGCGAGCGCACGCGCGCGTTTCGTCGGGCTGTCCATCATGGCGCGCACGAACTCGTCCGCGGGACTTGAAATCAGTTCGCGCGGCGTGCCGGCCTGGACCAGGCGGCCTTCGCGCATCAGCGCAATGCGATCGCCGAGCAGCATGGCTTCGGTCATGTCATGTGTCACCAGAACCGTCGTCAGCCCTAGGCGTTCGTGGATGCGCCGGTAATCGGCCGCAAGCTCGTCGCGCGTCAGCGGATCGAGCGCGCCGAACGGCTCGTCCATCAGCATGAGGCGCGGGCTCGCGGCGAGTGCGCGGGCGACGCCCACGCGCTGGCGCTGGCCGCCCGAAAGCGCGGCCGGCAATGCGTTGCGGAAACGCTCCGGCGGCAGGCGCACCAGCGCGAGCAGTTCATCGACACGCGCGTCGATTTCTCGACGCGCCCGCCCCGCGAGTTTCAACGCGATGCCGGCATTCTCCGCGACCGTCATGTGCGGAAAAAGCCCTATGTCCTGAAACACGAAGCCGATTTGCCGCCGCAAAGCCACGGGATCGGTTTCGCGCGTGTCGGCGCAGTCGATGAGGATCGCGCCGGATGAGGGCTCGATAAGCCGGTTTATCAGCGAAAGCGTCGTCGTCTTGCCGCTGCCCGATTGTCCGGCAAGGACCAGAAACTCTCCCGTTTCGATGCGGAGGCTGACACCGTCGACCGCCGCGACCGGGCCGTAATGTTTCGACAGGCCGCGCAGCTCGATCATTCTAGGCCTTCGGCGGACGCAACAATTCGATTTCGAGCGGGTCGAAATCGGGATGAATAAACTGCAGCGAACGCCACACCACTCCATTATGTGTGCTCGCCCAATATTCGTTGGTGAAATTCCAGCTGAAAGTGGGGCAGGTGCCGCGTTCGAGCGCGTGGACGCAGGCGATGCGCGTGCCCAATATGTCCACCTCGGCAAGGCCGGCGGGCTCGACGGTGGAATTCACAGCGATTCCGTAGGCGTTGAGGTCGGAGAAATCGAGCGACCGTTTGGCCGGCGCCGGCGCGGGCAGGGTTTGAAGGCCCGCATCGAGTGGATCGGCGCCCGAGAAATTCGTGCCCGAGAGGTTCTGGGTCAGCCCCGCAGTGCGCAGGATGCGGCCCGATTGGATCTCCAGCGCGATATGCGACGCCGAGGTCCAGACCGTCGACCGACCGCTGTGCGACGCCAGGACCAGCATCGTCTGCACGCCCGAGCCGACGCGCACGCCGAGCGAGGCGAACTGTGTCTCGGAGACCTCCTTGAGCGTGACGCCGCTCCCGCCCGAGAACACATCGAACGACTGGCCGAGCAGGTGCGTGAGGCCGGCGGTGTCGGAATTGGGATCGGAGCTGCAGCGGACCAGCAGCGGCGCCAGCGCGCCCGCGACGACGAGCCTGCGCGTAAGACCGGCCCTGCAATTCGGCAAACCCGTGCCGGACCTTCGCATCATCATGGCCAAGCTCCCGGGAATCATCGTGCTCGCCCCATACTACATGATCCCGCGCCCACGGGGTGCATTGCGGACACACGCCGCATGTTTTCGGTCGGCCGGACCATAACAGCGATTTTAACAGCGAATAACAGCGAATTGCGTCACAAGCGCGCGGGTGCGATCGCGGCCCCGCGTTCGCCTTCCGCTCGCGGAACGTCCGCGGACCAGAACGCTAACAAATTACATGAAAACAAAACCCGGCCGCCTCCCTCGGGAAGCGCCGGGCGCTCAACTGCAACGTGGCGAAATGCGTAGCAGATTTGATCGGAAAAATCCAGCAAAATCATGCGTGGGAAGGCGCTATCGCGAGGCACCGGTCGACGGCGACGCCTGCTTCTTCGATTGCGGCCGACACATGGAACTCACCCCGGTGCGCGCGTACATGGTCGCGCGCGCTCGTGACTGGCGCTGATCGAGCTATCGCGCGCATGCTTTCGGTGCCACCGATCCGCTGGTGAGCGAACACCCGCTCTATCGCGCGCTCGGACGTTCCGTCGTGCAGCGGCAGAACGAATACCGGCTGCGCTTCAGGGCGCCTGACGAAGAAGACATCGTTGCTGCGCTCAGGTAGGGAACAAATGGCGGCTGGCCGCTCGGTGGCGACCGCTTCAAGCGCGAAATCGCCAAAGCCCTCAAATGCCGCGTCACCCCGCTGCCGCCCGGGGCAAAACCGCAGAAAGCGCTGGACAAGCGCCAACTGAGGCTTCTGTGACGGGAGTTTTAACCCTGACCCCTAGCTTTCTGCGCAAATGAAGAACCCTGCCCGTTGTCCCTAGAGGCAATTGGAGCAATCCTGTAAAATATAGAGAGAGCGACGCAATGCATAAAATTTTTTTCGATGCAAATGCGGGAACGATCGAGACGGGATACTTGCTCTGGTTCAAAGACTCTATTGAGGACATACAAAAGATAGGAATTGCGCTTCGAGAAGGACTACATGTTATTTTATATGATACGGGCGAGTTGGAGATGGAAGCGTACTAAAATTCGATCATGAGCTTGGATATTGGAGACGTGCCAATCCCAGGGACAATAAAAAGAATTGATAGCGCACCTAACGCCATTATTGTGCGCCTGATCAGCCCGAATCTCGTTTCACGCGGGATACCCGCGCCGCCGACCGATTGGGATTTTCTCACGCCTGATGAGCTTCCGGTGCCCGAGCCGGTGATTGATATCATGCCGGAGCAGCAGGCCCCGGGTAACGACGGCGCAGCAGTCATCAGGGAAAGGCTTCCGCCACGGATCGATCCGACGCATGCCAACGAACGGCCGGAGCTGCCGCGCACGGTCGCCATGATCGGAGCCCTCGTGCTGGAATTGCGTGTCCTCGTGCTGCCGGATGGTTCCGTCGGCGATGCGCGGGTCATCAAGTCTACCGGCGAGCCCGAATATGATCGTATCGCGATCGAAACCGTGAAGGGTTCGTGGCGCCATATTCCCGCCACGGCAGGCGGAAAGCCGATCGAAGCCTGGACGACGATAATGGTACGTTTTACCGCGATTTGATCCGGTCGCCAGATGTCGGTGGTCAAAAACGCTAACAAATTACATAAAAACAAAACGCGGCCGCCCCGCCAGAAGCATCGGGCGCACGGCTGCAAGGTGGCAAAATGCTTAGCAGATTTGATCGGAAGGTGCTGGCCGGCGGCCAGTACCGATCGGAAAAATCCACCAAAATCATGCGATGAGGATGTCTTGCCAGCCGGTGCGACGGGCGTTCCCGAATCGGGCGCGCCACAG
Organism: Rhizomicrobium sp.; assembly: GCA_036272695.1. Lineage (GTDB taxonomy): Bacteria > Pseudomonadota > Alphaproteobacteria > Micropepsales > Micropepsaceae > Rhizomicrobium. The sequence continues at coordinate 6,881 of DATAYG010000070.1, read as the reverse complement.
CCCGACGACTTGGGTCTTTCTCAGCGCCGCTGCGCGAGGCGGACGTAGCAGACATTCGGATCGCCGGAGTGCCGGCGCGGCATGCTGCGCAAGGATTGCTGAGCTACATACATGACCGTCGCTTCGGCCGGGCATCGGTCGGAGGTGGCGTAGGGATGCGCCATGGTTCCGTTCTGCAGATAATAATAGACGGCCGGCCGCGGTGCCCATCTGACGGTCAGTCGCCGCTCCAGCTCGCGGATGCTGCGTTGCGCGTCCGCGAGATCGGCCGAAAGCGAAGTGATCCGTTCGGCCTGCCTTGGGTCGGGCACCCGCGTCGTTACGACCTTCTCGCGCCACACGATCCGCGTGTTTCTGTATTCGACCGGGCAGGGCGGGATCGTCGAGGCCGAATGCCGGCAGTTGCGTGCCTGATCCCGGTCCGCCGCGAGCTTTGCCATGGTGCCGGTATCAAGGACGTGCGACGCGCCAAATCCGATGGCGGCGGAGGTCAGAGCCGCCAGAATGAAAATCGGGATCCGCGCCATGACCTTCCGCTCCGCCGCGGGCAGATCATATCGCGGAAACGCCACCGCCCGACAGGCTGATTTGCAGCCAAATCCGATCGCCCGGCCTCTGCGCTGCGTCAATGGCCGTTACAGGCGGACGGCTATGCTCCGGTAACGCGCTTGCCGCGCCGTGCCCGGTGCGCAAGCCGCGAACGTCGCCCCACAAACATCAGCTCCGGCTGCTGTGAACATATTACAACTCCGCCCCCAATTCCTCCTTTCCCGGCATCCAGCTCTACGGCACGACTGCTTGGTCTGCGTGGCGGTCCGGGAGTTGCGGCCGTCCGAAAGGCTGTGGAGCAGTTTACGCGCTCAAGCCGTGACGGTCCTGTCGTATTGTCGTTGCGCGCGCATCGACACTGAAGAAGAACTTGGGGCCGGCGCGCCGATCGGTACCGATCATCGCAGCGGGTGGAAAAAGGCGCGGATGTCTTCTGCCAGGAGCTTGGGTTGCTCCAGCGCGGCGAAATGGCCGCCGCGCGGCATCGGCGTCCAGCGCTGCACGTTGAAGACGCGCTCGACCCAGGAGCGCGGCGGCATAGGCAGTTCGCGGGGGAACACCGCCACGCCGAGCGCCGGCGCAACCCGTTCGGACGCCGCGAAGTTCAGCGGCCGGAGCCGATTCTCTTTGTACATGCGGAACGAGGCGTCGAGCACATGGCTGAACCAGTAGATCGAAATATTGGTGAGCAGCTCGTCCATCGTGAAGACGCGCTCGACATCGCCGCCGCAATCGCTCCAGGCTCGGAACTTCTCCACGATCCAACCAGCCAGACCCACAGGCGAATCCGTCACCGCATAGGCGAGCGTCTGCGGCTTCGTACTTTGTTCGGCGGCATAGGCGCCCTCCGCGCCCGACCAGGCGGCGGCCGTGTCGAGGAAAGCCTGTTCCTCCGCTGTTACCGGGGGATGGCCGGCACCCAGCGGCGGACGATAGCTGCCGGGAATGTAGTTGATATGGGCGCCGATTATTAGTTCAGGAAATCGCCGGGCCAGCCAGGCCGAGACGCCGGCGCCAATGTCTCCGCCTTGTGCGGCGAAACGGGGATAGCCGAGCCCGTTCATCAGCTCGCGCCAAAGTCCGGCGACATGACAGGCGCCGACGCCGGGCGCGGCCGGTGCCGCGGAAAAACCGAAGCCTGGCAAAGATGGCACGACGACATGGAAGGCGTCGGCCGGATCGCCGCCATGTGCGGCGGGGTCGGTCAGCAGCGGGATGATACGTTCCATCTCGATGAAGGAACCGGGCCAGCCATGCGTTAGTATCAGCGGCAGCGGCACGGGACCTTTCCCGCGCTGGTGGACGAAGTGAATTTCGAGCCCGTTCACGCTCGTGATGTACTGCGGCAGGCCATTCAGCCGCGCCTCGTGGGCGCGCCAGTCGAAGCGGTTCAACCAATGATCGGCCAGCCGCTGGATGAAAGCGAGGCTCGTCCCGTCATCCCATCCTTCCGGATCGATGGCGGAAGGCAGGCGCGTCGCGCGCAGCCGTCTTCTCAAATCCTCGATCTGTTCCTGCGGAACGGCGATCCTGAAGTTTCTTGTATTCATCGTTGGTAGTCCATGCCGCGCTCGATGGGAAGTCGGCTAAGGAGTTGCCAGGCTTCCGGACCTCACGGCCGCACCAGCGAATCCGCATTGTCGAGCAGGTCGCCGTAATCCGTGCGCCGCAGCTCGTCATAGAGGAGCATTTCCGGCTGCAGCATCTGGCCGCCGTCGCGCGACACGGGGCGGAGATTGGCGTCGAACTCCGACTGGCTGTCGAGCGGCACCATGAAGTCCATCGGGATACGAATATTCAGCCTCGCCCAGTTATGGTCCGATTTGCGTAACTACTATCTTCTGCTTGTACTATTGATCGTCGTCGGACTGGCCGCCGTCATTTCCTACACGCTGCTTGCGGCGCCGGTTTACACCGCGACGGCGATCGTGGGGCCGGCCAACAACTCCGATCAGCCCTTCAACGACGCCGTGGGCAGTCTGTCCGGCGGGCTGGGCGGAATCGCCAAGCATCTGCATGTCGGCGGCGCGCTGGGACAGCAGGGGGGCGGCGATCCGTTCGACGAATATACCGCGCTTCTGACGTCCAATCGGCTCGCCGCACTGCTGGTACGGAAGGACAACTTCCTGCCGGAGGTTTTCTGGAGCGAATGGGATGCTTCGCAAAACCACTGGCTGCCGAAGAACGACTTCGCCAGCCAGAAAATCGATCAGTTGAAAGTTCTTCTGCGCCGGCCCGTGAAGCCATCGCCGGACCAGGAGGATCTGGAGAAATATTTCAAGAAGAACCTCCTCGTCGATTCGTCGCTCGAGACCTCATTTACGACGGTGTCATTCCGCTTCCACACCCGCGACGGCGCAGAGCGGCTGCTCGGTCTTATTCTCCGCGAAGCCGACAACATCATCCGTGAGGACAAGCGCCGCGACGTTGCCGCGCGCATTGCCTATCTCAACGCCGCGCTCGTCCATCTCGCGCTCGCCGACCAGAAACCCGAACTCATCGCAGTCCTCTCCGAGCAGGAGCAGGAGATGATGATGATCGAGTCCGATCATCTTTATGCATCGATGCTGATCGATGCACCCTATGCGCCGCTCACGCCAACTTCGCCTTCGCCGGTCATCGACGGCCTCATGGCTATGGCCCTTGCCTGCGTTATCTGGATCGCCCTGGTGCGCGTGTCGCCGGCCGGAAGCCGCACCGCATGGTTTATCGCGATATTCGCGCGGGGAAAACGCGGCCCCCATGCCGGGAAGCAACCGCGCTCCGTTCCCAAGTTCCGCGACGATCCGCTGGCCGATGCCTTGCCGATATCTGCGGTGCTCAACAGCACCGGCAATTCGGACGCCGTCGGCCGTCACGGAGTTCCCGGCAAGGGGCGCCTCTGATCGCCGGCATCGCTGTGGAATTCCGATCCGTCAGCCAGTTGTGGGATCCGGCCAAAGATATCCGAAGGCCTGCATGACGCTCTCATCGATCCGGTCCCTTATGAACTCCAGATCTCTGGCCGACGTCGAACCGTGGACATTCAATTCCCGGTATTTTTGCCTGTATTGTTCGAAGGTCATGTCGTCGCCCTTCGTAGAAGGAATCGACCAGACATAATCCTTTCCCCGGGCGATCAGATGGCTGCCGGCAGACGAAAGAAACCCGCCAGGATCGCGCAAAATCTCTTCATAGGCCACCACGAGGCATCTTTCGGCCGCCGATCCCAGATCCCGGAAGGCGGCGTTTTTCCTATTCCAGAGATCGACCACATTGATGCGTTCGCATCCCGGCATGTTGTCGCGCCATGTCGGAGTCCAATCCTGCCGGATGAAACGGGAAAACGTCTTCGGCACTTCGTCGACCAGATTGTAGGGCCGATTGGCGAGTGAGCGAAGCCACGCAACCGGGTGCTTCGCGACACATACGAACAATGTTTGTTTTGCATGCGGCGCCGAGGCGACGAGATCGCGCGGCGGGATTCCGTGTTTCCATCCGAAATCGGAGTACATCGTACGCCGACAGTCGAGGTCGAGCAACGCATTGCGGAGGCCACCGGCGGGCTCTTCCGGCAGGCTCTTTGCCATAGGCCCGATATATTCACGGATGCGGTTGTAGCTTTGAAGGCAGTGGACGGCAAAGTTCCTGCGCAGGAGTTCCGCCACGAAGTTCGTACCGGTATTCCTTTCGCCGTACACCTTTGCGTACACGCAAAGCTGGTCGAACATGACCGTCAAGGCAGCTTCTCCGCACGGGCTGATATCAGCGGCCCGGAAAACTCATCCTTACCATGTCACGGCCCGCAATCGCGGACCGTGAATGATTTGGGCACCACCTCGGGAATCGGTTGTCGGGCCAAAACTATTCCGCGGGCTGTGCGTGGGGCACCGGTGTGCGTGTGCGGAATCTGCGTAGCATGGCGCGCACCGGCCCACGGAATATCTCGGCAAGGAACCAGCCAAAACCGTGACGCGTCTGGCGTATGCGGTGGGGCAGGGCAAGAAGCGCAGGAACGAGCCCCAGCGTGATGCCTTTCGAGAAGGCGAGGCCGAACACGATCGCGGTGGAAAGCTGCATCCACATCATGGCGAAAGGATCGCCGATCGTGACGTGCCGCGTGGCGAAATTGATTTCGAGGGCCACCATCATTGGAAGCAGCCCGAGAATCGCGGTGATGGTGGTGAGGAACACTGGACGCAATCGCTGTGCGCTCGAACGGATTACCGCTTCGATCGGGTCCATGCCGGAATCGAGCAGCTTGTGATAGGTGTCGATCAGTACAATGTTGTGATTTACGACGATCCCCGCCAACGCCAGCAGTCCCGTCCCGGTCATGATGATCGAGAACGCCTGCCCCATCACCACCATGCCGAGCAGCGAGCCGATCATGGCGAGGATGACGGCGACCAGGATCAGGCTCGCGTGGTAGAAGCTGTTAAACATCGCCAGCAGCACGACCGCGATGAGGAAGAACGCCATGAAGGCCGCTTTGATCAGGAAGGCGCCGGATTCCTGCTGCTCCTCGTCGGACCCCTTGAAATTCACACGCACGTCGCGCGGCAGGTTCTGCGCTGCCAGCCAGTTCTTGATCTTTTGCGACTCGGCATTGACATTGACGCCGGTCTTCACGTTCGCACGCACATGATAAACACGATGGGCGTTGGTGCGCTCGATCGTTTTCACCTGCGGCGCAGGCGTCACCTGGACGAACGTGCTGATCGGCACCATGCCCTGGGAAGTAGCCACGCGAACGCCGTCGAGCGCATGAATACCACGCTCGCCGCTTGGATAACGCACCCGGATATCCACCTGACGCGTGGAATCGACAGGGCGGTAGCGGCCGACGAAAATGCCGTCGGTGACAAGCTCGACCGCCGCGCCGATCTGTTGCGTACTGACGGCGAAGCGCTGCGCCACGTCGCGTTTGACCTTGAGGTCCCATTCGATGCCCGGCAGCGGTCTTGTATCTTCGACGTCGCGCAGCGTCGTCATCCCGTCGAGATGGCGACGGATTTTGTCGGTGGTCGCCAGGAGCGCCGCATAATTGTCGGATGAGGCATCGATCATGACGTCCTTACCGGTAGCAGGGCCGCTGTCCGGTTTGCGCACTTCGATCTTGAGACCTGGAATATCGGCGGTACGCTTGCGAATGTCGTCGAGAATGACGTCGCCCCGGCGGCGTTGGTCATAGGACTTCAACTCCACCGTGATCCGTCCAATATTGTCGACCGGCGTATTGAGGCTCGAGGGGTTGCCGCCGGAATTCGCGTAGATGTAATCCACGCCTTCGACATTCTCGATGCGCCGCTCGACGCTCATCACCAGCGCGCGTTTCTCGTAGGCGGAGAGATTGCCGCGCGCGGAGACGAGCACGGTCGCTTCGCTGGGATCCGTCTTCACGAAGAATTCGGTGCCGTGGTTGTTGAGGATGAAAATTACGAGCACGGCAGCAGTCGCGGAAAACGCGACTGCGATCATCTTGCCCGGATTGTGGGTGATCCAGTCCGCCATATGCGCGTACCAGCCGGTGATGCCGGGAATATCGCGCCAATCACCCGTTTCCGAAGCTTCAATGGCTTTCTCGTGGGCCTCGTCGTGCTCCGGCCTCTTGCCGAAAAATCCGCCCAGCACCGGAAGGAAGATGAGCGCGACCACCATGGAGCATGAGAGGACGATGATGAGTGTTTTCGGGAAATAACTCATGTACTCGCCAGGGATTCCGGGCCAGAGCAGCATCGGCAGGAAGGCTCCGATCATGGTGGCGGTCGAACTCACGACGGGCCAGAACATGCGTGTTGCGGCTTCGGCGAATGCCTGTTTGGGCGGATGACCCTCCGTCATTTTGCGGTCCGCATATTCGACTACGATGATGGCGCCGTCGACCAGAATGCCGACGGAAAGCAGCATCGCGAACATGATCATGAAATTAAGCGTGAATCCTGCGGCACCGATGATGAGGAAACTCATCAGGAACGAGGTCGGTATGGCCACGCCCACAAGCAGTCCCGAGCGCAGGCCGAGTGCCGCCACGACGATGATCATGACGAGCAGGATGGCCAGAACGATCGCATCGGAGAGCGAACTCAGCTGGTCGCGGATGTCGGTCGACTGGTCGCCGACAAAAGAGACGTGCACGCCAGGCGGAAAATATTTCTGCGCGGCGGTCAACATCTGCCGCACCGCGAGATTGTTCCCAATCACATTGGCGCCGACGCGCTTGGTGACATCGATGGCGATGGCGCGCTTGCCGTTGATCGTGGTGAAGGTCGTCGCATCGTAGAAGGTGGGATGCACCTGTGCGACGTCCTTGAGCGTCACCGTCGCGTCCGAGGTCGCGCGGATGGGCAGGT
>DATAYG010000069.1:0-2673 GCA_036272695.1 Rhizomicrobium sp. | reverse complement strand
TCGACCGGCATGCTGGTGATTCGCGCCTGGCTCGCCAATAATCCGGAACGGCGCAAATATCTGAAGCATTTGGTGGGACTGGCGCCGGCAACCTGGGGTTCGCCACTTGCGCAAATGGGCAACAGCGTGTTGGGTTCGATCGTGCGCGGCAATCACCAGTTCGGGCCGGACTTTCTGAATGCGGGTACGCTCGTTTTGGATGCGCTCGAAATCGGCAGTAAGTTCACGTGGGACCTTGCGCATCGCGACATACTCGGCCCAGAACCGCTTTTCACCACGGATCCATCGACTCCGTATGTCGCGATCTTCATCGGCAACACTGCCTATTCCGGCATCAAGGAGTTAGTGGACAAACCCGGCACGGATGGTACCGTGCGTTGGTCCGGTTGTTCTTTGAACACTCGCAAGCTGATTGTAGATCTCACGAAACCTGCCGCGGGCTTGCAGGCCCAGATGATGCCGTGGCCGGAAGAGCGGCTCTCGGTACCGATGTTCGCCGTTGATGGGAAGAACCACACCACGCTGCTACTGGATCCGGGAGACGATCTGGCGGATCGCGTCGCTGCCTTCTTCGCCATCGACTCCGGCGCTTTGTTCAATAGTTGGGTTGAGAAGACATCAACCGAGATGGCTCCCGCGCTGGAAAAGATGAAGCAGAATTCGGACGGTTGGCAGCAGTTCATCGTCCACGTGATGGATGAATTCGGCGAGGGCGCGCCAGACTATGCCATCGACGTGTTCAACCAGGATCCCCGGCCACTAGACGAGGATGCACTGGCCGCCGCCGATATCGAAATCTTCGACGCGGACGTGCATGCGTACCAGTTGGATCAAAGCTTTCGCTGCTTTCATGTGCAACTGCCGCAAGGCTTCATGGGCACTCCCCAGGTGTTGTGGATTCGTTTGCTGGCATCGTCCGGAACAGATCTCATTTCCTACCGCGGATACGATTCCGCCGGAGCCGTGACGGTCGGCTCGCAAGCGCCCATCGTGCTTGACATTTCGCACTTGGCGGCAGGCGCGGACGCGCTCTTTTGCCCGTTCACGACGACGCTGATCGAGATCCGGCTGAATCGCTTGCCATCAGCAAGTGTGATGACGGTGGGCCCTTACGCATCGGCGCTTACGATTAAATAGCGATGTCTTCTCTGCCCGTACCGTTGTCGCTCCCGGTTTTAAGCTGGGCCTTGCGCGACGCTCTTTTCAAGCTGAACCCGTTTTCGCGCTTGCGCAATCCCGCCATTTTTCTGGTCGGGACTTGTGCCGTGTTGGTCACAGTCGCAGCCGTGCATGACCTGTGGACCGTCGGATCGGCAAGGCGCTTCGACATCCAGATCGCACTCTGGTTGTGGGTCGCCGTGCTGTGCGCGAACTTCGCTGAGGCTTTAGGCGAAGTGCGGGAACGCGTCCGGGCAGACAATCTGCGGAGAAGCCGGCGAGACACTTTGGCTACGCGCATCACAGGCCGCAAGACACGGGTGGTTCCGGCATCGAAGTTGCGAACCGGCGATGTCATCGTTGTCAAGGCCGGCGAACTGATTCCGGTAGACGGCGAGGTTATCGAAGGGATCGCCATGGTGGACGAATCCGTGGTTACGGGGGAAAGCGCCCCGGTACTGCGTGAATCGAGCAGCGATCAAAGTACGGTAACGTGCGGCAGCCGCGTGCTGTCGGACGAAATCCACGTCCGGGTGACGCGCGCACCCGCCGAGACGCTGGTCGAGAAAATGATCTCGGCACTCGAGAACACCACTCAGGAACATACGCGCGACGAGATTGCCTTGCAAACGTTCACTTCCGTCATGGCCCTGATCTGCGTGGTGGCAGCGACAGTGTTGTTCGTCTTCGCCCGCTTCACGGCGGACAAGGACCGCCTGCACGGCGCAGCGACGGTGGCGGAAGGCTCGGCCCTGTTGGCGGCGATGCTGCCGATTACGGTGGGCGCTCTGTTGTCTACCACGGGCGCCGCCGGAATGGGCCGCCTAGTGGAACGCAATGTTCTGGCCATGAGCCGCCGCAGCTTTGAGTCCGTTTACAATCTCACAACTGTGTTTCTCGACAAGACTGGCACGGTAACGGGTGGCAATCGGCACGCGGTCGAATTCCTTCCGTGCGGCAACACCACAGGGGAGGAGCTAATCCGCGTGGCGGCTCTTGCCAGCTTGGCCGACGAGACAACGGAGGGACGCTCCATCGTTGAGCTGGCCAGCAAGTCCATTCCGTTGCCGGTCATGAGCGATGGGGCAAGAGTAATTGCATTCTCTTCCTACACACGGATGAGCGGAATCGACGTTGACGGGCATGCGCTTCGCAAGGGAGCAGCGGACGCTATCGCCGACTATTTCGTTGCTCGTGGCGCAGCAATCCCTGAAGGCTATAAGACAGCGGCCGAACAGATCTCCCAAGCCGGTGGCACGCCGTTGGGAGTTGGCGAAGACGCCCGCATTCTCGGGATTATCCATCTGATGGACATCGTGAAACCGAACCTGCGCCCACGTGTCGAGAAATTGCGTGCGATGGGAATTCGCACAATTCTGATCACGGGGGACAATCCCGTAACCGCGGCAGCCATCGCCAGTGAAGTGGGCGCGGCCGAATTTGTTGCCAATGCTACTCCCGCCGACAAACTCGCTGCCATCAAGCGGGAACAGGCGCGCGGCGAGGTGATTGCGA
>DATAYG010000068.1:0-15797 GCA_036272695.1 Rhizomicrobium sp. | reverse complement strand
CGGCATGGCGACGCGCGAGGAAGACTTCGTCACTTCGATCTTCGTCGCCAATACCCACGCGCCGCTGGTGTTCTTCTCATCCACAGGAATGGCCTACAAGCTGAAGGTTTGGCGGCTGCCGGAAGCGCGCATCCAGGGCCGCGGCAAGGCCATGGTCAATCTGCTCCCCCTTTCCGGCGGCGAGCGCATCACGACCGTCCTGCCGCTGCCCGAAGACGAAGCGCAATGGGAGAAGCTCAACGTCGTCTTCGCCACCAAGTCCGGCGATGTGCGCCGCAACGAGCTGTCCGATTTCGGCAATGTGCGCGCCAACGGCAAGATCGCGATGAAGCTCGAGCCGGACGACGGCATTGTCGGCGTGCAGACCTGCACCGATGCAAACGACGTGCTGCTGACCACGCGCGAGGGCAAATGCATCCGCTTCGCGCTTTCGGACCTGCGCATCTTCAAGGGCCGGAATTCCACCGGCGTGCGTGGCATCAAACTGGCAGCGAGCGACGAAGTGGTGAGCCTCGCGCTGCTTCATCACGTCGAAGCGACCACTGCTGAAACGCGCGCCTATCTGAAACAGGCGAGCGCCATCCGCCGCGCAACGGGCGAAGAAACCGACGAGACCTCGGCCGATGATACGGACGAGAACGGCAATGGCGAGCTGGCGATTCTCACCTCCGAACGCTACGCCCATCTGGCGGCGGCAGAGCAGTTCGTGCTGGCTGTCTCGGCGAGCGGCTTCGGCAAGCGCACCAGTTCCTTCGAATACCGCGTGACCGGGCGCGGCGGCTCGGGCATCGTCGCCATGGGGATGGCCCGGAAGAACAATGCCGTCGTGGCGTCCTTCCCGGTCGAGGAGACCGACGACATCATGCTCATTACCGATCAGGGGCAGACGATCAGGAGCCCGGTGTCGAGCGTGCGTATCGCGGGCCGCGGCGCGCAGGGCGTCACGCTCTTCCGGCTTGAATCGGGCGAGCGCGTGGTCTCGGTCGAACGCATCGAGGAAACATCGGAAGAAACGGGGGCCTGAGATGCACAGGCGCCATGTTGGCCTCTATCCGGGCACGTTTGATCCGCTGACGCTTGGCCATCTCGACATCATCCAGCGCGCGGTGAAGCTCGTCGATCATCTGGTGATCGGCGTTGCTACCAATCCCTCCAAATCACCCATGTTCACGCTCGACGAGCGCATGGAGATGGTGCGCAGCGAAACCGCGCCGTTCGGTGGCAACGGGCGCGGCACGATCAGCGTGGAAACTTTCGACTGTCTGTTGATGCAATATGCCGAGCAGGTCGGTGCCACCGTCATCGTGCGCGGGCTCCGCGCCGTGTCGGATTTCGAATACGAATTCCAGATGGTGGGCATGAACCAGCGCCTCAATCCGGACATCGACACCGTGTTTCTGATGGCCGATCCGCGGCACCAGGCGATCGCCTCGAAACTCGTCAAGGAGATCGCCGTGCTGGGCGGCAATGTGGCGCCATTCACGACGCCCCATGTCGCGAAACTATTGACCGAACGCGCAAAACTGAGAAAGGCAAGCGAATGACTTCCGAATCCGAGAACACGCTGACGCTGACGCTGAAGACCGGCGAGGTAAAAGTCGCGCTCCGGCCCGATCTCGCGCCATCGCATGTGGCGCGCGTCAGGGAGCTCGCAAACCAGGGCTTCTACGACGGCGCCGCTTTCCATCGGGTGATACCAGGCTTCATGGCACAAACAGGTGATCCTACCGGCACGGGCTCCGGCGGTTCGAAGCTTCCCGATCTGAAGGCGGAATTCTCGCCGGAGCGCCATGTGCGCGGCACGCTCTCCATGGCGCGGACATCCGATCCCAACAGCGCCAACAGCCAGTTCTTCATCTGCTTCGCCGACGCGCCCTGGCTCGATCGTCAGTACACGGTATTCGGCCAGGTGACGAGCGGCATGGAACATGTCGACGCCATCAAGAAGGGTGGCGAACACAACAACGGCGACATCTCCGGCGAACCCGACCGCATCGTCAAAGCGCGGGCGGGCGCGGATACCATTTAGGAAATCGCCCCGGATTGTTATGGCCCGCAGACGCGGGGGCCTTGCAAAGGTTGGTTTCCCCTTTTTCCGTCATCGCCCGCTTTATGCGGGCGATCCAATTTCCTTTCGCGGTCCGAAAAAAATGGATCGCCCGGACGAGCCGGGCGATGACGAATACTGGTAGGTCACACTTCTGCAAATCCCTCGCATTTGCGGGCCATGACAATGATTATTATGTGACGCAATCGGCAATATTATGTGTCGGTGCGGGAATTGCCGCGCGCGCGGCGGCTGATTAGAACCGGATCGGACATTCGGAGCAGCAAACGTATGGCATCCATTCCCTTCATCGATCTTCAGGCGCAGCGCAAGCGGCTCGGCGCTTCGCTCGAACGCGCAATCTCTGCCGCGGTGGAGGGCGGGCAGTGGATCATGGGGCCACAGGTGCGGGCGCTCGAAGAACAGCTCGCGGAGTTCGCGGGCGTCAAACATGCAATCTCCTGTGCCAACGGCACCGATGCACTCCTGATTATTCTCCGGGCGTGGGATGTCGGCCCCGGCGACGCGGTGTTTGTTCCGGGCTTCACCTTTGCCGCCTCGGCCGAAGTGGTGGCGCTCGTCGGCGCGACACCGGTGTTCGTCGATGTGCTGGAGGATACGTTCAACATGGCGCCGGCGAGTCTGGAAGCCGCCATCGCCATGGTGCGGCGCGAGGGGAAGTTACGGCCCCGGGTCGTGATGCCCGTCGATCTCTTCGGGCAGGCGGCGGATTACAACGCGGTTGAACCCATCGCGAAGCGCGAAAACCTGTTGATGCTGTGCGACACCGCGCAGGCCTTTGGCGCGACGTTCGACGGCCGCCGCACGGGCGCGATCGGCGATGCGTCGGCCACGAGTTTCTTTCCGGCGAAGCCGCTAGGCTGTTACGGCGACGGGGGCTGCAGTTTCACCGACGATGACGAACTAGCCGGTCTGTTGCGTTCGATCCGAATGCATGGGCAAGGGAGCGACAAGTATGAAAACATCCGCATCGGCGTGAATTCCCGGCTCGATACCATCCAGGCCGCGATCCTGATCGAAAAGATGAAGATATTTCCCGAAGAGCTCGAACTGCGCGAACGGATCGCGCGGCGCTATTCGGAGGCGTTCGCGCGCTCGAACCGCATCCGCGCGCCGCATGTCATGGAGGGCGCGCAATCGACTTGGGCGCAATATACGATCCAGGTGCCGGAGCGCGACCGCGTCAAAGCGGATCTCGAAGCCAGGGGCATTCCTTCCCAGATCTATTATCTCACGCCGCTGTCCGCGCAACTTGGCTATAACAAATACCCGTCGGTGCCGCTGCCGGTCAGCGAGGCGCTGGGGCACACGGTGCTCAGCCTGCCCATGCATCCCTATCTCGACGAAGCGACCCAGGACCGCATCATCGAAGCCGTTCTGGAAAGCGTCAGCCGCGCCCATTGAACCGCCAAGGCGCCAAGACGCCAAGGGGGGCAGGATGCACCACGAAGACACGAAGAACACGGAGAATAATTGCGCGCGAACGCGCGCCAAAGTCGCTCTATGATCTCCGGGTCTCCGTGTTAAATCTTACTTGGCGTCTTGGCGCCTTGGCGGTTCAATCCTGATTGCCATGGATGTTTCGCTGTTCGATTTTAATCTGCCGGAGGACCGGATCGCGCTCAGGCCGGCTTCACCGCGCGACAGCGCGCGGATGCTGGTGGTGCGGCCGGATGGATCACTCGAGCATGCCCATGTCCGCGATCTGCCGCAATTCCTGCGCGCGGGCGATCTGCTCGTTGCCAATGACAGCAGGGTGATTGCGGCGCGGCTCCGCGCGCGCAAGGGCGCGAACGGCCCTGCGATCGAGTTTCTCCTTCACAAACGCGTTGCACCGGATCGTTACCTCGCGCTGGCGCGGCCGGCCAAGAAACTTGCGGCCGGCGACGAACTCATTATTTCGGAGGGGTTCGCGGCAAAGGTGATCGCGCGGCATGATGCCGGCGAGGTGGAAATAGGCTTTGGCGTTTCAGACGCGGCACTCGATGCCGCCATCGCGCAGCACGGCGAGATGCCCCTGCCGCCTTATATCGCCCGCCGCCGGCCAACCGATGCACGCGACGCAGAGGATTATCAGACTGTGTTTGCCGCACAGCAGGGCTCTGTTGCCGCGCCGACCGCCGGGCTGCATTTCACGCCGGAGCTGCTCGCGCGCCTCGCCACGGGGGGCATAGTACAGGCGCAGGTCACGCTGCATGTCGGCCTCGGCACGTTTCTGCCCGTCAATGCGGAGGACACCGCCGGACATCGCATGCACAGCGAATGGCTGCGGCTTGCGCCGGAAACGGCGGCTCGCATCAATGCGGCACGCGGCGCCGGTGGTCGCATTGTCGCCGTCGGCACGACGTCGTTGCGCACGCTCGAAACAGCCGCCGATTCCGATGGAACGATCCGTCCCTTCGAAGGCGAAACCGATATGTTCATCACGCCCGGATATCGGTTCAAAGCCGTGGACATCCTGCTCACCAATTTCCACCTGCCGCGCTCGACGCTGTTCATGCTGGTCTGCGCCTTTGCGGGTCTCGACACGATGAAGCGCGCCTATGGCCAAGCGATCGCGGCCGGTTACCGCTTCTATTCCTATGGCGATGCCTGTCTGTTATTCCGGCTAATGGGATGAACAGTTTCTCTCTCGAAATCACGGCGAGCTGCGGCGCGGCGCGCACCGGCGTGCTGCATACGCCGCGCGGCGACATTGCGACGCCGGCTTTCATGCCCGTCGGCACGGCGGCGACCGTCAAGGCCATGCTGCCCGAATCGGTGCGCGCCACGGGCGCCGATATCGTGCTCGGCAATACCTATCACCTGATGCTGAGGCCGGGCGCCGAGCGCATCGCGCGGCTCGGCGGGTTGCACAAATTCATGGCCTGGGAGCGGCCGATCCTCACCGATTCCGGCGGCTATCAGGTGATGTCGCTCGCAAAGCTCCGCAAGATCACCGAAGAGGGCGTGAGATTCCGCTCGCATATCGACGGCACGGCGGAATTTCTTTCGCCCGAGCGCGCGATGGAAATCCAGCGTCTGCTCGGCTCCGACATTCAGATGGTTCTCGACGAATGTCCGGCGCTCCCGGCCAGCGAAGGCGCGATCGAATCGTCGCTCGCGTTGAGCCTGCGCTGGGCGCGGCGCAGCAAATCCGCATTTGGCGAGCAGGACGGCCGCGCCTGTTTCGGCATCGTGCAGGGCGGCACTTTCCCGCATCTGCGCCGCCGCGCGGCGGAAGAACTTGTAACAATCGGCTTCGACGGTTATGCGGTTGGCGGGCTTGCGGTCGGCGAGGGGCAGGCGGCGATGTTCGAAACCCTCGAAGCCACCGTGCCGCATCTGCCTGCCGACCGTCCTCATTATCTGATGGGCGTCGGCAAGCCCGCGGACATTGCCGGCGCCGTCCTGCGCGGCATCGACATGTTCGACTGCGTGCTGCCGACGCGTTCGGGCCGCAACGGGCAGGCCTTCACGCGCGAAGGCGCGCTCAATCTGCGCAACGCGCGGTTCGCCGAAGATGCAGCACCGCTCGAAGCGGACTGCCCATGCCCCGCCTGCCGGCAATTCAGCCGCGCCTATCTGCATCATGTCGTGAAGAGCGGCGAGATCATCGCCAGCATGCTCATCACCTGGCACAACCTGGTTCATTACCAGCGTTTGATGCAGGCGCTGCGCCGCGCGATCGCCGACGGCACGCTGCCGCAACTGGCCGCGCAAATCGCGGCGGCGGATCTGCACGAGTCGTAATGCCGCGAAAGGAATTATTGGCATGCGGAGGCGCGGAGAACGCGGAGAAGTAATATTACCAACAAGAGCACAAAGAGCACCAAGAAGGAATCGCGCGCCGTTCGGCGCGCAGCAGTTCTTTGTGCTCATTGTGCTCTTGGTGGTTAAACAATTCCGCGTCTCCGCGCCTCCGCGTGCCAAAAAAATGGCCCCGACATCAGCGCCGCGCTCTCAGAACATTCCCTGTTGGGCGGCTTCCCGCGCGGGCCGTTTCTGCGGCTTCTGCTGCTCCGACAAATCCCAGTCGCCGTCGACAGTCGTCAGCATCGCTTTCAGCTCCTCCGCCGCGGCCGGCATCTCGCCGAGCCACGCGGACCAGTGCTCCGGCGCGATGATGGCCGGCATCCGGTCGGTGGCGCGCGCGAGCAGCGGATTGGCGGGAACCGTCACCATCACGAAGGTCAGCAATTCGCCTTCGTTCCTGTCCGTCCACCGCTCATGGATGACCGCGAGCGCAAGCGGCTTGCCGTCGCGCGGGCTTACCACCCACTGCCTGACCTTCCCGTTGGGAAGCTCCTCGCCCACATTGAATGTTTTCACCAGCACCAGCCCGCGCCCATGGGCGAAGGCGTCGGCGAAGGTCGGCAGCACGTCGATGGTCTCCGCGCGCGCATGCAT
Source organism: Rhizomicrobium sp. (assembly GCA_036272695.1). Lineage (GTDB taxonomy): Bacteria > Pseudomonadota > Alphaproteobacteria > Micropepsales > Micropepsaceae > Rhizomicrobium. Next base: position 9,340 of record DATAYG010000068.1, on the reverse strand, counting down.
GTGGCGCGGCCGTTCGAGCGGCGTCTTGGCGCGGGCGTCGGCGAATCCCCAGCGCATGGCAACGGTCTCCCGCCGCCCGCCCGCGTCGAGACGAATGACGCTTGCGAACCGCATCGGCGTGCGCATCTGCAATTCGTCACCGGCCACGCCGTCGCCGGCCGATGCCGTCAGGTCCGCCAGGTGATGCAGCCGGGCCCAGCTCATCATCTGGGTGAATTTCCCGCACATGCTCGGGGCTCTTCTTCCTTGCGCCGCCCAGCATCGCGGCCCCGGCCATCCGGCGCAACTGCCCGGAACGGCCAGGAGCCGCTATTCGGCCGCTGCGGAGCGTGTTGACCGCCTGCGCCCTGGCCCCTATGGTCCGCCACCTTTGGCAGAGCCCGTAGCTCAGGGGTAGAGCATCTGACTTTTAATCAGAGGGTCGATGGTTCGATCCCATCCGGGCTCACCAAATTCTCTAACAAAACAAGAGCTTTACCAGTTTAGCCGAGGCGAGTGCGGGTAACGCACTGCTTCGGTCACCACCTGGGCACACTTTCCCTCACTCGCTGCGCTCGCCCTCGCGCTTCGCGCCTCGGGGCGCCGCTCCACCGAAGCGCCCAGTCTGGCGTTGACGCGCAAGCAGGTCAGCGCACTATTGCGCCAGCGCCCGTCATCTGCAAACGGCGAGTAGGGGCAATCTGCCAGCACTGAGAAGGTCATGGACGAATTAGAATCCTTCATCGACGAAACGATCCGGCGTGCTGCCGAGCATGGCTACGTCCCCACTGTGTTCATCAAAATGCGCCGAGATTACGGGACGGTCAGCGCGATCTCGCGGCTCGTGCGGACTGGGGATACTCAAACGGGGTTCACGCGGCTAAACGAACTCGGGCTGCGTGATTGGACCATCGAAGCCGCCGTGCTGCGGTTCCCGGATTGTTTTGACCGTAATGACCGCGCAAGTGCCGCATGGCGGCTCGATCAAGCGACTGCCGGGGGAGAGGAACACCATGGGTGACAATTCAAGAGTGACTGTCGGAGAACTCGCACAGGGCGTCAGCGAGACGCGAAAAGCGATACAGCGGGCGGAGCGATTTATTGAGCAACTTGCGTCAGCGGGGGCAAAGCGGACCAGCATATGGGTCGCGCTCTCGGACTCGACGCTGCGCCTCCGGGATCACCTCGTAAATGATCTCGACGAGCTTGAAGCGGCGTTGAATAGAGAACTCGGCCTGTGACGCGAGTCGTGAAAAATCTGGCATCCTCGCGATTACGGACAGTCACCCTTTATTGCACGCTTTTGGTCACGGCCATGGCGAGCGGGCCAGCGAACACCGCAACCAAGCAAGAATCGCCAGAAAGAGAGTATGACTTTCGCGGCGCGGTGCTTGGAATGCCGCTCGCGCAATTTCGGGAAATGCCATTCCCGGATTTGAGCGCCGAGCCAAAAACAAAGTTATTTTGCAGCTCGGATGAGGAAACGAAAAACATAGAGAATGGTCTTTTCTTCTTCCTAGACAGCGCAAAAGAAGCGGCGGGCGTTGTTGAATGCAGGTACTACACACCCGAGTATGTTGGATCAGGTTGGCAGGACGCATACCTTTCAATTGGAACACGCGGTGCTTCAAAAAACGTAACCTACGATTTTGTACCGGACCCTCAGGATAAAATCGCGCGTCTCTATTCCATCGTTGTGAGCGCTTACGCAATTGGTGCTTCGAGCGCCATGGATGGGCTGAGGGGAAAATTTGGTACGCCCACATCAGTAAGGATAGGAACCGTTCAAAACAGAATGGGTGCCACATTTGACCATACATCGGCCGTATGGGCGAATCATTTGTCCATGATCTTATTTGACAACCCATCTGGTGATGTTGATACAATGGTTATCGTATATACCGAAGTGAGATTGTCCGGGTACGTTGAACAAACGGAGAAGAAAATCGAGGGTCCCAGTTCGAGCAAGATGTGACATGTACCGGCTTATTTAAAAAGCCGCGCAGAAATTTTATTTTTACTCGAATTTTCGTCCGTGCGCATGGCTTCCGAACGTGAGTACACTTCGCACAGTCACGGCATACGGTCCTTTGGAGGCTAAAATGAACACCGTCGCTGAGTTACCTTTTGCGCTCGCATCAGAAGAGCGCCTCCATCGTTTGGACCAACGTTTCGCCGTCGCCATTTCTGGACTGCACACACGACTTGAACAATTGTTGCAATCGCGCTCCTTTACCTATTTGGAAAAGCCAGTGCGATTGCCGACAAGTGTCGTCTATCTTTTCTCCGAAAACGGAACGCCGCTGTATGTTGGTCGTACAAACAACTTTTCGCAGCGTCTGGGTAATCATTGCCGAGCTGGGTCGAAAGCCAATCAATCGTCTTTTGCCTTCAAACTTGCTCGGGAGGCCGCTGGCATTACAGAGGCGGCATACACAGGCGACGCAACGCGTGATGCACTGATGATGCGGCCGGAGTTTCTCGCAGGTTTCACGGCTGCGAAAAAACGGCTCAACGTGATGCAAATTCGTTTTGTCGAAGAGTGCGATCAGGTCCAACAGGCGTTGCTTGAAATATACTGCGCTGTGGCGCTCAAAACCTCTTTTAATCAATTTGGCACGCACTAAAAACCCGCGCTTCGAAAAATAGGGCGGGTTGCCGGGTCCCTTAGGGCGTGGCCTTCGCGCGCGGGCGTGGTTCACACCTACTTGACAGACTTCCATATTTCCGCGATTGTGGAATTATGGAACCAGAACTCGCCATCAAGCGCTTCTCGGCTATCGCCCAGGAAGCGCGGCTCGCAGTCTTCCGTCTGCTCGTAAAAGCCGGGCCGGAAGGTATGGCGGCCGGGGATATTGCTCGAAAGCTGAATGTCCCGGCCAACACGCTTTCTGCACAATTGCTCGTGCTGTCGAATGCCGGTCTTGTACGCGCGCGGCGCGACGGCCGCTCCATCATCTACGCCATGAATTTCGATGCGGTGCGCGAGCTGCTGGTCTTTCTCATGGAGGATTGTTGCGGCGGCCGTGCGGACGTGTGCGCGCCGCTGGCCAGCATTGCCCAGAGCGCCTGTTGCCAACCCAAAGGAGACAGAGATGAAGCGCCTGCACGTTCACGTCGCCGTAGATGACCTTGAGAAGTCCATCGGTTTCTACTCGACACTGTTCGCGGCGGAGCCGACCGTCACCAAGCCGGATTACGCCAAATGGATGCTGGACGATCCAAGAGTGAATTTCGCCATCTCCGCGCGCGGCACGCGCACAAGTGGCGTTGACCACGTGGGTATCCAAGTCGAGACGGACGGCGAACTCCGCGAACTGGCGGACCGGCTCAAGGCGGCGGGCGAGATCACGCGCGATCAGGAAGCTGCGACCTGTTGCTACGCGCAATCCAACAAGGCGTGGGTGAACGACCCATCAGGTATCAGGTGGGAAACCTTCTTCACGTTCGGCGAGGCCACGGTTTACGGGGAAGATGAGCCGGTTGTAACGCAGTCCGGTTGCCGCCCGGCGCCCGGCGCAAAAACGGCGTGCTGCTGAGTGCGCAGCGAACAGCCCGCGCGGCCCTACAACGTGCTGTTCCTGTGCACGGGAAATTCCGCCCGCTCCATCCTGGCCGAAGCAATCCTGGCGAGGATCGGCAAGGACAAATTTGTCGCGTATTCCGCCGGATCGCAGCCCAGGGGAACGGTCAATCCTCACGCTGTTATGCTGTTGCAGCGGCTGGGCTTCCGCACCGACGGATTGCGATCGAAAAGCTGGGACGAATTTGCGAAGCCGGGTGCTCCGGCATTGGATTTTGTGTTCACCGTCTGTGACAGCGCGGCCAACGAGATTTGCCCGGTGTGGCCGGGACAGCCGATGACGGCGCACTGGGGCGTGCATGATCCGGCTTCCGTTGCGGGAACCGAGGCACAGATAGCGCACGCGTTCCGTGATGCCTTCCTGATACTCCAGCGGCGGATAGAGCTGTTCGCCAATTTGCCGATGCGCAGTCTCGACCGCATGTCGCTGCAGAAGCGGCTCGACGAAATCGGCAAGACCAATGACGAGAAGGCGCAGGCGTGACAAGGCGACTTGCGGCGGAAGCGCTGGGAACCGCCTTTCTGCTGGCGGCAGTCGTCGGCTCCGGAATCATGGGCGAGCGCCTTGCAGCCGGGAACGTGGCGATTGCATTGCTTGCAAACACGCTCGCAACCGGCGCGGCGCTGGTGGTGCTGATTTCGATTTTCGGGCCGATTTCCGGCGCGCATTTCAATCCGGCCGTTACGCTGTACTTCGGCCTGCGTCGCGAAATAACGATCGGGCTCGCTTTTGCTTACGTGGCAGCGCAGCTCGTGGGAGCGATTGGCGGCGTATGGGCAGCGCATCTGATGTTTGAGGCACCGGTATTCGAGCTTTCCACCAAATTGCGCGATGGTCCGGCGCAGGCGTTCTCCGAGTTCGTTGCCACGTTCGGACTGATCGGCACGATCGCAGGCGCGGTTCGCTACTGGCCCAACGCAGCCGCCGCGCTGGTGGGCTTGTATATCAGCGCGGCCTACTGGTTCACCGCGTCGACATCGTTCGCCAATCCGGCCGTCACCGTCGCGCGGGCGCTGAGCAACAGCTTTGCCGGGATCGCGCCGCATTCCGCGCCGGCCTTCATCGCGGCGCAGTTCGCCGGCGCCCTCGCGGGGTTTCTCGTTTTTGGCTGGCTGATGCCCCGTCAGCGGCCGTCCTTCGCACCGAACACGGCTTTGCCGGAGTCGCCAGCCTCCCTGTAGGCTCGTTGGTACTCGGCGTTGCCGGCTGCTACGGCGTGAATTCCCAGACCGTGCCCTGGTCTTTGGCGCCGCCTTGGAACGTGGTGCCGTAGAGATTGCCGTTCGCGTCGGCGATCAGCGACGCGCAGGGCAGGGCGCCGTCCCGGCCGCCGTTGAAGTTATACAGAATGTTTTCCGTCCATGTTCCCCCGCTTTCGGTGAGCGAGAAGATGATGCCGGCGCCGGTCGTGCCGCCGAATTCGACGGTGCCGTAGAGTGTGTCGCCGACGCGCACGAGGCCGCCATACGGTTCCTGTCCGTCATCGCCCTGGCCGAATTCGTGGAGGACGGTGTGCGTCCAGGTGCCGCCCGATTGCTTCAGCGAAAACACCGTTCCGTACTGGAAGCTGCCGCCGAACAGCGTCGTGCCGTAAAGCGTGCCGTCGGCACCCTCCACCAGCCCGTTGATCGGATATTCGCCGTCCTTGCCGGCGGTGAAGGTATGAATTTTCGTTTCCGTCCATTTGCTGCCCGAACGCGCGAGCTGGTACACGGTCCCGTAATCGTACATTCCGCCGTGATAGGTCGTACCGTAAAATGCACCGTCGCTGGCCAGGAGCAAGCCGGATGCCGGCTCGTAGCCGTCATAATTGCTGTCGAAGCGATGGAGCACTTTCTCTTTCCAGCGGCGACCGCGCGGGACAAGGCTGAAGACGGTTCCCCCCTGGTTCTCCCCGCCCACTACGGTCGTTCCGACAAGCGCACCCGATTGATCGAAGACGAGGTCGGTGTCGGGATCCGCGCCTCCGGCATCGTCCCAGACAAAATTCTGCAGCGTTGTGCTTTTCCAGCGCCCGCCGGCATTCCAGAGCTTGAACACAGTCCCGGATCCGTTGGCACCCCCGATCTCGGTGGTACCGTAAAACGTGCCCGCCTGATCGGCGATCACGCCGCCGCGCGGATCCGCGCCGTTCTGCCCGTCGAAGGCGAGGAGCGTCTGGAATTTCCACTTGTCGCCGGATTTCTTCAGCTGGAAGACCTGACCGTTTCCGTGCTCGGAGTTCAGACCGCTGCCCGTTCCGTACAGGATGTCGTCTCCCAGATAGAGTCGCCCCGTCGGGCTTCCCGTGTTCGCGTCGGGAAAGGTGTAGAGCAGGGTGAAGGTTCCGGCGGCTGCCGTACCGGCATAAGTCGTGAAGGCAAACGCGGCCGCGACAAGCGGACGAAGTCGAGAGGAGCACATGCCGAAATTCCCCGAACCCGCCTCGCGCCGATCGCGAGCGGTTCCGGCAGAGTACCACCGTCGGTCGAGTTTGTCATCCACCGCCCTACACGCTCCGGCGAGGCGAAGGCCGGGACGGGAGCTCTGCGGCACCTCGGCGAAATTCGACAACCGGGTCGAATGTTGGTGGAACGCTCGCCCCGCGCGGCCTTCGGCAGACCCAACCGCGATCCGGCAGCCGCCCGTGGGCATCATGCAACGAAGTACCAGATGACCGCGAATACCAGCATGATGTCGGTGGCCAGAAAGAGCGCCAGCCAGGGAAATCGCGGCAACGGTTCGGATATGTCATCGGCAGCCGGACGATGTCGTTCGAAGAAGTCTTCGGCGTCGAGACGCGAGTTTGGTCTGCTCATGCGCCACCCGGATTTCCGCAGGACACCCCGCCATCGCGTTTGGAGAGATGGCGGGGAATCCCACAGAGGTACTACCCGTCGCAGCCCCGTCGGTAAGGCCTGGCGATTGTCGCAAAATGTCGCGACACCCTCTAAATAATGGTGAATTGACATAAGGGATTTCAGTCAATCGCCGGTTTTTGTCGCGGCAGCCGTTCACATTGGGTTGCAGACAGCCCGCCGGCACCGGCGAGCTGCGCGCTTCGATGTCGGCGCAAAGTGGCTGATGATCGTGGCGCTGGACGGCGGCGGCAACACGAGGAGCGCGACCGGGAACCAACTCTTCCGTTGGCAATGCGCTACCGAAGTCCAAAGAAAATCGCGGCGGAAAATGCCTCTGCTGCCCCGGCAATCGCGCTATTTGCTCTTGCCCTGCAATTCGAACATGAAGTCGCCCGCATAGGCGCCGCCGAAACACGCGTCGAGCGTCGTCCAGGTGGTACATCCGGTGCCGCGACCGTTGCCCGGGTTCTGCCACAGGGCCGGATCATTGTTGATCGTCGACCTCACCCCCCAGCCCCAGCCGCAGCCGTCTCCAGAGTTGCAGTTGACCACGACGGAAACCCAGTAGTGCCCGGCCTTCAGCTTGACGCCCTTGCCGAGGCTCATTGCAAAGCTGGGATTTCCCATGCCCGAGAGGTTGGTGAACGATCCGTGCTTGACCAGCTTGCCCGGCGCGCCCTTGTTGTCCTTGTAGAAATAGACGTTCTCCGTGATCGAGGTCGTATACGCGCAGCAGCCGGTCACGTCCACTTCCGTGACTTTCCACGTCTTGCCGGATGGAACAATGAAGTCGTCGGCGGCCTGATCGTTATACGCGGTGACGCCGGACGTGTAGTTCTGCGAGTTGACATAGGCAAAGCTGCTGTCGCTGTTCTGGTTGTAGAGCACCTGCTTGCCCGGGGAATGGCGGACGCCGGGGTGGGCCCCGGGGCCATGGAACGCGGCCATGGGGGCCGCCGCCATCGCACTCACCGTCGTCAGGACAATGGCCGCCGTCGTGGCCAGCAGCAGGTTCATTTTCATGATATCCCTCATTTTCAGAACAAAAAGGTGCGGTCGCCGAAAGATATTTGCACTCCGGGACGGCGAGGGCAATGGCGCGCCGGAACGCGCTGTAATAAAAAGGGGGCCGCGCCGCCGGGCAGGGTGGTGGTGGTGCTGCGCCGCTTATTCGATCAGGGAGATATCGATGAAACATTTTTTCTTCAGTCTGTGCACCAGCGCGGTCGGCTGCGCGTTGGTCTTGCAGTTTCCGGCAACGGCAATTGCCGGGAGCAAAGAGACGGTCATCTACTCGTTTGACAATACGTCCGGCGCGTCGCCATACGCCGGTCTGATCTACGTCAAGGGCACGCTTTACGGCGCTGCGCTGGCGGGTGGCGCCTCCGGCGACGGCACGGTATTTGCGCTGGTGCGAAAAACCGGCGCGGAAACGGTGCTTCATTCGTTCGGCGGCGGCACGGACGGCAAACTCCCCCGCGCCACTCTGACCGCTGTGAAGAGCACGCTGTACGGCACGACGCTTGAAGGCGGCGCCAACGGCTATGGAACATTCTTTTCGGTCGACCCGGGCACGGGCGTCGAGACAGTGCTTCACGCGTTCGGCAGCGGCACGGACGGCGAGTACCCCGTCGCCAGCCTGATCGATGTGAAGGGCACGCTCTACAGCACGACACTTAACGGCGGCGCCGATGGCGACGGCACGATATTCTGTCAGGTCGAGCGAGAACACCGTGCCGTCATTATGGGCGCCGCCGAGCTCCGTCGTGCCATAGAGCGTGCCTTTCACATCGATCAGACCCGCATAGGGAATGGCGCCATCCGCACCGCCAAAGGAATGGAGCACCGCTTCCGCGCCGGTCCCCGGATTGACCGACCGGCGCGGAGACGGTCCTTTATTCCTTCGCCGGCGGCACGGACGGCCAGTACCCGCTGGACCGTCTGATCGATGTGAAGGGTACGCTGTACGGTACGACAGACGAGGGCGGCAGCCATGGCGCCGGCACGGTGTTCTCGATCGACCCGGGCACCGGCGCCGAGACGGTGCTTCATTCGTTCGGCGGCACCGGGGATGGCTCGACGCCCTATGCCAGCCTCATCGACGTGAAAGGGAAGCTGTACGGCACGACGGAAACCGGCGGCGCCGCTGCCGCCGGCACGGTGTTCTCGGTCGACCCGAAGACCGGCGCGGAGGCCGTGGTCTATTCCTTCCTGGGCGGCACGGACGGCAAGGGCCCCGACGCCAGCCTGATCGATGTGAAGGGCACGCTGTACGGCACAACCAATGAGGGCGGCACCGACGGCTACGGCACGGTGTTTGCGCTCAGGAAGCCCTGATCGGCGGGCTTCTCACGCGCCGGCTCCCCGCAGCCGTGCTGCGGCTCGCATTGCGGCTATGCGCAGCCCCTCGGCGCACATACGCCGCCGGAACAGCTGATATTTTGAGTCTGGGCGGCCGAGATCGTTACGTTTGCCTGCGCCAGCGTTGCCGCCGCGCAGGTGAACGGGATGGTGAATGCGACCAGTTTCGCGCGGCTCAGCATCGTTCTCCCCAAAGCCAGGCCTGTCACTTCTCCGGCGGATTGTTGATCAGATAGGGCAGACCGTTGTTGATCTTCGGATTCTCGGCCCAGATTTTCGGGTCGAATCCGTCCGGCAATCCGGATTGAAGCTGCTCCGTCGTCAGGCCGGCAATGCCTTTCCTGTCGCCCTTGCCCGTGCCCCTGTCCGTGCCGCTCGTCGTCGTGTCCCAATAGGATTGCCGGATGGCGTCGTACTTTCTGGCCTTATAGGCAATTCCGGCGAAGCCGCCGACATTGCTGCGTTTCCCGCCTGCGACAGCGCCGGTCGAGTAGGACGTTTCGATGGTCCCCGGGGGATCGTTGGCATCTCCATTCGTGCCCACCAGGCCGCCAACCTGGGATTGCGCTCCGCCAG
>DATAYG010000067.1:0-1848 GCA_036272695.1 Rhizomicrobium sp. | reverse complement strand
GTACCAGTCGTCGATGTCGGAAGTGGAAACGCCAGGCGCCATGTCGCGCTTGAGCATCCAGGCTTCGTGGAGAATCTGGCCAAACGAATCCAGGTTGTCGTTCCGAATTTCGGAGAGGAGTTGATAGCAGAGCGAAACCATCCGCTTCATGGCGGACTTCTTGTCGACATTGTTCGCCAGCTCCGATGACTGCTGCTTGAGAATTGTCGATGCGCCTCTCGTTATCCCGGTATAGAGGACCAGCATCTGTCTTCTGATTCCGGCGATGGTCTCCGGCTTGCAAATGACCGGCGAGACGGTGACCGTATCGTTCGGATTGAATTCGAAGAGATTGAACCCGCCATAGGCCGCGGCGTACTGATCCTGCTTGCCGATCGGCTCGCCGCAGACGTCGATTTCGATGTGGCAGGCCTGCTCCGCCAGCTCCTGGCGAGTCGAGTGGCGGCCGAGAAAAGCGTAGAGCGCATGCAAGAGAGCGACCGTGAAGGTGCTCGACGAGCCAAGGCCGGTTCCCCGCGAGGGGATATCGGCAACGGTTGTGATCTCGACGCCGCCCGGAACCCCGGCCATGTTCAGCGCCGCGCGCACCAGTTGATGCTCGATCTCGAAGACCGAGTTCACCTCTTCGACCCGCGAATAGGCCACACGAATTCCGCTGTCGAATTTGCGGTTCATGGTGACATAGACATATTTGTCGATCGCGGTGCTGACGACCGCGCCGCCATATTCCCGATAATAGGATGGCAGGTCGCTTCCGCCTCCGACGAAGCTCATGCGCAACGGCGTGCGACTAATGATCATTCGCCGTTCCCTTCGCGAGGATGGACTCGATTTGACAGGCGTCGAGATTGATCTGCACGGGCGATTTCGTTGATGTTTCCGGAACCTGTTCTGCACGCGCGCCGGCAAAGAGAGCCTTAGCGCGCGCCGCGGGAATGCCTCGTCGTTCGCATAAGTGCATGAAGCGCGCATGTCGGGCGGCTTCGCTCGAGACGACGTTCATTGCATGAGCGGTCCGGCCAAGAGACGCCGCGAGCTCCGCGGCAAAGACGCCTTCCCAGATCAGAACTTCGTCCGGCGCCAGTTTAATCTCCAACCGACCCCCGCGGCCAGCCGGAAGCATGAGTGTGACGGATTGGCCTTTCCTGCGCTCCGCCGCTTTCGCGACCGCTGCTTTGAGACCCGCCATGTCGAAGGGCGCCAGCGCATGCCGGTCGTGGTCGTCCTCAAGCCAGCGATCCGTGTGAATGATGCGCGCGCGGCGTCCTTTGAGCCGCAATTCGCGCTCAAGTGTCGCTGCGACGGTCGATTTGCCGGCGCTTGGCAGCCCGCCGATGAACCAATCGTCGCTTGACGCCATTGCGGCGATTTGAGGCGCGAGGACCTTCGCGATCCTCGGATAGACGTCAAGAATGAAGGTCACGGCCTCTGAAACATTGGCGAGGGTGAACCTGGCTTCGTGAGGATAGCGGCGATCAAGGCCGCCGTGTCCAGTTTCAACCAGAATGCAGGAAACCCCCGCCTTTTCGGCCGCCCCCAGATCCGCCGTCGAATCGCCGATATACCAAGAGCGGGTGAGATCGATGTTGAGATCTCTCTGAGCGTTGAAGATCAGGCCGGGTTCCGGCTTGCGGCAATCGCATCGGATCTTGAGCTCGATGCGTTCGCCGGGAAAGCCGCGATCGGGATGATGCGGGCAAATGTAGATTCGGTCGAAATAGGCGTGGTCACGGCCGATTTCCGTTTCGAGCCGAGCATGGATGTGGCGCAACTCAGCTTCGGTGACCTCGCCGCGCGCGATGACCGGTTGATTGCTGACGAGGACCGTTCGCCATTCGGCCTCGTTCA
>DATAYG010000066.1:0-3622 GCA_036272695.1 Rhizomicrobium sp. | reverse complement strand
CATGTCCTGCTCCTGCGCTGTCCGCGCGTTCTAGGGGCAGGGCTCCACCTTAGCCAACTGTCTCATTTTCGGGGTCCAGCTCATTTGGCATCGGCGTTGCTACTCGGGCGGCGCTCGGGGTTCCGACCGCATTCCTTTATTTGCTGACCCCAGGATTACACGTTCATTTGTGATCGGATTTTGCCTTCCAGGGATATTCGCCTGCGGTGGCATGCACGTTCAATATCCCGCCTTATCTCTCCGAGCGGTTTCCGACCGAAGTGCGGGCAACGGCGGTCGCCTTCTGCTTCCGGGCCGACGCTTCGGCTCCGCACTCAACCGCGTCAGCTATGTCGTCTAATTCAGCCGCCCATAAGCGTAGCTGGGTTCTAAGTTCCGGTTCGACCGGGCGATCGAGAAGTTCACGACAACGCTTTGCATCTTCCCGATATTTTTTTGGCGTTTTCATGGGTTCTCTCACATTTGTGGATTCCCCCCTCGTTGACACAACGCATTTGGTGCCTGGATCTATTGCCCCGTGCGGCGGCCGAAATCGCTCGTGCCGGAGGAATTTATCATGGATCCGGCTCCCTCGCCCTTCGGCGGCATACTGGATCCCTCGCTGAAATCGGTGTTGTCGAAGAGCGCGTCCGCGGTGGCTTGATCAAGCTTCGCCGTCCGCTCGAGACCGTTGCTCTTTTGGAACCGCAAAAGCGCCTCTTTTGTCTCCGGGCCTGCTATTCCGTCGAGCGAACCCTTGTAGAGCCCCATCATGAGAAGCTTTACTTGGGCCCACCGGATGTCGTCTTTCGAGAGATTGGCAGCATGCTGCCAATTGTGCGAAGTTTCGGGGGCTGACGGCATGTTCCCGACTGCATTCGGAACGTCATCAGCGTCAGCCGCAAAATCCAGAGCGGCGCCGCCGATTCCCAATGCCAATACCGAAGCCGTGCCGAGGATCAATTTTCTCATCATAGTCACCCCCTGATCAGCGAGTTCGTAAATCGTCGAACTACTATTCAGTATTCAGAACAATCTGGCCGCAAACCGCGTTCCTTGCGGGCGGGTGTGTCAGATTTGGGACAAGCGGCAGCGGTCTCGGCAGTATCCGAAAGACCGTGCGACATCAACGACGCCTTCTCGATCTCGGGATTGCACAGGCGGTGAGGGGCGTTGCGGAGCCTCTTTCTTGGCCGGGCCATCTTTTTCTTCGTCTGGCCCGGACTGTAGCACGCTCACACGATGAACCGTCCGGCATCTTGCCGAGGCATTCGACGCACGCGGTCGGCAATCGATAGATGCTCGATCCGCGCCTCAAAGAACGCGCGCACCGCCTGTCTCGAACAAGCTGCCCTGGCCGACCGGCGGCGTCTTCTCGCGCAGATCGCGCCCGGTGATCTCGACGTTGCCGTCGTCGGTCAACTGACGGCGGCGCAGCTTCCGCTCGACGATCATCTCGAAGCGGGTGCGCTGGAGATGAAATGCCTCCATGCACCGCTCGGGCGTCGGCGACTGGTCGAGCAGGCCTTGGAAGACCCGGCGGGCGATGCGCGCGGTGCCCTCATAGGGACGGAGCAGCACGGAGAACTCGACGCAATCGGACTCGTCGTTCCAGCGGGCATCCTCTGGGAACTCGAAAAACATTGCGACCTCCGGGGGAGAAGGTTACGTTCTCTATTCGTTCTATCGCGCCGGCATAGGTTTGGCAAGCCGGGTGGAGGCGTTCATGCTCATCGGAAATCTTGCGCTCGTTAGCTCGGCGCTTTTTACGGGGGCCGCGTTTTTCGTCAATTTTGCCGAACAACCCGCGCGGCTCATGTTGGATGACCGATCGCTCTTGGCTCAATGGAAGCCCTCATACAAGCGCGGAGCCATCATGCAAGCTCCGCTGGCGATCATCGGCTTTGTCTTGGGAGCCGCAGCGTGGTGGCTCAGCGGAAATTGGGCTTTCCTGCTCGGCGGCATCCTCATGCTGTCGAATTGGCCGTGGACACTGCTCGGCATCCTACCGACGAATCGAATCCTGATGGCGACCGATCTGGAATCAGCCGGAGTGACACGCGCGCGCTGTTAATTAAATGGAATGGCCTTCATGCGGTCAGGACGGGTCTGGGCGCCGCGGCGACCCTATCGTTCCTGTGCGCACTGGCATAAGGGGGAGGATGAGATGCCCGTTCAGGGGGAGCGGATCGCGGGCGGGTTCATCCTGATCACCGGACTTGACGGCATTCGCTACGCGATGCGACCGCAGTCCGTGGGGATCATCCACGACGCCGACGAGTGCCGCGACGAAACCCTCGTGCAGCTTCACGGCGGACACGTCGTCCGGGTGCCGTGTCCGCTCGATGAGGTGCTGGGCTGGTTCCTGTAGGATAATTTTGGTGCTCTACACGGGGTACTTCGACGAGGCTGACACGCACGGGCCGGCACCGACCATCATCATGGCCGGATTCCTGGGTTCGCGAGCGCAGTGGGAATTGTTCGGCCGGCGGCTCCGCAGCCTGCAACGGCGCGACGGATTCAGCGTCTTCCACGGCAACGAATTCAAGGGCAAATCCGGCGAGTTTTCTGGCTGGCCAAACCCAAAATGCATGAAGCTGGTCGAAGACCTGACCACTTTGGTGCGCGATCATCTGACCGAAGGGCTCACCGTCCATCTGGAACGCGAAAGATATCTCAACGAGTACCGAGCGCCGCCCGTGCCGAAGAAGATGACTCTCGACAGCCAGTACGGCGTCTGTTTTCGCGCCTGTATGCGGCAGGTGATGGAAATCCTTTGGCGCGACGGAAAGCGCCACCGGCTCGATGTCGTGATCGAGGACGGGCATAACAACGTCGGCGATTGCGAGCGCATCTTTAAGGTTTTGAAAAGGCGGCTGGAGCGTCGGAATAGCGCCGTTTTGCTCGGTAAGATCAGCATCGCGAAGAAGATGGAGGCCGCGCCGCTCATGCTGGCCGACTTCCTCGCATCCAGCTATTCGATGATGCGGACCTCGGCGCGAAGTGGTGGCCCTGATTATGTGGCCGAAGCGCCGGAGCCGCCGAAGTGGCAGGCGGGTCTCACTTTTCTCGAATTGCTACCGGGTGCGCTGACGCAGTTGAAGGCTGACTTCGAGGCGGATCGGCAAGCCGGCGTCGAGGCGTGGCGAGCGGCGCCCCAGAAAAGTGCTGCCGACGATCAAGTTGGCCTTGACCGCATAACATCGCGCGCAAGCCTGTCCTCCCGTTCGCCCAGATAGACGACGCGTCGGAGCAAACCATCCGGCGTCCACTTATTCAATCAAACAGGCAGGACAGAGAGCCAGAACCAACCCGGGCCGGTTTCGTAACGTGTGGTTGGCCGAATTCCCATGGCGTGTCTTTTTTTGGCCCGCCCTAATCGGTTCGATGCCGACAATAGCGATGGGGCAGTATTGGAAGTTTCGACAGCACGCTTTTGAAAAGGGGGAGATCGGTAGGGTTTCAGAGTGCCTCTTCTCGGCTCTGTGACGGTTTCCATTTCCCTCAAAGCGACCGCCCTCGACGGGCAGACACCGCACGGCCGCCGCGCTTGCCGGCGCGGACGATAACGGCCCGAAGTGATGTAACGATCGGGTGCCGTTGCGGCGAGGCGATCGGCAATTTCGCGCGTATAGGCGTGGGC
>DATAYG010000065.1:0-34618 GCA_036272695.1 Rhizomicrobium sp. | reverse complement strand
CCAGGCAGCTTCGCGCCCCGATTCCCTTTACGATCGCAGCAGTCACATGTTTGTCGAGATCAATCGAATACCCCCATCCACCAAAACTGTCATAAAACCGGTGCTCGACTATAAGGCGCTCAAGCAGATCAAATTCCGAATCGTCTTCGATTGGAATGACGTGGTGGGTGAGATTGTCGAGCCCCATGACGGTTTCATATGGGCGTGGAAGTTCGCCGGTTATGTCGGGCAGGTCCGATTGCCTGATCGTTCGACTTTGCCTCGAATTTTGAAATTCGTCCGAGGAAAGCATTCGCGAAATCACTTCTCGCAGCGGCTTGCCATTCCTTAGCAGCTTGGACCAGTAGGCTCTGCCCGCAGCGTCGGGAGCCCGGTTGAATATCCCACGGTAAAGCTCCTCTGTCGTTGCCGAAGCTTGCATTTCCTGAATTAACTCCCGCAGCGGCCTTGAACTCCGTAGTGCCGCGGACAAGCGATCCAGATATTGTACATCCGGTCCTTCCCCGAAAATCGCCGAATAAAATTCTTCAATGGTCGATCGGGGAAAATACCGCGCTACCAGCTTTTGTGGATTAAATCTGCCAGACATAGCTATCCGCGCGCCTCAATATAGCATCCGTGTTTGCGGTGTGTCGGACCGAAGTCTACAATGTATGCGCCCATCAATTCAACAATCAAGGTGGGCCGTTTGCACCAGCGGCGGACCTCCGAAGCAGCGGAGCGAAGTGCGATATTCGCGAAGCCCGTCAGGTCACCGTCCTTGGTACCAGCCGGCTCGGCGATTGCGAGTACAGCCCGTCGAGCAAACACCCAAGACCGTCGCAATCGCGCAGCAGCAGCAAGTTTACATACCCCAGCGTTGCGGGGGCAAGCGTCGTCCTTGCGGCGGCGGCAAGATCGGCCCAGCTGACCGGGCAAATCCGGGCCTCCCCTTCCCACAGCACCCAGGGCGTGAATTGGAAGCCGGCGAGCAACCCCATCAGCGATTCGATGGCAGCACCGTTCTGCGCCAATCCATGCGGCCAGAACTCGATCACCATTGCGACCTCCGCCGGATGGCGCTCGAGTACATCTCCCATTCCCAGCAGGACGTCATATTCGAAACCCTGCGTATCCATCTTCACCACGAGAGGCTTCCGCGTCGAGCGATCGAAATATGCATCGAACCGCCGCAATCCGGCGGCGATCGATTGCCGTCCCTCTTCGCTGGATGGATAGGCGCGATGATCGCCCTTGTTGTCCGCGCTGAGGAATATGGGCGTGGTCCCGTTCGTGCGGCCCAATGCATAAGGGTTTACGCGTACGTTGTTCAGCGCATTTGCCGCCACATTGCGCGCCAGCAGCGCCACATTTTCCGGCACCGGTTCGAACGCGTGCACGATGCCCCTGGACTCCAGACGCCTTCCCGCCAGCAGCGAGTACCAACCTATGTTCGCTCCGATGTCGAAGAATTCCACGTCCGCCTGCAACAGCCGGGCAAACACCTGGGTCTCGAATGATTCCCATCGTCCGGTGCGCCGGATGGAATCGGAAATGTAGATATCGCCGGACGGATGAATATCCATCTGGAATGCGGCGATCCCCGGTATATCAATCGCTAGCATGACGAATAGAACTCGATGGATGAAGTGCAGCATAACCAAAGGCGAATAGTCATATCGCGAGAAACTCCCTGTTGCGGGGATCCCGCGGATGAATGATTCTGCTCACATAGAGGCGTTCGATGGAAAAGTCGCCGTGATTTGAAAACAGGTCCGAACGCACAAAGAAGGCGTTCACGCCGTTCGCATACACCAATTTGTAGAATCTGGATTCGGCAAGTTTGTCGAGGGCGCCGAGGCTGGCGCCGAACCAATCCGTGCCATCCCACACAAAGTCCGACAGCGGCGGGATAACGCAGGAGCGCTCCAGCGCCAAACTTGAGTTGTATTCAACGATCACGAGTCGGGGTCTCGCCAGAAGATTCATCCACACCCAGAAATCCTGGCCGTCTATGTCAACCGAAAGCACATCGAACTCTTCCGCAACTCCGTGCTTTCGCATAATCCGATTGACATTGAACGGCGTAATCGTTTCCCGGACGACGCCCAGCTCGGGAGCGTATTCCGCAGCGTCCATGAACAGCCCCTGCCAGCCCCGTTCCTGCAGGCGGCGGCAATTTGCTTCCAGACCGCTTTCAGAGAGTTTGTGTCCCCAGGGTGGACCGACCCCGAATTCCACGAAATATCCTGTCGATATGTGCAAATCTGAAACAATACGTTCGATAATTCCATCCTCGTCATTCTGGGAATGAATTTTCTTCCCGAACCGTACCAGGTCGGGAGTAAGTCTGGCCGCTTCGACAACCGACATTGACGCTTTACCTCGATTACCCGACCGCGCCTGCAACCTCGATCCGGATGTCGCTGGCGGGAAGCGCAACGATACCGCGCGCTACGCGGCTTCCGGCGACATTAAGAATCAGAGAGTCTTCGATCCAATGGAGATGCGTATGATCGTCCTGCGTGCCTTCGACGAAAGCGACGGTCACGGAATAATTCCCATCCGCGAGCCACGGCATCTGAAACCGGAATACGCCCTCAAATCCCTCGTCCACGGCGATCGAAGGCAATGAATTGCGGCAATGAACATAGCTGTTGTCGCCAAATACGCCCTGGCCATAACGATCGCGCAGGATGAAGCCCACCATGGGCTCGCCGATTTCACGCGTGGCATGCCCGGCAATCCGTAGCTCGACCTCGTCGCCGCCGGACATTTCCGAGATCCGGCATCCGCCGGGAACATGCAGGGCAACATCGTCAATGACTGCTCCGCCATATCCGTGGAACGGTGCAAAGGGATCGAATTCGGAGATCACGATTCGGCCCGCCTTGTGACGCCTGACGTCCGACAACAGAGGCGGCGCCGGCGGCGCCCACCAGCGGCCATCCGCATTCTCGACGTGGAACGCCGGCCTGTCCTCATCGGCGTCGGACAAGCTGGCCAGATAATGCGCGCAAACCTCGGCGGCCGCACCGTGCTCGCGCAAACGGCCGTGCTCGAGCCAGAGCACACGATCGCAGAGCGATGCGACCATTGCCGTGCTGTGGGATACGAAAAGTACGGTGCCATGTTCGCGAAAGCGATTGAGATAGCGTTGGCACTTCTGGGCAAATACGTTGTCGCCTACCGACAATATCTCGTCGACTATGAGAATGTCGGCATCGACATTGGCGCAGACGGCGAAGGCGAGCCTCGCATACATGCCGCTGGAATAAAGCTTCACCGGCAGGTCCATGAATTCGCCGATATCGGCGAATTCGGCAATCCGTTCGAAGCGGTTTTCGATCTCCTGCCTGCTCAACCCCAGTGCGGATGCGTTCAGATAGACATTTTCCCGCCCCGTGAACTGGGGATGAAAGCCCGCTCCCAGCGAAAGCAGGGCCGCGATGCGGCCCGAAACATTCACATATCCCGTACTCGGCCGCAAAACCCCGCAAACGAGTTGGAGAAGAGTGGACTTGCCGGCGCCGTTAACACCCAATATTCCGACGGTTTCGCCGCGGCGAATGTCGAAGCCGCAATCGCGAACGGCCCAGAATTCCTCGTAATAATTTCTCCGCCAGCCGAAAAGCAGTTGATTGAGGCGGTGTCGGCGGCGGTCATACAGACGGAACATCTTGCCCAGATTGCGGGCCGTTATCACAATTTCCGCCGATTGTTCCTGTCCCGCTGTCACGCAAATCCGCCTTGTATCATGAAATCAGGGCCGTGGTGTTTTCGAAGCTCACGGTCTTCTCGGCCGGCCCGCTTCCCGCTCCGGCCCGGCGAACTACGACTGCGCGCATCCCGATATTGAGCAGACCTTGCTGGAATATATGCCGGGAATGCACGTGCAGGAGCAGCGCATCGCGCTCGCGGCCGAGGGGCACCGGAATTTCCTCGCCTGCGTCGAACAGGAACGCCTCTATCGCATAAGCACCGGTCGAGAGGTAGGGCAGACGGAAGGAAAAGCTGGCCACGAATCTCCGTCCCTCGCGAATTCCTGACGAGGCGTTGGGGCAATTTGCAAATGTATCGTCTGAAAACAACACTTGGCCAAGGCGGTCGCGCCACGCGAACGCCACGACGGGATGCCCGATGGAGCGTCGCGCCCCGCAGCCGATCTTGAGTTCCACCTCTTCTCCCCCGGTTGCAATCTGCAGCGGAGAGTCTTTTGGTGAAAATAACTTCACGAATTCAATTGCACCGTCTCCGCACCCCTTCCAGTCTTCATCGGCATCGAAGGTGAAAACAGCTTTCGGGCGAGCCGGTGATTCGGCCTCGCTTTGGACGGGTTCGGATGGAACAAGGCGCTGTGCGCGACCGGCGATCTGGAATTTCCCCAAATTATCCGCGGCTTCTTCGGCCTGCGCGGCGAGATAGAGCCGGCACATCTCCTTGGCGTCGCCGAACCCTCGCACCACACCCTGATCGAGCCACAATGCGCGATCGCAGAGTTTCACGATCGTACCGCTGTCGTGAGAAACGAACAGGAGCGTGCCGTGCAGACGGAAGCGGTTGAGAAAGCGCATGCATTTCTGCTGGAACGCGGCGTCGCCGACAGAGAGGACTTCATCCACGATGAGTACATCGGCGTCCACGTTCGCGCAGACCGCGAAAGCGAGCCGCGCATGCATGCCGCTCGAATAATGCTTCAGCGGCTGGTCCATGAATGTGCCGATATCGGCAAAACCCGCGATCGCATCGAAGCGGAATTCGATTTCTTCGCGGTTGAGGCCCAGTATCGAAGCACCCAGCCGCACGTTTTCCCGTCCGGTGAATTCGGGATTGAAGCCCGAGCCAAGTTCGAGCATGGCGGCCACGCGGCCACGCACGCGCACCTCGCCCGCGCTCGGCCTGAGCGTACCGCAGATCATCTGCAGCAGGGTCGATTTTCCGGAGCCGTTGCGGCCGATGATACCGACCGTTTCGCCGCGTCCTACTTCGAGATTTACATCGCGGACCGCCCAGTACTCCTCATAGTAGCGGCGCCAGCGTCCCCACAGAATTTGCTTCAGCCGGTCTTCGGGCCGGCGATAGATCGGATAGGCTTTGCCCAAACCGCGCGCGTCGATGACGGGTTCAGACGACATCGGCAAAGCCGGGTTTGACGCGTAGAAACCAGCGATAGCCCGCAGCAGCAAACAGCCAGGCGATTGCGGCATAGACCGCAAATGCGAGCCAGTTCGGCCATTGCCCGGCGAAAAGCGCCGCACGGGTCGATTCGATCGGGAAAGCGAGGGGGTTTACGTAGAAGAACGCCCGCGCGCGCGCCGGCACCATCGCAAGCGGAAAGAAGATCGGGCTCAGATACATCATCACCAGAGCCAGAACGCCCATGACCTGTCTGAGATCGCGAACATAGGCGCCGAGTGCCGACAGAAACCACACAACGCCAAGAACGAGCAGGGCGAAGGGCGCGACGACAAGAGGAATGGCAAGACTCGCGAGTGGGGGAAACCCATGGATCACGAGAAAGAAAGTCAGGAGTATTGCACCGGTGACTGCGATCCGCACGAGTGCGGCTCCGAGCGCGGCAACAGGCAATATCTCGAGCGGAAAGACCACTTTCTTCACAAAGTTCACATTGTCCAGCATCAGACCCGGCGCCGTGTTGATGGACTCCATGAAAAAATCATAAAAGGTCAGCCCGACGAAATAGAGCAGTGCCGTGTCGAGCGGCCTGTTCCCGTGACCGGGCCATTTCACCTTCAGGATAAAACCAAGGACGGTCGTATACACCGCGAGCCGTAAGAGCGGCACGAGCGCGGTCCAGGCCTTGCCCAGAAGGGAACCGCGAAAACTCGCCTCGACATTCCGCGCAATCAGCAGCGACGCCAGATGCCGATGCTTCCAGATGCGGTAAAACATGCCGAGCAGCAGATTGTTCTCGTACCGCTGCGGCGAGAACGCGGCGGCCGCAGTTCGTGTCCCGCGCGCGCGCTCTTCACCTGCGATGCCGGATGACGGGTGTTCGTTCAAGTCCCCAGACGCAATCCTGGAACGGCCGCCGCGCACCCGGCTTCCCCGCGATAGGCCTCCGGCATGGCAGCCGCAACCTCGTCGAGCGCGCCGACAATATCAGTCTGGTTGTGCCGCGCGGAAATGAAGAACCGGATACGCGGCTTGTTCTTGGGGACTGCCATGATCGGGATCGGCGGTGCGTAATATCCTGCCCGCAGCAGCCGTTCCGCTGCGTGCATGCAGACTTCGTAGGACGGAAACTGGATCGAGACGACGCCGGCGCCCACGGCAGGACCGACATTCAAATCCCGCGCGCGGGCCTCCTCGATGAAAAAGCGCGAATTGTCCTGGACGCGGGCGGTGCGCCACGGCTCGCTGCGCAGGATCGACAGGCCCTCGCGCACCGCTGCCGCGATCACCGGAGACAGGCCGACGCTGAACATGCTGGCCGGCAGCGTGAACCGCAGCCATTCGATCACTGTCTTGCGTCCCGCAATGAAGCCGCCGCTGGCCGCGAATGTCTTCGAAAGCGTGCCGATGGTGAAATCGATTTCGGCCGGGTCGATTCCGAAATGCTCGGTAATCCCGCGCCCGGTCGCACCCAGCACGCCGATCGAATGCGCCTCGTCCACCATAAGCCACGCATCGTATTTGCGCTTCAACTCGACCACACGCCCGAGATCCGGCATGTCGCCGTCCATGCTGTAGAGGCCTTCGACCACAATCAGCGCGCGCTTGGCGCGCGGCCGGTGCTCGGCGAGCAGGGCCTCGAGGTCATCGAGATTGCCGTGACGGAAGCTGAGCACTCTTGCGTGCGAGACATCCGCACCGACGACGATGCTGTTATGGGCAAGCTCGTCGACGACGATCAAATCGCTTCGCGTCAGGAGATATCCGAGCAGCGATGCATTGGTCATCCAGCCGCTCACCAGTGTAACGGCGTCCTCCACGCTCAGGAATTCTGCGATCTCGCGCTCGAGCAGATCATGCACGGTGCGGCTGCCGCCCACGAGCCGCGAAGCCTCGGCACCGACGCCGAACGACAGCGCGGCATCGGCGGCCGCCCGCCGCACACGGGGGTCCTCTCCCAGTCCCAGATAATCGTAGTTCGCGAAGCTGATGAAACGGCCGGCCCGCGCTTTCACTGACTCATGAAGCGCGTCGAGCGGCTGGAAATAGACCTGCTTCAGCGCTGCCACGTTTTCTTCGATGGAGCCATGCGTCAGCAGGGTACCTCCCGCGATCCGCATCCGGCGCCAGATATAATCGTCCAGGCTACGCGTACCGCTCATCGCTATCATCCTTGACCGCTGGCCGACACCCGAACTGGCCAGCGTGAACCGGCATGCCCCTTCGCGTATCCCCACCTCATGCCGCGAACCAGCCTTTCAGCCGACCGTGACATGATCAAGCCCCCGTGACTGGCGTTTTCGTTGTTGTTTTCCCACGAGGCTGGACCCCCTGTCGTGGCCATGACTCAATCCCGACTCGCAAGCCCAAAGGGTTTTCTCCCCTTCCTTTAGCAGGGGCAACCGGTTTGGCGCCGCATCATGTGACGCCCGGACACAGAAATCCGCGCAGAACGATCCTTCCCGGCCTGCACTGCCCCTTGGCCTCTGACGGAGCCCGGAGTTAACCGGTAAACCCCTTTCGAGGCAAGCAATACGCCACGTTCCGGCCGGCGGCACATGCCGCTGCTTCGCTGCGGGTAGGTAAAAAAGCAATAGGGCGAAACCCTACGTCGCCCTGCCCGCGCGACTTTTGCAGAGCTTTCTATCCATATCGGTGCCGAGGTGTCTCGGAACGGGTCGCAAGCCGCGGGAACCGAAAAAGGAAAATGGCCTTGGCGGGAGCGGCACACCGACCGGCGGAGAGGAACTGAAGCATGCGGCCGATGCGGAAGATTCGCGTTGTCGCGCGGCTCAGGGAAGCGAGGCGTGCCGGCAGGTCGATTGCAGCTGTCGCCTCCTCGTTTCCGTCAGGCCATCCGCGCCGCCGCTTCCCACGCCAGCCGCAGTTCCGCTTATTGTCGCGCCATGGCAGGCGTTTTCAAAACTGCCCGGATCGGTCTTGTTCCCGACGGGGGGGTAATTACTCGAGGGGTACTCTGGCGCCCAACCGATTCCCGGGGACGATTGGGTACGCGCAACTTTACGAGACATTTCGTCTCGTAACTTATCGGTTATTCTTACAACCAATTCGGTTGTATTGGAAAGGGAAAACTGATAAGCTGGCGGCAGACGCTTCCGAACTCATGCCTGAATATCCAGGCAAGTAAGTCGAACGTTTCGTCCGTCACCACGATTCAAGCGACAACAGAATGTCATGACTTGGCGGTCACCGTTTATTCGACTGCACAATCTCAGGGAATATCCGGCCGCAAGCTCGTGGCCGGTGGCGGTTTGTTCGCATCGGACAGAGATTCGTTCGCTCCCTCCGATGCACAGTCTCAGCGAATTTTGTGAGGTCAGTCGCGCCAGCCTCCGCCTCTTCGATCTCAGGGGAATTTCGGCGCACATGTCGCGAGGCAGGTACGGCAGTGCAAATTCTCAGGGAAATTTTGGCTGCTTGCCGGCCGTCGGCAGCGGTTTGTTCGTAGCAGACGCGATCGGAGTGGCCGCGCACCGGGCAGGATTCGAACCCGCGACCCCCAGATTCGAAGTCTGGTGCTCTATCCAGCTGAGCTACCGGTGCCGGGCGCGAGCTTAGGTGCAGAGCGGGAAAATGCAAACCGGCGGCCGGCCCTTGCCTCGCGTTCGGGCGTTGAAAACTTCAAGAATATTTTATGGTCGGAAATGTTGCAGGAGCGATGGCCGGTACCCAGATTTCGTGCGGCATCACAAACCGCACCGCCGCGCCGGATGCGGGAGACGAGGTTCACGAAACATGACAAATGACAGCAACGGCAGCAAGCATCGCCGCCTCCTGGCGGCGTTGCTGGGGACGACGCTGCTTTGCGGCGGGGTGGTAATCGGCTTTTCAGCGACGGGCGCTATGACGCCGCCGCCCATTTCCGTGCCCCAGCCGCCGAAGCTTCCGAGCTTCGCCAATCTGGTGACCGCGGTGAAACCGGCGGTCGTGAATATTTCGACGACCCAGGTGGTGAAAAGCTCGAAATTGCAGTTGCCCGAAAATGGTCCGATGGGTGACATGCTCCAGCAGTTCCTGGGACCCGACTGGCAGAAGCAGCTTCAGCAGCAGAACCAGCAGCCTGCCCATGCACTCGGCTCCGGCTTCATCATCGATCCGGCCGGCTACATCGTCACCAACAATCACGTCATCGACGACGCGACCGACATCCAGGTGACGCTGACGGACGGAACGACCGTTGCAGCGCGCGTGGTTGGCCGCGATGCGAAGACCGATGTCGCGCTTCTCAAGATTCCGGCGCCCCACCCGCTGCCCTATCTCGCATTCGGCGATTCGCGAAAGGCCCATGTCGGGGATTGGGTGATCGCGGTCGGCAATCCTTTCGGGCTCGGCGGGACGGTGACGGCCGGAATCATTTCGGGCGACAATCGCGACATCAATGCCGGACCGTATGACGATTTCCTGCAGATCGACGCGCCCATCAATCCGGGAAATTCGGGCGGCCCGCTGTTCGATGAATCGGGACAGGTGATCGGCATGGACACCGCGATTTTCTCGCCCTCCGGTGGGAGCGTCGGCATCGGCTTCGCGATCCCGTCCAACTCCATCCGCAACGTGGTCGACCAGCTGCGCGAGCATGGCAAGGTGGCGCGCGGCTGGCTTGGTGTCCAGATGCAGGAAATCACACCGGCGCTTGCCAAGGCGATCGGCGTTGCTAACGTCAGGGGGGTACTGGTCGACATCGTGACAAAGGATTCGCCTGCGGCACACGGCGGTCTCAGGCAGGGCGATGTGATCACCGGCTACAATGGCGCGCCGGTGACGGATACGCGCGATCTGGCATTGGCGGTGGCGGATACGCCGGCGGGAAAGACGGTGCCGGTGCAGGTGCTGCGCGAGGGCCAGCAGACAACGGTCAACGTCACCATCGGTGCGGAGCACGGACAGCAGCGTGTCGCTTCCAATGGCGGAGCGCAGGAGCATGGCGGGCGCGTCGGCCTCGAGCTGGCGCCGCTCACCCAGGAGCGCCGGCAGCAATTGGGGCTCGATACGCCGGGCGGCGTTCTGGTCGAGAACGTTACGCCCGGAAGCCCGGCCGACAAGAGCGGGCTCCAGACCGGCGACGTGATTCTCGGAATTGGCGGACAGCCGGTGAGATCGCCGGAAGATGCGTCTTCACGCATTCATGCGGCAGAAAGCAGCAACCGGTCTGCTCTGCCGTTGCTGGTCATGCGCGATGGTACGACGGCCTACATAGCACTCGATTTGAAAGCCAACGCGGGCACCGGCTAATCCCGGCGTTTGGAAGAGCATCGCGCTAATCGTCGTCTGGTGCTTCCAGCTTGAACTTGGCGCCGCCGGGCCCGAACGGAAAAACGAGCGCCGGTACCGGCTGGAATTTTCTCGCCGTCCGCGACAGATCGTAGAACTGGCCAAGGTTTCGAGGCGATCGCGCGTCGGCGAAAGTGAGCTTGCCCATCGGTATACCGAAGTTAAATTCAATGAAACGGACGACACTGCCGAAATCCTGCCGCTCGTTATTGATGTAGCCTTTCGGCGTATAGGCCGAAGCGAAAATCATCGGAACGCGGAAGCCGTACTGGTAACCGCCCTCAGGGTAAGGAAGGAATTTCGGCGGTTCGTGATCATACCACCCACCCCAATCGTCCCACGTAACGATGATCGCAGTGCTGTCCCAATAGCTCGAACCGTCGGCATTGCGACAGGGGCTGCCGCCGATGGAATTTATGACGGCTGCCACCCAGCTGGGCCCGAGATTGGTATCTATCCTGGGGTGATCGGAGAATTGCCCCGACGGAATGACCCAGCTCACATTGCGCAGTTGGCAGCTGCGGAGATCTTGCAAAACAGCTACGGGATTGAGCGCGACATTATTCCGCCAGAGAGCGCCGGTACACCGCCCCCCGACGGGCTTGCAGATATGCCGGATGGCGTCGGGTGCGCTCCACAGATCGCCCGCGCCGGGCGTATAATAGCGCCACGTAAACGACTTCCGATCGAGGAGGTCGCCCAAAGTCTTGTGCTCGAAGCACGGATAGATGCGGTTGTTCTTTTTTTCCTGACCGTTGGCATCGATCAGTTGAACGCTTCTCTCGGGCTGCGCGATACAGCCATAGATGTTCTTGGCGCCGACCTTGGGCGAATTGCCCATGTTTTCGGCATCAAATGTCCCCCTGTGATCATCGCTGGGGTTCGGTGCCGAAGTGGCGCCGAACAGAAACTGGTGAGCAGGAAAGCTCGGCCCCTGATTGGTCTGGAACATATAGTTCGCCCAACCGTAGTTGGTGGCGAGAAACAGGTAGGGGTCAACAACGTGTTGAGAATTGTCGACATAGGTGAATTCCGCGTTGGGCGGGCAGTTCCTGCAGGTGTCGCCCCCTGCGCCGTCCATCCTGCAATTGTGGGTTTGGGGGTTCAGATCGCACATGATGACGAAGGCGGGGTGTCCGTGTCCGGCACCAAAATTGCTTGCCAGCGGAGCCGGTGTAGGCTGGATGACGCCACCCTGTGCATCCTTGTCGAGCCAGTTTGTCGTTTGAATATTATAAGTCTTGCTGTCGGGTTGCGTGCTGCAGTGCTGCGTGTTGCACAGCGCGTAGAACAGATTGTCTGGAGTGCGATTTTCCTGAACGATCACAACAACGTGCTCAAAGTTTGTCGGCTGGGCGCCGGTCGCGCCAATCGACACGTATAACGCGAGCATTGCGGTGCCGGCGAGCTTCATCGTGACATCTCCGGGATATCGGGCTTGAACGCTTTGGGCGCGATGCCCGATTCGAACATCGCACGACGATGCAAATAGTCCAGATTTTTTTGCCGGCCGGCTTCCGCCCCGGAAAGCCAAATGCAAGATGTCCCTGTTGAACAGAGGGACAATAGGCAGCCTCGAGTCTGGCGGGCATTCGTCAGGTGATGTCCGACAAAACTCGCGCTGGCATTGCATACCCATGTGCCCTGCCTCGTCGCAGGGTGGCGCGCAGCATCGCTGGTGAACCACACGACATGTTCCGCTGCCGCCCCGCTACAGGTGTCGCTTATCCGAAGCCGCGGCCCAAAAAAGTCTCAGCAATCGCACAATGCATGGCCGCGCCGTGCGCCATGACCGTTTCATCGAGTATCATGCGGTTGGAATGCAGGCCGCAGCAGGTCGCGTGATCGCTACCGTGCGGCACCGCGCCGAGAAACAGCATCGCGCCCGGCACATTCTGGAGCACATAGGAAAAATCTTCGGCGCCCATGACGGGGTTCGCGAGCGTCTGCCAGGCGGACTCGCCGAACAGATGCTGCGCGATTTCCTTCGCCAGCCCTACGGCGCGCCCGTCGCACAGCGTGACTGGAAATCCTGGAACGATTTCAACCCTGGCCGACGCACCATGGGCCGCAGCAATGTTCTCCGCCACGCGACGCAGACCGTCATGTGCGAGACGCCGCGAAGCCTCCGAGAAGCTACGGATCGTGCCTTCAAGTTCCG
Organism: Rhizomicrobium sp.; assembly: GCA_036272695.1. GTDB lineage: Bacteria > Pseudomonadota > Alphaproteobacteria > Micropepsales > Micropepsaceae > Rhizomicrobium. The sequence goes on along the minus strand of DATAYG010000065.1, from coordinate 22,050 downwards.
CGGTCTCGGGAATGACATTGTTGGTCGTGCCCGACGTGATGCGCGCAATGGTAATTACCACCGGATCGAAAGCCGGAATGCGGCGCGTGACGAGCGCCTGAATGGCGGTGACGATTTCGCACGCGACGGGAATCGGGTCCGCGGTCAGGTGCGGCTGCGATGCGTGCCCACCTTTGCCCGTAATTGTAACAAGGACGCGGTCGGCCGCGGCGAGCAAGGGGCCCGCGCGGCCGGCGAACGTGCCGCCCGGAAAATTGGGCCAGACATGCAGCGCGAAGGCCGCATCGGGCAGCGGATCGATCAGCCCGTCTTCAAGCATGAACCGCGCGCCGTGGTGACCCTCCTCGCCAGGCTGGAACATGAATAGAACCGTGCCGGCGAGGCGCTCCCGGTTCGCACAGAGGACTTTCGCGGCGCCCGTCAGCATCGCGACATGGCTGTCATGCCCGCAGGCATGCATCGCGCCCTGGTGCCGCGAAGCAAAGGGAAGACCGGTGTCCTCACGCATCGGCAGCGCATCCATGTCGGCACGCAAAAGAACGGTGCGGCCGTTCGCAGGACCGCGCAGCCTGGCTACGAATCCGGTGGTGGACGGCCCTTCCTTTATTTCAAGCGGCAGGCCGGCGAGCGCCTGTTTGATCTTCGCCGTCGTGGCCGGGGTCTTCAGACCGAGTTCCGGCTCTTCATGAATGGCGCGCCGGAGCGCAACCATCTCCGGCAGGAGAGACTGGCCTGAATCTTTCCAAAGCTGCGCATCGACTCGAGCGTTCATGGCATTCCTCTGTCGGTTGTTGTTGGTGATTCACTCGGCCGGAGCCACAACTAGACCGGAGCGAACAGGGGCCGTCTCCGGCATGAGGGCCACGGCAAAAAGCCCGCAAAGCCCGCTTGCGATAAGGTACCAGGCAGGAGCGAGCGGGCTTTGGGTCTCGCGAATCAGCCAGGTAACGATAAGCTGCGCGCTCCCGCCGAATGTCGCGATCGACACGGCATAAATGGTGCCAAAGGTTCTACCGCGTATGTTTCTGGGGAGGCTCTCCGTCAACGCCGCATAGAATGCGCCAAAGCTCATGGTGCCAAGAAGGACAAGAATGCCGGCGGTAAACAGCAGGGCGACGGCGCTGCGCTCCCCGACCATCCAGTAGTAGAGCGGCAAGACGAGGAGCAGATAGACCACGCGTGGCCACACCAGGGTCGGCCACCGGCCGATTCGGTCGGAAAGCCAGCCGCCCATCAGCGTGCCCAGGATGCCGCCCACGCCGACGACGAGTGTGGCGCCGAATGCGACCGCGCTGCTCGTGTGAAGCACGGTTTCGGCATAGGTGGTCATATAAGTTGTGACATAGGTGAAGATCGTCGCGCTGGCCAGCGCGACGAGGCCTAGTACGATGACGCGCCAGTGCATGAGCCACAACTCCCAACTGCTGGGGCGTTTGGCGACTTGGGCGGTGGCGTCGGCGATATAAAGCGTTTCCGGCAAGTCGCGAAGCAGATGGACACCAATGGGAAGCGCGAGTGCGCCAAGCAAGAAGGCGATACGCCAGCCATAGGCCTCGAGTTGACTCGCGGTCAGGACCGCAGACAACAGAACGCCGACCAGGCCGCCGGCAAGGCTTGAAATATATTGGCTGGCGCCCTGAAGCGCCGCATAGAAGCCGCGCTCGCCGGCCGGTGCTGCCTCCATCAGGAACGCCGTTGCCGGCCCCACTTGCCCCCCCAGCGCGAAGCCCTGTGCCATGCGTGCGAGCACCACAAGCACCGGCGCCGCCAGCCCGATAGACGCATAGGACGGCGTGATCGAGAGCGCGAAGATGGCCGCGCCCATCAGTACCAGACTGAACACCATCGCCGGCCGCCGCCCCACATGATCGGCATACCACCCGATCACGATGCCGCCGACCGGTCGCATGACAAAGCCTGCGGCGAAGATGCCGAGTGAAAGCATCAGGCTTTCGTAGCCGTTTCGCGTGGGAAAAAAGACGTGTCCAATCTGCACCGCAAAAAAGGCGTAAGTAATGAAATCATAGAATTCGAGCGCATTGCCGGTCACCGCGGCCACGACGTTGCGTACCGGAAGGCGCGCCGTGCTCATGCGGCAAGAAACGCGCGCAGCACGCGTTCGGCTCGTTCGGGTTGATCGCGATGGGCACCATGACCCGCACCCTCGAAAATTTCGAGTTGCGCAACGCCGGGCGGGAGCGCCGTTGCGATTTCCTCCGCGCAGGCGACGGGCGTGATCGGGTCGTAGCCCCCCGCGAGGATCAGAGTCGGACAATTGACGGTGGCGAGGCTTGCGCGCGCATCCATGCCGTGCATTTCGCCGAGCGAGAAATGGCGCATGACGTCGAGCCGCATGATGGCGCGGCGCCGTGCGGCCGCCCACAGCTCGGCATTTCCCGGATTGTAGAGCGGCATGCACACGCGCAGGTAATCGGCGAAATCTTCCTCCCCGCCGCGCGCCCAGAATCGTTCTGCGATTTGCCGCGCCTCCTTGCCGCCGCGCTCTTCCATCATCCGGTAGGTGATGTCGAAGCGCATGCGCGCGGCCGTCGAAGAGAGAATGAGCTTCGCCGGATGATCCGGATGGCGGCTCGCATAGCTCATGGCCACCATGCCGCCGAAGGAATTGCCGTAGACGACAGGCTCCTCGATGCCGAGCCGGTCGCAGACCCGCCTGACGTCGTCGCCCCATTGCGCGAGCGACCAGCTGTCGGGTGTGCCGGTCGAACGGCCATTGCCGCGATGGTCGATATAGACGATCTGATGGGTGTCGGCGAAACGGTCGAAATAGGGCCGCATGCTGGAATGATCGAAGCCCGGCCCGCCATGCATCACGATCAGCGTCGGCCGCTCGACCATGCGCTCGCCATCGATGGCGAGCTTCGACCCCACCGTGTCGAAAAATATCCTGGCGTCACCGAGGTCGATGAACATCGAGCCGTCCTGCATGGGAGGCGCCGCGCGCCCGGATCATCTTCGTCCGGCAATTCCCGCCGTGGCAAGCGCGGCAACCGGAAATCAGCCCCGCTCGCGCGGCTGTTACTGCGCTTTCGGGGCGGAAGGACGGGGCAAAGCAGAAATTTCACCCCTTCGAAACCAGGAAGCAATTAACCTGCCCGCATGGATTACGGACAAATGACCGGGGCGGCGCCCGCTCTCGATATCCGCGACCTGCGCAAGTCCTTTACCCGGCCGGCCGTGGACGGGCTGGACCTGCGCGTGCGGACCGGCGAATTCTACATGCTGCTTGGCCCGAATGGCGCTGGGAAAACCACCACGCTCAGGATGGTCAGCGGGTTGCTGCGCCCGGACGCCGGTGCGATTTCGGTGTTCGGCATCGACGCGCTTGCAGATCCCGTATCGGCCAAACGGATCATGGGCTGGCTGTCCGACGAACCTATGATCTATGACAAGCTCACCCCGCTCGAATATCTTGAATTCGTAGCCGGGCTTTGGAGCGTCGCGCCATCGCTCGCCGAGGGACGTGCGCGCGATCTCGTTCGCATGCTGGGCCTCCACGTGCAGGCGAACGAACGCTGCGAAGGGTTCTCGCGCGGGATGCGCCAGAAAGTGGCGCTCGCAGGTGCGCTGATTCACGAACCGAAACTGATCATTCTCGACGAGCCGTTGACTGGTCTTGATGCGGGCTCTGCGCGCCTGGTGAAGGACGTGCTCGCAGAGCGCGTTCGTGCGGGCCACACCGTCATCATGACCACGCACATCCTCGAAATCGCAGAGCGCATGGCGGACCGCATCGGCGTCATTGCGCATGGCCGGCTGATCGCGGAAGGCACATTGGAGGAGTTGCGCGGACGCGCCGGCCTGCGCAGTGCAAGTCTCGAGGATCTGTTTCTTGCGATGGTGCATCGCGACCTGGCGGCCGAATGACGGCGTCTCTCGCCTGGTTTGCACGCCATGAACTCAGGCTTTCCTGGCGCGACTTCATCTCCATGCTGAGCGCAGGCCGGCAGCGACGCGAACCCGTTCTCGCCGTCATGACATTAGCTTTTGTCGCGTTCATGCACGGTTTTGCATTTCTGATCGTCCGCCAGACCGGAATCCAGGGCATCCGCCCCGACCTTGCCACGCTCGTCGCGCTGACTGCGGCGATGCTGCTTTCCGCCTCGGCCATGCTCTCTCAGGCCCTGGAAAACGTGACCCGCGCCTTCTATTCGCGCTCCGATCTGGAGCTCCTTCTGTCCTCTCCGGCGCCGGTAGATAAAATTTTCGCGGTACGCATCGGCGCCATAGCGTTTTCCGTCGGCGCGATGTCGCTCCTGATTACCGGGCCGTTCATCGACGTGCTCGCGCTTCTGAACGGCTGGCGATGGCTCGTCGCCTATGGCGCGATCCTGGCGATCGCTCTTGTCGCGACGGCACTCGCGGTTCTCTTTGCGCTTGCATTATTCGATGTGATCGGACCAAGGCGCACGCGTTTTGTGGCGCAGGTCGCGGCCGCGATCATCGGCGCGGCTTTCGTGATTGGTATTCAGATTGCTGCCATGCTCTCCACCGGCACGTTCTCGCGCACGGCGTTCCTGCATTCGCCCATAGTCATTGCCCATGCACCCGATCTTCGCAGCATCTTCTGGTGGCCCGCACGCGCGGCACTGGGCGACGGAACCCGTCTTCTCGAGGTCGTTGCGACGAGCCTCGCGTTCTTTCTGGCAGTGACCCTTTACGCTGCCCCGCGTTTCGCCGGTTTTGTGCGTGCTGCCGGAAGCATCTCTCGTGAGAGCGGACCCACCCGGCGGAGCAAGCGGTCGTTTCGGCCGCGCCGGCCGTCCGAGGCCCTGCGGTGGAAGGAATGGCTGCTGCTTGTCCGCGACCCATGGCTGATGTCGCAGTCGCTGATGCAGATACTCTATCTCCTGCCGCCCGCGCTGCTTTTGTGGCGAGGCTTTGCTTCCGGTGGAAACAATACGGTGATCTGCGTTCCGGTGCTGATCATGGCAGCCGGACAACTCGCCGGCGGTCTCGCCTGGCTCACTATCTCGGGCGAAGACGCACCAGATCTCGTCGCGTCGGCGCCCATTTCGCCACAGCAGCTGTTGCGCTCGAAGATCGAAGCGGTAATGGGCGCGATTGCGCTGGTATTCTGTCCCTTCGTTATTGCGCTCGCTTTCGCCTCTCCGATGGGCGCTTTGGTGGCCCTTTGCGGAATCGCCGTGGCTGCATCCTCGGCAACCGTCATCCAGCTATGGTTCCGTTCCCAGGCGAAACGAAGTCATTTCCGCCGGCGCCACACCTCATCGCGGATTGCAACCTTCGCCGAAGCTTTCTCTTCCATCACCTGGGCCGCAACCGGCGCCGCCGCCGCCGCAGGCAGTGTGCTCGCGATCATTCCTGGACTTCTTGCATTGTCACTTCTGGCCGGCGTGCGCCGCTTTGCTCCAGCTAGAATCTCCCTGTGAACACGGGAGGGGGCCAAGTGACGCGAATCACGTTTTGAAAGCCTGCGTCACTGTCGAAATAAATATTGTGCAGCGGCGGAGGGGGCATTCACCCCAAGCCTCCTGGGGAGAGGGAAAATCGCTCCCTCTCATAGAACCTGTTGTCAAAAGGCCAGCGGTATTTGTTGTAAATCGTGGTCTCGATCTCGGGCGTCAGATAGTTCTGGTATGAAGCATGTTGCGAGGCGTTGAGCCGCGGCAGCGGCGAGGCGATCCTGCAGAAGGGCGCAAGTGCGCGCGCGAGATCGGCCTCCAGCGTTTCGAACCGCAGGATGTGCAGATTTGGCGGCATGCGACCGTCGATCTCGAACCAATCCTCGATCCGACCCGGCAATCGTCCGTGATAGGCAGCACGTTCGGCGAAGGCGGCGAAGTCGCCGGCCTGCGCCAGTTCCTCGGCATATTCATGGGCGAAGCCCCTGATGCCGAGATGTCCGCGGCGGAAGAAGTGAAATCGGGAGACTTCGAGGTCATAGGGATTGCGGATGACAGCGATGACCGCCTCGAAATCCCCAAGGCTTCGCCCGAGACGCGCCAGCCTCTCGGCCGCCTGCTGCAACGTTTCGTGCCTGACGCCTGCGATCCGCCGCAGCCGCGGGTGCCGAAGAAAACTGAGCCGCCTCCGCCACTCCCTGAGCCGCAACTTCGTCCGTGCAAGCGTCGGAAGATTCGTGGCCTCACGGGGAAGCTCGGCCGGCTCGGTAAGGGTGATCCTGTCAGGCAGGTTGCGGATCAAGAAACTCGTCACCGACGTGCCGCCGGTCTTGGGGACATGCAGGAAAAGCAGCCTGTCGGTGAACAGCATGCGTCCTTGCCGCTTGTTGCGCCGGATGCAGTCATGCCACACCCGGCCGCACAAGTCCCCGGCGGAAGACGAGAACCTGTCGGCAACAAATTCCGAATTCCGGGCGTTCCAGTTATATCAAAGCCGTCTCTCGATTCTTGTCAGGAACCCATGCTGAAGAATCTCAAACAGGCGGACCTCGACGCCGTCATTGCGGCCTGCGAGCAGGCGGCGGCCTCAACGCCGACGGACCCGGAGACGGGCGGATTGCCGCTTGCCGCGCGGGGCGGCGTCTACGCGCTCGTCGACGCCCTTCCGCGAGAGGCCCAAGACGAGCTTCTTGCCCTGATGTGGACCGGGGGGCCGAAGAATGAAAATTCCTTCGAGCAAAACCTGGAGCTGGCGCAGAAGGTGGCGGACGACAATCACGCCGAATTTCTGTCTGAACAAGCCGCGCGACTGCCCGATTACCTCAGGGACGGGTTGAAAAGGATGGGGACGCAATAGCCACGCTGCCATGATCGAGGCTGTACGACACGATTCTTCCTCCGCCACGAGATCGCGCCCCTCAATTGCGTTGCCGGTGCTCAAGGGCACGCTTGCTGCCATCTGGGCGGACCGTATTCCCTCGGTCGCGGCGGGCGTTACCTTCTTTTTTCTGCTCGCACTCTTCCCGGCAATTTTTTCGATCGTATCGCTTTACGGCCTCTTCGCGGATCGCTCGTCCATCGCCCACCTCGTGAGCGCTGTCGCGCCCTATCTGCCGGACGGTGCCGTCGACGTCGTGCGGACGGACCTTGTTCGGCTCGCCGCCCAGAAGGCCGCGAAGCTCGATTTGGCCTTCTTCACCGGCATGGCCATCGCTTTATGGAGCGCGAGCGGCGGCGTTACGGCGCTGATCGACGCGATGAATATCGCATTCAATCGCAAGGAGACGCGTGGCTTCCTGAAACTCACATTCGACGCGCTTGCGTTCACCATCGTCATCACGGTCGCAATGGTCGCCGCCGTTTATGTTGCCGTCGTCCTTCCCGTCGGGCTCGCAAACGCGCCCTACGGGCAACAGCTGGAGGGCGTCTTTGCAATCCTGCGCTGGCCCGTTGTCCTTATAGCGGCGATGCTCCTGATGCATCTGATCTATCGTATCGCCCCGGACCGGCGCGACGAAGAATCCTCTTGGATCAGCTGGGGCAGCGCCAGCGCCGGCATGTTGTGGATCGTCGGCACCCTCCTCTTCAGCTGGTACGTGCAGAATTTCGGTACCTACGACCGCACCTATGGCAGTCTCGGCAGCGCGGTCGGCTTTCTCACCTGGATCTGGATCTCGGTCGTAATACTGCTCGTCGGCGCCGAACTTGATTCCGAAATCGCCAAAGCGCGCGGGGTGCGCGGAAACAGGGCGGATAAGTGATCAGCGCTGTCCTGTCAGCCCGGGAATCCGCACTTCGAACAACCAAGGCCAGTCCTTGCCGGTAAGAAACAGCCGATCGTGCGTTTTGTCGTAGGCGATTCCGTTGGGCACGGCGTCGGGATCGGTTGCTGCCGCGCGGGCAGCGAGATTGCTTACATCAATCCACGCCTTGACCGCACCAGTTTTCGGGTCGATCCGGGCGATGCGATTCGTCATCCAGATATTGGCGAGTATTTCGCCCTTGACATATTCGAGCTCGTTGAGACGTTCGATGGGCTGGCCTTCCGCTGTCACTTTCAGTGTGCGAACCACCTTCAGCGAATCCGGATCGAGAAACTTCAGGGCCGGCGTTCCATCCGAAAGTATGAGGTTGCGGCCGTCCTCGGTGAGGCCCCAGCCTTCTCCCGCATAATGGAATACGGCGCGGGTACGCAAATCGCCCAATGACCTGCGAAAGCCGATCTCGTTGCGCCAGGTCACGCTGATGAGTTGATCCTTCCAGGCGACGATCCCTTCTCCGAACAGGCCCGGCGGAAGCGTCACGCTGCGCAACACGCGGCCGCTCGCCGGATCCACGGCGCGGATGTTCGACTGTCCCTCGAGACCCGTGCTCTCGTAGAAAACACCATCGTGAAAGAAGAGTCCTTCGGTGAAGGCGTGAGCATCGTGTGGATAAGTCTTCACGATCTGCGCTTCGGCAACCGGCAGTTCGGCCTGGGCAACACGGGGATCGAACGCTGCCAGCGCGGAGAAAAGCGCCGCGGCCGCGCAGCTACCCGGGCTATTTTTACTTCCACCTATCATCGTCCAGTCCCGGCGCGGTCCCGCAGAGGCTAGAGATTCGCGGGCGGTGCGTTTGTCAATCGGGCACAACCTCGACAGTGCCGGCCGCCTCTGGACCGCCTGTTCTTGGGCTGACGCTGGCGCTGGCCTATCGTAGCTGACCATGCGTCCGGCCATACTTTTCCCCCTGTTTGCGGAAACCCCCACGCTGCCCGGCGTGGGCCCCGGGCTCTCGCGACTGATCGGTCGCATCGCCGGCAACCGCATAGTCGATCTCCTGTTTCACCTCCCGACCGGCGTAATCGATCGCACATGGCGGCCAAAGCTGAATGAAATCGGCGAAAGCCGCATAGCCACCTTCACCTTGAATGTCCTCGATCACATTCCACGCCGCGATCCGCGTCAGCCTTTCCGCGTTCGCTGCTCCGACGATACTTCCGCGGTCGAGCTCGTGTTCTTTCATGCCAGGCAGGAATATCTCGCGCGCCTGCTTCCACCGGGCACCAGGCGGATCGTCAGCGGCCGCATCGAACGGTTCGGCAACAGGCTGCAGATGGTCCATCCCGATCACATCGTGACGCCAGAAGAGGCCGACCGGTTGCCCGCGCATGAGCCGGTCTATCCGCTTACAGAGAATCTCTCGGGCAAAGCCCTTGCGAAAGCGATCAACAATGCGCTCGAGAAATTGCCTGTACTTCCCGAATGGCAGGAGAGAACATTCCTTGCCGCGCGCGGCTGGCCTTCATTTGGCGATGCGACTCGCGCGGTGCATGCGCCGGAAAACGATGCCGATCTTGAACCAACTTCGTCGGCCCGGGCGCGGCTGGCCTACGACGAATTGCTCGCCAACCAGCTGGCGCTGGCGCTGACCCGCAAACGGTTGCGCACGGGAAAGGGCCGTGCGCTTGCCGGCGACGGCCGCCTCATCGCGCGCGCCCGCGCAGCTCTCCCGTTTGAACTGACAAAAGCCCAGGAAAACGCCCTGGCCGAAATTCTTGCCGATGTGAGCCAGCCACTGCGCATGCTGCGCCTGCTGCAGGGCGATGTGGGCGCAGGCAAAACGATTGTCGCCATGCTCGCCATGTTGAATGCGGTCGAGGCGGGAACGCAGGCCGTTCTGATGGCGCCGACAGAGCTTCTTGCGCGCCAGCATCTTGCAGCGCTTTCCCCGCTCGCAAACGCCGCCGGCGTTCGCATCGACATCCTTACGGGCCGCGCGCGGGGCGCCCAGCGCGAGCCGCTTCTGGCCGGCCTGGCCGCGGGGGAGATTGACCTCGTTGTCGGCACGCATGCGCTGTTCTCCGAAGGTGTCGAATTTCACGATCTTGGGCTCGCGGTCGTGGACGAGCAGCATCGCTTCGGCGTGCATCAGCGGCTGAAACTGCAGGGGAAGGCCGAGGCGCCAGCCGATGTCCTCGTCATGACGGCAACGCCCATTCCTCGCACGCTTGCGCTCACGGCCTATGGCGACATGGACGTTTCGCGCATCGTGGGTTTACCGCCGGGGCGCAAGCCGGTTGATACGCGCCTTGTTTCACTGGAACGAATCGAAGAGGTCATCGCGCATCTGCGGCGCGCACTCGGCCGCGGCGAACGCGCCTACTGGGTTTGCCCGCTCGTAGAGGAGTCCGAAAAGCTCGACGTAGCTGCAGCAGAGGAACGCGCCGCGGTGCTGCGCGAGATTCTGGGGGACAGAACAGCTTTGGTGCATGGCCGTATGAAGCCTGCCGAACGCGATGTTGCGATGGCGCAGTTTCGCGAGGGCCAGTCGACAGTGCTGGTTGCCACGACGGTCATCGAGGTGGGCGTCGATGTGCCGGAAGCCACGATCATGGTGGCAGAACACGCCGAGCGGTTTGGTCTGGCCCAGCTGCACCAGTTGCGCGGCCGGGTTGGACGCGGGGTGAACCCTGCGACCTGCCTTCTCCTGTATCAACCGCCGCTCGGCGAGACTGCCAGGGCACGGCTCACCACGTTGCGCGATACCAGTGACGGCTTCGTCATCGCCGAAGAGGATCTGCGCCTGCGCGGTCCGGGCGAACTCCTCGGCACCCGGCAGAGCGGGCTACCGGAATTTCGTCTCGCCAATCTTGCGGCCCATGCCGAACTCCTGGCCGTTGCCCGCGACGACGCACGGCTTATCATCGAACGCGATCCGCTGCTCGAGACAGCCCGCGGCGAGGCCCTGCGTGTGCTGCTCTATCTGTTCGAGCGCGACGAAGCCGTGCGCTATCTTGGCGCCGGATGATGCCTACACGTCTTCCGCGCCGATGATGGCGACCGAGCAGACATTCATTGCCGGCGCGCCGCCGAGATTGTGGGTAAGCCCGATCCGCGGCGAAGCAAGCTGTCTCGGCCCGGCGCGGCCCAGCAGCTGAAGATACATCTCATATAACATGCGCAAACCGCTGGCGCCGATCGGATGGCCGAAACATTTGAGACCGCCGTCGATCTGGCAGGGCACCTCACCCTCGGCGTCATACATGCCGTCGAGCACGTCGCGCCAGGCCTGACCCTCGCGGCTGATATGCAGGTCTTCCATGGTCACAAGCTCGGTGATCGAGAAGCAGTCATGGACCTCCATCATGGAGATTTCATCGCGCGGATGCCTGATCCCGGCTTCATCATAGGCGCGCTTCGACGCAATTCGCGCCGTATGAAAATAACTTCCGTCCCAGGAATTATGCTGACTCTCCAGACCGTTCGATAATGCCAGCTGCAAGGCTTTGACGGTCACGAGATCCGTCTTCCCCATGCTGCGCGCGATCTCCGGCGTCGTGACGATCGCGCAGGCGGCGCCATCCGAGACGCCGCAGCAATCGAATAGTCCCAGCGGTTCGGCGATGATCGGCGCCTTGAGACACATTTCCTCGGTGATCGGTTTCTGCAGATGCGCCTTCGGATTCTTTGCGCCGTTGGCGTGGCTCTTGACCGATACATGCGCGATGGCGCGCTTCAGATCGTCCTTCGAAACGCCGTGCTTGGCGCGATAGGCAGAAGCCAGCTGCGCAAAATTGCCCGGCGCGGAACCGTTCGCCTGCCACAGGGGATTGAGCGTGCCATGGTCGCGCATCGGTAGGCCGCCATAACCGGTGTCCTTGAGCTTCTCGACGCCGAGCGCGAGCGCGATGTCGCAGGCGCCAGCTGCGACCGCATATACAGCGCCGCGGAAGGCTTCCGACCCACTGGCGCAGAAATTTTCCACATGCGTCACTGGGATATTTGGCAGGCGCAGCGCAACGGAGAGCGGCGTTCCGCCCTTCCCGACATTGACTTCCTCGAATGCGGTGGAGAGCCATGCTGCCTGAATCTGGCTGGTCTCCACGCCAGCATCGGCCAAAGCCTCGACATAAGCCTCCACCATCAATTCTTCGGCGCCGGCCTCCCAGCGCTCGCCGAATTTCGAGCAGCCCATGCCGAGAATGGCGACCTTGTCCTTGATGCCCGTGGCCATAAGTTCTTCCGTGTTCCTTTTCCGTCCCCGTCTAGCGCCGCTTGGCCGCAGGCGTAAAGATGGGATAAGATCATCAAAAAGCAATTCGGGTGGGAACCCCGACCAGTGCGGTTGCGTTCTTGAGGCTGGTGCGGAGGCGTGAGGCTTTCCATCAATCACGCGCGTCGCGTTCTTGTCCTGCGGATGTTCGCGTCGCCGGAGCAACGAGGAGTTCCTGATGAATACGAAAGCGTTTCTGACGGCGGGCGGGGCAGCAGCCATAGCCGCCGTACTGGCTATGACCGGCCCAGCAGATGCGGCTGGCGTGAAAATTGGCGTCCTGACCTGCCACGTCAGTAGCGGATGGGGATTCATCTTCGGATCCTCGAAGGATCTGCGCTGCAATTTTGCCGGCGGCCATTTCGGTGAGCGTTATGTCGGTTCGGTTTCCAAGTTCGGGGTCGATATCGGCTACACGTCCGGCGGCGTCCTGGTCTGGGATGTATTCGCACCTACAGCGGGCTACCGCCGCGGCGCGCTTGCCGGCGATTACGCCGGAGCGACGGCGAGCGCGACGGTCGGCGTAGGCGCCGGTGCCAATGTCCTCGTGGGCGGATCGGGCCGCTCGATCGCGCTGCAGCCCGTCAGCATCGAAGGAAATTCGGGGTTGAACGTGGCGGCGGGCATCGGCTCGATCACGCTGCACTATATCGGACCGGAAGGGCCGATGGGCGCGCCCCCGGGCGCGATGGAGGGCCCGCCACCGCCGCCTCCGGGTCAGTAACATTCCGGATCAATAATGAAAGCCCGCCGCCCGGCGGCGGGCTTTCGCGTGTCTGGTCAGAGGGGCACGGCCTTCCAGAAGTAGCGCCGGAACCCGCGCTTTTCGTCGATATCCTTTATCCGGAAAGCCAGGCGGACCCTACTGCCGGAATCGATCTGTCCCTGTTCGACGTCGGTAATATCGGCCATGAACCGGCCGCCTTCGGCGAAGGTGATCATGCCGTAATGATTGGGCGGAGCTTTGGAGTAAGTAAGAAAATCCGCCGACCATGACAGTATCGTTCCTTCGCGTTCCGCAAAACTGTACGGCTCCTGGCTGTCTACAGCGTTGCAGTTTGGATTGACGCAGACTCGCGTGCGCGGGAATTGCGCCGTGCCACAAATCCGACACTTGCCGCCCACGAGACCCAGCAGCATGTCATTCTTTCGTTGAAGGACGGTCAGCGCGGTCTTGCGGTCGGCTTCCGCGCGCATTCCCTTCTCAAGCTCGACAAGTCCGTTGAAGGCAAGAAATTTCAGGTAATTTGTTTCTTCCTTGCGCCGCGCGAGCGATCTACTCACGCGGCCGCGCGGCTCGAATAGAGCAAGCTGGTCGGTTGCTTCGAACAACATGGCGTCGCAGCCCTGCCCGAATTGCGCTAACAGAATCTTCTCGCCAGGCTGGGCAACCTCGAGCGTATGGGCCAGCATCAACAGCGCATGGGCTGCGCCGGTATCACCCACCTTCCCTGCAAGGTTGTCCCGCGCCCGTGCGCCGTCGATGCCGCAGCGCGCTGCAATCTGCTGGTCCATGCGGGCAAACGGGCAAGGCAGGATGAAATGCGCGATTTCCCTGCCGTGCGTACGGGTCTTGTCCAGAAGGCCGCGAATTGCGTCGGGCACGATCTTGGCAAAACCTTCATCTCGGATCCAACGCTCCTCCCAGCCGTAATCGAACGTCTCGCCCGTGGTGCGGAAGTGATCGACGAAATCGATCGTGACCGAATGGGAACCGAGAAACCTCGCAATCACATTCTCCCTGCCGAGTACCAGTGCGGCCGCACCGTCCCCGAACGACAGCTCCTGCGCCGAAGCTGCGCGCGCTTTGCGCCGCTCTCCTGCAACTACCAGCGGTGAATGCGTGCGACCGGAATCGACCCCCGCCAGCGCGGCCGTCAGCGCGCTCAGGCCGGCGCGCTGCGAACCGGTAATGTCCATGGCCGATATCGCTTCGGAAAGGCTCAGCGCGCGCGCGGCGATGCCAGCATTCAGGCGATCGGCAAAGGGCGCAGTGGTCGAGGCGAGATAGATCGCATCAATGAATGTACGACCTATCAGCGGATCGGGCGCTGGCAGGCACTCCCGTCCCGCTTCGACCGCCATGGTGATCGGATCTTCGTCCCAGTTCGCCATGGCGCGCTCGCCGCGGGCAGCGCCGAGCAGGGCCGGCGCGTACCACGCATTGGCTTCCGCAACTGTCTTGCGCTGCAGGCGGAGCCACGGAATATAGCCGCCGAAGGAAACGATCCCTGTCATGAAACCAGCCCGTAATGGAAGCCGTTGCAGCAAACCAGCTTCGGCGATGAGTGACAACGCCGGGTATATCGACGTGTAGAGCGCAGCATGCGATATGCTGCCGCGCAGCAGAGGTGAAGCACATGCCGAATCCACCGCCCATCAGGAAAGCCGTTTTGCCCGTCGCCGGAATGGGGACCAGGTTTCTTCCTGCCACCAAGGCGGTGCCCAAGGAGATGCTTCCAGTCGTCGACAAGCCGGTCGTGCAATATGCGGTGGAAGAAGCCCGGGAAGCGGGGATCGAACAATTTATCTTCGTCACGGGGCGCGGCAAATATATCATCGAAGATCATTTCGATCACGCCTACGAACTCGAGAGCCTGCTCAGCTCCCGGGACAAGATCGCGGAACTGAACAGCCTACTTGAAGATCTTCCGATGACCGGTTCAGTCAGTTTCACCCGTCAGCAGAAACCGCTGGGCCTCGGCCACGCGGTCTGGTCAGCGCGGCATTTCGTCGGCGATGAGCCCTTCGCCGTGCTGCTTCCCGATGATCTGCTTGTCGGCAAGCCGGGCGGCATGACGCGGATGATCGAAGCCTATCATTCGGTCGGCGGCGGCATGATCGTAGCAGCGGAGGATAAGCCGCTCGAAGAAACGAAGCGTTACGGCGTGATCGCACCCGGACGGATCGACGGCGACGTCGTCGAAATCAAGAGTGTAGTCGAAAAGCCCAGGCCCGAAGAGGCGCCGTCCCGGCTTTGCATCATAGGCCGTTACATCCTGAGTCCTGAAATCTTTGCCGAACTGGACAGGCAGGAGCGCGGCACAGGGGACGAGATCCAGTTGACGGATTCCATGGCGCGGCTGATAGGCCGCGTGCCGTTCCACGCGGTGCGAACCGGCTGTGCGCGTTATGATTGCGGCGACAAGGTCGGCTTTTTGCACGCGAACATCGCCGTGGGACTTGCTCGCCCGGACATCGCGCCAGCACTGCGTGCCATCCTGAAGGAAGTGGACAAGTAGCGGCCGCAAACCGGCGCGCAATGGTGCGTAGACGGAACATTAGCGTGCGATGCCCCGTTGGCCAGACTCGACGGACATGCAATGGTCGCCTGGACGCGATCGGGCAGAATAAAATGGTGTCGACAAAGGCGTCGCTGGCGGCCGCAGGCGCGCTTGTCCTGTTGCCGTGGATGGCTCTGGCAGACGACGAAATGCGGTTCTCGGGCACGCTTGGTGGCGGCGACCTCTATTACGACGCGCCGAACAACCACATCGGCGACTGGAACGCGAACGGCTCGGTGCTTCTCAGCGTCGACAATCCCGGGTTCGATCTGCAGGGCAATTTCACCAACGACAATCTGAGTGCCTCGGCCCATGGCGGCGATTTCTGGAGTTTCGGCGGCGATGCGTTTTGGCGTGACTATGCGGGCGCGATCGGCATCGATATCGATACCCATGCCATCTCCAACTTCATAGAAAACGGGAGGGGTGCGGATTTCGACAACTTTGGCGCGTTTGGCCAGTGGTATGTGGCTCCTGTCGCAACGCTGGAGTTCAAAGGCGGCTGGCTTTCGCAGCATTACGAAGGACCCTATGGCGGCGTTGCCGCGGTAGCCTATCCGCTCGACGCTGTAGCCATCACGCTCGGGGCCGACTACACCAAAGCCAATCATCTCGAGCCCGAGCTCAAGGACATTGGTCTCTCGGCTGAATGGCTGCCACTGACCGAATATCCCCTGTCCGTGGGCTTTGGTTACACACGGGCCGAAATCGACCGCCTGCCAGTTCCGCCGGACCCGAACTCTAACCGTTCCATTGATATTCTGATGGTCTCGATAAAGGTTTATTTCGGGGAAGGTGGCACGGGAAACACACTGCGTGATTATCAGCGCAATGGTCCCGTGAATTACGACAGTGCGCCGCCGGCCATTCTGGAATTCGGCTATTGACGGCCCAAATAGCCCCTACAGCGCCCGTGGTGGGCTGAACAGCCGTGCCGCAGAACTCGCGTCGGCGACCTTGCCGCAGCCTGAAAGTTCCATTGCGGGGAGCCAAGGCGAGCTTCGCAAGTTTCCTCTTGCGATCGCAGGGGAATTTCATGCGCGTGACCCCACTATCGATTGGGCAGATTGGCAAGACCACTTTGCTTCTGGCCTCGGTTCTCCTGACTTGGACAGGTGGAACCGCCGTCGTCTGGAGTGCGGAAAGGGCGGGCTCGGGATCGTCGACCTTCATCGTCCGCTTCGACCACTGGACGGATGCCGACGAACGCGATTTCGGGGAATTCGTTCAGGCCATTGGCGATTCGGGATGTCCCACGGTAGATGCCTGCCTCAAGGGCCCTTGGAACCCCTTCCGGGCTTCCGATTCGCCCGATGCCCGCTTCTATTCGGATTGCGCCCAGTTTCCCTATGTGCTGCGCGGCTACTTCGCATGGAAGCGCGGGTTGCCCTTCTCGTATGAAAGCGGCGTGGGGGTTCGCGGCGGCGGCGCTGACCCACGCTATTCGCCGGAGGGCAATATCGTTACCGCCCGCGCCGATGCGCGCACCGGGAGCACCTCGGGTTACCAACTCCTGAACGAACTGCAGCGCGCGATCTCAACTGCGTCCTACCGGATGCATCCCGACATCGACAGTCCAAATCCGCCCGATTTCTATTCACCACAGCTCTCCGCAAAATCCATCCGGCCTGGGACCGTGATCTACGATCCCAATGGCCATGCCGCGATCGTCACGCGCGTGGAGTCCGACGGGCGGATAGCCTTCATCGATTCACATCCCGACAATACGGTCACGCACGAGTATTATGATCTACGTTTCGTTCGTTCGAGACCGGGAGTAGGCGCGGGATTCAAGGACTGGCGGCCTCTCAGACTCGTCGGATACACACAGGGTGCCGACGGTGCGCTGATCGGCGGCCATTATGAACTCGCCCGCAACACCGAAATTCCGGACTTCTCGGACGAACAATATTACGGCAACGGTCAACGGCCCGATGACGGGGATTGGGCCAACGGCACGTTCACGCTCAACGGCGAGACACTGGATTATTACGATTACGTGCGTGCCAAGGTGGGTGGCGGCAAGCTCGAATTCGATCCCGTGAAGGAAGTCGGTGAAATGGTCGATTCGAATTGCGCCGATCTGCACTACCGTGCGCAAGCCGTCGATATCGCGATCGCCGCGGGCATCCAGAACCGGCCCGAGCCAGAACGGCTGCCGCGCAACATCTACGGCACGAGCGGCGATTGGGAAACCTACTCCACGCCGTCGCGTGATGCGCGGCTCAAGACCGCGTTCAACGAACTTCGCAACAAGGCGCAGCGATTCGTGGAGATGTACCAGAAGGGCGATACCACGCATCTGCTCTACACCGGCAGCGACCTGGTCGACGACATGATCGCCGCCTATGACGGCGAAGCAGGCAAATGCTCACTAACCTACACGCGCACGAACGGAGCGCCTGTCACGCTGTCCTACGAAGATGCGCGCAAACGGCTATTCCTGATCTCGTTCGATCCGTACCAGTGCATCGAGCGGCGCTGGGGGGCAACCGATCCGGAGGAGCTTTCGAGCTGCCGGGATGGAGACATCAAGCGGGCCTGGTATGCGGCGGAACAAAATCTTCGCAACCAAATCGACCGCACCTACGATGCACGGATGGATTTCTCGCTGGCGGATCTGCAGACGCCTGGTCCGGGGAAAGGCGTGCCTACGCCGCCGGACACCGATGCGCGCGCCTATCTGTTCTCGATGCGCGGCATGGTGGCCCCGCAGCGCCCGGCCGTAGCCATGGCAGACTCCAATCCGGCTGGGGCCCAATCGCCCGCGCCTCGGTCTCAGCTCGAACCGGATATCAACGACTGGCGCAGCCGGCGCGAAGCAAAATTCGCCCAGTGGAAGGCTGCACGTGGAAGAGGGAGGACGGAAACCGCAGCGCTCAATATGCCGAATCTGCCAGATCCAAACTCGGCAGGTTACGGCGATCCGCCTGCCGGCGGCCCGATTTCCAATGCCGGCATTTGGGATTTTCCAGAAGCACCCGAGTTAATGGTGATACCCGCTGGCAGCTTCATCATGGGCTCGCCTGCGGATGAACGCGGGCGTCGACCAAGCGAGGGCCCGCAGCATCGCGTCGATATACGGGAGCCCTTTGCCATGAGCAGGGATCTGATCACCTTCGACGAATGGGAAGCGTGTGCCGAGGGCGGCGGTTGCCGACACTATTTTCCGTCCGACCAGCATTGGGGGCGCGGCAGCAGGCCGGTGATCAATGTCAGCTGGAGCGACGCCCAGGATTACGTCTCCTGGCTCAGCGCGAAAACGGGGAGTACCTATCGTCTGCCGACCGAAGCCGAATGGGAATATGCGGCGCGGGCGGGCACCACCACGCCCTATTATTCCGGTTACGAAGTAAGCAGCAATGAAGCAAATTACGATGGCGTCGATTATCCGCGCGATGGTTCGCCCGGCATCTATCGCCAGATGACGACGCCGGTCGGCAGTTTTGCGCCCAACGGCTTCGGCCTTACCGACATGGAGGGCAATGTCTGGGAATGGACGGAGGATTGCTGGAACGCCGATCACCGCGGCGCCCCCTCGGACGGATCAGCCCGGAAATCAGGCGATTGCAACCGGCGAGTGGTTCGAGCGGGTGCTTTCAACAATACGCCGGCCTATGCCCGGAGCGCCTTCCGTTTCTGGGAAGTCGGCGAACTCCGTTCTGCCTTTATCGGCTTTCGCGTCGTGCGCGATCTCTGAAAATCGAAGAGGCGCGGGAAAACCCGCGCCTCTTCGTAAAACCGGTCTGATTCTGTCAGTGGTGCGTCGTGGTGGTCGTGCTGCTGCTGCTGCTCGTCACCGCGACGAGGACGCCAGCAAGCACGGCCGCTGCACCAATTCCGATCAGCGCTTCATCCGAGAAGAACGGCGCGCCAGCACCAGCCGCCGGGGCCGGAGCCAAAGGTGCCTCTTCCGGCGCTGCTTCCGGTGCAGGCGCGGGGGCCTCTGAAGCCGCACCACCAGATGTGGCACCACCGGACGTGGCACCGCCCGACGCGGCTCCACCCGAGGCAGCCCCGCCGCTCTCGCCTTGCGCGAAAGCACTGGCAGTCGCCGACAAGAGCAATGCTCCACCGGCAAAAATCGACAATAACTTCCGCTGCATGACAGTTCTCCCGCGAAGTGACGTAACGGCTGACTCACTTTAGCTTTGGCAAATGCCCCATGTCAACCTTTGACACGTTTCCTGGTTCCTGACGAATTCCGGCGCGTCCCGACGCCCCACCGACCCTCTGTCAGGGGACTATACCTGTCGACTTGAGGTAACGCACTATCTCGTGAGCCAACTCGGCCGGCTCCGTATCAACGGTTTTGATCGTGATCTCCGCTGTGTCCGGATCCTCATAAGGGCTGTCGATGCCGGTAAAATGCTTGATTTCGCCGTGCTTTGCCTTCTCGTAAAGGCCCTTGGGATCCCGGGCCATGCACACCTCGATCGGCGTATCCACGAAAATCTCGATGAATTCGCCGAGTTTCAGCATGTCGCGCGCCATGCGCCGCTCCGACCGGAACGGCGAGATGAAGGATACCAGCACGATCAGCCCCGCATCGACGAAAAGCCTGGCTGCCTCGGCTACACGGCGGATGTTTTCGACGCGGTCCGCGTCGGTGAAGCCCAGATCGCGGTTAAGGCCGTGGCGGACATTGTCACCGTCGAGAAGGTAGGTGTGCCGTCCCTCGGCATATAGCGTGCGCTCGACAAGGTTGGCGATCGTGGATTTGCCTGAACCCGACAGCCCGGTAAACCAAAGGACGGCCGGCTTCTGGTTCTTGGCCTCCGCGCGCGAAACCTTGTTCACGTCGAGCGCCTGCCAGTGCACATTGGTGGCGCGCCGCAGTCCGAAATCGATCATGCCGGCCGCGACGGTCGCGTTCGTGAAACGGTCGATCAGGATGAAACCGCCGGTATCGCGGTTCTCCGAGTAGGGATCGAACGCTACGGACTGCGCGCCCGAAAAATTGCAATAACCGACTTCGTTCAGCGCCAGGGTCTTGGCGGCCATATGCTCGAGAGTATTGACGTCGACCTTGTGCTTGAGTTCGGTTACCGAGGCGGGGACGGTACGCGTACCGATCTTCACCAGATATTGGCGCCCTGGCAGGAGTTCGTCCTCCGCCATCCACAAAATATGGGCGGCAAACTGGTCGGATACTTCCGGCCTGGCCGTTGCGTCGCACAGCAGATCACCCCGGGAGACATCGATTTCGCGATCGAGCGTGACCGTGACGGCCTCACCCGGTGTTGCTTCGTCAAGATCGCCGTCCATGGTGACGATGCGCGACACACAGGCAAGCCGGCCCGATCGCGCGACGACTACGCGGTCGCCAGGGCGGACACGGCCACTCGAAACCGTTCCCGAAAAGCCGCGGAAATCCAGGTTCGGCCGATTCACCCATTGCACGCACATCCGGAACGGCTTTTTTGCGAGCTCTGTCTCGACGTCGACTGTCTCCAGATGTTCGAGGAGCGTAGGTCCCTTGTACCAGCCGGTATTCGCGCTCTTGACGATGATGTTGTCGCCGAAGCGGGCGGAAATCGGGATCGGCACAAGACTCGTGAAGTTCAGTTTCTGTGCGAATTCACAGAATTCCGCGACAATCTGCTCGAAGACTGACTGCGAGAAACCGACGAGGTCGATCTTGTTGACGGCAAGAACGACGTTACGTATCCCGAGCAGCGACGCGATGTAGGAATGCCGCCGCGTCTGGGTCAGAACGCCTTTCCGCGCATCGACAAGAATGACGGCGAGCTCGGAATTCGAAGCTCCGGTCGCCATATTGCGTGTGTACTGTTCGTGGCCCGGCGTGTCGGCGACGATGAATTTGCGGCGGTCCGTGGCAAAGAACCGATAGGCCACATCGATCGTGATTCCCTGCTCGCGCTCGGCTTCGAGGCCGTCCACCAGCAGCGCAAAATCGATATCTCCGCCTGTCGTGCCGTGCTTCTGGGAGTCTTTCTTGAGGGCAGCGAGGTGATCTTCGAACAGCAGTTTGGAATCGTATAACAGCCGGCCGATGAGCGTCGACTTGCCGTCGTCCACGCTGCCGCAGGTCAGAAACCGCAACAGCGATTTTCGCTCCTGCTCGGCGAGATAGGCCGCGAGCGTACCCGTGGGACCGGTCATCAGAAATATCCCTCGCGCTTTTTCTTCTCCATCGAGGCATTTTCGTCGTGATCGATTACCCGGCCCTCGCGCTCCGAGGTGCGCGCGGTGAGCATCTCGGTCACGATGGCTTCGACGGTATCGGCCGGGGATTCGATTGCTCCCGTGAGTGGGTAGCAGCCGAGTGTACGGAAACGAACGAGCCGCATTTCCGGCTCTTCCCCGGGCGCTAGCTTTATGCGGTCGTCGTCGACCATGATGAGCGCACCGTCCCGCTCCACAACCGGCCGCCGCTTGGCGAAATAAAGCGGCACCAGCGGAATATTCTCGACCATGATGTATTGCCAGATGTCCAACTCCGTCCAATTCGACAGCGGAAAGACGCGAATGGATTCCTTGGGCCGAACGCGGGTATTGTAGGCGCGCCAGAGTTCCGGGCGCTGGCTCTTCGGGTCCCAGGCATGCTGCGCCGTCCGGAACGAGAAAATGCGTTCCTTCGCGCGGGATTTCTCTTCGTCACGCCGGGCGCCGCCGAAAGCCGCGTCGAACCCATATTTGTCGAGCGCCTGTTTCAGGGATTCCGTCTTCATGACCTGGGTATGAAGAGCCGAGCCGGAATCGAAGGGATTGATATTCCTTCGTACTCCGTCCTCGTTGATATGAACCAGCAGCTTCAAGTCGAGCCGCTTGACCGTCTCGTCCCTGAACTGGATCATCTCCCGGAACTTCCAGGTCGT